>NZ_CM004509.1:1450821-2176231 GCF_001693435.1 Gilliamella sp. wkB7
TCGTTGGCTGGCTCACTATCTAATAGATTTGTCGGTAAATTGGTCAACAAATTATCTTCTAATAGTTCAGAATTTATCTTATTTGTTGGCGGTGAAGATAAATTCGTGGGTATATATCTGTTTTCTATAGCGTTTATCTCTGTCGCATTGATACTAGCCAATTTTTCCCGTTCGAAATACTCAACAGCAACTGGATAACCACCAATAGTTAACTCATTATCCGTAGCGTTATTATCATCAAATTCCTCATTATCAATATCACGCGATTTGCTTTGCGTTGGTTTATTAGCAGGGTGGCTATACTGTTCACTCAGTAACAATAATTGCTCAAACAGATTACTATCATTATTGATGGTATCTTTAGTAACAACCTCTGATTGATGTACTGGCATTAAGTTTAAATTACCAATCAAATTAATACTCACTCAATATCCTCCTTGCTAATTGCTGCTGGGCAAATTCATCGGTCAGTTTTTGTTGTAAACGATTTTGCTGTTGTAAATATTTGTTATATTGCTTACTTAACAATGTTGTATAGGTGTTCAAACTTTTTTGTGATTGATTAAGCTGGTTAGTAATCTGCTTTTGTTTGATATCTAAGGTTAATAACAGTTTTTTTTGCTGCTCTATCCCTTGTTCAATAGTGGCAATAAAAGCATTAAAATTATTTAATTCATATCCTTTTATACCATCAGATAAGGCATCATTCAGCTTTTGTTGATACTCAACATAGTAATCATTTAAAACATTGAGTTGTGACTGTGCTTTATCCTGATTCTCATTCGCTTTCTTTAACTTAAGTAAATTATCGTCAACCGATTTTTGCGCTAATTTTTTTAATGTTAAAAAAGCTAATTGTGAAGGATTTTTATTCATGAGTACTTTCCTAACCGGTTAATGTTGACTCACAATCGCAGCTAATTGTTGGCAAGCCTCTTCATATCCACAATGTTCGTAAATACCTTGTTGCAAAAATTTTTGCATAGCTGGATATAAATTTATCGCCTTATCTAGCAAAGGATCAGTACCTGCCACATAGGCGCCAACATTAATTAAATCGCGATTACGTTGAAAACTAGAAAATAACTGTTTAAATAAGCGTGATTTCTTTTCATCTTCAGTAGCGGTAAGATCGGTCATTACTCGACTAATGGATGCTTCAATATCAATAGCGGGGTAATGACCTGACTCAGCAAGCGCACGCGACAAAACAATATGCCCATCTAATATTGCTCTAGCCGAATCAGCTATCGGATCTTGCTGATCATCACCTTCGGTTAAAACCGTATAAAAAGCAGTTATGGCCCCTTTGCCATGTTCGTCATTACCCGCTCTTTCAACAAGTGCCGGTAATTTTGCAAATACAGAAGGAGGATAACCTTTGGTTGCTGGTGGTTCACCTATTGCTAAGGCAATTTCTCGTTGCGCCATAGCATAGCGAGTCAAAGAATCCATGATTAATAAAACATTAAAACCCTGATCGCGAAAACTTTCAGCAATTCTTGTTGCATAGGCTGCACCTTGCAAACGTAATAATGGTGATACATCGGCTGGTGCAGCAACCACAACAGCACGCGCTAAACCTTCTTCACCTAAAATATTTTCGATAAAATCTTTAACTTCTCGTCCACGTTCACCAATCAAGCCCACTACAATAATATCGGCTTGTGTATAACGAGCCATCATACCGAGTAAAACACTTTTACCAACACCAGAACCAGCAAATAATCCCATCCGTTGACCTTGTCCGACAGTTAATAATGCGTTGATGGCTCTTACCCCAACATCAAGAACTTGATGAATGGGGGTGCGATTTAAAGGATTGAGTGTTTTATTGACTAAACCGGCATATTCAACATGTTCTGGTAATGGCTTACCATCTAATGGTTTACCCATGGCATCAACGACTCGACCTAATAACGCCATACCGACTGGTAATAATTTATGGCTAAAATGCGCTAAATCATATTTTAAAGTATAAACTCGAGCACCTAATAAAATCCCATCTGTCGCCTCAAATGGCATCAAAAATAATGTTTGCCCATTGAATCCAACCACTTCACACTCAACCGCATCAAGTTGACCATTAGATTGCCGCTCAACAAAACAGTTTGAACCTAGTGGTAATTTTAATCCCACAGCTTCAAGCACTAATCCCGAAGCTTTGACTAATCGTCCATATTGGCGAATTAAGGATAAAGATTGAAGTTTCTGTGTAGCTTGGCTAATTTTGTTGATCCATTGCGATGAGTAGGTCATATTAATGCTCACCTTTCATGTAAACAATCGGACATGATTTGCCAATGATTGGTAACATTGGTATCAATTTCATTAGTATCTGTAAAAATTTTACAGCCACCACTTTCAATATTAGGATCGGCGATAAATTGCCAATGGTATTGTTTAATTTCTTCACTTATTATTGGCTCTAACCACAACAGATCATCGGGATTAAGATGCAATAAAATCGGTTCTGATAACATCGAACACTGCTCAATAAGCATTTGTATCGTAAAAACCAGCTGCTTTTGTTTGACTTTAGAAAGAGTGCCAACAGTTTTTTGTGCAGCAAGCAAGGCTAAATCAATTAATTTGGGCACGATTAACTCATCTATATCATTAATTGACTGCCGAAAATTGCGAATTAGATCAGTGATGTTCTCTACCGCTTTTAACTTTTCATCACTAAGTTGCTGCTCTATCTGTTGACGTCCTTCTTGTTGTCCAAGAGCAAATCCCTGTTCATAACCCGAGTGTTTACCCACATCAAACCCTTCAGTTTGACCTAAAGTGAACCCTTCTTGATAAGCTTGTGCTTTAACTTCTTGCTTTAACTGCTCAAGTGTTTCTTGAACAATATCAGGTTCTTCATTCGATTCAATTAACTCTAACGCCTGTTCAGGCTGGCAAATTTCACTTTCTTGGTTACTATAGTTGGTACTTAGTTGTGATAATGTTGCCGAGGTTAAATCCTGAAAAATAAATGGTTTCCAGTTCAACCTACTGGATTGATTATACATACTCATCATCACCACTACTCAAAATCACTTCACCACTTTCGGCTAAGCGACGCGCAATAACCAAAATTTTCTTCTGCTCAGTTTCAACTTGTGATAAACGCACTGGTGGTCTATTTTCTAGATCCTCACGTAAAATAGAGGCGGCACGTTGTGACATATTACTTAATAACTTATCACGCAATGCGCTTGATGCGCCTTTCAAAGCAATAATTAATGTTTCATTATCGACATCTTTAAGTAGACGTTGAATACTTCTGTCATCAACTTCAATGAGATTTTCAAATAAGAACATTTCATCAATAATTTTCTGAGCAAGTTCGTTGTCATAATCACGCAACGCATTAATAACAAGCTCTTCTTGATGAGATTTCATTAAGTTAATAATTTCTGCTGCGGTACGAACGCCACCCATATTATTAAGTTTAAGATTTTGGCCATGTAATAATGTAGATAATGATGTCGATAAAACTTGTAGCGCTGATGGTTCAACACCTCCAAAAGTTGCAATACGTAACATGACATCATTACGTAGTTCGTCATCAAACAGATTTAAAATTTCAGCAGCTAAATCTCGATTCAGATGAATTAAAATAGTAGCAATAATTTGTGGGTGTTCTTTTTTAACCAGATCAACTGCCCGTGCTGCATCAACAAAGTTAAGCATTTCAAGACCATCGGTGGCTTCTTCGCGATCAGTCTCTAACAACTCATCAAGTAAACGTTCGGTTTTTTCACTGCCAATAGATTTTTCGAGTACTGAACGTAAATAACCATCCGCATCGGTAGTTAAAACGGCACAATTTTCAAGTGTAAATTGACATTCATTAAGAACACTTTTCAATTGCTCTTGCGAAAGCTGTGGTAAAGACATCATTGCACTACTGATGTGTTGTACCTCTTTAGGGCTAAGATATTGCATCACTTTGGCAGCAAGATTTTCACCCAATATCATCATTACTGTAGCGGCTTTTTGAGATTCACTTAAATTCATTATTCTGTGTCCCCCTTATTCATCCAACCACGAATAATTAATGCCATTACCCGAGGGTCTTTCTCGACAATTTTTCTAATATATTGTTGTTGTTGCATATTATCTTCAAATATTTTCTGCTGCTGTTTACTGTGCGCTTTATAATCTAATTTCTCATCTAGCGTTGCCTGAGCATCCGTCGCTTTATTATTAACATTTAAGTACTGTCTTTGTAGTTTCAGCCATACTGAACGCAATACTTTTCGCCAGATAATCCAAATGATTAAAATATAGATTAAATATTTACCGCCTGTTTTGATAGAATCATAAAATTCAGGCGTTTTCCAAAATGCGATACCGCTATCTTCATCAAATTCTTGATCAGTAAACTTCAAATTGGCAACAGTCAAACTATCACCACGTAATTGGGAAAAACCCATCGCTTGACGAGCTAATAATTCAATGTCGTTTAATTCATTACTATCGAGTTTTACCCATTGTTCGGTTGGAAGTGATGATTTATTTTCATCATCACTCTCATTTGTCTCATTATTCTCTAACTGATTGGTCACAAACTTATAGTTAACTAATACTGCAACCGATAAACGTTTAATACGCCCTTCAGGTATTTTGCTGTGTACAACTTGCCGATTTACTTCATAATTTAAAGTATTATTGGATTGCCAGTTACTTGGCTGTTGCTTATCAGTAATATCTTTGGATTCCTTGTCTTCATCAATAGGGGCACTTGATGTGGGTACGGGTTGATTAGATAACGCACCTGGCACACCTCCTATGCCATAACTATTAATTAATTGCCGATTTTCCGTTAACTGTTTACTGCGAATAGTTTGCTTGGCAATATCACTATTAGGATCATAAATTTCTGACGTTGATTCTTGTCGGCTAAAATCAACCTCAGCATTCACTTGCACCCGAACATTATTTTTACCCAAAATAGGAATAATAATTTTTTCAACGCGCTCACGAACACTGTTTTCAATACGTTCACTAAATTCTAATTGCGCCACATTGGCATTTCGGTCACGATAATTTTCACCTGTTAATAGATGACCATGTTGATCAATAATCGTAACTTTATCAGCTTGTAATTCGGGTACGCTGCTTGAAATTAAATGAATAATGGCATCAATTTGCCCTTGTGATAGACTGCGACCAGGTAATAACGTCAATGCCACAGATGCGGAAGGAAATTTTCGTTCTCTGACAAATAATGATGGTTTAGGCATCGCCAAATGCACTCTAGCATCATCAATACTACTTATAATCGATATTGTTCTGGATAATTCACCCTCCAAAGCACGTTGGTAATTTATCTGTTCATTGAATTGACTCATACCAAAACTTTCTTTATCGAGTAATTCAAAACCAACAGCGCCACCTTTAGGTAATCCTTGTTGAGCAATACGCAAACGCGTATCATAAACTTTATCTTCAGGAATTAAGATGGTCGAACCAGACGATGAAAATTTATAGGGGATATTCATCTTATCAAGTTGGCTGATAATCTCGCCACCATCTTTATCATTTAAATTACTAAATAAAACACTATAAGAGTCATCTTTAACCCATAAATAGATGATACTGATAATAGCAATAGCAATAACAGCTGCAATTGACCATGCCATTTTGGTATTTTGTTTTATTTGATTTATAAAAGGTAATTTATTTAATTTTGATTCGCCTTTACCGTCGACTGTTTGGCTAGCCATAAAAATCCTAATGCTAAGCTGATTAGATTAATTCTAGGGTCTATTATCTTTGCATTAATAAAAATCAATAGCTAAAAAAACACAGCATTTATCCCTTACTTATGCCATTTATTTTTTGCCTTGTGTGATAAATTGCACCGTAAAGTGATAAAATGAAAATTACCAAGCCGTTATGACAACGATCAATACATTAAATACAAATGAACTTACAAACTTTAATGCACCATATGCAACTAAGCCTCAATTAAAAGCTGAGAATAACTTTACTAATGAGTTAAAAACCGCATTGGATAACATTAGCCAATTGCAAATGCAAACCAATCATTCGGCTAAAGCGTTTGAAATGGGAGAACCGAATGTTTCTCTAAATGAAGTAATGGTTAATATGCAAAAATCTTCAGTTTCGTTACAATTTGGTATCCAAGTTCGGAATAAATTAGTTTCAGCATATCAAGAAATCATGAATATGAATGTTTAAACCATTATCGGATAGCTAATCATCTACTAGATGATGGTATTTTGGTTTAAAAAATATAATTAATTAACTGCCAATTTTTATAGTAAATTGGCTTAACCTCACCACTATTGTTGCAACAACGACTAATCAATCGCTCTCCTTTTAAATTTTTATTATTTGAAAAAATTAAGATTATTAATTTTTAACACCATGCAAGTTATTACATACAATCGGCATGGTAAAGTTTGCCATTTAGTTTTACATTAATAAATAGTCTGGATCAAGTTAAGACTCAGGTGATCAGTTTCCCAGCAATCTTTTCAACGGGCAATGCCACTTAAAAACTTTATAATGCTCGTTTATTTTTTGGCAAGGTATGTTTACAAACAGAACTAAGGTCTGAAGAATTTGAAAATGGTTATCATAAATGGACACTCAATCTTAATGATCCTTTAGGTAATTCATTAGGTTGTGAGTATACATCATATAACAACATCAGAACTTATCTGGTTCTTGATACAAAAGGCCCAAGTTATTGCAAAGTGAACTAATCGCTAGTACAAGCTAATTGTATGTGTTAACGATGTAAAACTAATCAATAAAAAATTTGAAGAAAGGTGTTTTTTATATGTTAAAAACCCTTTTCCTCAATTACTTTTAATTAATTACCAATTTAATTAATAAGGTCAAGGGTATCTAGTTACTTATACTAGGTTGGCTACTTTTTGATAACTGCCTATTTTGGTTTGATAATCAACTTGTTCGCCAATAAGCTTGCTCAGTTCACTACGCCGTACATGCATTAATTGGGCTAATTGCTGATGATTATTAATTATATTGTTGAAATACATTTTCATAATATCTTGCTGTTGTATAGACATATTTTCAATAACAGTCAAACCTTCATTTAATTTAAAATCCTCTGTTAACTGATGATATTTAGGTTGCCAACTGATTAAAGATTCCCAATCTTCTTTTTGAGTATCAATTAGCATTTGTTCAACAACATAATTAAGTTGCTCATATTGTTCTAATAATAAATTAGTATTCAAAGCCATTAGCTCCACTATGCTATCTCTCGCCAAGCTTGAGCAATATTATCAAGCAAATCAAAACAGGTTTGCAGTTTTTCCCTATCATTGTGTAAGTTAGCTAAAACCAATTGCTGGCTAATGTAGTGATACAGTTGATCTAAGTTTTCGGCAATTTCACCACCCTGCTCTAAATTAAGACAACTTTTAAGTCCATTATCAATGATATTAATTGCTTTTGAAATGGCTTTTCCTTTACCAGCAATATTCCCTTTTTCTATGTATAAATCAGCAAGTCGAATAGCATTAAGTGCACCGTCAAATAACAAAACAATAAGCTGATGTGGTGATGCCTGACTGACACTGGTTTCTAAATTAACTTGCTTATACGCTTGAGATCCCATTTTATACATTGTTATCCCTTATTTCTTTAAATTAGCCATCATTTCAAATTGGGTAGTTAGGTAATTGCTCATACCATTTAATTCATTGATCAAAATATCCAATTTGGTAAATTGAACCCGATACCGTTCAATGGTTTGGTCAATGGAGTTATTGACTTGATCATAGCGTTTATCTAATGATTTTAGTGTTGAATTTAAACCATTAGTTGCAGTATCAATCATACCATCACTATCTATAAAGCTACTTACTTTGGCAAACACTTCGTTAGCAATGCCTGTTGTTTCACCATCGCCTGTAAATAAAATGGCTACCGCTTCACTATTTTCTTTAAGGGCTTTTTCCAATTCGTTTTCTTTAATCACCAACTTGCCATTGCTGTCCATATTGATACCAATTTGTGACAGTACCGATAATTCACCAGCTTGACCCTTCGAAAATATAGAGCGAATGCTTTGATCAATATTACGTAGTGTGGAATCTCCAATTAGTGGTCCATTATTACTATTTAATTCATCTGAATTGGCATCGCTGGCAGTAAATTGCGTTAAGGTTGATATGGTTGATTGCAATTGATTAAATGCATCCACCCACTCTTTAAGTGCCTCTTGCGTTTTTTCATTATCGGCCGCGATAGTTAAATTTTGTGAGGTAGTTGTGACCGCTTTTAACGTGATATCAACACCTGGAATAACATCTTTAACAGTATTTGATGCACTATTAACCGTAATACCATTAAAACTAAATTTGGCATCTTGCGCTTTAGCGACTTCACTCATTGCCGATGAATCAGCTTGATGAATATCGAAACCAATGAGTGAATTAAGCTTATCATCATCCGATGAAACAGAAGTAATGGCTTGTTGCTCACCGGTTTCTTTTGATGTAATAACGAGCTGATAACTACTCGTTCCAGAACGCACAATGGTTGCATTTACGGTTGATTCACTGGTCGAACCATCTTCATTAACCACTTTCGCTTGATTGATCGCATTGGCAATCGACTCTAACGACGTCTCATCTTTGGATAAAGTAACATTTAACTTTTGGCCATTAGCTTGTTCAATGGTAAGCGTTCGAGTTTCATTATCATTGCCGAGCGCTGCATTTTTATCATTTACCACGTTGGTTGCAACGCTGTGTGCACGAGCAAGTTGTTCTACACTAACCGCATAATTACCCAATTGAGCATTACTGCTTACATTAGTCGTAAAATAATTGTCATTACCTGATACTGTACGTCCATGAAAAATTTCTTTTTTTTGCAATTTTGCTGTCGCACTATTAAATGTGGATAACGCACTTTTTAACTTGCCAAAACCACTAATCTTATTATTTATTGTTTTTTGCTGCGCTTTTATTGGGGTAAGACGATTTTTTTCAACGGCTTCTAATTGATCTAATACTTCATTTAAATCAATACCAGAACCAATTCCTAAAATACTCATTGCCATGATTAATTATCCTAATATAAATTCTTTCATTACTTGTTTTATCGACCAATGTAATAAAAAGTTTAGTATTGAGAATAAATTCACAGATTAAAAGTAACAATCTGAGATTGTTTAACAGAGTAGGATATATTTTGTATAAATGATATTTATATAACTAATTGAAAAATAAAAATAATATTATTTATTTTTAAATATTTTTTTTTAAAACCAATATTCGTGGAAAAAAATACTAAAGTTTCTTTTTTTAAAACCGATAACTAAATTATCAGCAAACGTATTGAATTATTTTCTTCAATATCGTGTTGATCAAACTTATTATATTAAAGGAGATAAAAATGGCACAGGTAATTAATACCAATACGATGTCTTTAATGGCAAGAAACAACCTAAATCATTCTCAAAGCGTTCTTGGAACTGCAATTGAGCGTTTATCATCTGGTATGCGTATCAACAGTGCTAAAGATGATGCAGCAGGTCAAGCAATTGCTAATCGTTTTTCTTCAAGTATTCGTGGTTTAACTCAAGCAGCACGTAATGCAAATGACGGTATCTCAATTGCACAAACAACTGAAGGGGCATTAAACGAAATCAACAATAACGTACAACGTATTCGTGAGTTAACTGTTCAAGCGGCAAACGGTACTAACTCTGAAAGCGATCTTGTATCAATTCAAAATGAAATCGATCAACGTTTACAAGAGATCGACCGTGTATCTGCACAAACTGACTTTAATGGTACTAAAGTATTATCTGAAGATAAAACTCTTAACATTCAAGTAGGTGCAAACGATGGTGAAATCATTGCTATCAACTTGAAACAAATTGACAGTGAAAAATTAGGTTTAAATGGTTTCAATGTATCAGATGCTCCAACTGCGGATCCATTAAAAACAATTGATGCGGCATTATCAAAAATTGATGAATTACGTGGTGAGCTTGGTGCGGTACAAAATCGTTTTGAGTCAACTGTAACTAATATCAACAATACTGTAAATAACCTAAGTTCAGCGCGCAGCCGTATTGAAGATGCAGATTACGCGGAAGAAGTATCTAATATGACTCGCGGTCAAATCTTACAACAAGCAGGTACTTCAGTATTAGCACAAGCGAATCAAGTACCTCAATCTGTACTTTCTCTACTACAATAAAGTATACAATTAGAATTCATGGTCACTCTAATTTGTACTATAGCAATAATGGTATTTTTTAATACCATTATTGCTAAAAAAGTTAATTACCTATTTTTTTCATCTTATTCTAGCCATTAATTCAATCAATTAGCGTGATAATATTCGTTAGCATTTTTTTACATTGGTTCAGAAAATGAGTGATAGCCTGTATAACTCTCAAGGTATAGTGAATCAAATTGATTGGCAACAGTATATCTATTTAGTTCGTAATGAAGCACTTAAATTAGCGGTTCGTTTGCCAACCACAATTGAACTTGATGACTTATTACAAGTAGGTTATATCGGTTTGTTAGAGACCATAAAGCGGTATGATGCTTCCCAAGGTTATTCATTTACCACATTTGCCATTCCTAGAATAAAAGGCGCTATGCTAGATGAACTGCGTAGTCGAGATTGGTTACCAAGACAAACGCGGAAAAAAATTAAAGATGTGACAAATGCAATTAATGAGTTAGAAAAAAAACTAGGTGTACCTCCTAATGACCATCAGATAGCGGCATATTTGCAATTATCTATTACTGAATATCACAAAGTATTATTAGATTCAAATTATAGTCAGATATTTTCCTATGATGAAATACAAAAAAAATTAGGCGATAACTTCGACACATTAATTGAATCAAGCTCTGATAATAACCCTTTTTCTTCAATCATTAATGATGAAATTCGCAATATCATGATTCAACAGATAGATAAATTACCTGAAAAAGAAAAAATGGTTTTAGCACTTTATTATCAAGAAGAACTGAATTTAAAAGAAATTGGTAACGTGATGAATATTAGTGAGTCTCGTGTAAGTCAGTTACATAGTCAAGCAATTAAACGAATACAAAGTAAGATTACCTTATAAAAAAACAGAATTAAAAGAGTAAAACGCAGAAAAATAATTCGAAAATAAATTGAAATAATTTTTTTATTGACCTTTTTCATTTAAAAATGTAATTTTAAGTGCAAAAAAATTATTGTTGTTTTATTTTATCAAATATTCGTTTTTTTATACGGATATAAATGAATATGGATGGGTGATTAAATTGGGAAATATACTAGATGATGATATTTTGAAATGTATACACCACTTGAATCTTTCAACACTCTTGTTAAGTCAAAAGATGCTTGAAAAAGATAAAGCGATGGCAATGTATCGATTAGGTATTGATGAAGAAACAGCCGACATACTTAGCAGTTTAAATACTTCGCAAATGTTAGTTTTATCCGAAACTAATCAATTAACATTTCAATTGCGATTTGAAAACGCAGAAATGATGAAGAAGCTCACAGAAGATTCCCGCATAAGTGATATAAAACAAATGCATACGGGCATACTTTTATCAAGTTTACTTTTAGATTCATTAAATAAGTAGTGAAAAGGATTCAGGATGAAAGGTACAAGTATCATTCAAAAATATAAGGAAGTTCAATTAGCTACCCGATTAATTTCACTTGGTGCAAGAATTCAAATGCTAGAAAGTGAAACAAATTTAAGTCGAGGTAAACTAATAAAACTGTATAAAGAAATTCAAGGCTGCCCTCCTCCTAAAGGTTTATTACCGTTCTCCACCACATGGTTTATGACTTGGGAACCCAATATTCACTCTAGTATATTTTACAACGCTTACCATTTTTTAGTGAAACATGGCACAAAGCCTGGTATTCAAACAATTTTAAAAGCCTACCAACTTTATTTAGAACAATGTTCATTTTCACATGAAAACGAACCAGTCTTAGGAATAACCCGCGCTTGGATCTTAGTCAAATTTGTTGAAAGTAATGTCATGCAACAATCCTGTTGTAAAGAGTGTCATGGACGATTTATCACACATGCTTACCAACCATACAACAGTTTTATTTGCAGTTTATGTCAGCCACCATCAAGAGCGGAAAAGAATAATAAAACCCCTAAAGAAAACCATGCAAAGTGTTTGCAGGTATTATCAATACCTAGTGGTTTTAATTCAGCAATTGCTAAAAAAATGACAGTTTGAAATTAATAGTAGAAACATTAATTATGGAGAAAAAGGAAATCCAATGCTAATAATTATAGGTTATATTGTTGTTATCGCTTCTGCACTACTTGGTTATGTTTTAAGTGGTGGTTATTTAGCAGTTCTTTTTCAACCATTAGAGTTTCTAATTATTGGAGGAACTGCAATCGGGGCTTTTATTGTCAGCAATGAAAAGAAAGTAATAAAATCGACACTTAAAGCATTAGGTCAATTGTTTAAATCATCCAAATATAATAAAACACTTTATCTAACTCTTATTAATTTAATGTACACCATTCTTACCAAAATTCGACAAAATGGTACATTATCCATTGAATCTGATATTGATAATCCAAAAGAAAGCGAATTATTTAAAAAATATCCACTTATTTTAGCAAGTCCTCAAATCTGCGACTTTATTACTGATTATTTGCGATTAATGATTAGTGGCAATATGAATGTATTTGAAATTGAAGCACTAATGAATGAGGAGATTGAGACTTATACTCACGAATTAGAAAAACCTGCTGATGCAATTTCAGCTGTTGGAGATGGATTACCTGCTTTTGGTATTGTGGCTGCGGTTATGGGAGTTATCAATACGTTAGCACAAGCAGACAGACCAGCAAGTGAATTGGGAGAACTTATTGCTCACGCCATGGTAGGAACTTTTCTAGGTATTTTGCTTGCTTATGGATTTGTCTCACCACTAGCGGCGTTATTAAAGCAAAGAAACGCCAGTGTGATAAAAACGCTGGAGTGTACCAAAGTCATACTTATTGCAAGTATGCACGACTATGCTCCGCAAATTTGCATTGAATTTGGA
Organism: Gilliamella sp. wkB7; assembly: GCF_001693435.1. NCBI lineage: Bacteria > Pseudomonadati > Pseudomonadota > Gammaproteobacteria > Orbales > Orbaceae > Gilliamella > Gilliamella sp. wkB7. Next base: position 1,463,887 of record NZ_CM004509.1, read on the forward strand.
CGAAAAACGTTATTTTCTCATGAAAGACCATCTTTCTTTGAATTAGAAAAATATATCCAAGACGTAAAAGATAAAAATGCCAACTCAAATGAAAATAACAAATAATGAAAGACAAATCTGTAAGAATAATCACTAAAAAAAAATCCGGGCATGGTGGCAGTCACCATGGTGGTTCGTGGAAAATTGCTTATGCTGACTTTATGACAGCAATGATGGCACTTTTTTTGGTCATGTGGTTAATTTCCAAAGCGAGTCCGCAAGAATTACAAGGTATTGCAGAATATTTTAGAACACCTCTTATTTTAGGACAAAATGGCGGTAAAAACCTAAGTGATAGTGAAAGTCCTATTCCAGGTGGTGGTGACGATGTTATTAAAAAATTAGGTGAAGAAACAAATACGCTTTCAAACCAAAGCCTAACAGAATCTGAATCTAAACAACTTGAAAAATTAGAGCTTATAAAAACAGCTCAAAAAATCTATGAAGTGTTTGAGATCGATCCGAGGTTAAAAAAATTAGCGGCCAACCTGATTATTGAATTAACTGAATTGGGATTACGGATTCAAATTCTAGCAACGGATGACAACCCCATGTTTGAAGTAGGAAGTGCCGTTATTCATTCTGACATGCAACACATTTTACATGCACTTGCACCAATTTTAAATTCTTTGCCAAACAAAATGACATTATCTGGTCACACTGATGAGCGTCAATATGTAACGGGTGATCGAGGGTATAGTAACTGGGAGCTATCGGCTGATAGAGCTAATTCATCAAGAAGGGAACTTATTGCTGGTGGATTAGATTCTGGCAAGATTATTCGCATTATTGCTCTTGCCGATACAGTTAGTTTGAATAATAAAAATTATAGCAAAGATGCTAATCGTCGTATTAGTATTTTAATTTTGAATAAGTCGGCACAACAATATATTGAAGATGAAAATACGATGACAGGAATAGATTTTTTAAAACAAGCAAAATCAATTAAATCAGAGTAATACCAATAAAAACAATTTAATTATATACGCTAAAAAAATTAAAATCTAAAAAAAACCAATTTTATCTAAAAATAACTAAAGTTTTACGATTTTAGTCCGATATAAAAGATAACCTTTTAAGTTAATAATTTGGTTATTAACTGAAATTATATTTAGGAGCTATTATGTCAAATTCATTGATGAATACAGGTATTAGTGGATTAAATGCAGCACAAAATATGCTTAATGTGATAAGTAATAACATTAGTAATGCACATACCGTTGGTTATAATCGCCAGCAGCAAATTTTGCGGCAAGCAAATGGCACTAAATATAATTATGGATTTGTTGGTAATGGGGTATCAGTATCATCAGTTAATCGAGCGTATAATAGTTTTGTGGTAGGGCAATTACGTCAATCACAATCACAAAATGGTTCGATAAAAGCTTATTACAATGAATTATCAAAAGTCGATAATTTATTAGCTGAGAATGAAAACAGTATTTCTTCACAATTAAATAATCTGTTTACTAGTTTAAATAAGCTTTCCTCTGATGCAGGTAATGCGGCTTCGAAACAAACTGTTATTAATGATCTTAACTCTTTAGTAAGTCAGTTCAATAAAACAGAGTTAAATTTAAAAAATCAGATTGCCAATATCAATACTGAAATCGTTAATAACGTTGATACCATTAACTCATACACTAAACAAATTGCTGACCTTAATCAAAAAATTGCAAGATTACAGGCAGTAAGTGGTGGACATGAACCTAATGCACTACTTGATGAACGAGATCAATTAGTTAATGAATTAAGCGAAATGATCGGAATAACAGTTACCGAGCAAAATGGAGAATATAATATTTCGCTTCCTAATGGTTTAAGTCTAGTACAAGGATCTTCGGCAACTCAATTATCGGTACAACCGTCTAAAGATGATCCTGCTTTAAATACGATTATTTACACGCATAATTCTGGCGCAACTCAAGAGCTAACAAGCCAAAATATTGCGTCAGGCCGATTAAATGGATTATTAGCTTTTCGTGATGGACCACTCCTTGAAGCACGTAATCAGCTAGGTTTAATTGCATTAAATTTAGCTGAACGTTTTAATGAAGTACATATGTCAGGTGTCGATGTTAATGGCAATCCTGGCGAAAAATTATTTGATTATCAGTCTCCTAGCAGTATTGCTAACGCCAAAAATCAAGGCAATGCTACAGCTAAAATCAATTACCACTCAGTGACAGATATAAAAGCGTCTGATTATAAAATTGAGTTCAATGGTAACGATTGGGTAGTAACCAGATTATCAGATAGTAAACAAATTACACCACAAGTTGAAGATGGCAAGTTATTATTTGACGGATTATCTATTGAAATAAATGGCAATCCAGTTGCAGGCGATAGCTTTTTACTTAAACCTGTTGCCGATGTAGCATCATCATTACAGCTATTAGTAAAAGATGTGAATAAATTTGCAACAGGCATTAATGACGATGAAAATGGTAATGGTGACAACCGTAATGTTGCCAAATTACTTGATATTCAAAATGAAAAATTAATTAATGGTACGAAAACCTTAAATAGTGCTTATAACGCGTTGGTCAGTTATGTGGGAAGTGAAACACAAACCGCTAAAATTTCAGCGCAATCCAGTCAAAATATTACCCAAGAAATTTATGAGCAAAATCAATCTATATCGGGTGTGAATATTGAAGAAGAATATATTTCTATGCAAGTTTATATGCAGTATTACCAAGCTAATGCAAAGATTATTGATGCTGCAACTACAATATTCGATACCATTTTAGGTTTGGCTAAATGATAAAAGGATTAAAATATGCGTGTTAGTACTAATTCAATGTATCAAAAAAATTTAAATAGTATTTTAGATACCAATAATAAATGGCAAAAATCAGGATTACATTTAGCAACGGGTAAAAAAATCTTATCGCCGTCGGATGATCCAATGGGTTCATCACAAGCCTTAATATTAAAACATTCACAATCGAGAAATAATCAATTTCAGGCTGCACGTGAAAGTGCTAATAACTCGTTAAGTCGCCAAGATACCATACTAAAAGAAGCAAATACCGTTATCCAATCAATTCAAGAAACATTAGTTTATGCAGGTAATGAAACGCTAAACGATGAAAACAGACTTGATTTAGCCAATAAACTACAAGGATTAAAAGATCAGTTAATATCCTTAGCCAATGCCAAAGACACGAATGGGAATTATCTGTTTGCTGGTAACAAAAATGACACGCCTCCTTTTGTTGTCGATGAAAATGGCAAAGTTAATTATGTCGGTGGCTCAACAACCATTAACATATTTATTGATGAAACACGTGAAGTAGCAATGAGCTTTACTGGTGAGCAAATTTTTATGATGGGTGCTAATAGTGCTGTTGAAAGTGATGTTTTTGCCAGCATTGATTATGCTCTTGAAGCATTACAAATTGGTTTAGATGACAACGATCCTAATTCGATTGCGCAATTTAGAGAAGGGCTATCCAAAGCCAGCCAAGGAGTCGATAACTCGTTTGAAAACATATCAACCGTGAGATCATCGGGTGGTAATGTACTGGCAGAAGTCGAAAGATTAACAGCTCTTGGTAAGACCTTGGACATCGATTTTGAAACGCAAATTAGTCAAATCGAAGATGTTGATTGGTATGAAGCCATTTCAGACTATGTGATGTTACAAGCAAATTTACAAGCGGCACAATATACTTTTATGAATATGCAAAACATGTCGTTATTTCAAATGAAATAGCTGATTGTCACTAAACTTCATTTATACAAAAACGTTAATACATTATATTTAAAATATATACATAAAAAACAGGAGGAAAAAGCCTCCTGCTCATTAATTTCTTTAAGTTAAAATCAATTTATTCCAATACTATTTAAAAGCAATTTGTCTAAAACCAGATAGGGATTTTGGCGGTATACTTTTAGCAATTGTCTCAATACGATTGATAATTTGAATCAGTTTTTCGCTATAGTTAGGATCGGTTGCATAATTAGCATCTTGTAATGCTTTAGCAGCTGTTCTTGCATCGGGCGCATTAACCACCGCACGATAACGTGGATTTTTAGTGAGTAAATTAAGGTAATCCGTTATTGCATGTTGTTTACTATTATACACTCTAAAATCATCTTGAATTTTAACTCTATTGTTATTTAAAAATTCTTGTGTTGTTAAACGAGTAGAACTGTCTTTCCATGATGGCGACGCTTTTATACCAAAATAGTTATGACTTGGCTGATTATCGGCTGTTTTTATCTGTTTTTTACCCCAACCTGTTTCTAATGCGGCTTGAGCAATAATAACTTCATAAGGAATACCTGAAGCTTTCGCGGCTTTTTTAGCTGGTTCAAACCATTCAACTACAAATTGCGTGATATGGTCTTGATCAGAATGATTAGTTGGTGATGATAATTGGTTGACGTCAGCATTAGTTAAATTATTGGCTTTATGTTGCTGATAGAGCAATTGACCTAATGCGGCTGGAGATAAATTTGATGAATTACCACTAAATAAAGATTGTGCTAATTGCATATTAGTTTGATTATTGTTTGCTTGAGATTGTGCATTAATATTAACCGCAGAATGAGGCTGATTCGTTAATTGTTTGGCAATAATATTAGCGAGCCCAAGGCCTTTTCCTGCTGTTTGCTGGGCAATTTGCTGATCAAACATAGAGGTAAATAGTTGCATGGCAGATTGATTAAATAAACCACCATTAGGAACGGCCTTGCGCATAGATTGCATCATCATATTAACAAATAATGTTTCAAACTGATCCGCAACTTGTTTAATGCTTTCATTTGATCCACTAACTGCATCGCGTCTTAATTGGTTAATGCTTGAAAAATCATAAGCAAAACGATTAATGGACTGATTAACTAAATTTTTCATATTAATAATTCTGTTTTAAATCGTCTCCAGCGCGGCGTGTAAACAACCTGCTGTTTTTAATGCTTCAAGTATGGACATTAACTCCGTAGGATTTGCGCCCAATAAATTAAGTGAATGAATAACTCGGTTTAAGTCGGTACCTGAAGCCAAATTATGCAGTGCACCACCATCTTGTTCAATGCTAACTTCCTCATCCGGAACAACGACAGTTTTTCCGTCTGTCAATGGTGTATTAGGTTGACTCACTTTTAATTTGTTATTGACTACAACCGATAAATTACCATGAGCAACAGCACAATTATCTAATTTAACTTTTTGATTCATCACCACAACGCCAGTACGTGTATTTAACACCACTTTAGCTGAAATGGGTGTATTACCAATTTCAAGATTTTGTATACGTGACAATAACTTTACTCGCGCCTGATTATCCTTAGGCATTGTTACGGTAACGGTAGTGCCGTCCATCGCAACCGCTATATTTTTTTGTAACTTATTAATTGCCTCAGATATTTTTAAGGCTCGAGTAAAATCAAATTGATTAAGGTGTAAATGAATCGTATCTTGTTCATCTAAACGAATAGCAAGCTCACGTTCGATTGTCGCGCCATTCGGAATGGTCGCCCCTGCTGTTTGATTAACACTTACACTTGAACCCTTGCTACTTGCTCCCATTCCACCCACAAATAAATTACCTTGAGCAATAGCATAAACTTGATTATCGGTGCCTTTTAGTGGTGTCATAATTAATGTACCGCCACGCAAACTTTTAGCATTTCCCAAAGAAGACACCACAACATCAATTTGTTGCCCAACTCGTGCATAAGAAGGTAATTTGGCTGTCACCATTACTGCTGCCACATTTTTTAGTTGCATGTTACTGCCTGATGGAACCGTTATCCCCAATTGCGATAACATATTCGTGATACTTTGAATAGTAAAAGGTGTTTGTGAAGTTTGATCGCCTGTACCATCAAGTCCAACCACAATACCATAGCCTACTAAGGCATTTTCTCTTACTCCTTGAATAGTAACAAGATCACGAATAGGTTCGGCGTAACATACTGGAGTGATCAATAAGGTCATACCGATAAAATTGATAAAAATACGTAATTTATTTAGCATGATGATACTCATTAAAATGGTGAAAAATTTAAAAATAGGCGCTGTAACCACCCCATAGTTTGCGCTTCATCAATGTAGCCATTACCGACATATTCAATACGGGCATCAGCAACTTGTGTTGAAATAACAGTATTATTACCACTGATGGTTCTTGGATTAACTACACCAGAAAATCTTATAAATTCGGTGCCTTGATTAATCGCAATCTGTTTTTCACCAATAACTTTCAAGTTGCCATTAATCATGACATTTTGCACAGTTACAGTGATTGTACCGCTAAAGGTATTTTTAGCATTTGCACCGCCCGATCCTTTAAAATCATTACTGCCTGAGATATCTGTATCGGCTTTACCTCGACCAACAAGTCCATCTAAAAAATGAGGTACAGTTTTTACTCCTACATTTAATGCACCATTACGACCTGCATTAACTGATGAGCTTTTGCTGGCACTAACATTTTCTTGTAAAACAATTGTTAATACATCACCAATGTTGCGTGGACGGCGATCTTCAAACATAGGTTGATAACCAAAACTACTCGGTTGGGCAGCCTGATAGATCGAACCGCTGGTATTGACGATATCAGGCATTTTTGGCACGATGCTAGTTTCCCCCTCAACCAACGCTTTTTTAGGAAACTGTGCACAACTTAAAAGAAAAAACGCCATGAGAATATAAAGATATTTCACTATATTTATCATGTTATTATCTTTAAAGTTGATTTAAACGTTGTAGCATTTGATCCGATGCAGAAATGGCTTTACTGTTAATTTCGTAAGCACGTTGTACTTGAATCATATTAACTAACTCTTCTGCAACATTAACGTTAGACGTTTCGGTATAACCTTGATACAGCAAACCTGCTCCATTTAGTCCTGGTGTGTTTTCTGTTGGTGCACCTGAACTTTCGGTTTCTAAATACAGATTTTCACCCATACTTTCTAGACCAGTATCGTTAATAAACGTATGTAACGTTAACTGCCCAACTTGTACTTGTGTTGATTGGTTGGCTAATGTCACATTGACCACACCATCGCGCGCAACGGTCATTTTGATAGCATTGGATGGAATATTGATAGTAGGCTGAATCTCATAACCTGCTGCGGTAACCAATTGACCATTTTGATTGACTTGAAACGCACCATTACGCGTATAAGCTTGAGTACCATCAGGTAATAAAACTTGGAAAAAACCTTGTCCATTAATGGCCACATCACTGCTATTATCTGTTGATTCCAAATTACCTTGGCTATGAATACGTTCGGTTGCAACAGGACGAACGCCCGTACCAATTTGCAAACCAGATGGTAAAGTTGTTTGCTCAGAAGATTGTGCTCCTGGTTGGCGAACAGTTTGATAAAGTAAATCTTCAAATACTGCTCTCTGACGTTTAAAACCACTGGTACTAACGTTGGCTAAATTGTTAGAGATAATATCCATATTCATCTGTTGGGCGGTTAATCCCGTTTTAGCAATCCATAATGATTTAATCATTGCTATTCCTTCCTATGTAAGTGATAAAATTTGATTCGCTTTTTGAGCATTTTCATCAGCAGTCGTGATTTCTTTCATTTGCATTTCAAATTGACGTGCATGAGAGATTAAATCCACCATAGCGGTAACAGGATTCACATTACTGCCTTCTAATACCCCTGACATTAATTGAGCTTTTGGATTATCTGGCATTACTGTGCCACGCTCATCTTGTGTCGCTTGTGTTAAATGAAAAAAACCATCATCGCCACGCTCAATTTCTTGTGGCAAAAGATGGACTTTTTTTATTTTACCGACTTGGGCTATCGTGGTCGGTTTATCACCTGCACCTAAAGCAGAAAGCGTACCATCACTACTAACACTTACTTGAGATTGTTGTGGTACAGTTAAAACACCGTTATCACCCATTAATGGATGACCTTGAATATAAAGTCCCCCGTTTTCATCAATCTCAATTGCACCATTACGAGTATAACCCTCACGACCATCTGCTAACTGAACAGCTAGCCAATCGTCTTGAGATAGGGCGACATCTAAGTTTCGTCCCGTATAATTAAATGCTCCCATTGTTGAATCGTAGGTTGGTGTAGTTGCAGCAACCATCGTTCGTGTCGGCATATCATTACCAACTATTGGCACGGCTTTCATTGCAGTTAATTGAGCACGAAATCCCACCGTTGATACATTAGCCAGATTATGTGAGGTAACCGCCTGCTGATTAAGAGTTTGGCTTGCGCCCGACATTGCAGTATAAATAACCCGATCCATAAATAATCCTTAAACTAACGCAAATTAACCAACGTATTAAGTATTTGGTCTTGAGTTTTAATGGTTTGTGAATTTGATTGATAATTACGTTGAGCCACAATCATATTGACCAGTTCTTGACTCATATCAACATTAGACGATTCAACCGCACCGCTGGCTAGTGATCCAAACGTCCCACTATTGGCAGAACCTAATACTTCTGCTCCAGAGTTAAGCGTTGATCGCCAGTTATTGTTGCCCGCTGATTCTAATCCATTGACATTGGCAAAATCAGCCATGGCAATTTGACCTAATAACATGGTTTGTTGGTTAGAATAAACACCATAAATTGTGCCATCATCATTAATACTATAGCCAACTAGATCACCTGCAGCATAACCATCAACGATAGGGGTTTTAACACTACCGACTTCTTTACCCATATTTTGTTGAGTACTGTTTGCTAATGACAATGTAAAAGTATTATCAGCTGATCCATTTAGGCCATTAAGATTGATAGTCATTTCTGGATCACTGATTAATTTGCCAGATGAGTCAAATTCCATTTTTCCTAATGTTTGAAGAGTTGCATTAGGATCGCTGTTATCAAGATAATGAACATCCCATTGGTTATCTGCAGTTTTAACATAAAAAAGCTGAACATTACGTTGATTACCTAAGGAGTCATAAGTTGTAATGGTGGTTGAATAATTAAATGTGTCAGCATCTGTTGCATTAATCGGTTGTTTTTCTGGAACTTTACTGTTTGAATTTAAATTCGTTTGCAAAGAAGCCTTACTGGTTGCTGATGCATTTAACATCTCTTGCGAAATTTTTAATGGGCCAGGTGCAGCGCCTTGTTGGATTTGTGGTGGCGTACCTGTTGCTAAATAGCCAGTTAATTGTAATCCATCGGCAGATACGATATTACGCGCAGCATCTAATTGGAACTGACCATTACGGGTATAATAGATTTGCCCGCTGCTATCCACTAATCGAAAAAATCCATTACCAGAAATGGCAACATCTAAACTATTATTGGTTGAAGTCGTCGTACCATCATTAAAATTTTGCATAACCGATGCAACTTTAACGCCCATTCCAACTTTTGAGCCCGCATAGATATCAGCAAATGAGATACTAGCACTTTTAAAGCCAACCGTTGCAGAATTAGCAATATTATTACCAATAACATCTAATTGTTTTGAAGCGGCATTCATACCACTAATTGCTTGAGAAAACCCCATATGAACTTATTCCCCTTTAAAGAATTTGACGCACTTCGTCAATACTAATTGAACCCAGTATTCCTAAATCTAGTAATACTTTATTGTTAACTTTGCTATTAATTACTCCATATACAACAGAGTAAGATAATGGTGTTGATGATACTTTTTGCCCATCGTAGCTGGCATTAATCGAAAACGTGTAGCTACCGTCTGGTGCCTTAGTTCCATCATTAAGTTCACCATCCCAAGTAAAAGAACTGACCCCAGCAGGAATCGAACCTAAATCGACCTCACGTACAACATTGCCATTTTCATCTTTTATGGTGACAACCACTGAATCAGCATCACGCATAAGTTCAAAGCCAAATGGTGTGGTAATGGTCTCTTTTTCCGTTTCTGACCCTTCGACATCTGATGTGGCAACCAAAATTTTATTACCTGGAACCATGACACCTTTACCAATCATATTACTTGCATTGACGGATAGACTATCGTCAATTTGACCAGAAACCATACCTAAAGTCGTATTCAGTCGTTCAATACCTGCTAATGTATTAATTTGAGCAAGTTGTGAGGTTAGCTGACTGTTGTCCATTGGATTGGTGGGATCTTGATTCTTCATTTGGGCAATAAGTAATGTTAAAAAATTATCTTGTAATTCCTGACTAGAGTTTCCATCAGATGTCCCTTTTCTGACTGGACTGGTCATATTTGATGATTCTGACACTGCTACATTAGAAATACCCATGAATTACATTCCTCTATTGCCCTAAAGTAAGGGTTTTTAGCATTAAACTTTTTGCTGTATTAATCACTTCTACATTTGCTTGATAGCTACGAGATGCTGATATGGTATTAACCATTTCTGCCACTACATCAACATTTGGTTTTTGAATGTAACCTTTCTCGTCTGCTAAAGGATGATTTGGTTCATAAACTAAATTCATTGGTGCGGGATCTTCAATCACCTGTGATACCTTTACGCCGGCTATGCTATTTTGGTAACCTTTATCATCAACTTGAAAAATCACTTGTTTAGCTCGATAAGCTTGACCTGAAGTACTCGTAATACTATCTGCATTGGCTAAATTGCTAGCACTGACATTCATACGTTGAGTCTGAGCCATTAGTGCTGAACCGGAAATGGTAAAAATAGAAAAACTCATCACAATTATCCTTGCTGTAATACTGACATCACATTTTTAAATTGTTCACTTAAAAAAGTAAGGTTACTTTGATAGTGAATACTATTATCTATAAACGCTGTACGCTCTTGATCCATCTCTACAGTGTTACCATCCGCTGAAACTTGATAGGGTATTCGATACAGTAGATTTTGATTTATAGTCATTGGATTTGACACTTGAATATGATGATTAGAGGTAGTACGAAGTGCGATATTATTAGCATTACTTTGATTTTTTAAGGCTTTATTTAATTCCACTTTAAAATCAATATCTCGAGCTTGATAATTAGGTGTATCACTATTAGCTATATTGGCCGCTAATATATTTTGCCGCGTTTCACGCACATTGAGTGCCTGACTGTGAAAATGAACCCAGTTATCCAATTTATCAAACATAAAATCACCCTAATTTTTTTTGATAAAAAAGATTTTAAGTGAAGCTAAAAAAAATCATCCTACAAATAACGGTTAAAATTGTCCTTATTTCAACATTCAGACTTTTAATGCATAAAGTAGAATTTACTTAATAAATAATTTAGAAAAAATAAGAATGATTACAATCGTGAAATTAATAATCGGTATGTTTATACTATTTAGCTGCCATATCGTGTTAGCTAACCCGCTTAGCAAACAGGTTAAAGATCTCATCGCGCAGCAATTTAGCCATAAACCAGAAGCGATAACTATTGGCTATACCAATGATATTCCTAAATTAAGTTGTGACACCCCCACCTTATCTTTACTCAATAAAAATAAGCCATGGGGCAATATGACCATCAGTGTGCAATGTGATAATAAAAAAAGGTTTATGCAAATTTATGTTGCCGTTAGCGGACATTATCTTATCGCCAAACAACCCATCACAGCAGGCTCAGTTATCACTGAAGATTTGCTAGATTTAAAATTTGGTTGGTTAGATAAACTTCCCTCTTCAGTGATTTTGAATAAATCCGATGCCATCAATCATATTGCTTCACGCAATATTAATCAGAATGAAACCATAAAAACGGCAATACTCCAAAAAAATTGGTTGGTTAAAGTTGGTCAAATGGTTAAGGTTATTATTGATGGCGAAGATTACCAAGTAACGACAAATGGTAAAGCACTCAATAATGCCATATTAGACGATAAAATCAGTGTTAAACTTGATTCCGGTAATATTATTGAGGGAATATTAACAAACCAAGGTGTAATAATTTTCAACAAATAATATTAATGATTTTTCTATTATTGCCGATAATAGGACTAAACAAATTACATAAAAACGTAAATATGATTAAAGGTACTTTATGAGCATTGATGCAACAAAATCTATTACCGCCATATCAGGACTTATTAGTCGTGATGCAATTACTGAGCAACAAAAAAATCAGACAACGGTAATACCAGCCCAAAATGATACCAAAGTAAGTGCTAATGTGAACCTATCACAAAATGCAGTGACACTATTACGCACAACTAACAATGATATTGACGTAAAAAAAATAGAAAAAATAAAACAAGCCATTGCCGATGGTTCATTAGTGATTGATTCACAAAAAATTGCTAAAGAACTTATTAAGCAAATGCTACAAAACATTGAAAGCTAATGAAAATTTAAGGAATATAAACATGTTAGAATTAGAGAATATTTTAAATAACGTAACAGAAATGTTACAAACTCTCTCTGAAATTCTGCAAACAGAGCAACAAATACTGATTGATAATAAGTTAATCAATCAATTACCTGATATTATCGATAGAAAAAGTCAGTTACTTATTGAGTTAAAATTATTGGATGAAAAACGAGTTAAATTAAGCCAAAAACTGAATATGCAACCACCTTATAGTGAAAATCCAACGGTTGCTGCTCAATGGCAATCAATTACCGATACCACCAAGTTATTGGCAAACATTAATCGTGATAATGGTTTGATTATTGAAAATCGAATGAACATGACAGAACAATCAATCAATTATCTTAAAAATTTAAATAATCCAGCTGTTTACACAAATAATGGCTATCAGCAAACCGAAGTTATTTCATCCAAAAGGGCGAAAGTTTAAAATTATAAGAAACAAACTATTGATATTAAAAACCATTAAACGAGATAAATACCCCATAAATCATCGCCTTTTCAAAGCAATAATTCTTTAGTAAAAAGTTCATACTGTTAACATTAAAAAACGCGTTTAACAGTATAATTTTATTTTCGCCATGGCTAATGATAGTGATCAAGATAAAAGCGAACAACCCACGGATAGCAAAATAAAAAAGGCTAAGGAAAAGGGGCAAATACCACGATCTCGAGAATTAACTTCGCTGTTTATTCTGTTAATAGGTATTTCACTACTTTTAGTAATGGGACCTTATACCATTAATCAATTGATCACCATTATAAAAATGGCGATCAAAGTATCACACTCACCAAAAGATGACTCATTAACTACTTTATATTTAGTTAATTTGGTCACAGCGGGTATTTGGTCTATTGTGCCAATTCTTATAGGATTGGTTATTACAGCCATATTTGCTCCCCTTGCTATCGGGGGGTTACTTTTTAGCCTGCAATCAATTAAACCAAATTTTTCAAAACTCAACCCTATTGCTGGGTTTGGTCGGCTATTTAGTATTAGAATTTTTTCGGAACTACTTAAAAGCGTACTTAAAGTTATATTGATTGCAACAACAGTTGCCCTATTTTTGTTACATTATTTTCCAAATATACTTTCTTTGCCCAATATGTATTTACATCATGCATTAACCAATGCAATACAGTTAATCATTATTTGTGGAATATTAAGTGTATTATCTTTAATACCAATGGTGGGATTTGATATTTTTTATCAAATTTGGAGTAATTTAAAAAAATTAAAAATGTCCAAACAGGAGATAAAAGATGAGTTTAAAGAACAAGAAGGTGATCCGCAAATAAAAGGACGCATTCGACAAATGCAACAAGCGATAGCCAGACGTCGAATGATGAAAGATGTCACAAAAGCCAATGTTATCGTAACTAATCCAACCCATTACGCTGTTGCCCTGCAATATGATGAAAAAATCATGGCAGCACCAAAATTATTGGCGAAAGGTACGGACAAAATTGCTCAACGTATTAAAGAAATAGCAAGCGAACATAATATTCCTTTATTAGAAGCACCGCCATTAGCTCGTGCTTTATATCATCATGGTGAAATTGGCGAAACGATTCCAACCGAGCTCTATACCGCTGTCGCACAAATTTTAGCTTGGGTATATCAGTTAAAACGTTGGCATAAATATGGTGGTGATAAGCCATTAGCGCCGAATAATTTACCTGTACCTGAATCGCTATCCGAAAATAAATAACAGTAATTACTAATTTTATGATTAAATCAAAGCTACAAACGTTATTATCATTTAATAATTTAAAAAACGGTCAATATCAAATTTTAGCAGGACCAATACTTATATTATTGATTCTGTCGATGATGGTATTACCTTTGCCAGCGTTTATTTTAGATCTCTTTTTTACATTTAATATTGCCTTATCCATTATTATTTTAATTGTAGCTTTATTCACTAAAAGAGTGCTTGATTTTGCGGCATTTCCAACGGTTTTATTATTTGCCACTTTATTGCGCTTATCGCTTAATGTTGCCTCGACACGAGTAGTATTATTAAAAGGTCATACGGGTAGTGATGCCGCAGGACGAGTGATTGAAGCGTTCGGTCATTTTTTAGTTGGCGGAAATTTTGCAATTGGTATCGTGGTCTTTATTATTCTGGTCATCATTAACTTCATGGTTATTACCAAAGGTGCAGGGCGAATTGCTGAAGTGGGCGCTCGCTTTGCATTAGATGGTATGCCGGGTAAACAAATGGCCATTGATGCGGATCTTAATGCTGGGTTAATCGGTGAAGATGAAGCTAAAGCACGAAGAGCAGAAGTGACCCAAGAAGCCGATTTTTACGGCTCAATGGATGGTGCCAGTAAATTTGTTCGCGGTGATGCTATTGCGGGTTTGCTCATTATGGCAATTACCATTATTGGTGGCTTATTAGTAGGTGTTATGCAACATGGCATGACCTTTGCTGATGCAAGCCATACTTATGTGTTATTAACAATTGGTGATGGCTTAGTTGCACAGATCCCATCATTAATTATTTCAACCGCAGCAGGTGTTATTGTTACTCGAGTCAGCTCACAAGATAGCATCAGTGAGCAAATGCTTAACCAGCTATTTAATAGCCCTAAGGTGTTAATTTTAACAGCGGTTGTAATTGGTTTACTTGGATTGATTCCAGGCATGCCCAATATTGTATTTTTAATGTTCACAGGTTTTTTAACCGTACTGGCATGGTGGCTAAACAAACATAAAAGTGCTGAACCGCAAAACACCACAAAAGCCACAGAGGTCCCCGCAACTGCACCAGCAAATTTAGAAGCAACATGGTCAGATGTAAATATTGAAGATATTTTAGCTATGGAAGTCGGATATGGACTTATCCCAATGGTCGATCAAACACAGAACGGCGAATTATTGGGTAAAATTCGTAGTTTACGCAAAAAATTTGCTCAAACACTCGGCTTTTTACCGCCTCAAGTGCATATTCGCGATAATCTTTCATTAGCGCCCTATCAATATAAAATCTTTATCAAAGGCGGTGAGATTGGGAAAGGTGAAATTGTTAATAACAAATGGTTAGCCATTAATCCCGGTAATGTAACTGAAACCATTAAAGGCACACCAACTACCGAACCTGCTTTTGGATTGCCTGCTGTTTGGATCGATAAAAACGATAAAGAAAATGCGCAAATATTAGGTTATACCGTTGTTGATACCAGTACCATGATTGCAACGCACTTTAATCACTTGTTACAACAATTTGCGAGTGATTTACTTGGTCGATTAGAAACTCAAGAACTACTCGATCGAATTAAGCAAGAAGTACCGAAACTTGTTGAAGATTTTATTCCTGGCGTTATAACCTTAACAACGTTTCATAAAATATTGCAAAATTTGATTGCTGAAAAAGTCTCTATTCGTGATATGCGCACTATTATAGAAACCATTTGTGAACATGCACCCACTCAGAATGATGCTTACCAATTACTTAGCATGATCAGAATTGCTTTAGGACGTGTCATCACACAACAATGGTTTTCTGATAGTGAGCAAATCAATGTAATCTGTTTAAATGTCAATTTAGAACGATTGTTATTGCAAACGCTACAAAATACCAGTAACTTCGAGCCTGGGTTAGCAGAACATATCATTCAACAACTACAACAAGCCCTTCATCAACAAGAAGCAATTGGTGCTCCGCCTGTTTTATTGGTTAATCACTCATTACGAGCAATGCTTGCACAATTTTTAAGACCTAATTTTCCTCAATTAGTGGTATTGTCAAATTTAGAAATTCCGAATAATCGAGAGATCAAAGTAACCTGTCAAATTGGAAGCGAAACGTAATATAAAAATAGGACATTTAAAGATCAGTTTTGCTTGCCATTTTAAACTCTCTATCTCTTTTCAAAGATTGTCCCTTTTTTGAAAAGAGATTGCTTAAACGCGTATTTGGTTAATAAGATATAACTTATTCCACCAACAAAAAAACCGACAACCCACGATAAACTCACTTCATAAAATGCCGCTGCAGAACCAATCAGCATCGCTAAAATAGCAGCAGGGTTATAACCTGCAAACTGACCTTTATTATCGTATAAGGCATTTATATTAATTTGTTGATGACGTAATAAATAATATTCCACCAATAGTATTGCAACAATGGGACCCAAAAATGCGGAATAAATTAGAATAAATAATCCTAATCCTTGTGCTGATGTATCTTGCACTAAAATCCAAGGGAAAGAAGCAATAGCTAATAACCCCGTAATTGTTACCGCTAATTTATAATTGGCTTTAGTTAGCAGAGTAATCACATAGGCTGGAGGAATAATGTTAGCGACAATATTTACCGCAATGGTACCTAACACAATAAAAGTTGATACGATCAGAGTGATATAGGCGTTATCGACCACAATTGCAAAGGCTTTCACTGGATTGGAGTTACCTGTGACAGACGCCAACATCACCCCAATAGTAATAATAAATCCATAAGCAATAAAAATCGGTAGAAAATAGAGTAATCCTCTTTTACGATTGCTAAAGCCTGATTTAAGTTCTCTAGAATAATCAGCCGCACTAAGAAAAATCGCTGCATAGTTACCTAAAAACATCATAATAAAGCCATAAAAAGGCAGTCCCCAAGTTCCTTCAGGTTTTACCCATTTATCTATAATAATAGCTTGATGATTATTGAGTAATATAATAAAGACATAAATTAATGCACAAATAATAACCACTGAAATTAAGGTTTCAACCCACTTTATGGCATGGAATCCATAGAGCGAGAGGGCGATTTGGAAAAACTGCAAAATAAGAAAACAGATAAATACCTGATTAAATTCACCATTAGACAATATTTTAATAATTTCATTAAGCGCTGTTGCACCAATCCAGCTTTGAAAGCCATACCAGACAATAGCAGGAATACCACGTAGCAACGATGAGATAATGGCTCCTTTTATTCCAAATGACATTCGCAGTTGCACAACATAAGGAATTCCAGTGCGATACCCTAACCGATCATTAAAGACAAAAATTGTGGTAATAATTAATATTGCTATGAACGTTGCAGCGAAAGTTTGAAAAATATTCATCTTAGCAACGCCCGCAACGACCAAACTTGCACCTAAAGTCATATTACCCAAATTCATACCATCACCGATCCACATAAACGCATAGGTAAAACAATTCATGGTTCGATCTCTGTTGTCTTTAGGTAGTAATGATCTGTCAATGGTTAGTGAGTCAGATGATGACTGCTTTGTGTGATTTTTCATAATTCTATCCCTTAATTTCCTGATTTTTTTATTATGTTTTTATGATTAGCGGCGAATAAATGTACCTCTCGGTGTTAAATCAATACCAGAATCAATCTGATAAATGGTCTTTCCACGTAACAATGTTTGAATGACTTGTGCACCAATTTTCCTACCCACATAAGGACTAAATTTATTCCGATATTCAAGATCTTGTTCTTTTAATACATAGTGTGAATGAGGTTTTATAAAGATGAGATCGGCATCTTTACCAATTTGAATTGATCCCTTAGTGGGTAAATTGTATCGTTCGGCTGGATTTTTGGCGATGATATCAGCAAATTGCTTTAATGACATCCCACGTTTTTGTACCGCTTCATCAAAAAAGATATCCACATTATTTTGAACACCAGAAATTCCGCCCCAAGCATCAAACGCATTGGTTTTATTTTTTAAGTCATAAGTACAAGGTGAATGATCGGATACGGCGGTAATAATGTGTCCAGCAAAAAGGTATTTCCATAATCCGTCTTGAGCTTGCTGATCGCGGATTGGCGGTGAACATTTCGCAATGGGCCCAATCGCGTCTAACTGATCGGTAGTAAAATAGAGATAATGGATACACGTTTCACACGTCACATTCACACCTTCTTGACGAGCTTTGATCACTTCCTCAACCCCTTCGGGGCAAGCCACATGGCAAATGTGAATCGGGCAGCCCGTTTGCTTAGCAAAAAAGATGGCTCGGCGAATGGCTTCGACTTCAGTAAATACCGGACGAGTTGCTACATATTGTGATAATTTGCTTTCCCCTCGTGCTTTGGCTTGTTGCCCTAATATATCTGTAATAGCTGCATTTTCTGCATGGATGGCTAACACTTTACCTGTCTTAGCAATTTGACGCATCCCTTCCCACAATGCATAATCATTTACATTAGCAAAATCGCCGTCAAGATTTGGATCGCCACAGGTCGCCATAAAGCATTTAAAGGCAGCGACGCCTTCTTCAACTTGTTCTGCAATACCATTATTGGTTAAGTTGTAAGGAACTAGGCCACCATAAGAAGCAACATCGACATAAAGTTTTCCGTTCCCTGCAGCATATTTTTGACGAAGTGTTTCACCGCTCGTCGTAGCAGGAAGTTGATTAAGTGGCATTTCAACAAAGGTAGTAACACCTCCTTTTGCACATGCTTTAGTCCCTGTGACATAGCCTTCCCATTCATGACGAACACCACCAGGTTCACTAATATGCACATGAACATCAACCATGCCAGGACTAACAATTAAACCTTGAGCATCAATAGTTTGATCGGCTTGCCCCAAATCAGGGCCAATAGCAGCAATTTTGCCATTTTTTATGGCAATGTCGGTATGTGTTTCACCAGATTCGAGAATGACAATTCCATTTTTTATGATTACATCGTATTGCATAACAGTTTTCCCAAATTAAATAACAACAAATCAGAAACAGTACAATTAATACAATTTTGAAAAATTAATAAGAATCTAAATGCAATTAGCATGCCAATGAATCAAGTATTAAGCATCACGATGATGGTTTGATAATTTCGATTAGTGATGCACTAAAATGATCCAACGACAAGTATCTACAATTCTTTTTGCTACATTTTTGGTTATTAGAATTAGATTTGATATTAGATTCAGAATGGATAAAAGTCATCAAAAATTTTTGATATTTGCGGATTAAATTAATCGCCTTACATATAACATAGCGATTTGACTATAGACTATCTTAATGTAAGGCTTAATAAATAAATTATTCAGCAACAACCGTAAAACGTTGTTTAACATGTTTAGCATTTTCAGCTTCATCAACCATAGCGATGGCATAATCAGCATAGCTAATTTGGCTCTTACCTTGACTGTTAACCATAAACTGCTCACCACCAGCGGTATAATGACCCGTTCTTGAACCATCAGCAACAAATTCAATCGCTGGGCTTAAGTATGTCCAGTTAACATTGTCACATTTTTTAAGTTCATCTAACGCTTTCGCCATATTAGTTGCTAACGGTTTAAACTCTTCAGGGAATTCTGGAGTATCAACTAAACGAACAGAAAGTTCTGGATTAACATATAAACTACCTGCACCACCGACAACTAATAAACGGTTAGGTTTACCACTTAAAATATCAGTAAGATGTTTTAAGCTCGTTTGATGTAAAGGTAGTGATTCAGGTGTCCAAGCGGCAAAAGCATCAACAATAACATCAAAAGGTTTTAAATCATCATAGGTTAAATCAAACAGATCTTTAACCAACACATCAGCTTTAGGATCGACTTTAGCATCGGCTTTACGAACAATTGCAGTGACTGCATGACCACGGCTAAGCGCTTCTTTAACGATCAATGAACCTGATTTACCATTTGCACCAATTACAGCTATTTTCATTATTTACTCCTGTCATATTGTTTAAGCTAAAATTCAATTTGATTCTAATATTGTCTTATAAACAAAAAAGTCTTTTGCTTAGTGAATGTTTTTAGATTAATATTCAAAGTATCTATTGTAAAGTAGGTACCACTGTGTAACATAGTATCCATTAAGATACTATTATTGAATTTAAAGGAATTATTAGTAATGTCATTAAATGAAAAATTACCACCTTGCCCAGTTGAAACGACATTAATGTTAATGGGTGACAAATGGAAAGTCCTAATTGTTCGAGATTTACTGACTGGCACAAAACGCTTTGGTGAATTAAAAAAATCACTAAATGGTATATCACAAAAAGTCCTCACTTCACATTTACGCATTATGGAAAAAAATGGCTTAATCACCCGCAAAGTGTATCCCCAAGTGCCACCTAAAGTGGAATATACCTTAACGGAGGTTGGAGAGAGCCTTAAGCAAGTACATGATGCGATGTTAGATTGGGGAAGTTTCTATAAATTAAAATATAGTGCTAGAACTAGCATAGCTTAATCTAAATCAGAAAAGGGTATATTTACCCTTTTCAAATAAATATACTTAGCCATCAAATAGTTGATGGCCAAAATAAAACTCATCTGGGTTTAACTCTGGCATTTGATTTTTATCATGACCAAAAATTATTGTATTTGGAAAAGGGTCTTCTATCGTTGGCAATGTGGCATCTTTATAATACTCACCAATTAGGGTGTCTTTTAAATTATTTGGAATAATTTTGGTATCGATAGATTTGGTAAATTCATCCATATTACCTTTAACTATAGCTAAAAAGAGTGAGCCACCATTTCCCCAATATTTAATTCATGATTTTGACTGGTTGTGTAAAGTAATTATCTAAATAAATAAGCCCATCTTCATCTAAATTTTTGACAGTAATATCATGCAGTTTAAGCTTTTGTACTATCTCTATCTCTGGCTATGGCTCTCTACCCTTAATAGCATCGGCTAAAGATAATCAAGTATTTTCAAATTGAGATTCTATGGTGTGATCTTTTTCCATAGCTAACACTGATGTCGATAAATTCAAGGTAAACAGCATGCTAGCTAGAAATAAAAATGGCCTTTGCTTTTTTTTACTTTTAATAACGTAAATAACGTTGATCAATAATGATTCATTGAGCAAATCTAATTTTTTAAATGATAGCTATCAAGAGAATAATTAATTTTAGTATGAAAAATTCTAATGTAATAATTAAATATATTGTTAAAAACCACATTGAGTGCTTTAATTAAAAATGATATAAAACAATATATTATTCTTGTTTTCTGTATGAGGGATGAAGTCGTTTTTGCAAACACTTAATAGACGTCAATATCGCTATTTTCTTCAATCTATATTACTATGATTTAATTGATTTTCGTATAATGATGTGATTATGAATGAGTTTTCTAACCATTTAACCATTAAAGATATTGCCAAATTGAGTGGCGTGAGCAAGTCAACTGTTTCACGGGTTATTAATCATGATCCTATGGTTAAAGAGACCACCCGAAATAAAGTAATGGCCATCGTTGAGCAGTATCAATTTACGCCATCTAAGTCGGCAAGAGCAATGCGAGGTTATGGAAACAAAGTGATAGGCATTGTTGTTACTCGCCTTGATTCGATGTCAGAAAATCAAGCTGTCCGCACAATGTTACCTATCTTATACCAGTCTGGCTACGATCCTATTATCATTGAAAGTCAATTCAGCGTTGATAAAGTTGAAGAACATTTAATCATGTTAAAAGAGAAGCAAGCAGATGGCGTAATTATTTTTGCTTTTACCGGGCTTGAGCCTTCATTATTATCATTTTGGAAAAGTAAAAGTGTCATAATGGCAAGATCGTATCCTGATTTTACCTGTGTTTGCTATGATGATATTGGAGCAGTCACAACGTTACTTGAATATTTACACCAATCAAAGCACCATCAAAAAATCGGTTTTATTGGTATTGAGCAACATGACCAAACAACCGGTGCACTACGTTATCAAGCTTATATGGATTATTGCCAGCAAAATCAAATCAGCCCAAATGCCTATTTAGGCAATTTAAGTTATCGTTCTGGTTATGAACTCGCACAATCAATTTTATCACACGCACCTACAGCCATAATTTGTGCCACTGATGCCATTGCATTGGGCTTGAACAAATATTTACACCAGAATCGATTAGAACATATTACTGTGGCAAGCATTGGCAATAGTGAGCTTCTTGATTTTCTTTTTCCTAATACGCTGACGGTTGAGCTTGGTTTTGATAAAGCTGGAACCTATGCAGCTAAAGAATTACTCTGTATGTTACAAAATAGTGCATTAGCTAAAACCATAACCGTGCCATCCAGATTAATTTTTCAAGAATAAAATAATTCATTAAAAGTCTTTAGTTTAAATAAAAATTTGTGAGTTCAATCACAAATAGGGAACGTTCCCATTTATTATTCATTAAATTCAATTTATGCTTAATAGATATTAAAAAATAGCCAAACTATTGATAGAGCAAAAGCTAATGTTCTAATAACAAGGAGACTTTTATGGCTAAAGATTCAAAAAACCTAACCGAAGCGATAACCAGACTGATCGATTTAGTGGGTGGAAAAGAAAATGTTGCCAGTGTTACCCACTGTTTAACACGATTACGGTTTGCTTTGGTCGATCCCAAAGCAGCGAATGTGGATGCCATTGAAGAACTCCCGTTTGTGAAAGGTTGTTTTAACAATGCTGGGCAATTTCAAGTCATTATTGGTACCAATGTTGATAGTTATTATAAATCGTTAATTCAACAATTAAATTTAGATGAAGCAAGCAAAGAACAAACAAAAGCGGCAGCTAAAAAGAATATGTCTCTCTTTGAAAGATTTATTTCTAATCTTGCTGAAATATTTGTGCCACTTTTACCCGCTTTAATTGCGGGTGGTTTATTGCTTGGATTGCGTAACATTATTGGTGAAATGCCAACCATTGATGATAAACCCCTAATTCAAACTTATGCTTGGTTGGTGCCTATCTATAATATTCTTTGGCTACCTTGTGAAGCTATTTTCCACTTCTTACCGGTAGCAATTTGCTGGTCTACGGTGAAAAAGATGGGCGGCTCACCAATTTTAGGAATTGTATTAGGCATCACATTAGTTTCACCACAACTGATGAATGCTTATGATCTTGGTAGCAAAATACCTGAAGTCTGGGATTTTGGTTGGTTTAGCATCGAAAAGGTTGGTTATCAAGCGCAAGTGATCCCATCTATTTTTGCTGGTTTAGCATTAGGCTGGATTGAAACCCGTTTACGCAAAATTGTGCCTGATTATTTAACGTTAGTGATTGTACCAATTGTTGCATTACTGCTTTCTGTCTTTTTAGCTCATTTCTTGTTAGGTCCTTTCGGTCGCATGTTAGGTAATGGTATTGCCTACATCGTTAAATATTTAATGACGGGTGATTATGCTTTCATTGGCTCAGCTATTTTTGGATTCTTCTATTCGCCTCTCGTAATCACAGGCATTCACCATACCACGTTAGCTATTGATATGCAGATGACTGAAAGTATTGGCGGAACTCCGATTTGGCCAATTATCGCCTTATCCAATATTGCTCAAGCATCGGCCGTAGTAGGTATTATTTTAGTGAGTAAAAAACATAACGAACGTGAAGTTTCGGTTCCAGCGGCGATTTCCGCTTATTTAGGGGTAACTGAACCTGCAATGTATGGTATTAACTTACGCTATAAATTCCCGATGCTATGTGCCATGATTGGCGCGGCTTTATCCGGATTGATTTGTGGTTTATTCGGGGTGTTATCTAATGGTATCGGTGTCGGTGGCTTACCGGGTATTTTATCAATAAAACCGATATATTGGTCAATTTATGCCTTAGCAATGCTTGTAGCGATTGTCGTTCCAATCTTGTTAACGGCAACTGTTTATAAAATAAAACTCAAAAAAGGCACGTTAGATATTCGGTAATTACACATTAAATATTAACCGTTTTTACAACAGAACGGTTAAATAAAATCTTAAATTAACCATGAAGAGCAGACAATGAATAAAATTGATATCCCTTGGTGGCAAAACGGCACCATTTACCAAATCTACCCAAAAAGTTTTCAAGCCAGCCAGGACAGTGCCACAGGCGATCTACTAGGCATAATTAGCCGATTAGATTATCTAAAAAAACTCGGCATTAGCGCAATTTGGTTAACGCCAATTTATCCATCACCACAAATTGATAATGGCTATGATGTTGCCGATTATTACGATATTGATCCAGCTTATGGCTCAATGGCGGATTTTGAGTTATTAGTCAAACAGGCGCATGAACGTGGGATCCGCATTATGATGGATATGGTGTTTAACCATACCTCGACCGAGCATCCATGGTTTAAATCAGCCTTAGATAAATCCAGCCCTTATCGCTCATTTTATATCTGGAAAGATGCTAAAGCCGACGGCAGTGAACCCAATAACTGGCGCTCCAAATTTGGCGGTAAAGCGTGGCAATGGCATGAACAATCAGGGCAATATTACTTACACTTATTTGCCAAAGAGCAGGCTGACCTTAATTGGGAAAATCCTCAAGTTCGCTTTGAAATTAAAAAAGTGTGTCAGTTTTGGTCAGATAAAGGCGTGGATGCCTTAAGGCTAGATGTGATTAATTTAGTCTCCAAACAGCAAGATTTTGCCGATGATAAAAACGGAGATGGTCGCTGTTTCTACACTGATGGGCCTAAAATTCACGAATTCTTACAAGAAATGAGCCGTGATGCCTTTCAACCTAATGACCTTAAAACCGTGGGTGAAATGTCTTCGACTACATTAGAAAACTGCTTAAAATATGCCTCTTTAGACGGAAAAGAGCTAACCATGACATTTAATTTTCACCATTTAAAAGTCGATTATCCAAATGGTTATAAATGGGGATTAGCCAAACCTGATCTGCTCGAGTTAAAAAATATTATGGGCGAGTGGCAAAAAGGGATGCATGATAAAGCTTGGAATGCCATTTTCTGGTGTAATCACGACCAACCGCGAATTGTGTCGCGTTTAGGCAATGAAAGCCAATATCACAGAGAATCTGCCAAAATGCTTGCCATGTTACTATACGGATTACAAGGTACGCCGTATCTTTATCAAGGTGAAGAGATCGGCATGACCAATCCGCATTTTAATAATATTGATCAATATCGTGATGTTGAAAGTCTAAATATCTACCACGAAAAAATAGCCGAAGGTATGGATGAAGCAGAAATTTTAGCAATATTAGCGAGCAAATCACGCGACAACAGCCGAACGCCAATGCAGTGGGATAATAGCTTAAATGCCGGTTTCACTAAGGGTCAACCATGGATCGAAGTGGCAAGTAATTATCAACAAATCAATGTCAAAGCCGCACTTGAAGATCCCGATTCTATCTTTTATTGCTACCAAGCATTAATTAAATTGCGCCAAGAACACCCTATATTTATTTTTGGTGATTACCAAAATTTGACCGCAAATATTACCGATTATTGGTGCTATGTGCGTAGCTGGAATAATCAGAAATTATTGGTAATAGTGAATTTGACGGATAAACAGGTTAAATGGCCATTGCCAAAAGAGTTACTGGCACTTAAATGGCAACCACTGTTAAGTAATTATGCAAATAAAACCACACTTGCATCTGAAATAACATTAAGGCCTTATGAAGCGATGTATCTATTAATAAGGAATGATTAACCAATCATCTAATTTTTAACAATAGATATTTATAAAAGCGTGATCGACAAAAGATCACGCTTTTTAATATCATTATTTTGCCAACATCCAACTGATAAAAATCAGTTCACATCTTTACCCACACTGTAAACACTCTAAAAAGTAAAATTTAGAATAGAATTCACAATGAAACGGTATAGACTCCTGAATATTTTTTACAAGCAGTATGAATCATTAATCCTATGTAGGCTAAAATACTATCCGCCGGTTTTTACTTCTAACCATGTTTGACGGTAACGTTGGCGACGTTTGGCTTGGCAGTAGTTTGCCAATGCTGCAAACCCTTGATGTGCCATTAACCAAATAAAATAGAGTTGCCACTTAGCTGCGGTATCAACACTAATACCCAACTTCTGATGAATCGTTTTGCAAGATTCACCTTCCAGCAATAGATCAATGCAAGGTAACCATAAATGACAATGTGATAACTTATTAAGATGATGTGCTTTTAATGGATTAAACGTACGTCGACATGATCGACAACGAAAATTAAGGCGATGACCAATACGAACCGTGCTCATCGATGTACAATGGGCGCAAGGCATAACAGAGGTATTAAGTAGATCCGAGAGCCATGACTTAAAGGCCTCAGCTTGTCGGCTCACTTCTTTAGGTACCGTATTTTCAAGATTAAGTATTGTTTGATAAAGGGATGGTTCATGTAATGCGAGCAATTGTCTAATCACATTATCTCGCCTAAGTACGGCTCGGGGCGAAAGACCGAGCTCATTAGCAATCAAACTATGGGGTTGAGCAATTAACGACCATGGTGCAATGTCAATAAACAACGAAAAAGGCTTAAGACGTTGGCATAACGGACTACTTGCAACTAATTCTGGTAACTGTCTCAAGAATCGATTAGCAGCAGAATGCTGCTTAACAGGTAAAATTTCTCGATACATCGTTACTCTCCTTATAACCGTACAAAGTCCTGTATAGTTTTAATAAATAATATAATCTAAAAAATTAATAGTTAAAATTTTTAATACTAAAATTTATGAGTTAATTTACCATCCTTAAAGTAATAGAATTAAATTATAACCATTTAACCATTTCTCTCAAGTAACAATTATTATGAAAAAAGCCTAGCTATATGAAATAAATATCAAATCACTATCAAATATAACTTTCTTATTTTATTAATAAATTTTCACAAATTTAAGTTTGTTTTTCTATATCTGTTTCATATAATTATAATAAAGTAGTTCAAAAAAGCAACAATGGCGTAGTGATGAGTAAGCAAATAGCGATTATTGGTGATATGACCACCACTGGAGGCAGAATTATTTCAGGCTCTGGGGACAGTTTTAATGCAAATCAAAGTATAGCTTGCATTGGCGATTATTCTTCATGTCCTAGATGCCAAAGTACAGGAAAAATTATAGAAGGGACTTACAATTTTATCGTTGCAGGAAAGCCAGCAGCTTATGACGGTTGTATCGTTGCATGCAAATGTTCCCCAATAGGCTGTAATAAAATTATCGCGTTGGAAAGTACCATTTTTGTAGGTGTGGAGAAAGAAAATAACAGTTTAACTTCTATCATCAATACCTCTATTATTCAAAAGAATATAAACGAAAATTTAAATAATGATGTAACAAAAGATGGACAACAAGAGATAGAAGCGTACTTATTTACTGTAAGGGATGCTAAATTTGGATTTGGTGACCATTCTGCCTTATATATTAATTTTAATGAGGAAGATAAATATCCATTAATCTTCGATCCTAATGGTGGTTATATGCGGCAATATCGAGGACAAGCTGAAGCTTTTTACGATGATGGTGACTTTCCTTTTTCCATAGAAGAATACAAAAAATTTCATGAAGTAGATGGTGATTATGTTAATCTGACAAAAATCACTTTAACACGTCAGCAAGCCATTAATATTGAACAACGAGTAATTAATGGAGATTATGCGACTGGAATTCTCCCATATTGTGCATCAGCTGTTTCATCGGTATTAGTTGAATATGGATTAGAAGAGCTTTATCTTTTTCCTGGCTCTTTAGAAGATGCGGTTAAAGAAATTGAAGATAAAAAAGGATTATCCAATGAAAACCATTAATCTATTTATTATAGTGTTGTTTAATCTTATCGGAGGTTTATTGAGTTACTCTTGGTGTTATCGATTATTTATCAGAAAATACAGCACGCCAGAATGGCTATATTTAATATTTTATGAAATGTGTTATTTCAGTTTTATACTAATTGCATTTTTTATATTAAATAAAGTTAATCGTCCTGTCATATTATTGATTTCAGGTGTTCTCATCGCTATCTTAATTAGTTTTATTTCATGGATTGTTAATCCGTTCATTTTATTTGTTAATGCGGATCAATATTTAGAATTCGATCTCTATGATTTATTTATGCCATCACTTATGACCCTCAATTTTATTATCTATCCAGTAATTTTATTATGTTGTCATTACTCGTTTTTATGGATTGAAAAAACAGTTAAAAAGACTTAAGGGAAAAATTAATCAATGAAAACCATTAATCTATTTATTATAGTTTTGTTTAATCTTATCGGAGGATTACTGAGTTACTCGTGGTGTTATCGATTATTTATCAGAAAATACAGCACGCCAGAATTATATTATTTAGTATTTTATGGTGTGTGTTATTTCTGCCTTATTCTTATTTCAATCTGGATATTAAATAAAATAAAAAAACCTTTTGGATTGATAAGTATCGGCGTAATTATTGGGATTGTAGTTACTTTTATCTCATGGATAGTTGCACATTTTATTTTAGGTATTTATCAAGGATTGGCTCTAAATATTAAGGTTTTTTTACCATATTTGTTTATAACTTCACTTATGACCCTCAATTTTATTATCTATCCAGTAACTTTATTATGTTGCCATTACTCGTTTCGGTGTATTGAAAAAATGGCTAAAAATAGAAACGTTTAGATTTGCTATAAATAACATTGAGCTAAATTTAAATGGAAACAAGGTAACTAATGATATGATCAATAATTACCCTATTATTTTTATCATGATTATCGAGGATAGACTCCTCGATATAATTTACCCTTTCACACACACCACTTGTCGTAGTTGATGCATAATTTCAACCAGTTCATTTTGAGCGGTCATCACCGCATCAATATCTTTATAGGCCATTGGGATTTCATCAATCACATCAGCATCTTTTCTACATTCAACGTGCGCAGTGGCTTTCATTTGATCTTCAATAGTGAACATTCTTTTGGCTGCAGATCGGCTCATCACTCGTCCTGCCCCATGAGAACAAGAACAAAAGCTCTCTTCATTCCCTAGTCCGCGAACAATGTAGCTTTTTGCTCCCATTGAACCAGGAATAATACCAAGTTCTCCTTTACGTGCCGAAACCGCCCCTTTACGCGTCACAAACACATTTTGTCCAAAATGATGCTCTTTTTGCACATAGTTATGATGACAATTTACCGCTTGTATATGACTGGTAAATTCAATATTTAATGTATTTCTAATAGCCATAACAGTGTTATGCATCATAATTTCACGATTTAAACGAGCAAACTCTTGCGCCCAATTTACCGCCATAAGGTAATCATCAAAATGTTCAGTCCCTTCAACAAAGTAAGCTAACTCATTATTTGGTAAATATTTATCGATAAAGTAAGTTTCCATATCCTTTTTTGCTAATTTAATAAAAAATTCACCAATAGCATTACCGACCCCACGCGAACCACTATGTAACATAATCCATACTTGTTGATTTTCATCTAAACACACTTCGATAAAGTGATTACCGGTTCCAAGTGTCCCTAAATGGTTGTAATTATTTGTTTTTAAAAAACATGGATATTTTTCGGTTAATTTCTCAAATCCCGGTAAAAGTTGTTGCCAATATTGATCAACAATTGCTGGCGCATGTTGCCAACTTCCCTGATCTTGACCTTCCTTTTTAGGCGTTAAACCATGTGGCACGTTTTTTTCAATCGCTAAACGTAAAGGAGCTAGATCATCAGGTAAATCAGACGCAGTTAGTGATGTTTGTACGGCCATCATTCCACAACCAATATCCACCCCAACGGCTGCTGGAATAATGGCACCCAGAGTAGGAATAACACTCCCGATTGTTGATCCTTTACCCACATGGACATCAGGCATTACGGCAATGTGTTTAAAAATAAATGGCAATTGTGCTGTTTTTAGTAATTGTTCTTTGGCTCCTTGCTCGACTGGCACACCTTTAGTCCACATTTTTACTGGTCTTGAATTTTCATTTTTTATTACTTCATATTGAATCATTTTTATCTTCCTTTTAAATCTGGGTAAAATGCACTCCGCCAGTGGTAATATCTTTATATTAGTTAGATCGCACTAAACCATGTAACCGTTTATCCGTTCGTTTATGACCAAAATTTCTATTGCTACATTGCGCTATGAGCGCTTTAGTGCTGCTATCTTTTATCACCACAAAGTGACTTAATTATTAAATTTAAACCATTTCAACATATCTGAATATGCTTGCTTAGGTATGATTAATATTGCGAAAAGTGTGCCAATAAATGAAAAAGCATAACAATTATTTTTTAATTATTTGTTTTTAAAACAAATAAATGATTTTTTTAAATAAAGATAAAAATTATCATAGTATTTTTAATACACATTTTTTATAATTTTATATATAAATTTATAAAAATATATAAAACCATGAAAAAGAATGTCGTATTTGGATTTTTAGGGAATGTATTAGATCAACGTGGTAAAGGAAAACGGCGTTGGAAGAATTGGCGACCGACTATTGATTTATGTCATCAATCCGATATGCCTGTTACTCGATTAGAACTGCTCTATTATCCGAACGATTATGATCTACTTTGTACAATCGTTAAAGATATTAAGATTTTATCGCCTCATACTGAAGTAAACCCCATTGAGGTAAACATTGATGATCCATGGGATTTTGAACAAGTTTATACCTTCCTTTTTGATATTTCGAAAAACTACACATTTAATTCAGAACAAGAAGAGTATTATTTACATATCACAACTGGTACCCATGTTGCGCAGATTTGTTGGTTTTTACTGGCAGAATCACGCTATTTTCCTGCTAAATTATTACAAATGTCTCCTCCGAAAAAAGAGCCACTGACCGAAAATAATGAAATTGAGGAAAACGATCCGATTGCGCTTACCCCTTGCGGGATAATGAGTATTATTGATTTAAATTTAAATCGTTACGATAAAATCCTAACCCGTTTTCAGCAATATGCTCAGCAAGCGACCGAGCTATTAAAATCTGGCATCGCAACTCGTAACCCACAATTTAATCAGCTTATTGCCGAAATCGAACAAGTGGCGAGTCGTTCCCATGCGCCTATTTTATTATGTGGACCAACGGGCGCGGGTAAATCATTTTTGGCAAAACAGATTTATTTGCTCAAACAAACCAACCATCAGGTCAAAGGACAATTTGTTGAAATCAATTGCGCTACTCTACGCGGTGATAGTGCAATGTCAACCTTGTTTGGTCATGTTAAAGGTGCCTTTACGGGAGCAAATTTTGCGCGCACTGGATTACTTAAAAATGCCGATGGTGGTCTACTGTTTTTAGATGAAATTGGCGAACTGGGACTTGATGAGCAAGCGATGTTATTAAAAGCCATTGAAGAAAAACAATTTTACCCGTTTGGTAGCGACAAACCGATACACAGTGATTTTCAATTAATCGCCGGTACCAATAAAGATCTTAAATCAGCCATTGCCAATGGTGAGTTTCGTGAAGATCTGTTTGCTCGAATCAATTTGTGGAGTTATCAACTACCGGGCTTAGTAGATAGAAAAGAGGATATTGAACCCAATATTGATTTTGAATTGGCGCGCTATGCCAAAGAATATGGCATTATGCCACGCTTTAATCAACAGTCACGCCAAGCTTATCTTAAATTCGCTACCTCACCACAAGCCTTATGGCAAGGTAACTTTCGTGAATTAAACAGCTCAATTATTCGCATGGCAACCTTAGCACCGCAAGCAAACATTACCATTGAACAGGTCGAACAAGAAATTAAACGCCTAAGTCAAAATTGGACTTCTACACAAAATAGTTATGATGACCTGATACCTAATGAAATTGATGAGTTTGACCGTTATCAACTGGAAAAAGTGATCGAAATCTGCCAAAAAAGTAGTAGTTTATCAGAAGCTGGCCGACAATTATTTGCCATATCCCGAACCAAAAAACAACGCAGGAACGATGCTGATCGCTTAAAAAAATATTTAGCTAAATTTGACCTGAGTTGGGAAAGAATACACAGTAAGAACGGATGATCTAATAAAAAATAATTTATCAGTTTACATTTTAATAAACTTTGGTCTAGAATACGCCCACTTTCCTGAATAGTGCTGCTGCAGGAAACAGTAATTATCCTCTCAAATTGAGAGGACAGTATTTTATTGTTTTCTAGGTGGCTATTATGTCTACATTTACCCGTTTACAAAAACGTTTATCCCGATGTGGGATTGAAACTCATTTTAATAATGATATCTATACATTTAATAAACAAGATATTACAGCACAAGCACTGTTACCCAATCCGTTACCTTTAGAAAAAAAAGCGGTTGAGCAGTTACTTGATTTTGCATCGGTAACAATGCCCAATAGTGACGGCAAAGTTTGCGCTGCAAGGGCTACACCGGACTTTCATCCCGGTGCGATTGCACCAGTTGGAAGTATTGTTGCCACTACCCCTAATTTAATTATTCCTGCGGCGATAGGCACGGATATTAATTGTGGTATGCGCCTGTTTACTACAGGTTTAAGCCTTAATGATGTGACTGAACAAAAATCAAAACTCATTGAGCAATTAAAACAGGTGTTATTGCATGATGAGCGCGATGTACCGGTTACACCCACATCTTTTCAAGCGCTCTTTGATGAAGGTCTTACCGCTTGGTTGGGAACTTTACCGCAACAAGGTTTATGGAATAGTGTCAATTTTGATCGGCTAACGCATGAGATTAGTAAAATTTCTGGCAATGATCTTCTTTCAGCCGATAGCCAGTATGCTCCCGAAGCCTTTTTTGAAAAACGAGCGATTATTCGTCCGTCAAGTTTAGGCACAGTAGGTTCAGGTAACCATTTTGTTGAATTACAAATTGTTGATGAAATTATTGATCGCCATGTCGCTTATCAATTAGGTTTAAAGAAAGATGCTATTGTGGTTATGATCCATACTGGATCACGTGATGTCGGTTTTTATATTGGCAAGCGTTGGCAAGATAAAGCCAAAGCATTATGGCCTGCTGATCAAAAATATCCTAAATCAGGTTTATTTGCTTTGACTGACAATCATGCTCAAGAGTATTTGCAAGCGATGGGGGTTGCTGCTCGTTATGCTTGGATAAATCGCATTGTGATCACAGAGCTGGTGCGTAAAACCTTTAACACACTCTTTAAGCAGGATGCGAGTCAATTATTGGTCGATATATCACACAATGTTATTTTTCCTGAAAATGGTATGAATATTCATCGTAAAGGCGCAACACCCGCACACTTAGGTGAAATCGCTTTAATACCCGGATCTATGGGGGATTATTCTTATGTTGTAATCGGAAAAGGTCATCCTGATTGGTTATGGTCTTGCTCGCATGGCGCAGGACGAGCAGAAAAAAGGCAAACGATGCGCAGTAAGAAATTGGCTTCAGATAACTCTTTATTGCCATGGCAATGCGTAACTTTGAAACAAGAACGACTATTTGAAGAAGCACCTGCTGCATATAAACCTATTACGCCCGTCATTCAAGCGCAAGAAAACGCTGGATTAATCCAAACCGCCGTTAAACTTAAACCTTGGATAACGTTTAAAGTATGATGTAAAAAAGATTTCAGTTTCTTTAAAAAATTGGGATCTCTATAAAGAGTAAATAAAGATAATGGCTGATGTCATTATCTTTATTATTTTAGTTCTATTATTGCTGATTTGATCTACTATTTTAATCAATCATTAATAACCCGCAGCTAAACCATCACCACGAGGATCGGTTGCCCCCATTAATCGATGATTATCGGTATCAATTAAAATTGCGCCAGCATGCCCCATGGTATCGGTATAATCATCAACGACTTTCACATTATGTCCACGCGATTTAAGAGTATCAATAATATTCTTAGCGACTCGCCCTTCTATTTTAAGATCATTGGATGATGCTCCCCAAGTTCGCCCATGTAACCATCTTGGTGCATTAATGGCATCTTGAGGAGACAAATTAAAATCGACAATTCGCGTGACAATGGCCGCTTGGGTTTGTGGTTGCCCTTCTCCTCCCATAGTGCCATACACCAGATACGGTGCACCCTCTTTAAATAACATGGCTGGATTTAAGGTATGAAAGGTTCGTTTATTCGGCTCTAAACGATTAATATGGTTGGGATCGAGTGAAAAAAAGCTCCCTCTATTTTGCAGTAAAATTCCGGTATCTTTGGCGACAATTCCTGAACCAAAATCATGATAAATACTTTGAATGATAGAAACCGCATTCCCTTGTGCATCAACAACGCCAAACCAAACCGTATCCCCTTTTGGATCTAAGGGTTTAATATCGATACGTGCTGTTTGCATATCAATTTGTTTAGCTTGCTCTTGGCCATGCTGAGAGGATAATAAGAACTCAAGCGGGATCGGGTTAAAATCAGGATCCGTCAAATATTTATCACGATCGGCAAACGCTTGCTTGGTCGCCTCAATGATTAAATGATAATAATCAACACTGCCTTCGCCTAATGATTTAACATCAAAATTATTTAATATATTAAGAATCTCTAAAGAAGCCATCCCTTGTGTATTAGGAGGCAAATTATAAGCTGTATACTGTCGATAATTAACATGAATAGGAGAAACCCATGTTGCTTTATGGTTAGCAAAATCCTCTAAGGTCAACACACCGCCATGACGCTTTAAATCATCAACAATTTTCTTAGCAATATTGCCACGATAAAATACCGTTGCACCGTCATTAGCAATAGACTTTAATGAAGTTGCTAAATCAGGTTGTTTGAGAATTTCGCCGATTTGATAGACTTCACCACCTTTTTTTAGAAATACTCTTTTAAACTCATCAAAACGTTTAAGATCGCGAAACTCTTTATCTTTAGTATCAATATTGACTGTAGACCAATAATTTAAACTCGGTGAAACGGCAAATCCATGTTCAGCATAATTGATTGCCGAATCAAACAACTTATTCCACGGTAAAGAGTTATTCATGCTTTTTGACGCATATTGATAAGCTTCATCCCAACCAGAAATCACGCCAGGGACGGTATTTGCAGCTAAATAACCTCGCGACGGAATTTTATCTAACCCTTGTTGCTTATAAAATGCAATCGTCGCCAGACTACCCGATCGCCCGCTTGCGTTTAATCCCTTAATTTCTTTGGTTTTTGAGTTATAAATTATCCAAAAATTATCACCGCCAATAGTATTCATTTGTGGATAAACAACTGCTAATGTCGATGCAACCGCAATAGCAGCATCAACCGCATTACCACCTTGATGTAACACATCAAGACCTGCTTGAGTTGCTAAATAATTTGGCGAAGTCACCATAACATGGGTAGTGATTGGATTAAGACATCGAGAAGGCGTCTCACAATATTTACCTGTTTCTGAAAAAGGCAACGGTTCCGCCTGACACAAACCACTCACGAGCAACATACTTAATAACAGCTTAACTTTATATTTCTTTTCCATTTTAACCATTCCTCATCTATTAATGATAACTAAGGAATGCATTTTTTATGCCAAAAATTATAAACCCAAAACTATTAATTAAAATTACCATGACATATCAATTCATCACCAAAGACGTGAACTCTATCTTCAAGGGCAATAAATATTAATTAACTTAACTAAAAACAGCCCAATAACACGGAAACTATTAAAAAAAATTGCAATGAAACGGTATAGACTCCTGAATAATTTTTACAGGATATGAAATTTATAAAGTATAATAGGAAAAGCTTCGGTAAAAAATTTTATAGAAAGAATTATAAAATATATTTTGATTTATAAAGAATTTAGTGCATTCATAAAAAAGATAAATAAAATCAAAATTAAAAACATTGTAAACAAAGACTGATTAATAGGTTACTGTGGAAAATCTTTTTACTAAAGATTTTTAAGTTCGGGGGAGTAACGTAAAGAACCTGGAAAAGAAAATTGATATGAAACTAGTTAAATCATGATTTATAATTGTTCATAAATTTATCTTATTCAATACTTTTAATATACTAATTTTTTAATAATTTTTATTTGTAGATATTGAATTCAATTTTATTCACTGATATTCTTAGAAAAGAGTCATCCTGAGAATATTCTTTTTTACTTAGCCAACCTTTATTTGTATGCAGTGTTTGCACGTAAGGTTGTGTAAAAGCTGCTAGTAGTTCCTACTAGTTGAATAAAGAGGATAACGCCATGACCGATAAAAAGGTTTTTGTTCGTAAACATCTGCGTCGAATCAATGGGGTTTGGAGGAAAGTCTGTCAGTATTTCCGTTCATATCCTAAACGTTAAGACGATAAATGTCTCTCTCAGTGATGGCTCTCCTCTTCATTATCTTCATTCATCATAGCCACATAATGAGGTAGATTGTTAGTTTGAATAAATATCTTTTTAAACAATTCAAAATATCTATCTACAGAAATAGCTAATATTCCATCTGAATTAATACTATTTGAGTGAGATCCGTTATTAACATATCGATAAAATGCTCTGTTAACTGAAATATTGTCCCCATTAGCTAAATCATCTAAAACTTTTTTTAATTCATCTCTATTACATTGAAAAGAAAAATAATATTCTAAAATATGTCTCATTATATTTGGAACTACAATAGGATTAATCTTATCATTCCTAGCATCTTTTAAGATCATCCATAAAGACTGATAATCATTTTTTATCTCTTCTCTTTTTAATTCTTCAATTGCACTATATTGATTTTTTACTATTTTATTCAATGAATGATCTTTTTTAAATTCCCTTTCTTTGGTTTTGGTATGGATCAATAACTCCTGAAGGAAAAATAAGTTATGAGTTAAAATGACAAGTTTAAAGTTATTTTGTTTTTCGATTAATTTACAACGAATCAATGATGATATTTCATAAATATAGGAGATAGATAAACTTGATATTGGATCATCAATAACAATAAATTTTGTTTGGGAATTACTATTATTTTGTGTGTTTGATCCTAAACATAATTCAATAAAATAAAGGAATGTTATTATTGTTTTTTCCCCTTCACTTAAACTGCGATAAACATAATCGCTATCACCATTATCTCTAACTAAATAAAAAAGATTTTTGTCATTTTCATGTTTTGCAATTTTAAATTGGTTAATACCAAGAGATATTAATGTGTCATTTATGTTATCAATCGTTTCATCAATACTTGAAATTTCTTTCTCTTTTTCCAAAATCTCTATATTTAATTTCGATTGTTTTTTAATATATTGGTTCTTTTCTTGTTCTAGATTTTGCCTTGTAGACTCGATTTCTGATAATTTACTATTTCTATATGATATGATGTCTTTACATCTAAATTTTATCATTTCCCATAACTTTAATTTAATAGCGCTTTCACTTTTATTATAATTAATCACATTCTGATTTATTGATTTTATTTCTAAATTAATGCCATTAATTATTTCTGTTATTTCATTGAGTATTTCTGATATATCATTTAATTCAATAATAATAGAAGGTTTTTGTATTTTAGAATTTATCACCATAATATTATTATTAATTAATTGCTCAAAAACTTGAATTTTTTTCCATATTTCATGATCTCTTTTAATATACTCACAAGTTGTTAAACTATCATTTAAACAAGATATATAATTTTTATTTTCACTTTCATATTTTTTTAGAAAAAAAGATATTTTTTCTAGGTTTTCGTTATAAGTATTATCAAATAATTGTTTTATTTCATTTGTAAAATTTGAATTTATTGTTTCTTTTTGGCAAAAAGGACATTTTTCATCTCTAATGTAATTGATTCCTTCTTGTACCCAATCAGAATTACATAATTCATTTATTAATTCTGATAAATAGCTATTGTCAGATGAAATAATTGATGTTTTTAAAAGTTCTAATTCTATATAAGATGGTTGATATATTTGCGGAATAATAACTTCATTTATTTTTGTATTTTTATATGAGACTAAAGTATTGTATTCATTCACTAGATTAATTATGTCTATATTTTTTGCTTCATAAATCTTTTCAAGTTGTTTTGATAATAAATCTTTTCTTAAAAAACCTGTTAATAAAACTTTTAAATTTGAGTTTCTGATATCATCTGTTTTTTCCCAAACATCATTGTTAAATGTAGATGAAACATCCTCTGTTCTATCATTTATTTTTTTTATTTCCGTATCAATTAGCTCTATTTCTTGTTGTAACTTTTGATACTCTTCTTTTTTATTTTCAATAAATTCTATGGCTTCTTTATTATTTTTGCTTAATGTAAAAATTCCAGATTGTTCAGCTTTGTTATAAAAACAATCAATCACAAATTGATTATTATAAACAAGATAATTATAAGTGTTATTAGTTTTAAAAGAACACTGAGAGTATTGAGGGTCATCTGGTGAATAAAAATATCCAGAAATAGTTGATTTACCTGAACCATTCTGTCCCCAAAAAATATTTATTTTCTTATTAAGATTAATTTCTGTAAAACGAGTCGGATTGTAGCTTCTAACACCTTTTAAATATAATGTTCCCATATATTCCCAATCTTATGCAAACTGATTATTTTTTATTATATTATATATAGAGTAACTATGTTGCAACAAATGATTTTTATCAATAATCTTCTTTATTAGAGCTTTTTAAATTATTAGTAAAATAGACTAATACTAAAACGTAAATTTATGGTTACGTTTTTTTATTAATACCTTTTATCAATTCTTATACTATACATATTGCTATATTATTATAATTTTTAAATGATTATGGTAATAATTTAAATTAAATTGTTATAAAAACTCTGTCTTTATAATCATGTTACAAAATATTGTAAATGAAGCGTTTTAATCATTCTTGAGGATCAATAATTATCGTAGTTATTTTGCAACCTATCTGCTTAAGGATATTGTTCAACGGATAAAATAGAATGATACATTATTACTTTCATTATAACAGTATAGACTCCTGAATAATTTTTACAAGAATGTAGATTAAAAGATAAAGAGAGATATGTAATGTATATAATTAGAATCTTATTCTTTTCATCTTAAATAAAGAGTTATCCTGATATTAGTATAATTTTAAACTATTCTTGAAAATGATCATTGTTAAAGCAATCTATTGAGGTTATCTCATTACTTTTGTCTTCAGGCATTAACGCCCGTTTAAGTTCTGATGGTCTTAATCCAAAACTTGATAAGCAAGTTCGGCTGAAATGTGCAACGTCGGCAAACCCCTTATCATTAGCCAATGTTGTTAGGTTTGATTTTGACTCAAGACTATTAGTGGCATCTCGTAGCCTTTTCCATAAAAGATAACCCCGAAAATTAATACCTAACTTAGCGCTAAATATGTGTAAAAAATGACTTTCGGAAAGATTAACCTTTGCAGCCAGTTCTTTTGAAGAAATAAGTTTAATCGGTAGTGTGGAAATTATCGATGTTGCCTTAACAATTCGATTATCTTGTTGATAACTGCAATCTGTTTTAGAGCCGTGCAACAAATTAGCAATATGCTGAATATCGAATAAGCACTTATTTTTGACAGAATGAATAAAATATTGTGCAAGAATTAAAGATTGTTTTTTAGATATCAGATAAACAGGGTTAACTTTAGTAAAGTCAGATAATAAATTAAAAAATGGTGCTTCAGGCTCAACTAAAAAATTGATAACGCAAGTTTTGTTGGTATTCAATTTATGAGGGATATTAGATCGAATAATAAAACCAAATCCATGATGATTTTCATCATCGGTTTCAAGGGTGATTAGAATATCATGTAATGATATGGTCAATTGTAAACAAGGATGGCTATGTTTATCAGTTTTAACGTTGTACAAGAAGTGCAAAGTTGTTGTACTTTGTTCGTATAATTTAATCAATGAATTATCAGGTAACAAATTACATACCCCTTAAATAACTAGGCTTAAATACTGTTTATAAAAAACTCACTCATTGTAAATTTAATGTATATTTATCAATATTTTGTATAAATTACCAATACAATACCAGAAAAAACCGTTTAAGTTAATTTAATTATTTTTAATTGATGAACTATCAAACCACATAAGCTTGGTTAAACATACAAAGATAATACCGTATAACCAAAATATCTCATTTACTGCAATTATTAATCCTTGATGGGTAATTTTTTGCGCTAAAATTCCGGAAGCTTGAATATCAGATAGACCGTGCAAACGTAATTGTTTGTAACCTTGTTCTAACAGTGATGGATTTTAATTTATTAAATCAGTTAATTGCATATGATGTGTCGCTTCACGGCGCTCCCATAATGAAGTGGTTAGATGGTATAGACTTATTAATTGTTTTTAAAAAAATTTGAAGGTAAAGCAAAAATTGATATGAGATTTGGGAAATAAAAAAGTTTGTAACATTATTCGGTTACAAACTACCTATAAATTATTTTTAAAGTAAATATTAATATTTTCTATTTTAATTCTGTACGTACTATACTTTGCGCATTAATAAATGATTGTCCATACATCTTAAGATAATTTTTACTAATTGGATAAACATTATTTATATCGGTAAAATCATCCCACCATGGTTCATTCATCCGATCAAAATTAATAATTTCCGCAGGAAAGACTTGTCCACGATATAATTTCTCAAACTTATCAAGCGTTAGTGTTCTTCCAAAATATTTAGAATAAAATCCATTATTTCTTAAATTTTTAATTAAGTTATAAAAACTTACTAATTGCAAACTTCCTGTCCTGCCAACATCTTTACTTAAGTGCCAAAGTCGATTACAAATTATATATTTCCAATCGGCTAGCTTTAAAACAATAAAAAACTCGGATGTTTCACAAAATTGTTCAAGAAATTCAAAAGATGGTTCTTCTTCACCTATTGAATACTTTTCAAGTGAACTAATTTTATCTAACTTCATTATTTTTGCTAGTTTTGCTTTAGTAAAGCCGCCGTAGCATGAAGCAAAATTCATAAGTGTTAATACATGTTGAAATCGTTGTGTTAATTGATCTTTTTCGGTAAAAGAAGAGACATTACTTTTTAATGTTGTCTCTTTTGTTTCTGGTTCTTGAGAATATTCAATTTTCTTACTTCTTTTTTTAAAAAACGTTTTTTATCCATGATAAAATAGGTACACCGATTCATGAAAAAAACCATTTATAATCATCAATGATAAGATATTATTAAAAATTTTTAATATCAATAATATATGTCTTATATTAATTGTTATATCACAAAAATAATATAGATAATGAATTAATTTTAATTGTGAAATAGTCCAAAATTAGGGATATTCATATTGAATAGATGAAATTTATTTCAACTCTTGCAATTCACTCGTACTACAGATAAGTTTGGCTTTTATGGCTTGATTTTTATCATTTGAATAATCCGCCCAGCAGCTTTTCATCGTTGAATCGATTTTTTTGACCAATTGGACTTCATCGCCATTATAGCTACAACTAACGTAGTTGCCACCTTCATCAAAGACCGAGTTGACCTGCCAAGTGATATCATGTTTTTTGCCATCAATAATTCCAATTTCAGGCTCTAACTGAAATAATTTAACGGGTTCATCAGAATAAACACCAAGACTACTGAGCGCAAGGCTTCGATCTTTTTTATCTGAAACTTGCCAGCCCTCAGGAATATTTTCAAGCTCAGAATGATCAAATTTGATGTTGATTTTAGCTGGGCAATCAATTTCGTAGCCATTGGCGGTATTGACCGCTCCTAACTAAGCGATTGCAATTAAACTTATACTGACTATTTTGCCTTTCATATTATCAACCATTCTTAAATCATAATTAATAAATTTTTTAATTTTCAATTAATTATATTGATAACTTAAATATAATTTTAATTGGAAATTGTTTTTTATAACATTATTGCACGGTACTGTAAATCGGGCTGTTTAATCCACTCTTGAGCATCAATGATTGCCAGTTCTCGTGCATCTTTTTGTTTTGTCACAGCTAATACATGATTTGCAGCGTTAGCGGCCAATTCAAAGGCGTTTAGTTGTGATTTGCCATTAACTAAATGGGCAGTGAACAAACTGCAAATTAAGTCCCCAACACCTAATGGACGATAAGGAAAATCATATAATGGTCGGGCAAGATGATAGTTTTGCGATGGTGTAGCTAAAATCATTTCAAACAATTCTGTAGTTTTACCTGCATGGACTAAGTTTTTGACTAATATGGCCTGGATAGATTTGTTTTGTAGCTTTTTGATTGCCATTTGTACATCGTCAAACGTCTTAATTTCGATATTCGACAATAATTGCAATTCTAATAAATTGGGTGTGATATAGTCTGCGTGTTTGATAGCCTGCTTAGTAAAGAAATCAATTATATTTTGCGGTAGCGAACTGCCTTTATTAATGTCTCCTCCCATTACGGGATCGCACACATAGATGGCATTTGGGTTATAGTATTTTATTTTTTTTACCGCTTCGAGGATCTCTTCACCCTGTTCGGCAAGGCCGATATATCCTGATATGATGGCATCAATTGAGTTTAGAACGCCGATTTTTTCTAAACTGTTTACTATTCGAGTAATTTGCTGAGTACCCAGTACAATACCATCATAATCGGGATAAACCGTATTACTCGATAGTTGCACTGTGTGGATGGGCATGACTTCAACGCCTTGTAATTGCATGGCTAATGTAGCAACTTTGTTACCCGCATAACCATACACGACATTAGATTGAATTGATAAAACGGTTTTCATAGATAGTTGCCTTTTACTCATCATAATAGTGATATTTGCTTAAAAGATAGATACTTATAATCGATAGCAATGCTAAACCACAATAAAATAAGGCGAGTGGTAACCAATAAGTCTTGTAGGTATAAATAATGTATGCCCCTATCATTGGGATTAGACTACCAAATATGGCAGCGCAACCTTGATAGCTCATCGATAGACCAGTATAGCGAATTCTGGCAGGAAAAATTCGGCTTAAATAACCCGCTATCACACCATAAAAGCCACTGTAGCAAATCACATTTAACGAAATACCAACAATAAAGCTGATTTTAGTTCCTGACTGAATAATCGGGAATAACAAAAAGACTGATGCCATGGCCAAAATGGCTGAAACAATTAAAAAGCGCGTTGCCGAAAACCTTTCTGAAAAATAAGAGATAAACGGCTGAGCAATAAAGTGCACGACTGCAATCCAAAATAACGCATCAACGATAGTCTTTTTTTCAACGCCGAGAGCCATAGTCGTATAACCAATCATTAGCGTATTAGAAAATATGCCACTAAATGACAGTACATTGGCACAAATGGCTAGTACCAATATTGGAGTTGCTTGTTTAAACACATCAATAATTGGTGCGGATTCTTTTTCTTTTAGGCTTGCTTGTTTTTTGCATGATTCGATAAATACCGGTGATTCCGTTAAGGTAACCCTAGCAATAAGACCAACAATTAATAAAATAAAACTGGCTAAAAAAGGAATGCGCCAATAGCCATTATTAATTAACTGATCAATCGGTAAACCAATAATATAAGAAAAAACCAACAATGCTAAAATATTACCCGCAGGGCTACCCCACTGGGCAAACGATGAAAAAAAGTTTTTTAGCCCTTTTGGCGCATGTTCATTCGCCATTAATACGGCTCCGCCCCATTCACCACCAACAGCAACACCTTGTAAAATTCGTAATGCAACTAACAGTATCGGCGCAATGATTCCCGCTTCTTGATAAGACGGTAATAATCCAACGCACGTTGTCGCAACGCCCATTAACAATAAGGTAATAATTAACGATTTTTTGCGCCCTAAACGATCGCCAATATGACCAAAAAGGATTGCCCCTAAAGGACGTGATAAAAAACCGACCGCAAAGGTGGCAAATGTCCCTAAAACTTGCACAAATTGATTATCAGACGGAAAAAAAAGCTGACCAAAAATTAATACTGATGCTAACGCATAGATATAAAAATCATACCACTCAATTGTGGTACCAATAAAAGCAGCAAAAGCGACTTTTTTAGCAGATGAATTGGGCATAAACAGGCCTTGTTGGGTAAGTCAATAATTAAAGTAAGTTAATAATGACAAAGAAACTAACACAAAACCATCAATATCACAATTTGTTATCGGATAAGGGAGGAAAATTATCTAAAAAGGATTGCTTACTTTAGCGTTACCTTTTAGATAAACCTCTAAGACTATTCATTTGGTATTGCGTATTAGTCTATTAATGTGAATCCCCAAATAGACCACCTCATCATCGGATATTGAGCTATGATAAGTTTGATCGATGTATTGTTTTACTTTCTCTGCAATATGCATTGCATAAGGATAAAGTGAGGATATTTGTTCATAAAGATCGTTATTATCTTCTTGTAATTGATTATTGGCATAAAATCGTTCTACAAAAAATTTAATATGAGTAATAAAACGGGTATAGTGAATTGATGAGGTATCTATTGGCACACCAACAGAATATTTCACCAAATTCACTATTGAATTTATCATTTTGGCATATTGAAACGTATTAAGATTTTGTGTGGTCGTGGTTTGAGCGTTAATGAGATGAAATGCAATATTACTCGCTTCTTCTTCAGGAAAAGTGAGATTGTATCTTGCGTTGAGTAACTCAATAGCTTGCTTGGCGATATTAAACTCTTGCGGATAATAATTCTTTATTTCCCAATATAATTTATTAGGTATAAACAGACCTTGCTTAACTCGTTCAACCGCAAAGTAAATATGATCTGTCAGTGTTAAATAAATATTATTATTCAGTTTTCTGTTTAAGCTGTTTTCAGCTAATGTGATGATTTCTTTGGTTATCTGAAAAAATTGAAAAGGAACTTCTTTCGCTAAATCGGTGATATAAGCGAGCTTAACATTTTTTTCTAAAAATATTTTATCCACTCGCTCATCAT
Organism: Gilliamella sp. wkB7; assembly: GCF_001693435.1. Lineage (NCBI taxonomy): Bacteria > Pseudomonadati > Pseudomonadota > Gammaproteobacteria > Orbales > Orbaceae > Gilliamella > Gilliamella sp. wkB7. Next base: position 1,508,736 of record NZ_CM004509.1, read on the forward strand.
CAATGGTATCACCGGGCTTTTTACCAAAACCAATGCCTTTCCCTAATACGATTTTTTCGATACCCTCTTCTTCAACTAAAACGACACTAGAATTTAATACTTTTACCACCAAAATCATTGTTTGTTCTCCAGCTATTAGTCGTAAATAGCTTTCCCATTGGTTTCAATAACTTTTTTATACCAATAAAACGACTCTTTTTTAAATCTGGCTAAAGTTCCATTCCCTTCATCATCTTGATCTACGTAGATAAAGCCATAACGTTTGGACATCTGCGAAGTACTGGCGCTGACTAAATCTATTGGTGCCCAACTGGTATAAGCGATTAAATCCACGCCTTCATCAATGGCTTCTTTCATTTGTTTAAAATGTTCTTTAAAGTACTCAATTCGATAATGGTCATGAACGGTGTCGCCCTCTAACTTATCAATTGCGCCAATCCCATTTTCGACAATCATCATTGGAATATTATAGCGGTCATAGAGTTCAATTAGTGAAATTTTTAGTCCTTTTGGATCGATTTGCCAGCCCCATTCAGTGGATTTTAAATAAGGATTTTTAACACCTATAATTGTATTACCGGGTATACGGTCAGCATCCGGATTTGTAGATTCAGCCTTTGACATATAGTAACTAAAAGATAAGAAATCGACGGTATTTTGTTTAAGTATTTCTTGATCGCCCTCTTCAAACTTAATATCAATTCCTTTTTGTTTTAAATTGGTCAATATCAGTTTTGGATATTCGCCTTTAATTTGCACATCAGTATAAAAATAATTGTCTAACGTTTTTTTCAATGTCAATTCCACATCTTCAGGCTTACAGGTCAATGGATAAGTGGTTAATTTGGTGAGCATACAGCCTATTTTACAATCTGGGATTTTTTCATGGGCGATTTTGGTAACCAGTGCACTTGCTACAAATTGATGATGTAAAGCTTGATAGATATCTTGTTCAAGCTGTCCGTCTTTACATTTATCAGGAATAATTCCAGCCGTTGTAAAAGGATGCCGATAAATACTGTCTATTTCATTAAAGGTTAACCAATATTTTACATAATCCCCAAAATGGTCAAAACAAGCTGTTGAAAAACGGACAAAGTCATCAATTACTGAACGTTTTACCCAACCATTATATTTAATACTTAATGCTATCGGCATTTCATAATGCGATAACGTAACGATTGGCTCTATTGAAAGTCTTTTCATCTCTTTAAAGACATTTTTATAAAATTCAACTCCTTTAGGATTAGGTGTAAGTTCTTCGCCAGTAGGAAACAGTCTTGTCCAAGCAATGGATAAGCGTAATGTCTTAAATCCCATTTCAGCAAAAAGTGCTAAATCTTCTTTATAGCGATGATAAAAATCAATGCCTCGTCGTTTGGGGTAATCTTTATCAGAAAGATCGTTTATCGCGGCCATTATACCCTCACTGGTTACCGCCACATGCGCAGCATAATCTTTGACATCAACATTTGGTTTATACGTTGCCATATCCGCAACAGAAAGTCCTTTGCCGTCAATATTCCATGCGCCTTCAATCTGATTAGCTGCAATCGCCCCGCCCCATAAAAAATTATCTGGGAATGCTAATTTTTTCATATGTTACTCTCCTTTACTTAATATTTTCGGCTTTATTTCTAAAACAATATCATCGTTAGTTACTTGTTTGTTTTCATTAAAAGTAGAAATAGTATAGTCATCAGGATTGGTGACTAAAAAAATTACGGTAGGATCCAATTGATGATTTTTAATATTGTTGATATCGAATTTAATTAAATCATCACCAATATCGACAATATCGCCAACATTAACCAGTGTCTCAAATCCATCACCATCAAGTTTTACTGTATCGATTCCTATATGAAAAAGCAGATCAGCGCCATTATTTAATTTAATACTTAGAGCATGTTTAGTATGGAATATCATAGAGATAACCCCTTTACAGGGTGATTTTAAAATTCCCTCTTTAGGAATAATACCTAAGCCTTGACCAACAATTCCTGTTGAAAAAACATTATCGTTAATGTCATGTATCGGTATAGCTTTGCCACTAATCGGGCTTCTAATCTCTAAAGCTTCATCTTTAATGGTATTTTTGGTATTGTTATTTGAGTTTTCATCATCTGCATCAATACTATCTGCGAAAAATATGGCAGAAAGGATAAATGCGACTAAAAAGGATATTCCAAAAGTGACAAAAGCCCAGACTATGTTCATCGCATTGTCTTTATCAATATACATGGTCATACTGGCTAAACCGGGACCAACAAGAACAAATGCTTTTAGTAAAATAATGCCAGCAAAAGCCCCACCAATTAATCCAGCAGTCATCACGCTATAAAGAATTTTTTTATTTACGATTGTCACACCATATAGCGCGGGTTCAGTAATACCAAAAAGAGCCGATATTCCAGCAGACAGAGCAACCGATTTTAATTTACTATTTTTAGTTTTAATACTTACGCCAAAACAAGCCCCTGACTCAGCAATATTGTGTGCCAAAGAAGCCGGCATATATAACATTTCACATCCTGTTTTACCCATTGCATCAATGGCATAAGGAAGCATTGCTTTATGCATGCCCGCCACAACCATAAAAGGAAGTACCGCAGCTAACAATCCTGTTGTAATCCATGAAAAATGGGTATAAAAAAATATAATAAATTTAGAAAATATCACACCTGCATTGTATCCAAGAGGACCAAGTAATAGTAAAGAGACAGGTACAGTAATGACTAAGCTCATCATAGGGACAAAAAAGAGACGAATAACTTTAAATGAATATTTAGTAAAAAATTTTTCAACAACAGAATAAAAAAGGATCGTCAAAATCGCAGGAAATATTTGGAATGCATAATTAATATTCTCTAAAGGTAAAAAGAAGAGTGTGCTGTCATTTTTTAGTAGTACCACCATATCAGGGAGGATTAAAGTACTTACGGCAGAAGCGGCAACCAATGGATTCACTTTTAATTTATTAGCAGTAGTAAATGCGACAAGGATGGGTAAAAAATATAAAGGTGCACTACCAATTAGTTGTAAAATTTTATAATTAGATCCATTCTCATCTATCAATCCGAGCATAGCAAACAATATTACAAAAGATTTCAACAGACCACCGCCAGCAATTGCTGGAATTAACGGTTGAAAAATAGAAACAAGAAAATCGAGTAAAATAGCACTTATTTTTTTCTTACTATTAGGCTGATTATTAACACTATTTACATTAATATTTCCGATTAATTTAATAATTTCGTTATAAACTTCAAACACATCATTACCAATAATAATTTGGCATTGAACGTTTTGCCGTACGCCTATAACACCCTCAATTTTTTCTAAAGCAGGAAGATTTATTAGATTATCATCTTTTAAGGTGAATCTTAGTCTTGTCGCACAATGCTCTAAATGCGCTATATTACTTTTGCCACCGATATTATCTAGAATGGTTACGGCTATTTTTTGATAATCCATTACTATCTCCTATTGCTCTTGTTCGTGGTAAAAAAAAAGCAAGACCTAGATAAACGGTAAAATGCAGCTATGCATATACAATTTATTTAGGTCCTGCCTGCGTTACCAGTCACATGCCTGTTCAATTAATATACAAACATACAATAGATGCTGAGTCAATTTTGATTTAGAAGAATTGTGATTTTGATCTCAAATGCTATCATGAAACAATATCAAAAATAATTAACTGTTTTTATGCAATTTAAAGAAAATAATTAATAACAAAATTTTAATATGACCTAATAGAAGATTTTTAATCGTATGCTTTTAATGATGAATTTTACGTACTAATTAAATTAATAAAAAAATCTTTAATTACAATGGATTTTTATTATTCCTAATTTTAAATTAGCTTTCACATTTACTCCTAATATTTGAAAATTAATTTTTTATTTAAATTTTTCAGTTTTATACAAATACAAAACAATCCAAAATTATTTTAGATTTAAAGAGTTAAATTAATAATAAAATACACTAATTATTATTCTTATTTTTGAAATAAATAAAAGAAATATATCCTTAACCATGTATAATGCTTTTCTCTAAATTAAAAAATAAATACTCATAAAAATAATATTAATAATGAGAGGAATATTTAAAGCATGGAAACTGTTTCTCTTCCTCCTATTGCAAGCTCTTTTATACAAAGTTTGAGAAGTGTGGGTTACTCTCTTGAGTCTGCTATTGCAGATTTAGTTGATAATTCTATTTCTGCACATGCTAAATCAATAAATATTTTTACACAATGGCGTAATGGTAATCCTATTTTAGCTGTTATGGATGATGGCATTGGAATGTTGCCTGAAACAATCCAAAAAGCAATGCAATTAGGTGCTATTAATCCAAATCAGATAAGAGATAAAAGTGATCTTGGTCGATTTGGGATGGGGTTAAAAACAGCTTCTTTTTCCCAATGTAAAAAACTCATATTAATTAGCAGAACTAATGTAAATGATAATTGGTATGGAATATGTTGGGATTTAGATCTTGTTGAAAAAACTAATCAATGGTTGGCTCAAATTATTCCTTATGATGTTTGTGAAACCTATTTAAATGATATTTCTTTCCCATCTGCAACAGGCACTGCTGTTATTTGGAGCTGTTTCGATAGAGCGATTGATCCAACTTCTATTAAGAATGATCGTGACTATGAACGACGTATCGTAAATCTTATTGATCATTTATCACTTATTTTTCATCGTTTTATTAATAATGATAATGTTTTACAAAAAGTTAATATACTTCTTAATAACAAAGTCATAAAAGGAATGGATCCTTTTGCTATTAATCCCGAACCAGAACAGTTAGCTTCAACTTTATTGTCTGAACAAGCGATAAACATTGGAAAGAGCACTATTCAAGTTAAGGCTTATATTTTACCTCATCCATCTAAGATGAGCCATGCTTTTTCTAACAGAGTATCGAATAAAGGTGAGCATCATCTTGGTCAAGGCATTTATATCTATCGCGCTGGAAGATTGATTGTTGCAGGTGGATGGCAAAAACTTGCTAAAGCTTCAGAAGCAAATAAATTAGCTCGAATATTAATAGAATTTAATAATGATGCAGACCATCTTTGGTGTTTGGATGTTAAAAAATCCCGGGTTGAATTGCCAGCGTTATTACGAGAGCAATTAAAACGTATTATTTTTCAGTGTTCAATTAAGTCATCTAATACATTTACACGTCGAGCTAAAATGCAATCATTAGATCTTGAATCCATTTGGCAACGTGTATTTGACAGGGATAAACAATATGTTGTTTATAAAATTAATAGGACTCATTCCTTGTTATCTGAAATGATAAACAGTATTGAGTCCTCCGAAATTAAATCGGCATTATTAACTCTTATTGAAAAAGCATTACCCATTGAATTAATAAAAAATGATATTGCGGCATTAAATATAAAGTTAGTTCAGGAAACTGAAGATTCAAATCAAATGATTAAAAAATTAATTCAAGAACTTTTAAATGTTGGATTTTCAACTGATTCCATTTTTAATGTTTTATTGAATGATAGTAACTTTTTATTAACTCCGCAAGAAATAAAGCGCTTAATTAAAAGTGCAGAAGGATAGCGAAATATGTGTATATTCTCAAAAGAACAAATGATCAAAATGCTTCTTGTAAATATAGAAGAAGAAGCCTATAAGAGTGAGCAAGAGATAACAAATAGTTGGCTTAACGAGCAATTACAAAAATGTTTAAGTATGCCAAGTATTACGCAGGAAGATCTCAAGGTAATAGAAAAACGCTTCCGCCAGAAATTTAATGTTACTATTGGTGAGGCCATTATTCTTACTGGTAATGATATTGAAGATGATTGGTTAACAGAAAAAAGAAAAAAAGAAATAGATTGGTACTATTGGAATAGATATTCTAATTATGCAAAAAGTAAAGATTTACCGAGAAATATTTTAAAAAGAACTGATTCAGATACCGATGAAATTTTAGCTCTATTAGGTGATCCTAAATCTAAAACAGCTTTTCACATTAAAGGGATGGTAGTTGGAGATGTACAATCAGGAAAAACAAATAACTATACTGCATTAATCAATAAAGCAGCTGACATTGGATATAAATTAATTATTATTTTAACAGGAACGGTTGAAGATTTAAGAAGCCAAACACAGGAAAGATTGGATAAAGATTTTGTTGGCAGCGTATCAATAGCTGGTCGTGCAACAAGAGACAGGGAAACTAGATTTATTGGTGTAGGGCGGCTTTCGGAAAACCCGCGATTACCTTATTGTTTAACAGACCAACAAAATGACATAGAGAAAACTCCGCGCAATAGTATCGCAGGGATTAATGATCCGATTTTAGTTGTCACAAAAAAAAATACATATAAGCTAAATTACTTACTAAGATGGTTAAAATCAGAAATAAACGCAAAAAATGGTTATATAGAACAACCTATTTTAATTATAGATGATGAAGCCGATAATGCTTCTGTCAATACAGGTAATCCAGAAGAAGATCCTAAAACAATAAATCGATTAATTAGAGAAGTAATAAATACCGGACAAAAAGTTAGTTATGTGGCATACACTGCAACACCATTTGCGAATATTTTCATCGATCCTGACTCTGATGGTGATATCGCTGATACAGAAGATTTGTTTCCAAAAGATTTTATTGTGGCATTAAATGCTTCATCTTCTTATCATGGCGCTGCATATTTTTTTAATGAAGATCCTAGTAATCGTATTTGTAACATTATTGATGATGCAGAAAACTGTCTCCCTCTAGTTCATAAAACAGGTGTGTCTATTACATCTATACCAAAGTCTTTAATAAATGCTATTGGTGTTTTTTTATTAGCTTGTGCGGTTAAGGATCTTCGAAGAAAAAAACTTTTGATTACAAATAATGATTATGATTCTATGTTAATCAATATGTCTAGATTAACTGCGGTACAGTCTGATTTAGAACCATTCATTAAAAATTGCCTTGATGAATATTGGAATGCTATAACACTATATTCTAATCAAAATAATTGTGAACAGGTATCCAACACTATGGCAAAGCTTTATGCTTTATGGAATGAAAATTATGCAGGCACAATAAACGAATCTTGGAAAGAGGTTTGCCAAGCATTATCACCAATGGAAGAACCTAAAGTTATTACAATTCATAGTAAATCTGGAAACACACTGAAGTATGATCAGTATGGACCTAAAAAACAAATTATTATTGGCGGTTCGAAATTAAGTCGAGGATTGACATTAGAAGGATTAGTAGTTAGTTATTTTTACAGACGTTCAGTTATGTATGATAGCTTAATGCAAATGGGACGTTGGTACGGCTATAGAGAAGGTTATAAAGACTTACTAAAATTATGGTTAACTTCTGAATCGTTAGATTGGTATTTTCATATATTAGAAGCAACAGAAGATTTGCGAAGACAAATTGCTGAAATGAAGAAAAAGAAAATGACGCCTAGACAATTTGGATTAAGAGTTCGAGCTTCACCTGATGCATTAATGGTCACAGCTGTAAATAAAATGAAAACGTCTACTAGGATTGTTACTCGATTACGATTTGATGACAAATTACTTGAAACCGATTGTGTTGATTCTAGACAAGAAATCATTCAAAAAAATTTAGATGTTTTCTCTGATTTTATTCAACAAATAGCTGCTAAAGAAAGAAATCCAGAAGATATACCAGATAGTCAAAAACAACATTTACACTTTTTAAATATTTCTGCAGATATAGTTATAGGTTGTCTTGAAAAACTTACAAATCATCCTAGTTGTGGCTTTTGGGCTGATAATTCTCAGTTTATTCCTTTTTTACAAGTTTTAGCTGATAATGATGTTAAATTATGGGATGTCTTTGTTTTTCAACTGAAAAATTCTAGTGAGGAAAGAAACTGGATTGATAAGAATGGGAGAAAGTTTATTCAAGTAAACCGGACTGTTGTAGATATACCTAAAAATGTTAATAATAAAAATGAATTAAGATTAAATGCAAACAGTAGACTTACAGATAAAGGTATTGAAGCCTTAGGTCTTACTAAAGAAGAAATAGAAGAAATAAATAAAAAATTTAATGGAAAACTGCCTGCAGATAAAATATATAGAAGAAAACGAAATAAACCATCTATTATTTTTCATATAGTTAATGCTGTAAATAAAAATGATTTACATAAAAAGACAGTTTTAGGTTGGGTTATTTCAATCCCACCATCTAACCATGCCGGCTCAGAAGTTCCATGGGAGGTTACACGTGATTGGCTTGAAAGGTATGGAACTCAATTAACGGATGAATCAGAGATATGAGTCAGAGTAATATTCCTTGGTTTTCAATGATCACTCCAGTCAAAGGTATGTTAAGTACGTTGCGAGTAAAAAGCGACCAAAAAACACCTTGGTATTGGGTAAAATGTAGGGATGAGCAATTTGGTATTGCCATACAAATACCTTTACAAGATGCTCAATATATCCACTTAAATCATAATTATTATAGATTAAATATTCTTAAAATAAGAGGAGAAAATGACGATTGCTATTTGTGTATTGTAATAGGATCATCAGAATTATCTAAGGTTTTTTATCATTTATGTCTTGATCTTATTAGTTCATGTGAAGTTTCTATAAACTATATCGATACCATTAATATAGTAAAAAATAGAGTATTAGCATGGCAGCGGCTTTTTGAAAAAGAAAATAAGCTACTCACTCCCCAAGAGTGTATGGGATTGATTGCAGAACTTCAATTTTTAAAAGAGCATTGGATAAGTAAAATATCTCAAACAGGCGTTTATGGATGGAAAGGTCCTTTAGGTAAGAGTCAAGATTTCATAGATGAAAAATGTGAGTTAAGCGTTGAAATCAAAACTCGTGCATTTGATTCTAATATCATTAACATATCTTCTAGGCAACAACTGAATAGCCCTCATTCTTTATACTTAATTGTATATCCTTGTGCTATGAATACAGAACAAAATGGAATTACACTTAATGAATTCATAAAAGAAGTTAGGCAATTAATCTCTCCTCAAGAATATGCTATTTTTGATGAAAGATTATTAAATGTTGGTTATATTCAAAATGAAAATTATGATTCATTTTATTTTAATCTTGGTAAACCGAAAAGTTATGTTATCACGGAACAGTTTCCAAAACTTACTGATATAAACATTCCTATAGGTATAGGAAAGGTAAAATACGATATTGATCTGGATTCTGTTTCAGAGCACCTTTGTCCAATAGAGAAGCTACATATAAAAGGATGTTAAAATGAATGAACAGTTGACAGAATACTATACATCTTTAATAGAGCATATAAAAGTATCGTCAGATGTAGAATCTAGAATGATCGAATATGAATATCTTAGTTATATTCTAGAATTATTATCTGATGCTGGAGAATTTGATGATTACAATATTATCGAAGATGGAAGGGATGGGGCAGGTCGTTGGTTAATTGATGGCTACTCTTTTGATGAGAATAATTTTTCTTTATCCATATTCGGGACAATAATTTCATCAACACCGGAACAATCTTCTTTATCTAAAAGAGAAATTGAAGCTGTATTGAAAAAACTTCAAAATTTTCTTAAAAAACTTGCTACACCAGAAGTGCTTTATAATACTTTTGAACCATCGAGTAATTGCTATTATGCAGCTCAGTTTATTCAAAATAATTGGTCTAATATTGAGAATATAAGATTTATTATTTTGTCTAATAGACTTGCCTCGGATAGGATGAAAGAAGTAAAACTAGATAATTTTGATGATAAAGTTTGTTCTGTAAATTTATGGGATTTAAAAAGAACTTTTGAACTTGAATTTTCTCGTAAAGAACGAGAGGAAATGATTATTGATTTTAGTGACTCTCCTATTTCATGTCTCATTGCAAATCAAAAAAATGAGGAAGAAAAATCAATATTAGCAGTTTTACCTGGAGAGCAACTAGCTAAGCTATACCAACAATGGGGATCTCGTTTACTTGAGCAAAATGTTCGTAGTTTTTTACAACATAAAGGAAAAGTGAACAAAGGAATAAAAGCTACAATTCTGCATGAGCCCCTACATTTCTTTGCATATAATAATGGTCTAACAACAATAGCTAGTCAAGCAGTAATAAAAGAAACGCCAACAGGAACAGTAATAACGCAATTAAAAGACCTACAAATCGTAAACGGCGGTCAAACAACAGCATCATTATACAGCGCATTTATAAAAGACAAAGCTGATTTATCTAATGTTTCGGTTCAAATGAAATTAACTGTAATTTCAGATAATACGCAAAATCTAGTATCAAATATATCTCGTTATGCGAATTCTCAAAATAAAGTATCCGATGCAGATCTTTTTTCAAATCATCCTTTTCATATTCGACTTGAAGAGTTCTCTCGTAGATTGTGGGTTCCAGCTAAAACTGGTCAAAAAGGTCTAACCCATTGGTTTTATGAACGAGCAAGGGGACAATATTTAGATGCTCAATTATATATAAGTGGTTCGAAGAAAAAGCAATTTCAATTGGTAAATCCTCGTTCACAATTACTTACAAAAACAGACGTTGCAAAAATAATGAATAGCTGGAATTGTTTACCTTATGAAGTTAGTAAAGGGGCACAAAAAAATTTCGCTATATTTGCAGAGCTCATTAATAAACAATGGGAAGAAGATGACTCTATTTTTGGTGAACGGTATTATCGAAAATTAGTTTGTTATGCTTCAATTTTTAGAGCTTTAGAAAAGGCAATTATGCCTGAAGAATGGTATTCTGGGTTTAGGGCAAATATAGTTACATATGCAATTGCTAGATTATCTAGTGAGATAAATAAACATAACTTTGAATTGAATATTGATTTACTCTGGCGTTCATCTTCGGTTTCTACTTCAATTATTCAATTACTCTTACTTTTATCACAAAAAATTAATGAATTATTACAAGCAAATGATCGACCAATAGGAAATCCAAGCGAATATGCGAAGAGAGTTAATTTCTGGGATACAGTAAAAAAAATAAACTGTGATATAAACAACATTAAGAGTCTTTTAATTACAATAGAGGAAGTAAACTATTCAACTATTAAATCTCAGAAAACACAAAAAATAGAGACTGGAATTAGTTTACAAGAAAAAGTAATGAGAGTCTCTAAAGACGTATGGCAAAAGATCGAAGATATTTTGCATCAAGAAGATAAGGCTACCGTTTCGCAAATAAGTATACTAAGAATAGCAATGGATCATAAAAAAGCTCCTTCTGAAAAACAAGCAATAGTTCTAGAAAACCTTCTTAATCGTTACCAAGATAAAGTGGGAAAATTATAAGAATGAAACGAAATTATTATGTTTATGCATTAAAAGATCCTCGACAAAAACCGGCAAAAATTTTTTATGTTGGAAAAGGAACTGGAAGTAGATCTATTGAGCATATAAACAAACCTGATAATACTCGTAAAGGAAAATATATCAAAGAAATATTAAACGACGGATTTAATATTATTATTACAAAATTAGTTGATCATCTTACAGAAGAAGATGCATTACGTATTGAAATGGAACTAATCTCTTGTTTAGGTTCTATTGATAATAATGGTATTTTATACAATTCAATTACACCTCGTAGTATACCCTCTAAATTAAAACCTAATAATATATCACTACCAGAAGATGCAATAATCAAAGCGCAATTAGGACTGAAATTAATAAAAGAAGCTATCGTATCTTTTATTAATGAAAACCCTCAAGGAATTACAAATTCAAATTGCGCTCATTACCTTGGACTACAATCAGATAACGAAGGCCGTCAACAAGACTATCTAAGTTACAGTATATTAGGTTTACTTATCAACGACGGAACAATTAAGAGTAAGAAAATTAATAATCGGCGAATATATATTAAGAATAAATAGTAACATTTTTACTCATTAAGTAAATTGAATACAATTTCAGCTATTTGTTTTGATAAATATGGAGGAACCGCATTTCCTACTTGAACATATTGCTGTGTTCTATTTCCCTCAAAATAATAGTTATCTGGAAAGGTTTGCAATCGTGCGGCCTCTCGAACAGTTAAACTGCGACATTGAGTGGGATCATAATGAATGAAATAATGCCCATCTTTCGAAATATGACTAGTAATAGTTGTTGAAAACTTATTCGCAGACTGAACTCGAAAACGATCTGCATGCTTTCCGGTTGACCAATTGGCATGTTGGGGAGCTAATTCAGCGGGAAAATCCCGAGACTTTGGCGAAATGCCATCATAGAGCATAGAGTAAATTGCACAAAAAGCGTATCGAAGAAGATCTGTTTCGATATGACCTCTTGTTTCATGATTTAATACCACGTTTAATTCTTTATCTTCTATCCAATTTCTTAAAAAATTTGGCATTAAAATATCTTTTGTTCCATTGTTGTTAGAACAATGTCGTTTCAATTCGTTAGACAAATTTAGATTCAATTTAGAAAAAGCCTCGGCTTTGCCCTGTTTCTCAAAATATTGGCTAAGCTGTTTTAAATAATTGGATACTACCATTATCCATCTTTCATCTGTATCTTGATGTTTAGATAAACCACTCCTTAAACGAGGAAGATCGCTGATTAAATTTTTAACTGAATTATTTTGATTTTTTGTTTTGACTAATATATTTGGAATCTTCTTAATATCATCTCTAACACCAAGCAATATGACCCGATGCCTTGCTTGAGGTATTCCGTATTCTTCCGCTCTAATTAAAAAATCAGAATGGTTTTGATAGTCTGGATTTTCAGGCGATATTGAATTTACAACTAATGAATAAATTTTATATCCTCTCATATTTGAAGTTCCTGTAGCAATATTTGGCTGCTTCAGGTCATCTAAAATCTGAGGAAATATCAATTTATTATTAACTTTTGCGGATAAAATACCTCTAACATTTTCCATTACAAATACTTCTGGTTTTGCAATAGATAAAACCTCTAAATATTCTTTATATAAAAAATGTCGGTGATCTTCTTCAGCTTTATATTCTTTATTACCCGCATTACGAGAACGGCCAGCTAGTGAATAAGCTTGACATGGTGGACCACCAATTACTATTTTAAATCCGTTATGAGATTCAACTAATTCTTTAATTCTCTTGTGAATAATTGCATTATCTTCTCCTAGAGTTTTAGGGGAGTATAAAGTCTCCTCTTGAGCCAACATAGCTTCTTTCGAATATTTTTTAAATAAATCTTCTCTAGTTATTTTTCCTTTCACATATCTATAATAATCTTGCCTTGCTAGATTGTTCGAAACGAGTTTTCTGAATAACGCTCTTGTTGTGAGTGTTTTATGGGCAGCAGGATCTTTCTCAACAGAGATACCTATTTTAAACGCTGATTTTCCGTCTTTTGTATTACAGGCGCTAAATCCCTCACCTAAACCACCGGGACCTGCAAATAGATCAATAACTAAAATTTCTTGATGCATTTTTAATATTTCTAGTGATATATTTAGGAAGCTATGATATCAAGTTGAATTTGTGGAGCAATAAATTATTTTCTTAGTTAATACTTATACAATAGAAATAAGTAATAATGGAATCTTTATCACAGCGAAGAAATTATAAAAAAGCATTAGTTGTTAAATTTATAAACATAAAGTTGAATTTTTTAATTCAAACGTTATGAATTATTTTTAATATTAACATAAGAATTTTAATGAAAAATTTAGTTTTTAGCTTTTAATAACTCCCAAGGTAAATCACGTCGATTATTTACAGGTTTTAATTGACCTTCATTCCTCAATGATTGAGCTGCCCATCGTACATCATATTGCCACGTATAGAGCATATCACCAGCATTTTTTAGCTCAGATTCATAATGTTCCCAAATATATTTACTTACTTCTCTTGGCCATCCTTTTCCACCTAAATTCTGTAAGGCTTCAATAATCCAATCTTTCATTATTTCTCTATTCAAAATAAACTCCTATGCAAATTATTTTCAATGATATTGTTCTTAATCCCTAAACACTTCTCTAACATGCCATTCAATAAATCTGTCATGTAAATAATCGCTTTTCATTCGAGGTAGTAAGATGTTTTTGCCGTCGAAATCCCAAAAGAGTTTTTCAACTATGTGGTTTCCATTTACCCCACTTGATACTTTGATTTTTAGATTACAATCAAGCCCGATAGCGCCCATATCGAAAGCGGAATGATGTAATGAACAAAGTGCTAAACCATTATTTACAATGCATGGTCCGCCATGTTGTTTCCATTTTACGTGAGCAGCTTCAAGGCCGATTGATACTGAGTCATGCCTTAAATCGTAACCGCAGATGGCACATTGATAGTTGTATGCACGTAATACGATTTGTCTGAATTTAGGATCTCGGTATTTATTGGATTCCATTAGATTGAAGTCAAATCGATTAATTAAGTTTTCTTGCACACTTTCAGTAAAATGCTGACTTAAAATTTGTCCTGCTAATTGATCAATAATGGTAGGGTTTGTTTTTATCAGTTTATACGTTTGTTCATCAAAGCCACCGAGTACTTGGTGTAAAGCAAGGGTTTTACTGGTTGGTTCTTTACTTGGCAAAATTGGATTAGTGCAGTTTTCAAAATTAATGAGTTGCCAAAAACCGTCATTTTTCAAACGCCAAAAAGGCATATTGGGATAATAGTATTTACGTTGAGGACCAAACCGAGCGAGTAAATCATGTAAAGGTTCTTCAATTTCTTTTTTATAATCAAATAAGCGAGCATGACCTTGCTTATATTGTGCTAACACATAAAGTAACAATAAAGGTTTATGTGGAGCTCGATGATCGCCTTTTTTCCAGATGGTGATATCGGTAATTTTTTGTTGTAATTGTTTAATATCCATTAATACTCAAAATAAACGTAATAAGTAGAAAAATATTACAAATATTGTATTGTTTTTGTGATCTGCCTCACAAAATTCTGAGTTAGTATGTAAAAATGAATCAATATTTGATAGTTAGATCTAAAAATTATTTTTATCCATTACAAACCTAAACCAATTTATGAATATGCGTAAATCGCATAATGGTATGTAAAATTGATATTTCCTTATTTGTCGATAATCGTTTTTAATTAAGCTTAATAAAAACTAGATAGGTAAGGAAACATTATGGTCTTGATCCCTCCTCACGCCAGTGACCAGTTACAACCACTTCTTGTTAAAGACGATGATCGATTGGCATTACAGCATTATGCAAAAAATCTTCCTGCAATTACGCTATCAAGTCGTGAAACTGGGGATTTAGTGATGTTAGGAATTGGTGGTTTTACGCCACTGTATGGTTTTATGCGGGAAGAAGATTGGCGCAGTGTTTGCGATAATATGCATTTAGCAAATGGTGTTTTTTGGCCAATTCCTATCACCGTATCCGTGACCGATGCTCAAGCTGATACCTTAAAATTGGGTGATGATATTGCCCTTAAAACACCCGATGGGCAGATAATTGGTATTTTAAATGTTGATAGTATTTATCGACCTGATAAACAATTTGAAGCGATGCAGGTGTTTACAACAACCGATCAAAGTCATCCTGGCGTTGCGATGCTTATGGCTCAGCCACCTGTTAATTTAGGTGGTAAAGTGCGTGTTTTCCATGATAATGGTTTTAAAACTCAATTTGGTCAATATGCATTAACACCACAAGAGACACGAGAACGTTTTAATCAATTAGGTTGGCATAAAATCGCGGCTTTTCAAACTCGTAACCCGATGCATCGTTCGCATGAATATTTAGTCAAAACAGTATTAGAGCTTTTTGATGGGGTACTTATCCACTCTCTATTTGGTAATTTGAAAGCAGGTGATGTACCGGCAAATATTCGTCTTAAAGCTATTAATACGCTAATTTATAACTACTTTGTGCCTGATTCTGTTGTTCATTCTGGGTATCCTTTAGATATGCGTTACGCGGGCCCCAAAGAAGCGTTACTGCATGCCCTTTTTAGACAAAACTATGGTTGTAGCCATCTTATTGTCGGTCGCGATCATGCCGGTGTCGGTAATTATTATTCGCCGTTTGCGGCACAAGATATTTTTACCCAATTACGGGATGAAGATTTACTCATTAAACCAATCAAAATTGACTGGACATTCTATTGCCATAAATGTGCAGGTATGGCATCAAGCAAAACTTGCCCACATGACAGTGATGATCGTGTTCTTATTTCAGGTACTGAGGTAAGGCGGCGTTTGCAAACAAAAGAACCCATACCTGAAACATTTAGCCGACCTGAAGTTGTTGCTGAATTATATCAATGGGCAAACCAGTAATACGCAAAATAAATAATTACTCATCGATAAGTTGATAAGGGAGAAAACCATGCTAGATTTATCCAAAGTTAACCAGAAATTACAAAACCAGTCACCGTTAACCATTATTGAGTGGGCATTAAAGAAGCAACAAGATATTCCAGTCAAAAGTATTATTAGTACCCATTTTGGACCATATGAAGCAGTGCTTCTTCATCTTGTTACCCAAGTTGATCCAAATATTCAGGTTGTTTGGGTTGATAATGGTTATGCAACAAATGCAACCTATCGTGTTGCCAATAAAATTACAAAGCAACTTAATCTTAATCTACATATTTTTGTACCACAACGAACGACCGCTTATTTAAATGTGCGATACGGTGGATTACCTGAATTAGATACGCCAGAGCATACCGAGTTTACCCAAATTGTCAAAATTGAGCCGTTTAATCGTGCTTTAGCCACACTCAAACCAACGCTATGGTTTACTGCGCTACGTCGTGAACAATCTGCGTTAAGACAGGAGTTAAATATTGTGACAAAAGCGGGAGATAATTTATTTAAGATTGCCCCTCTCCTCGACTGGACAAGTCAAGATATGCAGAACTATATCGAAAAACTTAATTTACCTAATGAGATGGATTATGTCGATCCAACTAAAGGACCGCAAGGTAGAGAGTGTGGCTTACATAAAATAACCTTTTGATTTTAGAAATAGATACACATTGGACTTTGCTGATAATCGTTGAGTAAAACAATATTATTAGGATTTAACAGAACATTTTAAGGTTGCTAGGTACTGGCAATTTACCGATAGCGCAAAAGCTATCAAATAAGGGAATCACATGAGCACACAACATTTTCCTTTTAATTGTGATGAATTAAAAAAAATTATTGAAAAGTCCAGTGATAAACAGCTCGCTTGGTTGTCTGGATATTTATGGGGACTTGCAGAAAAAAGTTCAAATGAACAAGCATTACCGAATATCACAACTACCACCGACGTAACGCAAGCTGAGCAAGCGAAAAAAGTTACGATTTTATCAGCATCACAAACAGGTAATGCTCGTCGAGTAGCAAATGAGTTAACTCAAGATATTGAGCGTTTAGGTATTGAAGTGACACATCTGCCTGCTGGCGAATACAAAGCCAAAAAATTGAGTCAGGAAGAAATTTTAATCTTAATTACCTCAACACAAGGTGAGGGCGAACCACCAGAAGAAGCATTACCACTCTATAAATACCTTTTTGCTGGCAAAGCCCCTAAATTGGCAAATCTACAATTTGCGGTAATGGGTTTAGGTGACTCTTCTTATCCAAAATTTTGTCAAGCTGCTAAAGATTTTGATCAACGATTAGCTGAATTAGATGCTCAGCGTATGTTATTACGCGTTGATGCTGATACAAATTTTCAAACTGTAAGTACCAATTGGCGACAAGCTGTAATTGATAAACTTAGCAGTCTACAACAATCGACTTCAATATCATCAACAGAAAATAATACTTCAAGCAGTGTCGTTGTTAACAGTAGCCTTTATCACCGCGATAATCCCTTTATTGCACCCGTTAATGTGAATCAAAAAATTACTTCTCGCGATTCGGATCGCGATATCCGTCATATTGAATTTGACCTTACCGGTTCTGATATTAACTATCAACCGGGCGATGCGTTAGGAGTTTGGTATCAAAATAGCGATGAGCTTGTCGATGAAATTCTTAATATTACCCAGCTTACCGGTGATGAGCAGGTCGAACACAATGGTCAACAAATTACTTTAAAAACAGCTCTGATTGAGCATGTTGAATTGACTCAAAATACACCCGTCATTATTGAGAAATATGCCCAAGCAATTCAAAATCCTGAACTGCTTACCTTAAGCAAAGACAGAGAAGCTTTGATAGAAATGAGTCAAACATTACCACTGGTTGATATGCTTAATCGTTATCAAAGCAATCTTACCGCACAAACATTAGTTGCATTGCTTCGACCTCTTACACCTCGTTTTTACTCCATTGCATCAGCGCAAGATGAAGTTGGAGACGAAGTTCATCTTACCGTAAATGTGGTGCGTTATCAGATCGAAAATAAAACCCGTACTGGCGGTGCATCAAACTTTTTAGCCAATCAAATTGCTGACCAAGATCAGGTCAAAATTTTTGTTGAACATAATGATAACTTTAGATTACCTAATGATACCAATACGCCAATCATCATGATTGCTGCCGGTACTGGCATTGCACCATTTAGAGCTTTTTTACAACAACGTAGTGCTCAATGTGCTACGGGTAAAAATTGGTTATTTTTTGGCAATCCACATTTTATTTCTGATTTTCTGTATCAAGTGGAGTGGCAAAATTATGTTAAAGAAGGTCTGTTAACGAATATCGATCTTGCGTGGTCACGAGATCAAGCGGAGAAAATATATGTACAAGATAAATTAATTGCTCAAGGCAGTGAGATTTGGCAATGGTTGCAACAAGGTGCCTATATCTATGTTTGTGGGGATGCGAAGCGCATGGCAAAAGCGGTTGATTTAGCATTACAACAAATTCTGATGACTCAAGCTCAATACAGTCAAGAGCAGGCCATCAACTATTTAGATGAGTTAAGAAGTCAAAAACGCTATCAACGAGATGTTTATTAATACATAACCGACATAACAACTAATTTTAATTTATTGAGTGATGTAATATGAGCAATGATAAACCTAAAACAGTTACCCTAACTCAAGTGGTAAATTTAACACCTCCGCAAAATGATGTCTCAGATCTACCATTATCAGATTCTGAACGATTTAAACGAGAGAGTAATTATTTACGAGGCACCATCGCTGACGATCTGAATAATGGTTTAACCGGTGGCTTTAATAGTGATAATTCTCAGCTCATCCGTTTACATGGCATGTATCAGCAAGATGATAGAGATATTCGTAAGGAACGCCAAGAACAAAAACTTGAGCCATTGATCAACATGATGCTACGATGCCGACTACCAGGTGGCATTATCACCCCCAAACAGTGGTTAACGATTGATAAATTTGCCACCGAGGCAACAAAGTATGGCAGTATTCGGCTGACTACCCGACAAACATTTCAGTTTCATGGTCTGTTTAAACGCAGTCTTAAATCAGCTCATCAGCTATTACATAATATAGGACTTGATTCGATTGCCACCGCTGGCGATGTTAATCGTAATGTCTTATGTACTTCAAATCCAGTAGAATCAAAAGTTCATCAACAAGCTTACTACTGGGCAAGCAAAATTTCAGAACATCTTTTACCAAAAACCCATGCTTATATTGAAATCTGGTTAGATGGTGAAAAACTACCTACACCCGACAGTGAACCCATTTTAAGTTCAACTTATTTACCCCGTAAATTCAAAACCACGGTGGTTATTCCACCTATTAATGATGTTGATGTTCATGCCAATGATCTTAGTTTTGTCGCTATCGCCGAAAAAGGTGAATTAATCGGTTTTAATGTGTTAGTTGGCGGTGGTTTGGCAATGACTCATGGAGATAAAACAACCTATCCTCGCAAAGCAGATGATTTTGGTTTTATCCCAGTAGAAAAAGTGCTGACTTTTGCTGAAGCGGTCGTTACCACACAGCGCGATTGGGGTAATCGTCATAATCGCAAAAATGCCAAAACGAAGTATACACTTGAGCGAGTCGGTGTGGAAAACTTTAAAAAAGAGGTAGAGCTACGCGCAGGCAGTACCTTTTTGACCAGTAAACCTTATAAATTCACTCAAAGGGGGGATCAATTTGGTTGGTATAAAGGTATTGATGATAACTGGCATTTAACGCTATTTATCGAAAATGGACGATTGCTTGATTATCCAAACAAACCATTAAAAACGGGCGTTGCTGAAATCGCTAAAATTCATCAAGGTGATTTGCGCATTACCGCTAATCAAAATCTGATTATTGCTAATGTTCCAGAACAACAAAAAGAAGTCATTGAAAAAATTGCCAGAGAGTATGGATTGTTTGACGATACAGTCACATTACAACGTAAATATTCCATGGCATGTGTTTCTTACCCAACTTGTCCTCTTGCTATGGCCGAAGCCGAACGTTTTTTACCGACGTTTGTCACTCAAATCGAGCAGATGTTAACTCAGCATCACTTATCTGAAGATTATATTATTTTACGAGTGACAGGTTGTCCTAATGGGTGTGCAAGAGCGATGTTGGCCGAAGTAGGCATGGTGGGTAAGGCGCCCGGTCGCTATAATTTATATCTTGGTGGTAATCGAGAAGGGACACGAATTCCACGTTTATATAAAGAAAACGTGAGTGTTGATGAAATTTTATTAGCGCTTGAACCATTAATTGAAGCTTGGTCAATTCATCGCAATAAAGACGAAGGTTTTGGCGATTTTGTTATCCGTCATGAAATTGTCAAACCAGTAATAAATTCAGCAATTGATTTTTATCAGGTCGTTAATTAAAGATCATATACAGGTTTGTAGAACCTTATGACGTGCTTATTTGCTGATAAAAAACATATATAGCAATAAGGCATATGGTTATTACTTAATCATATTTGTCTTTTTTATATGTTCTTTTATACTTAAGTGAGTTATTAAACTATCTAATTTTATTAATAAAATTAATAATAAACATAATTAATAAATTAGATAACCTGCCTATAACCAGTTTGATAATAGTGTTTATGCTGGATGGCGATCCGTTGTTTTAAATAATTCACTTTTTAGTACATGTTATTAATTATATACAGCAAATTATTTTAAATTAATGCAATACAATTATATCGATGGGAATAAAGTAATTTTTTCTTGGAAGATCGCTATCATGAACATACAACAATTAAGAATTATTCGAGAAGCAGCGCGTTGTAATTATAATTTAACCGAAGTAGCAAATACTTTATATACCTCCCAATCTGGAGTAAGTCGACATATTAAAGAGTTAGAAGAAGAACTCAATATTGATCTTTTTATCCGCCAAGGAAAACGCCTAATTAACATGACTGAACCAGGATTAGAACTGGTTGTGATTGCAGAACGTATTTTAAATGAAATTAATAATATACACCGTTTATCGACCATTTTTTCAAATGCGGATGAAGGATCTTTAGTAATCGCAACAACCCATTCACAGACTCGTTATATCCTCCCTAACATTATAAAATCATTTAGAGTACTTTTTCCGAAAGTCCATATTATTATCAATCAAGGCTCATCAAGTGAGATTATTGCCCAGCTTCTTTCTGGCGAGGCAGATATAGGTATTGATAATGAAAGAGTTGATAACAGCTCTCTTGCTACCTACCCTTTTTATCGTTGGCATTACTCGATTGTGACACCGAAAGATCATCCTTTAACCAAAGCCGACAAAGTAACATTAGATATGTTGCAACCCTTACCCATAATTACTTATCGACAAGGGATCTTTCCCCGCAAAAGCATCGATAAAGCATTTTCAGCGATAGGATTGGCACCTAATATATCATTGAACGTCCAAGAACCTGATGTTATAAAAACTTACGTTGAATTAGGTTTAGGAATTGGTATTTTAGGCAATAAAATGTATAACCCTGAATATGATGTAAACTTGGTTCAACTTGATGCAAAACATCTGTTTGAATCACATGTTACTTGGCTTGGCTTAAAACGTCATAAATTACAACGTAATTATATTTGGCGTTTTATTCAATTATGCAATCAAGAGCTTTCATTGGAAGATATTAAAAATCATGCTCTATTTGATCAGACTCATTCCAAAATGCCTGATTATCAAATTTAATTTATATGAATAAAACGATACGCATTAAATCATAAACTCAAACAATTCATCTTGTACAAAGATATTTACAAGTATCGGTTGCCAATAGATATTATCGCCCAATTCAACTTGCTGTTGTTCATATTGACGATAACTTACCGAAACATCAATATGCTTTGGTTGTCCTACTACCGCAATTTCTAAAAAAACCGTTGGCCCAGCAGTATGGATACGTACAACTTGCCCTTGGATATCATTCTTTCTGGCTGTTTTAGCAATACTGATTTCATGAGGTCGAACATAAGCGATAGCAGACTGATCAGCCCAGTTACCTTGCTCTTTCATATCTTTTCGGAAATCACCAATAATTAAGGTATTATTTTCAATGTAGCCATGTAACAAATTGACGTCCCCTAAAAAATGTGCAACAAATGCTGTTTTTGGTTGTTTATAGACTTCTGCTGGTGTGCCTATTTGCTCTATTTGACCTTGATTCATTAAAATTATTTTATCGGCAACTTCTAGCGCCTCTTCTTGATCATGCGTAACAAAGATACTAGTGACATTCAGTTCATGATGAAAATCACGCAACCAGCGTCTTAAATCTTTACGAACTTTAGCATCTAAGGCGCTAAAAGGTTCATCAAGCAACAAAACATTAGGTTTTGATGCCAAAGCTCGTGCTAAAGCAACTCGCTGTCGTTGTCCTCCAGATAGTTGGTCAGGATAACGTTTAGCAAAATTTTCCAGCTGAACTAATCCAAGTAACTGATTAACCCGCCCATCAATCGCGGTTTTGCTCAGTCGTATTGATCTTGGTTTCATTTTCAATCCAAATGCCACATTTTCTGCTACATTCATATGGCGAAAAAGTGCATAATTTTGAAACACAAATCCAATATCTCGCTGTTTAGCGCTCAGCTGTGTTACATCAGTATCGGCAAAATAAATTTTGCCTGAGCTGGCTGTTTCTAAACCCGCTATAATGCGTAGTAATGTGGTTTTGCCACACCCTGAAGGGCCTAAGAGTGCAACTAATTCGCCTTGTTTTATACTAAAGTTAATATTTTTTAAGGCATCGAAGTTTTTAAAACTTTTATTAATATTCTGTAGTGAAATACCCATAGCTACCCCTTAGTGACTTATATAAAGTTCATTAACTAAGCGTCGTTCAATCCATTGACGAATCAATAGTAATGTAAGCGACATAATTAATAGCAAAATCGCAACACTAAATGCGGCAACAATATTGTATTCATTGTATAAAATCTCTACATGTAAGGGTAACGTATTGGTGTAACCACGAATATGTCCAGAAACAACGGATACCGCGCCAAACTCACCGAGTGAGCGAGCAGTGCAAAGAACAACACCATGCATCAATGCCCATTTGATATTTGGTAATGTGATATGGAAAAAAATTTGCCAACCATTTGCGCCAAGAACACTGGCGGCCTCTTCTTCATGGGCTCCTTGCGCCATCATTATTGGAATCAATTCCCTTGCGACAAAAGGAACTGAAACAAAAATGGTTGCTAAGATAATACCGGGAATGGCATAAATTATTTGGATATTCCATGCCTGTAAAAAGGGATAAAATGCACTTTGTGCACCAAATAGCAATACATAGATTAAACCCGCAACAATAGGAGAGATAGAGAACGGTAAATCAATAAAGGTCATTAATATCTGTTTACCTTTAAACTGGTATTTAGTGATAACCCAAGCAGCACACACACCGAATATGACATTTAAAGGCACCGCCACACCAACAGCAATAAGTGTCAATTTAAAAGCTGCTAAGGTATCTGATTCTGTGATCACCTGCCAAAAAGCCGTTATCCCATTGGCAAGACCCTGTGCCAATACTACCAAGAGCGGTAAAAATAACAAAATTAAAAACAATAATATCGCTAATAGTATTAAGAATAACTGTACACTGGTCAGTGCTTGTTTTTTATCGGTTATTGGGTTTGTTGGCAATATCGGCATAAATTTACCTATAGTCAGTTATTTTTATTAATATTACGGTTAAGTCTTCGCTGTAATGTGTTCATTAAAAATAATAGTATAAAAGCGATCAATAACATGGTTATACCTATGGCTGCAGCAGCATCATAAGCATATTGATCAAGCTTCGAGACAATCAATAATGGTAAGATTTCTGTTTTAAATGGAATATTTCCAGCAATAAAAACGACTGAACCATACTCACCAATAGCACGAGCAAAAGCGAGCGTAAATCCAGTTAACCAAGCAGGTAAAATAGCGGGTAAAATAATATGCATAAAAATTTGCCTCGGTGATGCGCCAAGCAGACTGGCTACCTCTTCCTGTTCACGTGGCAAGTCAGCTATTACAGGTTGTAAAGTGCGGACAACAAACGGCAGCGTGACAAATAAGAGTGCTAAGGTAATACCAATTGGCGTATAAGCGATTTTAAAACCAAACCAATAGCCAATAGGGCCGTTTTGAGCATAAATTGCCGTTAAAGCAATACCCGCTACTGCAGTTGGCAAAGCAAATGGGATATCAATACAGATATCCATTATTTTGCGTCCTGAAAAACGATAACGCACCAGTACCCAAGCTAACAATAAACCAATAAAACTGTTTAAACCCGCACTTATCAATGCGGTACTTAATGAAAGCATTAGCGCTAATAAAAATTGTTTACTGATTAATAACTTTTCCCATTCATGAAAAGATAATTTAGTTGAATAGATAAACAAGCCTAATAGCGGAATAAGAACAATCAAACTAAGAAAGGTTAAAGTATAACCTAACGTTAAGTTAAATCCGGGTATATTGCGTTGTTGTTTAAAGCTTGCCACTTTCATAACTTATACCTTTAGAACTTATACTTTTAGAATTTGCACCTTTATAAGTTAGGGTTAAGAGATAGCAACACATAACCATAATAAGCAATGTTTAGTTTATCTCAGCATAAATTGCATCAAAGATTGCACCATCACTAAAAAAGGCTTTTTGTACTTTCTGCCAACCACCAAAAAAATCATTAACGGTTACTAATTTAATTTCAGGAAACTGCTTTGCATATTGCTTAAGGATTTCAGGATTTACTGGTCGGTAAAAATGCTGAGCAATAATATGTTGTGCAGGTTCACTATATAAGTACTCTAAATAGGCTTGCGCTTGCTTACGTGTGCCTTTGCTGTCTACTACTTTATCCACTAAGGCGACGGTTGGCTCAGCTAAAATGGATAATGACGGCATGATGATTTCTAACTGATCACCACCTTGCTCTTTTAACGCTAAATAAGCTTCATTTTCCCAAGCAATCAATACATCACCTAAACCTCGCTGCACAAAACTAATGGTTGCCCCTCTAGCGCCAGTGTCTAATACCGGTACATGTTGATATAATTTGGTTACAAATGTTCGAGCTTGTTCATCATTACCGTAAGTACTTTGAGCATAAGCCCAAGCAGCTAAAAAATTCCAACGCGCCCCGCCTGACGTTTTGGGATTGGGTGTTATTACTTCAATATCATCTTTAATTAAATCACTCCAATCATGAATCTGTTTTGGGTTACCTTTGCGGACTAGAAATACAATCGTTGAATTATAAGGCGCACTATTATTTGGCAATCGACTTTGCCATTCAGGTGATATATTAGTCTGATAACGATTTAACGCATCAATATCACTCGCTAAAGCAAGCGTCACAACGTCTGCTTGCAAACCATCAATCACTGAACGCGCTTGCTTACCAGAGCCTCCGTGCGAATTTTTTATAGTCAGCGTTTCACCTGTCTGCTGTTGCCAGTACTCAATAAAGGTCTGATTATAGGTTTTATAAAACTCACGAGTTGGATCATAAGAGACATTAAGTAATTCAACACTATAGGCTTGCCTCATAAAAGTACATATTGCGAATAAAATTAAGCTAATACTTAACCAATATTGTTTGCGAACGATAGGTAATTTTTTCACTTGATACCTCATACTATTAAAGACATTAGCTTTTTTTGATAGGAATACCAAGATTAGACCAAATTATCGAAAGATGCGAAAACGATTATTTTGCATTAGGTTATAACAAAAATAGATATACTAAGTAGAAGGATTAAAATTTAGAGTGAGTCTTATTCAAGATCATATAATATGTGGATTTTATGGATGAGTGGTTTTATCTTTGCATTACATCAATAATTTATTTTAATAAAAGAAACCACGGATGGAATTTACTGACAGCTAAAAATTAGTTGTGTTTGTTTTTTTTAACATTTTAAGTACGAATGGTAGTTTTAATACAGAAAGCCCATTAAAATGTAATCCCCCCCAACGATGGCATAACCTCTTTTATCCTCAGTTATTTTAATAGCTTTATTTATATGTTTCTTTTTTTGAACTATACAAAATAATGTCATAACTATTAATTTTATTTTAAAAAATTATATTAAAATGTGATCGATATCGCTTAAGATCAGGCTCAATACCACCATATTTTGTTTTTGGTAATAAAGCATTATTACCATCTAAATCGCAATACAGTCAGTCAATTATTTGATTACTATTTTCTCCATTTAAAGTAATGTTTATACCCCAATTTAAATTCTGCCATTATTTGTCCAATTTGATATCAATATTATTTTTTCCTAGGGTTGTTCGTAAGGGAAAGATTTGCCGACTAAATCATACTCCTGCTCTATTTTGGCAAGCTCTTCAAGTGATTCAGCTCGTGAGGCTTTATCAATACCCTCTGGCCAGTTAAACTCAGGCGCAAAGCAGTTAAATAATCGACCCAGCCAAAAACGGCCCCCGATTTTGCCTTTATAATTCATTCCCTCCATACCATTCATATAACACAATAACCAGCGCCATTCGCTTTTATGGACGTAATTGGCATTATCCCATAAACTAAAGTAATCTATCAGGGTATCGGTTTGTCGGTCGATCACTGCCGCAAAAATCTCCTGCTGCAAAAAAAAGCCGTTACGCGTTACCATTCCTTCAATTGATTGCCAGTCATAGACTTTTATAACAGGTTTATAAAGCTTTCTTATCTCCCTTAAAGGAAAATAATAAAGTCGTTTACTTAACATTGGCTCGTACACATAGACTTTGCCGGTTTTACGGTTAAAACGTACCGGGTAATCGGCTGGCCAAATAATAACTTTTGCTAATATTACCAAAACGAAGATTGGTTAAGTCATCGTCTTTATCTACTGGTTTAAATTTTGCTAAGTCTTTAGGATAATGTTTATACCCCAATTTAAATTCTGCCATTATTTGTCCACTTTGATATCAATATTATTTTTTCCTAGGGTTGTTCGTAAGGGAAAGATTTGCCGACTAAGTCATACTCCTGCTCTATTTTGGCAAGCTCTTCAAGGGATTCTGCCCGTGAGGCTTTATCAATACCCTCTGGCCAGTTAAATTCAGGCGCAAAGCAGTTAAATAATCGCCCCAGCCAAAAGCGCCCCCTGATTTTGCCTTTGTAATTCATCCCTTCCATACCATTCATATAACACAATAACCAGCGCCATTCGCTTTTATGGACATAGTTGGCGTTATCCCATAAACTAAAGTAATCTATTAGGGTATCGGTTTGTCGGTCGATCACTGCCGCAAAAATCTCCTGCTGCAAAAAAAAGCCGTTACGCGTTACCATTCCGTCAATTGATTGCCAGTCATAGACTTTTATAACAGGTTTATAAAGCTTTCTTATCTCCCTTAAGGGAAAATAATAAAGTCGTTTACTTAGCATTGGTTCATATACATAGACTTTACCGGTTTTACGGTTAAAACGTACCGGGTAGTCGGTAGGCCAAATAATAACTTTTGCTAATTGCATTAGAAATAAAAATAATGCAAGTAAAGAAAAGATAATCACACCCAAAGAAAAGGCTACATCACTATATATAGAATAAGGATTAATATCGAGAAAAAGCTGTATTCCAGCATAAAGAGCGAAAATAAATCCCCCACATCCAGTTAGTTTTACAATCATCTCTAACGTACGAGCAAATTGGCTACTGGTACGCCCTATTTCAATAAAGGTATTATTGCCAAAACGAAGATTGGTTAAGTCATCGTCTTTATCTATTGGTTTAAATTTTGCTAAGTCTTTAGGATAATGTTTATACCCCAATTTAAATTCTGCCATTATTTGTCCACTTTGATATCAATATTATTTTTCCTAGGGTTGTTCATAAGGGAAAGATTTGCCGACTAAGTCATACTCCTGCTCTATTTTGGCAAGCTCTTCAAGGGATTCAGCTCGTGAGGCTTTATCAATACCCTCTGGCCAGTTAAATTCAGGCGCAAAGTAGTTAAATAATCGACCCAGCCAAAAGCGCCCCCTGATTTTGCCTTTATAATTCATCCCCTCCATACCATTCATATAACACAGTAACCAGCGCCATTCGCTTTTATCGATATAATTGGCGTTATCCCATAAGCTAAAGTAATCCATCAAGGTATCGGTTTGTCGGTCGATCACTGCCGCAAAAATCTCCTGCTGCAAAAAAAAGCCGTTACGCGTTACCATTCCGTCAATTGATTGCCAGTCATAGACTTTTATAACAGGTTTATAAAGCTTTCTTATTTCCCTTAAGGGAAAATAATAAAGTCGTTTACTTAACATTGGCTCGTACACATAAACTTTGCCGGTTTTACGGTTAAAACGTACCGGGTAGTCGGCTGGCCAAATAATAACTTTTGCTAATTGTATTAGACATAAAAATAATGCAAGCAAAGAAACAATAATTAATCCTAAAGAAATGGCTAAATCGCTATATATAGAATAAGGACTAATATTGAGAAAAAACCATATTCCAGCATAAAGGGCATAAAGAAACGCCACACATCCAGTTAACCTTCCAATCATATATAGAGTACGATCAAATTGGTTACTGGTGCGGCCTATTTCAATAAATGTATCATTGCCAAAACGAAGATTGGTTAAGTCATCGTCTTTATCTACTGGTTTAAATTTTGCTAAGTCTTTAGGATAATGTTTATACCCCAATTTAAATTCTGCCATTATTTGTTCCTACTCAAATGTTAATGTAATCTTCTAATTCAATGGTGAATGGTGTTTCACTGCCATTTTGCTCTTCAATAAAACCTAGCACACTTATTTTTGTATCGATATTATCATCAGCCACATAGACCACTGGACAGATGATTAATGAGCCTTGTTCATCAAGCTTATAGGTTTCCAGCTGATTTTTTGCTGATAATTGATTTGTGTGTTGACTTTCTTGGTTTGTAAAATCAACTTTCATCTCTAACGTTGAGAGCGAGCCAGCTGAACTATCACGAGAGGTCGTTGATTTAAAAGTCGTTCCTGTCAAGTTATGACCAATTAGCTCATTTTGACTGCTCTCTTTTTTTTCAACAATCAGAGAGCCATAATAGCGAATATTGCCCGATTTATAATTAGGTAAAATTACATTCAGATAAATATCCTGTTTATCACCATAATCCAAAATAAAACTTTTTTGCGATTTTTTGGTTAGAAAAAGTTCGTAACCACGAGAAGCACCATAAAAGCCATGAATCAGCTTTTTAACACCGTCTTCGGTTAAAGGATAAGGAGATAAATTACCGGTTAGCTGATTTAAACCAAAGTAGCAGCGGTCAAACCAACGCTCCATAGACGTTAATGAGGTCAGCTCGCTCATAAATGCACAAAATATAGACAATGCAATACAGACAACCGATAATGCGATACCGATACCAGAACTACCGAAAGCCATTGATATACCCAAAAAAACACCAGATGCAACTTGCCATACTCCTGAAGTTCTAAATCCTGCAACAGCCTTGCTTATACCAAAACCTATTTCTTTTACTCCCTCAAACCCCCCCAAAATTATTGCCATTATCCCCAGTGTTTTGGTAAAACTAATTAATACTTTCTTTACGGTATTCTTAGATAGTTCTGCCGCCTTATTAGTAAACGGTATCATTAGGTTATTTTCAAAATTACCTGCCATTTTTGCAAGCTTTTCGACCGAGTTAGTAATAAACAGTAAAGTATTAACCACTATCGAAGTAAAACCTAATACCAATCCACACGTTATTTCAAACTGCTGTTCTTTTGTTAAATTAGTTTTTTGTAGATTTTTAGTATTATCTCGATATAATTTCACTTGCCATGCTAATAAAAGGAATTCAAATAGAATTGAGGTGCTACTTGCTGCATAAGCCACTCGTAATTTAGGATTGGAAGGATGATTAACCGGTGTATTACTTAGATGGGGTGAAGGTTCGTTAGCGGTAATAGAGGGTACGCTTTCTTTAATCACATTTCCCATCTCTTGGGCGCCTTCGGTCATAGTATTGGCATGAATTGAAATATCAATATGGTTATTGGTGATTTTATTTATTAGTGTTTTTACGGATGCAAATTGATTTTTTGTGGTATCTGAGGCATATCTTTGCAAGTAGGCTTTTAATTCATTAATATTCTCTTGTGTTCCTCGACCTTTAAATGTTGCGGTTATCAGTCCATCTTTACTGTCAATAATCTCAAAACCACTAAAATTAGAACCATGTTTGGTTTTGAGCTGAGCCTCAAGTTGATTATATCGATCTTCCGGTAAGGTTAGACGAAACTCATCGGTAATTAAATCAGGATTCACTGTTTTTGAGTCAGTATTATTTATGACAACATTATTATCAATTACCGTTGCCAGCTTATTCACATCATTGACAGCACGATTGCCTCTGTTAGTCCGTTTCACATAATCTTCAATATTTTTAAAACCATTATCATCACAAAATACTGTTAAGGTGATAGTGGTTTTTTTGGTGTCGTCAATGGTGGTTTGCGAAGTAATTGAAACATTTTTATTACTCTCCAAAGCACTTATTTTACCAGTGTTGATATTAAATGTAATAGTTCTACTTTTAGCATTCGTGTGCCCTGCTTCTGATAACGCTTTTTTTACACCTTGTGCATTAGTGATTTTTTCCAATTGTTTACCAGAACTCTCAGGTTGAATTGCCTGTGATTGTGCTAAAGCCATAATCGGATTAATAAGGCAATGTTCAATTAAAAAATTGTTGAGCTCGTTGCCTTTATCCACTAGTGATTTGATATCACCCTCTTTCCAAAAAGAAGGATTTTTTCCTGCAATGACTTTATGAAAATAAGTCTCATCACTGGATAGGAGTTCATCCCATAATCCCATATCATAATAACTGTTACCTTGCGATCTAAATATCTGAATTGAATCATTTAATATATCATTATGGATATCTTGGTTATCATAATTGAACTCCTGCTCCCAAAATTTAACAGTATTAAAACTGGATATTTTTTGCTCAGGAAAGGTTATCTCTTCCTTATTTTCAAATTGATGTTTTCTACCCGAAAAAAAATCAGAGACAGACAACTTATCACAAAATAACCAGCGACAATAAAGAGTGTAATCTCGACCATTATTCTTTTTAATTTTCTCATACTGTTTTACTTTATCAGCAAAGCGATTGTACTCTTCAAGTTTTAATTGATTATTAAACTTTGCCCAATATTGGTCGAAATCATAATGTGCTTTTTCTGCTTGGGATAAGTCGTAGCGCAAATTACCTGTTTCATCGACGATTTCCGGCGAGCCACCATATTGCCATTTATCACTACTAAAAAGATTTTCTAAACTAGAGACAAAAACGGTACCAGCTGTACTATTTTCATCAAAGTATTTTCTCATAGCAATTTTATATTGCTCAATTAAGTCATAATTTAATTTTTTATATTGACCCTCTGGGGTGTGAAACTCATGATATTCATAAGGAATATCGCTTTTATTATCAATTTTATTATGTAATTTAGCGTCCCCTGTATAATTGACTTCGGCTAAGCGTTGAAAATTTAAGTCCTCAATCATACCTAGGGGATCTTCTAAAATAACCGCCCCAACTGGTTTTTTATATTGAGACTTTCGAGCATTGATAAAATTAATAAAAGGATCACGTTGTTCACTTTTATCTTGATAATTCGGTAAATAACTCAATTTATCAGTCATATAGGGTATAAATTCTAAAATTTTACCAAAAATATGTTGGCTTGATAAATCTATGCCTCTTGGGTGGTTATCTGGCGCTTGAATAAATGAAGTTAAATCAATTTTAGTAAACCGAGCTAAATCTTGGCTATTTTTGTAATAATCACGAGTTTGTTTATTCCAAGGGTAACGGCTATAGGCAATCCATAAAAAAGGTTTGTCGCTTAGTTCGTCATTGCTAATATCAACCGAGATAAATGAAGCTGGGACATAATGATTGTCAGCTAGACACCGTGTTGGAAAGGGATCCTTGTTATCGATTTCAAGATCTTCTGGGGCTTTTTCCCTTAATATACCGCCCTCTAAAACTTCATAATACCGAATATAGTCTTTTTTGTTATCAGTTCCTGCAAGGACATAAACATACCCTTCTCGTAACACTCTTAATACTTCATTATGATCTTGTAACGGTTCTTGTGGTTCTCGGTCATCAAGAGAGTATTGTGATGAATCGAAGAATGAAAAGAGCTGCGAATATGGTGAAGACCAAACCTTATTTACCGCAGACTTTCTTAAGAGTAAAATCGGATATCCTTCCCTTACACATGCATGCCCATTGTCTGTTAATGATACAATTGCCGATAAGCTAGAAGTATCAACGTTTTGTGTATTTTCACTAACCATAGTTTTTCCTATCCAAATCTATCTATCGAGTAATATTAATTATTATTTTGATTTATACTTGCTTTAATATCATTTTCCAATTGTTCTAAACGTTTCTTTAGTGAACCTGGTGCTAAAATCGCTGCTAAAATATGCGGTGAAATCGTTTCGATAGTAATTAAATCAACCTGATAAATCAGGCAATACAGTGCATAAACTAATCTATCTTCAAGGTTGGTAAATCCAATATTTTTTGCATCAAGCAATTTTTTAGCGGATAAAAATAACGCATTAGGTGGCAATGTTTGAATATTATCTTGCCACATTTTGACCAACCCAAAAGTGGCTTTCGGTTCATTTTGATACTGTAATGCATTTTGTAAAAATATCTGACTGGATAAGAGAAAGTCTTTCGTCAGTAAATTATCGGCTGCTTTAATTTCAATTAATTGGCCATAATAATTCATATAAGTATAGCGATGAATAAAATTGAATAATCCTGATAATAAACTTTCAACCGAGAGGCTTTCTTTTAATAATTGCAATCGAATATGTTCATAGAAAGGTAAGAAAGTAGGCTGTTTAGGCGAGAGTAAACGACCTAGCTGTAGACCTAAATCAATCATCTTTTCGGCTAAATTCTGTATATCAAGTTCACTACTTATCCACGCACAAATGTAATGTTTGTAATGGGAACGCTCTTTTTCGATTCGAGTTATCGTTAAATCCAATAATTCAGGCTCTAGCACTTCGCCTGGTTTCGCCAGCAAAATAAGATGAGGACAAATGGTAGGTTCATAGGATAAATCAGGGCGTAAGATAGCTTTAAGCTCATCGTCGGAGAAGACATCTTTAATATTTTCCAGCGCGAGTGGCTCAACAATTTTAACTGGTTTTAATGGATCTACAAGTAAATAACGGTAACAGTTAGCTTGATCTTCGTTTAAAGCATTTGATAATTGATGTACTAACAAAACTAAAACCTCAACAAACAAATCAATAACAATTATTTATGTGGTTTAGTTTATCTGTTTGAATATTATAATGCAAAGAACATTATCAACTTTTCTGATAATAAAGATGTCTTCAAAAACGTGTTGTTGTCTTTCTAATTTAAGTATGAAGCACCTGACATACGCATTGTAAATGAATAAATAATAAACTCATATATAACCAAAATTATATTATTAATCATTGCGTCATAGTTTAGACACTTTTACCCTAATCTGGATTGATTTCAGTTGAAGCCAGTTGATAAAAAATAGGAAAAGTAATTCTAATAATTGCTTTGGACATAAAAAACCAGCTTTGGGCTGGTGTATTTTTTGGAATTAGTGCGGATGCCGAATCGAAAAGATCTTTCAATTTTAGTTAGCTTTAGATTTTTAGGTAACATCATATAACATATACTGTTATAGTCAAAACCACTATTTATCAACTCAAACATTCTGTGCTACTAAATATTGCATTAGAATAGGGTGATGCCTTAGTTCTTGTGGTTATATTTATGATACTGGTAAGAGTTTTTTGAAGATTATGTTGAAAGATCTATACTTAATCAATACAGTATGTTAAGTATTTTATAAACTTTGAATAATTGTTAATAACCCTACAAAGTTTTGATATAAGCTTTGTAGGGGAGAATTTATTGATAAGTTTATTTTATTACTATTTTACAATAGTGATTAACTTAAGTTAACAGTTAATACACTTACCTATATTTGAAAAAGGATTTCATAATGTGCAAACACTTCCTTATTATTTTCCTAAAACTGACTATTCCAAATACGCTCACAAATAGTTTGGTATAGTTTTTGGCGAGCATCTATATCAGCTTTTTTAAATTGATCATGTGGTTTAAATGGTAAATGGTGTTCTGTTACCAATTTAGTAAAGTTAGGGTTATTTTCATACGTTTTTTCACATAAAGATTTTGCTAATAAATTTTCTTTTAAATAGTGAGGCATTTTCTTTTCAAATGTCATATCACTATAGGATTGATTTGTTCCTTTAGGCAATAAAATTAAATCACCTAACTTATTGCGATAGTTTTCAAATTCATATTCTTGCGCAAACTCATCTTGATGTTGTGTAAATTGTTTAGCCCAAATATGCTCAATTTCAAAAGGTTTACCTTGTTCTGGAAAACAATATGTTTCCAAAGTTGTGTTTATCCCAGCGAGATTATCTATATACGCAGTAATACGAGATAGCAAAAATTTAATAAAGTTTCTATTATTATAAAGGCCTACATTATGAAAATTTTCAAATTTTTCTGGAATTTCTTTTGCTTTTTGACTTAAAATGAACCTAAGTTCCGATAATGATTTTCCTCTGATCTCTTTCACCAAAGTATACATTGTGTAGCGAATCGAGCTAGCTGCAAATCGACGATTATTTAAAGTACGTAGTACAGTAAACTGTTCGATATAACGAGCAACTAAATCTATTTTTTGTCGTACAACATCGGAAGAATCATCTAGTTGTAAAGGAGCTAACATTAAAGGATAGCTTAATGTTGGTGCAATACCCCAGCAATCAATATAATAAACATGCTGTAGTGCTGGAGTAAAAGTACATTCGGCAGCTAAAATTTCTAGGTAAGCCCGTAAGTAAAACTGAAATTCTTGCTCAATAAAGCGTTCAAAAGTGGTATGATCTTTATTGTTTAAATTCATAATCGCTAGATTATCGCGAACCCAACTATGAAACCGAGTGCCAATTTTTTCAAAGTCCTCATTTTGAGCGCCTACCTGTCCTTGACGGATTGTCCGAGCGTATCGAGCTCTAAGTAATGCCTGAAAGAAACGTAAATCTTCATCTTTTTCGTATTCATGCAAACGTAACATCGATTTACGCCAAAGATCATCCGCTTTTTTTCGTTTATCTGTATTTTTATAATGAGATAGCAAGAAACCTTTAAGCATATCTGATGGCGTTAAATTTAGTCCTCTATCATTCATAGTTTCAAAAATG
The DNA here is from genome assembly GCF_001693435.1 of Gilliamella sp. wkB7. Lineage (NCBI taxonomy): Bacteria > Pseudomonadati > Pseudomonadota > Gammaproteobacteria > Orbales > Orbaceae > Gilliamella > Gilliamella sp. wkB7. The sequence goes on from NZ_CM004509.1 coordinate 1,544,358, forward strand.
GTATAAGCATTTTCATCAGAATAAGCAATAATTTCGACCATAATGACGTTGTATTTGAGCCAGTCAATAAAAAAAGAGAATGATTCATTTTTTAATTCATCAGGGAATATTTCAACAATATTTTGATAACGCTGAGCCATATTACAGACTGAAGCATCATCATTATCTTGTATCGTATACATTCCTGTAGTGAAGAGGTTATTAAGACAAGTGATACGCTCATCAACCGTAATATTAAAAGACTTGTCCCCACGGTGCTCAGAAAAAATCATAGGCTCTATTTTTTCTTCTATAGCTAACTCTTTTTGTAAATTATTCAGATAAATCAGTAATAGTGTCAGTGAGGTGAGTCGTTGTTGTCCATCAATAATACTACGCTTACCGCCCTCTTTAATGCTGACCACAAAAGGGCCTAAATAATAATTATTATAATTGTTACCATCAGATCGACTATCACCTTGAGTATATTCATTTAAAAATGATGTGGTTAAGTCGGTCACCAGTTGCTCAATATGCTTTTGTTCCCAGCTATATTCACGCTGAAAATAATCAACAGTATATTTTTGGGCATTCAGTACATCAAATAAACAGCGATGTTGTGCTTCTATTTTGTTTTCCAGCTTACTCATAACGGTTTCCTTACATATTTTATTCCGATTAAAGCTTATCATAAGAAAATCTGAAAAACATTTGTATTTAAATTATTTATTGTTCATTGAATCAGAGATTATTCCCTACATTAAAAAATCTAGCGATTGATGTAAATACACCAATTAAGCAATCGATTGTAAAAAGTGTTTATGAATTTACTATGATAGGGAATCTAAACAAAGATACTAATGCTCAGCATGTTAGTTATGAGGATGCCGATGTACTACCAAAGATAATAATCATTATTTACAAATAAAAACACGTATGAATAAATTAATGATTAACATTTATTATGATTTTGATACGGAACTCACTTTACTCCAAATGTATCATTGGATGTTGCGCAGTATATATAGAATATGAACGCATGGAGTTAATTGTCAATGGAAAGAACTCAGACACTGATATGGACTCTAACAGTAAAACTCGCTTTGCTTACGTTCCTAATAAAATGTCGACTCTTTTGCTATAGTTTTTGTCTTCATCAAGCGTATATTTATTTTTTAATAATACATTTAATTCTTCTTTATCTTTTGTATATTCTAATATCTCATTATTGTTTAGCTCTGTATTAATTTTTAAATCAGATAATCTATTTAACAGGTAATCAGGAATAAAATTATGTTTTAAGCTTATTATTGATAAATTTTGAATAACAGCGACTAAAATCTTATTATTTTTTTTCATGCTAATAACTAAATCTTCAAATACAGCCGGAATAGCTTGTTCAACGCTAAATCCTTCATCTATAAATTCATGATAAGATTCTATTGTTAATTTCTTTGCTTCTATATAGTTAATATTATGCATAAATATGTTCCTTTACTATGTAAATATATTTAATTTAATATTTGGAACTATAATATCTTTTAAATAATATTAATAAAAATCTTCGCGTTTAAATTGCTTTCCTGTTGGTTTTAAGTCATCTTTATCAAAATAACTGACAGTTTCTTTCCCTTTAATAACAACGCCATAACCATAAATCACACCATCTTCTTCACTAATACCAACAACAATTCCTTTACAACCGATATATTCTTTGTGTGTACATGATGTTTGAATCTCTACTTCCGAATCAAAATCTATTTTATTTTTCATACATTACCTATTTATGTGTTATTTTTCCATCTAATGAAACATTTATATGTTTACCATCTCTAGAAGCCCAACCAAGCTGCTTAGAGCCTAGTTCTGATAATTGAACATCCCATTCAAATTCTTGTCCTGCTGTTCTTGAGGGACCTTTAACCCATTCATTTTCAAATTTATCTATATATCCATGATTTTTACCTTTAAGTATTAGTATACATTGACTGCATACCCGCCTGTATATTATCAAGTGCGACAAAACCAATTACTGCCGCTAATGGAGCTCCAATACCTGTTGCACCGACAACACCAGCCACATATAGACTAGCTACACCACCAGCAACTTGCAATGCACCCGTAATACGCGGTAAGTTTTCAATCATTGTTTCTTTGATCTGGTCACCATAAAGGTAGCCCGTTACTCCCCCCATAATTCCACCAGTATTTATTCCAATTAATGTATTGTTAATATCTTGTTTTGTAAAAGTTGGATTGACTAGTTTAGGGAATAATTTGGCAACAAAATCCTCTTCAACTGGCTCTGCATTTAAATGCCAATATTCTGTTGCTGACCATTTAGCTGGAATTTTAACATTTACTTTACCATTGGAATTAAAACGGCCAATAAAACGATAAGCATTGTTATCGGATATAATTTCATAACGATAGTTACTATGAAGCTCAAGCTGAATATAGTCTAAAGATTTTAATTCAACATAACTATATTTTAGCTTAGTGACTTTTAGTTGATATTCACGCCGAGTTTCAACATGTCGAATCAAGCCCGGTTCACGTAACTGCTTTAAGAGTTTTATCGCCTTGAAATACAATGATTCAATTTCACTTAACTGATCTAATTGTGTATAGTATTTAACCTCTTTTTTAAGTAAGCTTTCGTAATCATTTTCATGGCCCGTCCCATCAAGTACTAATGGTTTATTAAGATATCCATTCGCGGTGAGTGTCAATTTATTGTTATGGTAAGCATAATGTGTTTGGTCTTGACCTTCACTATGACGGATATTATGTAGTGCTTTTAATGCCTGTTTTATTAATTTTATATCTGGAAGTGCACCTTCGCTTTCATCGGCACTACAATCCCCTATACGCTGTTTTACGGTGATAAAATCCGTTTTATGAAGTAGCACTAACATTTGGTAAAAGAATACGCCAATAGTTTCATCCGGCCGAAAAGCGGACTTATCATCAATTTTTTTAGTTTGATTATAATGCTCTGATGAAAAACTATAATTAATCAGACTTGCAAGTGCTTCATCTTGTTCAATAGTAAAGGGTGAATTGCCTGAGCGGAGTAATTTGCTCAATTCATCAAGCCAGTTTTGTGCTAATGATTTGACTCGAAGTGATTTATCACCGCGCAGAGTTAGGTCATAATTCCCTTGTAAGCCACCTAATAAAATATGCACTTTAGGTAACACCTGATTTGATGAAAATGCATCACCATGTTTTAAAAAGATTTCCTTTGTGCTGGTTTGAGCATTGGTGACTAATTGGTTGCTACTAGCATCAAGAATTTGTATTTGTTCAGAATGATGATTTTGTAAATTAACAATCAACCAACTATCATCTGATTCATAATAAGACTCTTTCTTGATCACTGGTATTGAGCGATATTCATTACCAAATAAAGACGAATTATCATTATAACTATTAATCTGTGGTTGATGAATTAAGATAACGTGTTCTTTATATAGTGCGTTGGTTAATACTTTAGCAACTATATCTGCGGATTTATGATAATAAGTTTGATAAGGTAAACCGACTTCTTGTAATACTGCATAAAAATTCTTACAACTTTCTGGTTCATTAACGAGCTGTTTTACAATGTCACCATACTCATGGTCATAAAAATATTTAATTCGTTTAAGTTTATAGGAATAACAACCTAACTGTTGGTTGAATAATTGATGATTATCCTCAAACTGCTGCCAATCTCTGGCAAGTATAAGTTGATATAAATACATATTATTACTTATAATTTTTTATTTTTACACAAAACGGCGTAAATTTTAACATAACAATATTAAAAAAAAGAGATAAAAATTTTTTAAATAAGCTATCTATTTTTATATACTTTTGAGCGTTATTACGAAATTATTATTTTAATAAAATATGTTTAATAATGTTAAAAGCGAATATATAGATACTGTTAATTGTTTATTCAAAATTACGGAAAGCTTTAAAGTCATTTTATGAATACACGACATTATTGAACTGAATGTATTCTTTTTTCTCTTGATTTAGAGTGATTTTAGTTGAACTAGGGAAAGTAGTGAAATAAGTTTAAAGAATTATCTAAAAAGGCTTCAGACATAAAAAAAACCAGCTTTAAGCTGGTTCTTTTTTGGAATTGGTGCTTAGACAAGGAATCGAAGAGACCTTTGTAAGTATTGGAGTTATTGGGTTGGGGGGATTTGAGGTTGTATCCGTAATGAAATTAGTTGGGTTTTAGCTTATTTTATACGCTATAATGGATGTTTTAGTTTTATCTGTGATAGCAAATATTCAAGATAAGCAACAAAATTACAATAAATGCTTTTCTAAGCAAAAAAATAATGTCGCTAGTAAGAGCAATCTGTCAGAATAACTCAACTATAAATATTCGTTCTAATATTCATCATTAAAAAGTGTTAAATTGTTTGCAAATCCTACTCAAATTTGGCCTGATATAAAATCTGAATACATCCGTTTAAAAGAAATCGCTTATGGTGATATCCCTTCTGAACAGGAGGTATTTAATATGTTAGAAAAAGTGAGAATTCAGCTAGCTAAGGTTTAGCTAGACACTGATATTATCAGTGCTATTCATTTTTAATGATTTTAATAGGAAAATGTGTGGCATAAAACTAGCCTATTTTTCTATATATTTTATGTACTAGTTCAATACTTAATAGTTGTTTATTTTTCTAAAGCCTTACTAATAATGATATTCAATTCTTCTTCAAGCTTAGAGATTTCTATCTCTAAAACTTCACAGTCTATTTTTTTAAACATTCTCTTTATCTTTTTACTTGGATCATTAAGTTCTAAATTTAATTCTTCAGTAATTGAATTGTTTATGTCTTCCATAAATTCTGATTCATCAAGATAAACTGTTGACCCTCTTTGTGTTTTCTCATCTATAATTACTGCACGAATTGGACAAACTTTTAGTAAATTAATAAACCGATTATCAAAAGAGACAAAAAAAGGAATATAAAAATCTGCGCCTGTGTTCATGCCAATAAGTTTTTCTAGATATCTTACAGAGAAAAGATCCCATGACATTCCTCTGATTTTCTTTAAAGAATTTTTACCTAATGTTCGTATAGGATCAAAAAAATTAAGATTAGCGTTATATTTTAAAAATTTCCATCCAAAATAAATTTCTGTTTTAGCAAAACGTCCTAACTTTTTTAATGAAAATTCTATAAGTAATCTTAATTTATCTTTGATATCAATATTTTCATTTTTCTTTAATAAGATAGATTTTAGCAATACTGAATATAATAATTTTCTATTTGTATGAAGTTCTAAAACCGTCTCTCTATTATCATAATAAGTTGAGAAAACTTCACACGCTCTTTTCCCTGCTGATTCTCTATTTTCGGTAAAAATTGGATGATAGATATCAAAACTATTCTGATTATAGATTAAACTCTCAAAACGTTTTAATGCTCTTATTGAATTAAATGGACGATCATTCTTTTCATCAAGGCTATCAAAATAGTTTTCAATAACAAAAAAAGAATAATCAAAATTCATACCGCCTTTATTTTTAACGAATTGAATTAATTCGCTAAACCGCAGGCTATCCTTGTCTAAAGAACCGCCATTTTCCCAAATTCTAAACTTTTCGGCGATGTTAGAATCAAAGCTAATAGAATAATCTAACTTTATTTCAGCTTGACCTTCTTTTGTCTGTTGATAAATTTCATCAGTATAAAAAAGAAGTCCTTGTCCATAAAAAAATTTTTTTAAGTAAGGAAATTGCTCTTCTATTGTTTTCAAAGGGTGATCTAATAATTGAGATTCCATATTTTCGGTTGAATAAATAATTTTAAGACCTTTGAAAATATCTATATTTTTTTCTATTAAATCATTAAAGCTTTTTGATAGGCTATGATTCACTATAGCTTCAAATGCTGAATTTAATTGCATTAATCGCTCTTGTTTGCTTTCTGTCATAATTGTTGTTTTGCCCTTGATCTTTTAAGCGAGAAGTAAATTATTGCAGGTAGATTGAATTATTAAAAATATTTTTAACTTGAAAATGGTTAATTTAAATATATGGAATATAGTAAAAGAAATATTCTAAACCTATCTAAAATGGTATATTTTTATATTATATCTTTTTAAATAAAAATGGTCACTGAAATGGCAACTATTAATCAAATTAAGGCAAAATTACTTGAGCTTGAAGGTGGCGCATTTCAACGGCTTGGCGATCATTGGTTGCATAAGAGAGGGTATGAAAATTTAAATGCTATCGGAATGACTCAGATAAGTAATAAAACAAAAACAGGCACTCCTGATACATTGATAATACAAAATAATGGTAAATATATTTTTGTTGAATACACAACACAACAACTAACTTCCAGAAAAAAATTAGAAACAGATATAGATAAATGCCTTAATCCCCAGAAAACAGGAATTCCATTAGAAAATATTTCTGAAATTATTATATGTTATCTAGGAACCTTAACTCCCGAAGATATTTATATATTGAACGAAAAATGTATTAAACAGAATATTATTCTTAGTTTATTTAATATTGATGCAATAGCATTAAGTATTCAAAATAGTTACCCGGTATTGGCAAAAGAGTATCTTTCTTTACCGTTAGATACAGGGCAAATTCTTAGTATTGAGGAGTTCATAAAAAAATATAATTATAATAAATTCTCAACTCCTATTATTGATTCACCTCTTTTTTTAGATGAATATTTTCACCAAGGAATAGAAGCTCTTCTTAACCAACAATTTTTACTTATATCCGGGGAAGCTGGTATAGGTAAAACACAATATAGCCTTAGCTTATTAAAAAAACTGCAAACGAGCTACCCAGACAAAAAAATATACTGTATTTTTAATAAAGGTGAAAGCTTTCTTGATGAGATAACAGCCTATTTTAGTGAGCCAGGAGACTATCTTATCTTTATTGATGATATAAATCGCCTTAATAGCAATCTGGATTATTTACTCCATTATCTTGTCGAAAATGATGATAAACGCACATTTAAAATTATTGCAACAATCAGAAATTATGCTAAAACCTCATTTATTACTAAAATAAAACAAATTACGACTTACCAAGAGATAACTTTAGCTAAACTGGATAAAGAACAGCTCTCCACATTGCTAAAAAAAATATTTAACATACATCATTTGGATTATTTACAAAGAATTTGGGAAATAACTAAAGGTAACCCTCGTTTAGCTGTAATGGCCGCTAAAATTGCACTCAGAGAACAAAATCTTTCTGCTTTGTATAATATAGCATCTCTTTACGACAGCTATTTTAGTCACTATCACCATGTTCAAATAATATTAGACAATAAAAAAACCATACTAACATCTGGGATAATTTCTCTTTTTAGAGTAATTGATTTTAAAAATGAACAACAAATACAAAGTATTCAACAGATATTTAACATTACTTTAGATGAGTTTCGAGATAATATTTCAATACTGACTCACAATGAATTGATTGACGTATTCGAAAATGAAATCATTAAAATAGCAGATCAAGTCTTAGCTACTTATTTACTTTATCATGCTATTTTTGTACAAAAGGTACTACCATTTCCTATTCTATTAGAATATTTTTCTAATCCTCAAAAAATAGGGTTATTAAATGATGCAATCGTTCCTATTATTAACGCCTTTGATCATAAAAGTATTCTTAATCAAATTCAGCCAGATATAAAATCTTATTACACAAAAATATTATCTAATCAGCACTCACAGGAAGATATTCTACTTTATTTAAACAAATTTTGGTTTGCAATTCCTACTCAATGCTTGATGTTTATTAAAGATATTCTTGATAAACAAGAAAAAATTGACATAAATTGGCACACTGTCGACTTTGATTTTAATACCTCAAATGGTCAGGGAAATCTGATATTTTCATTGTTGAGCAAATTTAGACATTCCAATAAAGATGAATTACAACTTGCTATCAATTTATCATTAGATTTATTAGCGACATCAGATGATTTTATTAAACCTGCTGTATATGAGTTTACTAATACTCTTTCGTTTAAACACAATGATCATGAGATAGGATATGTTGTACAGAATATCATATTAGATAGTATATTATCTCGGACACATCAAGGTGATAACTACTTATATACCAAACTATTTTTTATTATTGCAGCCTATTATCTTAAGGCAGAATTTTCTGAATTTAATGCTGAAGGGAAAATGGTCAATATTATGCGCTTCCGCTTCCCTACAAATCAACCGCTAAAGGAAATAAGAGGAAAAATATTTAAACAATTAACAACATTAGTAAATCATGCAGACTATCAAGTGGAATCCTTCACATTACTAAGTGATTATATTGCTAATATGAAATTTAACGGTGGAAAAATAGTGCAACTGGATATGCCCTACATGTGGGACTTAATATCTTCATATTTTAACAAAAATAATATTGCCCATTGTTTATTAATAAAAAATTATCAGGATCAATTACGTAACATGCACCTACTTTCTACGCAATTGATTGACAATATTCCTGCAATTGTTCAATTGTTGGCCGATTCTCACCAAGAAAGAGCCGAAAGAAAATTAAGTTATGAAGATTATCAAAAGTATCGTCGTAATAAAATTCAAAAATATACTGGTACAATAACAATAAATGAGCTCAATTATTTTCTACAGCAATGCGAACACCTTAGTGTTGTCTCGAAACAGCATAAACAATATCAATTAAGGGAGATCATATCATCATGCTTATCAAATATGATAACAAGTTATCCTCACCATTATCCGAGAATCATTTATACTTATCTTCAATATGATGAATTATTTTCTATCAATCCTTATTATATTATCACCACATTGTTTAAAATATGTGGTGTTATAGAAACTAAAGATTTTATTGATACTCTTGAACATAAGAATAAAGAAGCTTGGCTTACCACTTATTTTGAACATTATCCTGCAGAAAATATTAATGAAAAAGTAGCTGCACAATTACTAGACCATATCGGTCAATTAACACAAATAACTGCAGTTCCCAATGATCTCAATCTGTTAGATAAATATCAACCATTTCATACAGACTTGTATTTAATTATAACTAAATATTTATATGCTAAATCAAGACAAGATATGCGTTTCTTAGAACCCGTTGCTCGTTTATTTGATCAAAATAAGATTTATAACCAATTATTAGTGTATTATAAAAATGACTCAGAGATTATTTATCAATGTTATCTTGCAATACTTAATTATAATTCCTATTTTGATGATGATGGGCAACTATTAAAAAACTTATTAGAAAATAATCCCGCATTTTTTTATACAGTTCTTGATTCCATTTTACAAAAATCGACCCGATTATCATATGATACTAAAATACCATGTTTGAAGTTCCTTTGGGATAAAGATAACTATATTCAGGATATTGAACAATATGCTTTATATATTTACCAAAAAGATCAATCCTATTTTGGTGGAATATTTCACAAATTATTTATTCATGATGAAAAAACTGATAATCTTGCAAAAAAACAACACAATTTTATAACACAAACGATCATAAATAACATTGATAATGACGAATATATCTTATTTATTATAGGAGTACTTGATTACTTATCTGAAGATGAAAAATTAAATATTTTATTGGTATTATTAGAATATAATCAAAATATTAACTTATTTAAAAGAATACAGTTTAGTCCGCTATCTAGAAGTTGGTCAGGTAGTTTAGTACCGTATTTAGAAAAGGAAAAGCAATTCTTACTTAAAATATTACCTTATTTAAATAAAATAACGTTGCTTAATCACAAAGCCTATATTGAAGAATTAATTTCTCACAAAGAACAAGAAATTGAACGAGAGAAAAAAAGAGATTTTGTTGATATGGTTTATTATTAATTACTTAACTTTTATATTATAAAATAAAAATGTATTCTAAAACACAATCTTCAGAAGTTAACTACGAATTACATACATTAGGCTAGAAATCTTTTCAGCATTTATGTATTACAATTTTCTCTGAAATTATTAAATACCCTAATTTTTAGTTCCTATGATAGCGAAAGAAATGGTGCATTTAAAGTTGAGCGGAAAGTTGTCCAAAATGAAACAATGTCAGGTAGTTTAACTATTTAATGCAAATTTAGTTCAGAACCCCATAAGCAACTAAAACTATCAGATTTAAAAGATGAAATAGCTAAAGCAGAAAATTTAGTAAAAAAAGATTATGTGATAACTATATTATCAGCACCAATATGAGTTTGGCTGGAATAAATTGTGAGCCAATAGAGGCAAAATTTAGAGCTATACAGGGAATAAAACAATGCTACATTTATGGAAAAGAGACCTTATCAAGTTTAATAAGAGATAATCATAGATTACGAATGTTAATTCCAAGAGTCTATGGGCTTGGCAACTTGGAACAAATTCTGGATGAAAGAGCTTAAAGCCAAGCAAAAGCAATACTCTCATCAATAGGTGATGACTTACAAAAATTTGTTATTACCTAGTCATATAAAGTTTGTATCCGATTTTGCACTTGATATGGGATAATCTCAGTTGACATCTGTTGACAAAGAAAATTCTTTGAAAGGTAGTTTGGAAAAGGCTTTAGACATAAAAAAACCAGCTTTAAGCTGGTGTCTTTTTTGGAATTGGTGCCCGGACGCGAAATCAAAATAAAACTATAATTTATTGATATTAAATAACTTTAATTCAAATAAAAACTATTTGTATCCACTTTTATATCCATAAGTCAACTTGCTTGAATTTAAATATTTTTAACGGCTAAATATACAAATGAATCACCATCTTTTCAAAGTGTTATTATATAAATAAAAGTATTAAATCAATTAATGTCTAAAATAATATAATAAGTAAAAAAACTCTAATTTTGAAATGATTTAATATTTCTATCCTGCTCTAACGAGCTAGGATAAAAATATTAATTATATTAGATAGTTAGAAGAAATATTTAAATCTTACGCGCGCACCATAACGATTATCAGAGCCACCGCCTTGATTCTCATCACGAGATAAATGTGACCAGTAAGAACCTAGATAGATATTAAAGTTATCCATATCCATTACATTGGAAATTAAATATGATGCATTAACAGTATGAATCTTATATTTACCTTTACCTAAACTATCTGCACTGTCTAAATTATCGGTTGAAGTCGTTGGTTTGTATTGTTTAATATCATTCGCTGCAAAAATATAACCTAAACCAATTCGTTGCCATACTGCATTAACGCCTGCTGAAAAATCTTTTTCTTGATTAGCATCAAGGTAAGCTGTGCTCACGTTAACCACTAGATTATCTGGTGATTGATTCCAATTGCCCGCGGTATTAAAACACATTGTTGCTCCATAGTCCCATCTAAACCGATGAGTACGCGACCATTAATGTCCCAACGTTTATCACGATTAGCATTACTATCTGCCGTTGTTTTTAATGAAGTTAAACTATGTTTTTTACTTGCTGCATCGATATTGAATTCGACATCACCATATAATTTCAAATCACCTTGGCTAGTTTGCTACTCAATTTGTGCAAACGTAGGAAAACTGGATAAACAGCATAAAGCGACAAAAAGTTTAGAATATTCCATTACTCGATCTCCGATTAAAGTATTATGTAATCACATAAATAAACTACAATTTTTTCAAATTACGATTAAATATAATGTGTGTACATTTAAAAAATAATGTTGATTTAAGAAAGTAATTTTTTGGCCAGTAAAAAATTACCAATTGTTGCACTACCATTATTTTCTATAGATGGTGTTTTTATATATTCATCCAAATTTTCAATTGTAATATAATTATTCATGAGCAGTTTAAAGTGTGCTTTAACTCTACCTAACATATGATCTTGATACATTACCCCGCCACCAAGAATAATCATTTTAGGTCGTATTATTAATGTTGCATTGAAAATTGCTTGAGCTATATAAAAGGCTTGCACATCCCATACATATGAATCACTCGTTATATTTTCACCCTTAATACCTGTTCTAGCTTCAATACTTGGTCCTGATGCCAATCCCTCTAAGCAATCATGGTGAAATGGGCAAACTCCATTAAAGTCCTGATCTAACATATGTTTTTTTACCATTTGATGTCCCATTTCTAGGTGCCCTACGCCACCTATAAATTGGCCATTTTGAATAACACTACCCCCAACTCCCGTCCCTATTGTGTAATAAATCAAATTATCACATGAATTTAAATACATTTCTCCGTAAGCACTTGAATTAACATCTGTTGTAAAAAATACAGGAATATCTAATTCTTTTTGAATAGGAGAAACTAAATCAACATTAGACCATCCTTGTTTAGGTGTGTTTAAAATATATCCGTATTTATCACTATTCTTATTATTATCAATAGGACCGAAACTGCCGATTGCAATTGATGAAACTCTATTCACACTGAAAAAGTGATTAACTTGTTTAATTGTTTGTTCATATGTTGTGGTTGGGATAACTTCACTCGTAATTATCTCATTTTTCTCATTTCCTACTGCGCAGAGGAATTTCGTTCCACCAGCCTCAATACTACCAAATAAATTCATTTTTGAACCTCTTCAAAATAAATTCAATATCATAAATAAACTTATTATGATTCATATTATTTTAGATAATATATCTATAAATAATTTAGCCAACATCATCCATATTGGCTAAATTTTATTCGCTTTATTAATTAGTTAATTCATTTTCAAATTCGATATAAATCGTAACAAACTTAGCGTGTTCAATACCTTTAATATCGATACTATTATTAAATATATCTATATTATCTAAGCAATGTTCTTGAAGATTAACTTTTTCAGCTAGTTTAATTTTATGCTTAAACTTAATTGTTGAATGACTAATCTGTTTATACTTACCATTATAAAATCTTAAAATATAACCCGGTCTCTCTTCAGCTTTCTTTATAACACTTAAAATTAAATCTCCGCTGGTTTCCATCATACTAAAAGTGACAGGAAGTGTTTTATCTACATCTGATAATGTAAATATTAATCTTGAGTTTAAAAAATCTGCTATTTGGTAAACTTGAACTGGTGATAATATTTGTTTTGCTAACTCCGCAACATTTGAAGAGTTAAATGATTCAGGATAATAAAAAACCGAAAACGAATATGTCATATATTTATGACACTGAGCATCAGGAGTTTTAATAGTTGTTTCACCAGAAGCTCGTCCTGGTCTGTACATTAAATTCTCTTTTCCCATAAAACCATATGTTCTAAATATAGTTAATCGTATAATACTGTAATCATCACCAATGATTTCATATTCTCGAACCCCTTTTGGTACGACTGCAACACCTTTATTTTCATCAGATAAAGTTACAAAAGTTTGGCAAGTTTCGATTGCTATAGGTTGCTCACTCCAAGAGTTTTTATTTTGCTCCCATAAGCTCATTTCTTTTTCAAATAGAACCGGTCTTTTTATTACACCAAATTGATGATCTGCCGTTGAAAATTTAGATGCAATACTTGTATCAAAAGATACACATACTCGATGGCTGTCAACTAATGTATTATCTACTTGTAATGAAAAATCAATTACAGGAGAATCTTTTTTAATGGTTAAATTTAATGTGATTGGTAATAAAGTTGTACATTTTCTTTGTGATCTTTCTTGTAGATTTTTAGGTACTAACATTTCAAAATCTATACAAACCATACTAACGATATCTGATTCTTTTATCGTTATCGTAGGTGAAAAATCTGTAGAATAAACAACTAAATCGTTAACCGGAGGTGAATAATTAAAGGAATCCCCATCATCACCATTATCTTCTATAATAGCTTGATTTTTATAGGTTAAATTTGATTTTTTATCTAAAATGTCTAAAGAACCATTCTTATTAACAGTAATTGTATAGTAAGTATTTTCAATTACATTAGTAGATTTTTGTTTGATTTTTTTATGTGTACTGCCATTCAAATCAAGCGTTAGTTGGTTATAACCTAAGCCAGGTAGATTAGATGATTCTAACGCAATTTTTGCTTTATATACTTTCTTTGGAATATATATTTTTTTACTTGGGTTAAGAATATTTCCTTGATTAAGAACATATTGTGTCTGATCTACTAATTCTAAAATTGTATAGGGAATCTCCATACCTTGCTGATCTAATATTCTAAAATCTTCTTGTGGTAAATAAACATCTGCTTCAATAATTCCACTTCTAGATTTATTAAAAGTATTAAATACAGTTAGAGTGATTTCTTTACCAGAAAAATTATCAATTCTCATCGATATATTTCTCATTGTAAGCTCTATCAAGTTCTCCGAAATATCCCTAATTTGTTTGTAGCGCATATAGATATCTTCATTAGCAGAATCAGATACACACGAACCTATCGAATCATGCGCAGCATTTTCAAACATCAATTTCCATATTTCACGAACTGTTTCTACTGGATATTCGAAACCTAATGACATAGAAATACTTAAAATAGGTTCCATTATATTAACAAGATAGTTTTGAGTTTGTGTATTTAACTGTTTTAAATCTGATCTCGAAGAAAAAATAGTTTTATGAATTCTCATTAATTTTCCATTAATTAACTCACCACTAATTTCTTCTAAGTCCGGGTTTTCATTTTTTATAGCATTTATATAGTTTTCTATAGTAGATATTTCTAATTCAAACTCATCTTTATATAATTCATTCATTCTACCTATTAATTCTAATAGATTTTCTCTTGGTGGGGCTTGATCAAATCCATTAGGGAAAAAAACATGATTAGTTGAACTTCTTGCCCATGTTTTTCTAAAAGGATCTTGTTTCAAATAAGTTGCTAGTTCTTGCGAATCCTCAGGAATAGCTCCGCCAATGTAATAACCACTAGGAATTTGGAATACATTTACAATTGAACCATCTTCTCCTTTCCATCTATACTCTGTTTTTTTGACTTCATCATCACTAACTCCGCGCCAAAACATTGTATCTTTAATGCCGAATTCTAAGTAAATTTGAGGCATGCTTGACGATTGACCAAATGAATCTGGAACATAACCAACTGGCATATATCCACCAAATTCACTACAAATTCTTATACCATATTGCATATTTCTGATAATACTTTCACCAGATATCACTAACTGATCTGTTTGAGTATACCAAGGACCTATAATTAACTTACCTTTTTTTACTAGTGATTCTATTCTATGTTTATCTTGCGGTCTCCATTTGAGATAATCATCTAAAAGAGATGCTTGACCATCTAATAAAAATGAATCATATCCATTTTCATCTTCTAATAATTCAATGACTCTTTTAAAATCATGCATCAAATATACTTTAGAGCGACTAGTTGTGAAATACCACTCTCTATCCCAATGAGTATGCGGAACTACATGTACTTTTTTCATTATCTTGGCCTATTTAAATTAAATTTAATTTTCAATGCTGATCTCAATATCATCAATATCTATTAATTCTTGCTCATCATCTCTTTTAAAGTTAACAAACAATGGCGCAAAAAAACCGATGAAAGCAGCACCAACAAATAGACCGACTAAATATGCCCAGCCATTTCCGACAGTAAAGAAACCATAAACACCGCCAACAGGTGGCATCTTGTCAAACATCCCTAATAAAACACCTAAACCTGATGCTATAGATCCACCAATAATATTAATTGGTACTAACTTTAATGGCTGTACTAAAGTAAATGGTATTGCACCTTCGGTAATACCAATAAATCCCATCACAAAATTATTCCGGCCTGCATCTAATAATTCATCATTAAATTTTTTCTTATGGAATAACGTTGCAAAAGCATATCCCATAGGAACAGCACAAATAGCAATATTAACCATGATTGCTGGCATATAAATCTGTTCAATTAATAACACATTTCCTGCCATCCATGCAGCTTTATTAATTGGGCCACCTAAATCAGAAGCGATCATTCCCCCAAGAATAATAGCTAATAATAATTGGCTGACATCATTCGCTATCATACTTCTGATCCAATTAACTAATCCTGTGTTAATCAAAGCTAGTGGTTCAGATAAAACAGCTCCCATAATGATAGCTACAGATAAAGTAGCAATTAAAGGTAGAATAACCAGTGGCATTACGCCTGAAAATGATGCTGGTAGATGAATTTTATTTTTTGCCCATTTAACTAAATAGCCAGCTAAAAATCCAGCAATCACCGCACCTAAAAATCCAGCATTAGTTGAACTAGCAACAGCTCCACCAATAAATCCAGCGCCAATTGCAGCCTTATCACCAATAGAATATGCAATAAAACCAGCTAATACTGTATTTATTAATGCTATACCTACCCAACCCACTTGTTCTATCAAATAAAGAGAGTGCTCAAAACCAGAACTATCTTTAAAAATATCTAGACTAGTAATACCCATAGATAATGCTATCATTTTGGGAATAGCAATTACTAAAGAAGATCCGATAATTAATGGTAGAACAAAACTAATGCCACTCATCAAATGCCCTTTCAACTCAAACATTATTTTTTTCATATTAATTTTCTCTTATTTAGTTATTTTCTACTTTCTATGATATTCACACATTTTTTTAAAACTGCTTCAGGAGCCTTAATACAAGTGGCAATACTAACTTTTAATTGAGGCTTATCTTTAAATCTATCCATATCTATTACTTTTTGATCTGTTGCTAATAAAACAAAATCAGCTTCATCAACTTCAGCTTGTGAAATTTTATTAACTTGTCCTAAAGATCCTTGTTGCTCAATTTTTACATCATAACCTAATTTTTTACCTGCATTCTCTAATGCTTTAGCAGCCATAGGAGTGTGCGCTAGTCCTGCTGGGCAGGCTGAAATACCAACAATTTTCATACTAATACCTCTCTTGCCATTTCCTTATTGATTAGTGATATAATTTTATTTATATCTGTTGAAGCTTTTATTTCATTTTTAAAATCATCTTCCATTAAAGCTGTAGCTAGTTTACTTATCATCATAATATGGGTAGTACCAGCCTCATTTTTAGGCACGAATAAAGCAAAAACATATTGAACATTACTCTCATCAAATGTTTCCCATTCTATCGGTTTAGCTAATTTTGCAAAAAAAACAGTTGGAGTAATAACAGCGTCATCTTTTGCATGAGGAATTGCAAACCCATCAATCAATCCTGTCGATGATTCTTTTTCTCTATCGATAAATGCTTCCATAGTTTTTTTAATATCATTGACGTAATTATGCTTAAAAGCATTACTTGATAAAAAATCAAATAACTCATCTCTACTTTCTACGTTTAAATTTAAAAAAATATTATTTTCTGAAAGATTCATTACGTTAGTACCTTTAATTAAATAAAATGGATTAATTAATATAATAAGAGATGTTATAAAAAAGCATATCCATACATTTTCATTTTATTTTGGAAAATTAATGTACTATCTTTTTTTCTAGAAGTAATATCATATTGATAGTGATTTTTTAAATGAGGCCTCTTATTACTATGAGTAAATTTTCGTACCAACGGTTAGATGATTTATTTGATTTTTTTTTACTTAAAAAAGAGCCCATAATAATTAAAGATATTGCGTCCACAATTAATGTGTCTGAACGAACTATTCGCACAGACATTTCTAACCTAAATGATTATTTAATTAATAAAAATGCCAAAATAAAATTAATAAGACAAAAAGGTTATATCTTAGATTGTGAAGATGAAAAAAAAATCATCGACTGGTGGGGTAATTTTAATAAAACTGAAGGCTATAGTTTATTAGGCTCTTTAAAAGAACGTCAGAATTATTTATTCGCTTTATTATTGAATGAGTTAAAATATTATTCTGTTTATGAATTAATGGAACATTTATGTATAAGTAAAAATACATTATATATGTACTTGAAAAATATACGTAAAACATTATCAAACTATAATTTAAAACTAATTAATAATACAAATACTGGATTTAAAGTTATTGGCACAGAATACGATAAACGAAAAGCTATATTAGATTTATTTTTGATTAACGATTTACAATCTTATTTGGTTGGATTCACGGACTTAGAAAAGTTGTTTTTGACAAATATTGATTTAGATTTATTAAAAACATTAGAATCAAAACACTTATATTCTCTACAATTATTAGACTCTGATTTTTATCATAAAAATATAATATCGACTATTGCATTGGCAATAGCTAGAGTAAAAGAAGGATTAACAATTAATGAAATATCCATTGAAGTTCCAAAGTTAATGGATCATGCATTAGATGCAATATATTTATTTCTTAAAGAAATAGAAAACTCATTCTCAATCACATTACCCATTAATGAAATCAACTATTTTATTCTAACTTTATCCATTAATGTACCTAGATTAATCAAAAACCCTAAAAATCACCCATCTGAATCGTCGATCATCGTTGATGAATTATTAACATCAATATATGAGACATCTAATCTTAATTGGACTAAAGATAAGATCTTATTTGAAGATTTAGTTAACCATATTGAGAATTTTATTAAAATTAGTTCAATAGATAAAGAAAGAAAAAATCCAATACTCAGTACAATAATAAATTCTTTCCCATTTGCCTATAGTTTAAGTTTAACCCATCTAGGCGTAATTGGTAAAAAATACAATATCTTTTTTTCTGAAGATGAAGTTGGATATATAGCACTACACATAGCTGGCGCTATTGAAAGACATAAAGCAAAAACTCAACAGCTTAATGTGATTATCGTCTGTGGTGGTGGCTTTGCAATGAGTAAAATTATAGAATCAAAAATAAATAAAAAATTCCCAAATAAATTTAATATAAAAAAAACATACTCCTATGCTGAATTTCAATTATCAAATATAAGTGACATAGATCTAACAATTACCACTCTTCCATTTACTCAAGAAAATACTCCCACTGTTTACATTGATATGTCAAATATAGATAAAGCAATTGATGATTTAAAATATTATCTAACCGATGATCAAATTAATAATAACGTTATGCAACTTTTTAATCCTGAAAATTTTTATTACTTTGACACTGATAAATTATCTAAAAAAGACTTATTAGTAAAAATGACAGTTGATCTAGAAAAACAAAATATTGTCTCAGAGGATTTTGTGTCTAGTGTGTTAGAAAGAGAGAGCTTACAAACAACATTGATTAATGATGTCATTGCTATACCTCATTCTATGACAATGATTGCAAACAGATCAAGAGTATCAGTTGCTATATTTCCGAATGGGATACAATGGGAGAAAGATAAAAAATGTAATTTTATATTTTTACTTGCAATATCGAAAACTGATAATGAAATTACAGATAATTTATATGATCTAATATTAAATTTAATTGATGATAAAGCCATGACAAAACAATTATTAAAAGCTTATACATTCCATGAATTTAAAAATTTACTAAGTATTTTATAGGTTAATTATAATTCATTGTAAATGGACTTTATTGTAACCATCAACATTTTATTACGATGGGTAAACACGTTGGACTAGATGAAAATCTGGCCAGAGGAATGTTTATTGAGTTTAAATCGCTCATGCCTAGTGTTATTTCACAGATCAAATCTCAATTACCAAACCATCACGCTTTACATACCAGTGATGCAATTTTTAATGGCCTTGCAAAACAAGCTGAAAAGATCCCTGATTTTTAAAAGAAGTTTTCTATATTAAGAGATACTTTATTTTATCTATTCCCGTATACGGTATAGATAATAAACTTTAACCTATTGTTATAAAATAATTTATCATGAATCAATAGGATATTTGTATCCGGGTTTGTATCCGATTTTGCACTTGATATGGGGTAATCTCAGTTGACGTCGGTGGACAAAGAAAATCCTTTGAAAGGTAGTTTTGAAAAAACTTTAGACATAAAAAAACCAGCTTTAAGCTGGTGCCTTTTTTGGAATTGGTGCCCGGACGCGGAATCGAACCACGGACACGGGGATTTTCAATCCCCTGCTCTACCGACTGAGCTATCCGGGCAACAATGGAGGTGTATTAAACACGATTCTCGGTTATCCGTCAATCCCTTTTATAAGATATTTTAAAAAATACATACTGATTGGTTGAAATTTAACTAATTATCACTATATTAATAATTTAGTTAGAATAATATCACTCTATATTTAGAGGAATTTTTATATGCGAGTTTTTGGTTTTATTATTTTTTTTATTTATGCTTATTTTGAACTGAGTTTCTTTATAACAGTTGCTGATTCAATTGGTGTTTTTCTTGCTTTGATTGGGATTATTGCCACTTCAATTATTGGACTTTCATTAATTAAAAAACAAGGTTTAAGAAATCTAAGTATTATGCAACAAAAAATTGCTCATCAACAAAGCCCCAAAGATGAAATTATTAAGAACGTCTCTTTATTATTTGCTGGCTTTTTATTACTTATTCCAGGTTTTTTAACTGACATTCTTGGCGCTATTATGTTAATTCCACGCGTTCAAGAATATATTGTTCGCTTTATTATTGGGAAATTACCCTCTAAATTTTATTCATTTTATTCTAACAGCAATACACAAATGAATGATGTTATTGAAGGGGAATTTGAACACAAAAGTGATGAATAAATAATCAATTGGATTTTTTTTTATTTTATTCTCTTGAAGAATTTAAAATAACCCCCATGTATTGTGCACTATATAATACATGTCATATTTTTATGATTTATTGTTAATAATTATTTAAGTAAAAATTAGTGCTAGGAGATAACTAATGAAAATTCGTCCATTGCATGATCGTGTGATCATTAAACGCAAAGAAGTAGAATCAAAATCAGCTGGCGGTATTGTTTTAACTGGGTCAGCTGCTGGTAAATCAACACGTGGTGAAGTTTTAGCTGTTGGTAATGGTCGCATTTTGGAAAATGGTCAAGTTCAGCCATTAGATGTTAAAGTTGGTGATATCGTAATTTTCAATGAAGGATATGGCGTTAAAACAGAAAAAATTGATAACGAAGAAGTGCTTATCCTATCAGAAACCGATATTTTAGCCATTGTTGAAGCATAACTGGCAAATAATTTAACTTACATACAGAATTTAGGAGAAATACGAAGATGGCAGCTAAAGATGTAAAATTTGGAAATGACGCTCGTGCTAAAATGCTCAAAGGTGTGAATGTATTAGCTGATGCAGTTAAAGTAACTTTAGGTCCAAAAGGACGTAATGTGGTATTAGATAAATCATTTGGTGCCCCAACTATTACTAAAGATGGTGTTTCAGTTGCTCGTGAAATCGAATTAGAAGATAAATTCGAAAACATGGGTGCACAAATGGTTAAAGAAGTCGCTTCAAAAGCAAATGATGCAGCGGGTGACGGTACAACAACAGCAACAGTACTTGCTCAAGCTATCGTTAATGAAGGTTTAAAAGCTGTTGCTGCGGGCATGAATCCAATGGATTTAAAACGTGGTATTGATAAAGCTGTGGTTGCTGCAGTTGAAGAGCTTAAAAAATTATCTTCACCATGTGCTGATTCTAAAGCGATTGCGCAAGTTGGTACTATTTCAGCAAACTCTGATGAAACGGTTGGTACTTTAATTGCTCAAGCAATGGAAAGAGTAGGTAAAGAAGGTGTTATCACTGTTGAAGATGGTACTGGTTTACAAGACGAGCTTGATGTTGTTGAAGGTATGCAGTTTGACCGTGGTTATTTATCACCATATTTCATCAATAAACCAGAAACAGCTACTGTTGAATTAGACAGCCCATATATTTTATTAGCTGATAAAAAAATCTCTAACATCCGTGAATTATTACCAGTATTAGAAGCGGTTGCTAAAGCAGGTAAATCACTATTAATTATCGCTGAAGATGTTGAAGGCGAAGCATTAGCAACTTTAGTTGTGAATACTATGCGTGGTATTGTTAAAGTTGCCGCGGTTAAAGCACCTGGTTTTGGTGATCGTCGTAAAGCAATGTTACAAGATATTGCTATCTTAACTTCAGGTACAGTTATTTCAGAAGAAATCGGTTTAGAGCTTGAAAAAGCAACACTTGAAGATTTAGGTCAAGCAAAACGCGTTGTAATCAACAAAGATAACACAACTATCATTGATGGTGTTGGTGAAGAATCGTTAATTAATGCACGTGTTGAACAAATTCGTAAACAAATTGAAGAATCAACTTCTGACTACGATAAAGAAAAACTTCAAGAACGTGTTGCTAAATTAGCTGGCGGTGTTGCAGTAATTAAAGTTGGTGCAGCAACTGAAGTTGAAATGAAAGAGAAAAAAGCACGTGTAGAAGATGCATTACATGCAACTCGCGCAGCAGTTGAAGAAGGTGTTGTTGCGGGTGGTGGTGTTGCATTAGTTAGAGCTGCTTCTGCAATTTTAGATCTTAAAGGTGCAAACGAAGATCAAAATGTTGGTATTAAAGTAGCTCTTCGCGCGATGGAAGCACCATTACGTCAAATCGTTACGAACTGTGGTGAAGAAGCTTCTGTTGTTGTTAATGCGGTTAAAGGTGGTAAAGGTAACTATGGCTACAATGCATCAACTGAAGAGTATGGTGATATGATTGCCATGGGTATTTTAGATCCAACTAAAGTAACTCGTAGCGCATTACAATATGCTGCATCAGTAGCAGGTCTTATGATCACAACTGAATGTATGGTTACTGATTTACCTAAAGATGATAAAGCTGATTTAGGTGCTGCTGGTGGTATGGGCGGCATGGGAGGAATGGGCGGAATGATGTAATTTCCCCTATTATTCATCCAATAAAAAACCACTCCAATATGTGAGTGGTTTTTTTATATCTAAAGCAGTTTTTGTAAAATATTGAAATTAGGTTGTTAAATGCTGATAAAGTGTGATTACACCGATTGCGATCAGCACTAATCCTCCTAATAGCTCAGCTTTTTTGCCTACAACACACCCTATTTTCTTACCTAATAACAGACCTGTTGTCACCATCACACAAGTTGCCAGCCCAATCATTGACGCAGTAAAATAGATATTAACATTCGCCATGGCTAAACCTACCCCAACGGCAAATGCATCAATGCTCGTTGATATAGCGGTAAAGATTAACATGAAAAAGGATTTTTTATTTGATGATATCGGTTCTTCTTGGTCGTCTTCATCTGATGATGTTAGGCTGCTATAAATCATGTTAATACCTAAAAAAAACATGATAGCAAACACTACCCAATGATCCCATTTTTCGATATATTGCAAGGCAATATAACCAATTAACCAACCAAGTAGTGGGGTCATCGCCTCAATAATGCCAAATAAGACACCAATTTTTAACGCACCTAAAAAAGGTGTGGATTTTAGTGATATACCACGACACAAAGCGACAGCAAAGGCATCGCTCGACATTGCCAGCGCTAATAACATAATAGTCAATAAACTCATGACACTTACTCTTGCTTCTAGAATAGTTATTTTAATTTTTATGATTTATTTTTTTGATACTAAAAATAGATAGTTTGCGATATTTTGATCGCCTTTATTTTCATAAATTTCAGCTGTTTTTATCACACTACTTCGACGACTAGAATCATATTCAAAAAGTTGTTTGAACATAAGATCTGCTATTTTTTTATCTCCATTTTGGATAGCGCAATAACCATATTGCTCATAGGCATCGGCTTTCCAACGATGTCTGTCTAGCTCTAAGCTTTGTTCAAATTGTTTTTGAGCTTCTTGATAACGATCTCTACCGCACAGAAAAGAGCCGTAATGAACACGATATAAACCGTTACCTGGCTGCATTAATATAATACGTTTGTAAATCATTTCAGCTTCATCATATTCGCCAACATGTTGATCAAACATTGCCATTGCTAGCATCACTTGTGGATTGTTAGGCGAATATTGAGACGCTAATTTTAGATTATAATGTGCAGCCTTAACATTTTCTTCCGATTCGTTTGCTTTAGCTAAATAGCCTAGTCCTAATCGCATTCTTGCTAATGCCGCGGTCTCTGGGTCAAACTCTTCTCTGTTATTAGTTTGACAACCTGCTAGCATTAGCATGGCAAAACAGCTTAATACTATTAGCGATTTTTTCATTTATCCTTCCTTTTTATATTAGAAGATTATGCTGTTTTCTGAACAAGATTTTGCTTTTTATAAAGGGTTCGTTTCGTACGATCAACTACTTCACCAGCAAGTTGCCCGCAAGCTGCGTCAATATCATCTCCACGTGTTTTACGAACAATTACGGTGAAACCATAACCCATTAACGTTTTCATAAATCTATCAATTCTTGTATTTGAACAACGAGAATAAGGTGCTCCAGGAAATGGATTCCATGGAATTAAATTGATTTTACTTGGCACATTTTTCAAGAACTTCGCCAGTTCATGAGCATGCTCAACACTATCATTAATTTGATTCAGTAAAACATATTCAATAGTTACTTTACCGTGATTGGCATTTGATGTTGAAAGGTAACGTAAAATTGAATCACGTAGCATTGCCATATTATATTTTTGGTTGATTGGCATAATTTCACTACGGATCTCATCATTGGGAGCATGAAGTGAAATAGCTAATGCAACATCAATCATTCCTGCCAATTTATCTAAAGCGGGTACTACACCAGAGGTTGAAAGTGTTACTCGTCTTTTTGATAAACCATAGCCAAAATCATCTAACATAATTTCCATTGCAGGCGCTACGTTAGATAAATTTAATAAAGGTTCACCCATCCCCATCATAACAACATTAGTGATAGGTCTGTCAGCTAATTTACCTGTGACTCCAATAGCATTTGATGCTCGCCAAACTTGGCCTATAATTTCAGAAACGGTTAAATTGCGATTAAAACCTTGTTGAGCGGTTGAACAGAATTTACATTCCAGCGCACAACCTACCTGTGATGAGACACACAATGTAGCACGGTCTCGCTCAGGAATATACACAGATTCAATCATCTGATTATTTCCCACATCTAACGCCCATTTAATGGTGCCATCAGATGAACGCTGTTCAATAGCAATTTTAGGCGCTTTAATTTCAGCCAAGGTTTTTAACTGTTCACGTAGTTTTTTATTAATATCAGTCATTTGATCGAAGTCATCGATACCAAAATGGTAGATCCATTTCATAACTTGATCGGCTCTAAAGGGTTTTTCCCCAAGCGATATAAAAAAATCACGCAATTGCTGACGCGTAAAATTAAGTAGATTTATTTTTTCTGGTGTTGAATTAACATTGATTGTATTTGCAGCATCTGAATTAGTTACAGACGTGCTGGATGTAGCTGGTTTTAACATAAGGCCTCGTTTTTACACATTATGGCTATTTCAATTTTTAGGGAAAGGATTATACTGGTTTTCACATTATCTGGCTAATAGAATATTATAGAAACTCAAAATGATAATAAAAACAGTAAAATTAAAAGTAATTCTCAATTTTGCATTGATATCAACTTTATTTTTATACTCGACAATTACTATGGCACATTCAATTCCATTAAGTAAACTTACAGGTCAATTTGACGAAAAAAAAGACAGCAACTTTATAGCATTAGATTCGACAGTGTTACCTGTTAATAAAAAAGGAATGTATCTACAAAAAGAGCCAACTGAACAACTGATCAAAGCTTATAATGATTTTAAAAAGATACATCCAGATATTCCTTTTATTGTAGTCAGTGCAACTCGTAATTACACTTATCAAAATGGTATTTGGCAACGCAAATGGGATGCATTGTTGCAAAAAATCAATAATCCACAAAACATTGCTGCGGAAATTTTAAAATTTTCATCCATGCCTGGCACTTCAAGACATCATTGGGGAACAGACATTGATATTACTAGCTTGTCATCTGAATTTTTTAAGCGAGATAAAAAAGGCATTATTCTTTATAAATGGTTACAAGAAAATATGCCTAAGTATGGTTTTTGTCAGGCTTTTAACGAAGGCCGTAAAGGTGGATATTTTCCTGAAGAGTGGCACTGGTCATACAAACCTATTGCCAGTCAATATATTGCGGAGTATAAAGCGATATTAGACAGTGATCCTAATAAAGTTATACAAACCCTGAACTTTACAGGGCATGATAAAATTAAATTAACAGAATTGGTTAAAGAGTATGTATTATCCGTTAATAGTGATTGTTACTAGGTGTAAGTGTTTGATATTTACGCCAATAAGGTAAATATATAGTAACAACAAGCCCACCACCTTCTCGGTTTGCTGCCTTAATAGTACCGTTGTGCATAACAACGGTCTTTCGAGCAATCGCTAATCCCAGTCCATAACCTTTGCCAAGTTGTGGTGACTGAATACGGACAAATGGTTCAAAAATGCTGGATAATTTATTCCATTCAACACCCGGTCCGCGATCTTTAACTTCTATTTGTAAGTATTTGTTCGTTTCTTTTAATGAGACCTCAATAGCCTGCCCTGCTTCAGAGAAACGAATCGCATTACGAATAATGTTTTCAATTGCACGACGTATCTGTTCAGAATTGCCTTTGACAATCGAATGATTAATTGTTGAAGGGAGAAAATGTACATCAATCTGTTGGTGATTTGCTTCATAATTAGCATCACTAATCACCACACTTAATAAATCTTTCAAGTCAAAATATTCTTCATCATTACGATTGTTCATTTCAGTACGAGAGTATTTTAATATTTCGCCAATTAACTGATCTAATCGTTCAGATTCCAGTTCAATTCTTGCTAAACAAGTGTCGATATTTTGTTTATTTTGCTGGGCAAGCCCAATAGCTAACTGTAAACGTGCCAATGGTGTTCTAAGTTCGTGTGATACGTCATGCAGCAATGATTGACGATCTGAGATCAAGATATTGAGTTGTTCAACCATCATATCAAAATCTTTACCCACTTCACTTATTTCATCATGCCGATATTCTAGCTTATCAAATAATCGAACCGAAAGATTACCTTGTGATACTTGAAAAAAGGCCTGCCTTAATAATCGCATTGGTTTAGTTAAATTCCAAGCTAAAGTAAGACTTAACGTAAGCCCAACAAAAATTCCCGCTAGTGTAATAGGCATCGGCATATTAAACAGTATATTTTGGAACTGAGTATTTATTTCTTCTTTTTTAAACGAAACAGAATACAGTGTTCCATCTGGGGCAACGGCTGAACGTTGGTACATATAATTCGGAGATTCTAATTCATCGTTTAGAATATTAACTTGATCATTTTGAGGAGAAACCAATCTTATTGACAATAATACTCGCTCACGTTCGGGTAAATGTGCAATAAAATTAAGCGTATCTTCTTCACCTGCCACATGCAATAATTGCGCAATCATATCGACTTTAGTCGGCATATGATTGAGGATTTGTTTATTTTTTCCTTCTACATATACAGAAAAAGCAATCCATGTAAGTTGAAAGGTAAGAAAAAACATCACGCAAAATACAACAAGTATTTTCCAAAATAATCGACGATTCATAGCAAACCTATTGTTATTAACGAATGCGGTAACCTACAGCTCTAATGGTTTCAATTGTCACGTCGTTTTGGGCAACTTGAAATAATTTCTGACGAATATTACTAATATGTACATCAACACTACGATCATAAAGTTCGCGAGCGCGGCCAAGTCCAACTTCAGATAATTCTTCTTTAGTAACCACACGTTCGCTATTTTTTACCAATAAGACTAATAAATTAAATTCAGTCGATGTTAAGTCAATAGCCTGTCCATTCCATGTACATAACCGTTGCGGTAAATCTAATGTCAAACCATTAAAATGGTATTTTTTATCATCTACCAATTCAACTGTTCGTTCATCAAAACGGCGTAACACAGCACGTAATCGGGCTAATAGTTCACGAGGATAACATGGTTTAGGGATATAATCATCAGCACCTAATTCTAAACCTAACACACGATCGATATTGTCACCTTTAGCTGTTAACATAATAACAGGCATATTACAGTGTTGACGTATACTTTTAAGAACGTCAATACCATTAATATCTGGTAACATTACATCTAGAATTGCAGCACGATATTTTCCCGATAATGCTTCATCAATAGCATCTTTACCCAAATAAACACTTTTAATATTAAAACCTTCATTAGTTAAATATTCACTAAGCATTTGTGATAATTCGACATCATCATCAATTAACAAAATATTTATCATACATAGCCATTATTATTAATTTTATGTAGTTACATTATTACAATAATAAAAAAAAAGTCAGGTAATTTTACTAAAATATTACATATTTTGAACAATTCCTGATTATTTAATTCACTGTTTAACCAAATAAAAAGTCTAGATTAACACTAAATTGCAACATATTTTTTTAAAAAGATTAACATTAATTTTTTTATAAAGATATTTTAAATAATAACCTTTATTTATTCTAGTGCAACATATTTAATTATTTACTTTGCAATCTTAACATTAAAATTTAAACTAAATATTATAGTTATCTTTTATTAAATGTTTCACCATCTAGCACTATTTATTATAGGCAATAATATGGAGATAAAAAATGGAACAACAAGTAGTGTGGCAAGAATTAATTCAATTGGTGAAACATGAGGTTTTACCTGCATTAGGCTGTACAGAGCCTATATCTCTTGCTTTGGCGTCAGCTGTTGCGACTAAATATATTGATAAAAATAGTATCAGTCACATTGATGCTTATGTCTCACCAAATTTAATGAAAAATGGTATGGCAGTTACTGTTCCTGGCACAGGTATGGTGGGATTACCAATTGCAGCAGCGATTGGCGCAATAGGCGGTGATGCTGAAGCAGGTCTTGAAGTACTTAATAAAATTACGCCTAAACAAATTAACCAAGCTAAAGCGCTACTTAAAGAGCAAAAAGTAAATGTAAAAATTGCTAATAATAATACGGCAATTTATTCTGAAGCTAATATTTATGCTAATGGCGATCATGTTAGAGTATGTATTGAAAACTCACATACCAACATAATATTAATAGAAAAAAATGGTGAAGTAATTTTCAAAGCAGATAATAAAACACAAAAGGAATCTAAAAAAGAATCAGTCATAACTCATATATCAGTTAAGCAGATATATGAGTTTGCAACACAATCTAATTTTGATGATATCAAATTTATTTTACATTCTGCTGAATTAAACGATGCTTTATCTCAAGAAGGATTAAGACGAGAATATGGCTTAAGTATTGCTGCTACACTACATGAACAAATAAATACTGGTTTGTTAGCTGATGACCTATTATCTAAAGTGATTATCCGCACAACAGCGGCATCAGATGCCAGAATGGGCGGTGCAACTTTACCAGCGATGAGTAATTCTGGCTCGGGTAATCAGGGTATTACCGCAACGATGCCTGTAGTCGTGGTTGCCGATTACTTAAAATCAACCGCAGAGCAACTAGCTAGAGCACTCATTTTATCTCATACTATTGCAATTTACATACATAGTAAATTTCCGCCATTATCGGCACTTTGTGCTGCATCCACAGCCGCAATGGGATCGGCGGCGGGTATGGCATGGTTACTTGGTAAAGGTCAATATGAACCTGTTGAAATGGCTATTTGTAGTATGATTGGTGATTTATCGGGCATTATTTGTGATGGAGCTTCAAATAGCTGCGCTATGAAAGTATCAACTTCAGTCTCTTCAAGCTTTAAAGCTGTTTTAATGGCATTAAATCGTATTCGAGTGACAGGTAAAGAAGGTATAGTTGGTGATAGCGTTGAAGCTTCAATTAATAATCTTGGAGCCATTGTTAGCAATAGTATGAAAGTAACCGACACGCAAATTATTGATATTATGTCACATAAAGCTTAAAAACATCAGCTTGTGGTAAAATATTAAGCTTTTAACGCTCTTAATATAAGCAATCAGCACATTTTTGAAAAAATATACTGGACAATGTTATTTTTTATGCGTAATATTTCGTCCTGCTTCTATGGTGGCTATAGCTCAGTTGGTAGAGCCCTGGATTGTGATTCCAGTTGTCGTGGGTTCGAATCCCATTAGCCACCCCATTTCATAGAGCAGAAATCTAACGGCGAGTAGCGCAGCTTGGTAGCGCAACTGGTTTGGGACCAGTGGGTCGGAGGTTCGAATCCTCTCTCGCCGACCAATTTAAATAAAAAAGCTTACTCATTGAGTAGGCTTTTTTATTATCTGTCCATTGCTTCTTATTTCTTATATTTAATCACTTTCATTAATTAAAACTAATCATCTGAATTAAATAGATTAATCACCATTATTAATTTTATCTGAATAATTTTATGAGATTACGATAAAAATTGTGATCTCTATACCAATTTTGGTTCTCAAAATTGACAACATGTATTTTTTTTATTATTTTTTAAAACATCTTATATGGATTAAGATATATCTAATGGATAAAAAAGCCCACAAATGGAGTGTGACCTTTGGAATATCGTGATATCGCTGTAAAAACAGATGTTGAAGAAAAAATTAGAGCTAATCTCAACATAATTAAAGATAAATCGACAGAAAGAGGACTTGCCGAATACTTTGGTGTCAGTCGAACCACGGTACGCAACGCTTTGAATGATTTAGCGATGGAAGGATATGTTTTTCAAAATGATAAAAACTTACCATGCCATAAAGTTTTTGAAATTAATATGCTAAAGATGTCTTCATTTAGTGAAGAATTCCAAAAAGAAGATGATATTCCAATCAAAATAAAAGTGCTTTCCAACCAAATAATTAAAATGCCTGCTGAGTTGAGAGCATTCTTTGGTTCAAATGACCCGTTAATTAGAATTATTCGACAACGCTTTTTAGACCAAGATCCCCTCTCTTATGAAATTACTTATTTATCATCACCAAAATTTAACGATTTAGATAAGATAGATTTAAACGGTATTTCTCTTTATGAATTTTTAAAAGAACACTACCATCTTACACCAAGCCACGGTAGAGAAGAGATTACTTATGAAGCAGCAACTGATGATAAAGCCAAATATTTACAAGTTACTCGAGGCACACCAATTTATAAAGTATCAAGTTATAGTTTTGATAATAATTTTCAACCACTTGAACACACCGATCAGTATTTAGTTGGCAATCGATTTCGATATCATTTATCGGCTAAAAATATCTTCAATTATGAGGTAACACATCAATGAAGTTATTTGAAAAAATAGCCGCTCATTTAATGGATGAGATAAATACTGGACATTATAGAGTTGGCGCTGAATTACCCCCTGAAGGACAGTTACAAAAGGATTATGATGTCAGTAGAACAACCGTTCGAAAAGCAATTGATTTGCTGGTTGATAAAAATATGGTAGTTAGAAAAAAAGGAGTTGGTTTATTTGTTGCACCAACCTTATCTACCCAAAATATTTTAGAAATGACAGGGATTATCAAACCACATATTTACCAGAATCATAAAAAAATTATTAAAGAGTCCTATTTAAGGCAAGCCGGAAGTTACTATAGCCAGTTATTAAAGATAAAATCCTCCGAGCTAATCTATTACATCAGTTTTTTAGAAGTTGCAAAAAACAGCGTAGTTAAAGAAATTTTTCTCTTACCTCTTAATAATTTCCCCGATTTCCAAATATCTATAATCAAAGTTTTATCAGCGCTCGAAATCACTAACTCAGGCAAAAAAAAGGTCGATAAATTAGAGCAAGATTTACAGCTAATTGTGGCAAATGCTGAATTAGCAAAACAGCTACGATGCAAAATTAACGATCCATTATTTAAAATTTCTAATCACTATTTTGATATTAATAGAGAACCGATAGCCATTGAATATAAGTTTGCTAGTAATACTAAATATGTGGTCGATTTCACCTAGGAGGTAACCAAATGATTAAATTATTACGTGTTGATCACCGTTTAGTTCACGGTCAGGTCGTTGTTTCATGGTTTGAAAATGTTGGCGCTAATACTATTTTAGTTGCCAATGATGCTGTAGCGGGTGATGAACTTCGTAAATCAGCAATTCGGTTAGCTAAACCAGAAAACGCAAAATTGGTAATGAAGTCTGTTGATGACAGTATTGAAGCAATTAACTCGGGCGTAACGGATAAATATCAAATGCTAATCGTCGTTGAATCGGTTGCAGATGCAGAAAAATTGATCCGCGGTACGCAAGGAAAAATAACTAGTCTTAACTTAGGAGGAACTAAACCTCGTGATGGAACTAAGAATTACTCTAAAACGATCAATTTAACAGAATTAGAAGCAGATCTATTAGCTGGATTACAACAAGATGGTGTTGAAGTTTACATACAACAAATACCAAATGAATCTAAGCAAAAATTTGAAAAATAGACAAAAAGGAACACAAAATGAGTATTGTTATTACAGCAATTATTTTGGCCTTGATTGCTATGTTAGCTAATGGTGAATACTTTTTAGGTTCATCAATGTTATCAAGACCTCTCGTTACCTGTACTTTAGCAGGACTAGTAATGGGAGATATTACCCAAGGTATTATTATTGGTGCGACCTTAGAATTAGCCTTTGTTGGTTCATTTTCCATTGGAGCATCTATCCCGCCAGAAATTATATCAGGGAGTGTACTCGGAACGGCTTTTGCAATTGGAGCCGGTAAAAGTACGGCTGTTGCTCTAACTTTAGGAATTCCTATTGCTTCTCTGGTACTAATTGTTAAAAACTTATGTTTCTTATTTATTTTACCTTACTTTGTTCATAAAGCAGATAGGTATGCGAGCGAAGGAAACGGTAAAGGAGTTGATCGGATGAATATCTTCGGTGGTTTTTTTTCCATCAACCTCCCAATTGGATTAGTGGTCGGACTTTCTTATCTATTTGGTAGTGAAGCAATTAAAGGCTTGCTTGACGTTATTCCGGATTTTGTCATTAATGGTTTAGGAATCGCAACGGGCTTATTACCTGCATTTGGTTTTGCTATGTTAATGAAAATTATGATCAAAAAAACCAATGCAACATTCTTTATTCTTGGTTTTGCTGTAGCAGTATATATGAAAGTACCTGTCACTGGTGTTGCTATTTTTGGCGCATGTATGGCGTTAATTCTTACTGGTTACTCTTCATTTACCGGCAAAAAATTAACAACCTCAGACAATCAAGAAGTTAATAATTATTCAGGCAATGCTTTAGTAGGACAGGAGATCGACTATGAAAATGAAGAATTCTAAACTTTTAACTAAAAATGATTTAATGAGAACCTTTTGGCGTTCTTTTACTGCGGAGTGGTCATGGAATTATGAACGACAAATGAATTTAGGTTATTCTTTTGCGATCCGTCCCGCTTTAGAAAAAATTTATAGTCAAAAACCAGAACAATTAACTAGTGCTTATCAAAGACATTTAGAGTTTTATAACGTTACGCCTTGGCTAGTTACTTTCCCGTTAGGTATTTCCATTGCTATGGAAGAGCAAAATGCCCTGAATGATGAGTTTGATGAAAGTTCAATTAATGATGTCAAAGTTGCATTAATGGGGCCATTAAGTGGTTTGGGTGATTCATTCTTCTGGGGAACCTTACGAGTTATTGCCACAGGTATTGGTACTTCATTAGCAATGCAAGGCAATATTTTAGGACCACTTTTATTTCTATTAATTTTCAATGTCCCTGCTATTTTAGCTCGTTATTATGGTCTATTCGTTGGTTATAACATTGGTGCATCTTTTATTGAAAAAGTTCAAAAGACTGGCTTGATGGATAAATTATCTTATGGGGCCTCTATCTTGGGGTTATCGGTTGTTGGCGCTATGGTAGCGACGATGGTGACACTCAATATGCCATTAACAATAGGATCTGGCGACGATGCCACATCATTACAGGATATTTTTAATGGTATTGTGCCACAAATATTACCTTTGTTATTTACCTTATTTATCTTTTTATTAGATAAAAAAGGCCTTAAAGCACCTTGGATTTTATTACTTATAGCTTGTATCGGTATTTTTGGCGCTTGGAGTGGATTATTAGGATAATAAGGGGAAAAAATGAAAAGTATCGCTGATTATGTTGCATTAGAGCCTGAATATTATCAGAACATCTTGGATAATTATCAAACACTGTTCACCCAACATATTGACTTAGGTAAAATTAAACAACTTAACTCAATTGTCATATTTGCAACAGGTTCAAGTTCTAATGCAGCTTATGGTGCAAGATCTTTAATGAGTAAGATCTTAAAGGTACCTGTTTATATTGAGGATCCATCAATCGCTGCTAATTATTTACACTACAGTGATCCTAATACTTTGTATTTTGCTATTTCACAAGGTGGTGAAAGTTATTCAACTATTCATTTAGTTGAAGAATTTATAAAAAATAACCAAACCATCTATACGCTCACAAGCAATCCCAATAGCCCATTGTATAAAATTAGTAATCATGTGTTATCTATGGGAATTCCAGTTGAGGAAATGCCTTATGTAAGTGCGGGTTATAGCGTAACCATTCTTGATTTAATATTGATTTCCTTAGTGATTGCTCAAAAAAAGGGTAGTTTAAATGATCAACAATTTAATAGTTATCTGGATCAACTTCAGAAAGTAACTCATTTACTTCCTAAAGTCATTGAACAATCCCAAATGTGGGTTAATCAATACCAACATCAGTTTTATCACGCTAAAAGAGTAATATTTATTGGTTATGGTGCAACCTATGGAGTTGCTAGAGAAGGCGAAACAAAATTTACCGAAACCGTACGTAATACCGCTTTTGGTAAGGAACTCGAAGAATACATGCATGGCCCATATTTAGGATTACATGAGGATGATCATATCGTGTTTCTTGAACCCCACGGTCAGTTAGCTCAACGAGCGAACTTACTGAAAGTTTTTTTAGACAAATATGTTAAAAATGTCTCAACCATTTACGCCAACAGCAGTAACAATCTTAAAGAAGAGGACTTGTGCCTTAATGTCGATATAGATGAATTATATGCATCATTGTTTATGACTGTCCCTATTCATCTATTAAGTTACCAAGTTTCAAGATTAAAAGGTCATAACCTTGAAAAATCAACCTATCCAGAATTTGATGAAATAACTAGCTCGAAAATTAAGAGGATCTAAAAATGAGAAAATATGATGAAAAGAAAGAATTAGACAGCATGAATGGTGCTTTAGCATTAAGACCACAAATTAATGAATTTATCGATAAAATCCACGAGCGTGGTTATAGCAATGTTTGTTGGTTAGGTATTGGTGGTACTTATGCATCATCAATGCAAGCGGTTGTCCATATGAAAGAAAAAACAGCCATTGAAACTTTCGTTCAACATGCTGCTGAATATTTAGTCACAGGCAACAAACGTATCACTAAAGACACATTGATTATTATTTCTTCTGTAACAGGTACAACACAAGAAGTTGTTGCTGCTATTGATAAAATTAAAAAAGAAGTTGGTTCAACTGTATTCGCTTTCATGGATAAAGCAGATACTCCATTAGGAAATATGTCAGATCATGTGGTTGTTTACCCAATGAATGAACAATTAAAATTCTTTATGACAGCGGATCGTTTAATGTTTTTAGCAGGTGAATTCCCTGATTATGATGAGTTTTATCAAGAAATGGATCAACATTTTGCCAAAAATATCGTTGCTGTTGCGAAAAAAGCCGATAAATTTGGTCAAGAAGTTGCTGAAAAACACCATAACGACTCAATGCACTATTTTGTTGGTGCGGGTAATCAATGGGGTGCAACGTATTCTCATGCTATGTGTTATTGGGAAGAACAACATTGGTTACGATCAAAATCAATTGAATCAGCAGAGTTTTTCCATGGTACGTTAGAAGTTATCGACCGTGACACTGCAGTCACTGTTTATGTTGGTGAAGATACTCAGCGCCCATTAAGTGAAAGAGTGGCTAAATTCTTACCTCAGATCTGTGGTAATTACACCATTATCGATACCAAAGATTATGAATTACCAGGCATATCAGAAAAATATCGTGGAAACCTTTCACCATTTGTTTTCCGTGCTATTAATAACCGTATTGATGCTTATGTTGAACATTTAAATCGTCATCCAATGTCAATCCGTCGTTATTATCGTTGTTTAGATTACTAAAATAGGAACTTAAATCGATGATTTCTGTATTAGTCAGTACACATGGTTCAACAGCGAAAGGTTTAATTGAAACAACTGAAATGATTTGTGGTAAACAATCTCAGTGTGAAGCTGTTTCGTTTGCAATGGGACAATCAACAGATGATTTTCAACAACAACTGCAACAAAAGCTAGAAGAGTTACAAGGTTTTGGCTCAGAAATTGTATGTTTTGTTGATTTAAAAGGTGGGACACCATTTAATACTTTAGTTAGATTGATGGCTGATTTTCCTAATATAGAAATAGTCACTGGTGTAAATGTCCCCATGTTGTTAGAAACTTTTATGCAACGTGATGAAGTAAATCTACCAACATTGTTACCCGATATTATACAAGCCGGAACTCAAGGTATTGAGCGGTATAATATGGCCTCAATGAGTGTAGATGAATCAAGTGATGAAGATTTCTAAAATCGACAATTCGCCAAACTTAAATAAGCCCGAATTATCGGGCTTTTTTTATCAAAATAATTTATTTAAATAGCAATAATAATCTATAAGTATTGGTAAATTGTGAGTCAATACGAATAAATAATAATAACCGTTTGATATATCATGATATAAATGATAGAAATAGGTGATTATTTAAGCTTCATTTTTTATAAATATGATAAAGGGAAACGGTAATGTTCTTATTCAAAAAATATTTTTATATCATTATCATCTTTTTATCATTAATGAATTGCATTAGTTGTGTATCTAAAAACTCTTATTCATCAGTCGACAACTATGGTTGGATGGAAACCGATCAAGCACGAATCAATGAATGGTTATTAACAAAGTCACATGAAACCCAAAAAATACTTAATGCTCTGCCTTGGAAAGCTTCTGTAGTAAAACGATTTAATACCTTAACAGCCTATGATTCCCAACCAGTCATATGGAATATTCAATATGTTGGCGATAATTGCTTTTACCTAAAAGAAACGGAGAACCATCCTTATAACCGTTTGTTTGTTAAAGATCGTCTGGGCAAAGAAAAATTATTAGTCGATCCGCCAGTAGGATATGGTATATATAATTTCTACCCATCAAATGATGGTAAGTATGTTGCTTATGCTATTTCTGAAAATGGCTCTGAAATTTCAGCTATCAATGTGATTAATGTAAAAAATAGATCACATCTACCCGATAGCATATCCGGCATTACTGTGCCAAATTTAGTATGGACGGAGGATAATTCATCTTTTTTCTATCATCGTAATGATCTTGCTGATTCTGATAATAGAAAGTCAGGAACGGAAGAACTTTATCTTCATCGTTTAGGCACCAATATTGAAAAGGATTTGGCTATTTTTGGCAAAGCCAATATTGTGAATTATCAAGCTAATACTGACCAATATACCTACTTATCTCTATCTGCCAACTGGGCTGTTGCTTCAGTGGAATCTTCAATATCCGGTGATACCATAGATTTGTATTTAACCGACAATACTTCTCTTTATCAGGAAAAAAGACATTGGAAAAAGATCATCGATAGAAAACAAAATGTAACGGATTTTTTGGTACGAGATAATTGGCTTTACTTGGCTAAATATAACAACTTTTCAGGTTATACCATTTCTCGATTAAACCTTAATAATATCAATTCGCCAGAAGAAAAAATAATAGAATGGAAAAAAGGGGAATTGACGGAGTTTGCAGCAAGCAAAGATGCTATTTATCTTGCTTATTATGAATCTGGAACCCCTAAATTTGTTACTATTCCTTTCGCCGATATACATACTATCAAATCCATTCCGATTATTAATGGTAATGAGGTAACCGCTATTTTTACTAACCTAAACCGTAAAAGGATTTTATTTACTCAACAAAATTGGAATATACCACCTAAAATATGGCAATATGATCCTGATAGTCAGTTAGTTGAAGATTCTAAAATAATAAATACTGATGCATCACTATTTGCAGATTATGAATCAGAGCAAAAATGGGTTAAATCCAATGATGGCGAACTCATTCCTCTTACCCTTATTCATCGAAAAGGAATCAAACTTGATGACAATAATCCAACTTGGTTAACGGCTTATGGAGCTTATGGCGAAAGTAATTATCCTAATAATTATGATACCACACGTTTAATTTGGCTTGAGAAAGGTGGAATTATTGCTATTGCCCATGTTCGTGGTGGTGGAGAACTCGGACCTAAATGGCATCATGATGGAAAAGGAAAAAATAAAATAAATTCAGTCAATGATTTTATCAAATGCGCAAAATACCTTATTGATCATCATTACACAAACTCATCCAAGCTAGTCATTAGTGGCGCCAGTGCTGGTGGCATTGTAATTGGCATTGCATTAGCAACACATCCGGAACTTTTTGCCGCCGCATCAATCACTTCAGGTATGTTGAATATGAGCCGTTTAGATCAAATACCAATTGGTAGTGTAAATTTTCCGGAATTTGGTTCACCTTTTAATAAGCAGGAATTGAATAATCTGCAAACAATCGATGCTTATCTTAATCTACGTGAAGATGTTAACTACCCACCAGTTATGCTTTCGGTCGGATTGAAAGATGAACGTGTATTTCCTTGGCAGAGTGCAAAATTTTCAGCTCGACTTAATGAGATCAATCACACCTCTTTAGACGAACAGGTCTTGGTAATTGCTAATGAAGATGCTGGCCATTTTGTTAATAATTTTGTTAATATAATAGTGTTTTTTATGTGGAAAACGAATATTACTGACTAGCTTATGATGTGCTAGTTTTTGTATAACATTCAGTTTTGTCTATAAAATTATATATAACACCACGTTATCATATCCGCTACTACAAAAATAATTCTTATCTTACTTGTTTTATTACAATATTTTGTTTTAATAGTAGATAATCTTTACCTATAACATCTACTTATTGGAAATAAACTATGAAAAATGTTGGTTTTGTCGGTTGGCGAGGAATGGTTGGTTCTGTTCTTATGCAACGAATGGTTGAAGAACATGATTTTGATTATATCAACCCTGTTTTCTTTTCTACATCACAAGCTGGTCAAGCTGCGCCTACTTTTGGCGGTAAAACAGGAACATTGCAAAGTGCAAATAATATTGATGCGTTGAAAGCATTAGATATTATTGTGACCTGTCAAGGTGGTGATTACACTTCTGAAATTTATAAAAAATTACGTGCAACAGGCTGGCAAGGTTACTGGATTGATGCCGCATCAACTCTACGAATGGAAGATGATGCTATTATTGTTCTTGATCCTGTAAATAAAGCTAACATCCATGCTGCTTTAGACAAAGGAATAAAGACTTTTGTTGGTGGTAACTGTACGGTAAGTTTGATGTTAATGTCACTCGGTGGATTGTTCGCAGAAAATTTAGTTGATTGGATATCTGTTTCCACTTACCAAGCGGCTTCTGGTGGTGGTGCTCGTCATATGCGCGAGTTATTAACACAAATGGGAATGCTTAATGCTGAAGTAGCTAAAGAGCTACAGGATCCTAATTCTTCTATTTTAGATATAGAACGCAAAGTTACCCAAAAAATGCGAGATGGTAGCTTACCAACGGATAATTTTGGTGTTCCATTAGCTGGTAGTTTAATTCCTTGGATCGATAAAGCTTTAGATAATGGTCAAAGTAGAGAAGAATGGAAAGGTCAAGCTGAAACGAATAAAATTTTAGGTACTAGCGAAATTATCCCTGTTGATGGACTTTGTGTGCGTATCGGTGCATTACGTTGTCATAGTCAATCATTCACAATTAAGTTGAAAAAAGACATCAGTGTTCCAGAAGTTGAAAAATTACTTGCTGCACATAACGATTGGGTTAAAGTTGTTCCAAATGATCGTGAACTTTCGATGCGAGAACTTACTCCTGCTGCTGTTACAGGTACATTAACTACACCTGTTGGACGTTTACGTAAGCTTAATATGGGTAAAGACTATTTATCTGCCTTTACTGTTGGCGATCAGTTATTATGGGGTGCAGCCGAACCATTAAGAAGAATGCTTCGTATCTTAGCTTAATCAACAAAAAAGCCCGGTTAACGGGCTTTTATGCTTATAAATAAATGCTATTATACAGTTAAATCGTTTTCGAGTAATATCATTAATAATGAACCATTAAATAAAGCTTGTTGCACCAATGCAAATGCACCAATTGCCGATCGGTCATTGAGTGATGAACAATTGATAGTAAGATTTTTTCTTAACTCTTCTAAGCTTTGTGCATTTAATGCGCTGTTTACCGCATTTAACAATACTTCTGGTGATCTAGTTAATTCACCCGCTAACACAATTTGTTGCGGGTTAAAGATATTGACCATAATAGCAACTGCACGACCTAGATTTTCACCCGCATCTTTGATTAACTTGATGGAAAGTTCATCACCTTGATTTGCATAATGACAAATATTAGCAATACTGCATTCATCCAGAGATAATTGCGTTGGGTAGCCTTGTTCAATCATCTGTTTGGCTCGATGCTCAATCGCATTATTAACCACTCGATTTTCTAAACAGCCAAAATTGCCACAATGGCAGCGCTCACCTAACGCATCGACTTGAATATGACCAACTTCACATGCACTTTGATTATGATTAGTTAGTAATTGTTGATTAATAATAACACCAGAACCGACTCCCCGATGGACACGTATTAAAATAGAATCATCCACATTTTGTGTCGTACCAAAATAGCTTTCAGCCAGTGCCAAACTTTGAATATCATTACCTAAAAAAATTGAAACATTAAATTGTTTTTGTAATTCTTCCGCTAATGGCCATTCTTTAACTTGAATGTGAGGCATATAACGAATCATACCATGTACAGAATCAATCAATCCAGGAAGTACGACTGATATGGCAATAAGATTTTTTATTCTTTTATTATTCTCTTGGATAAATTGCTCAATCAATTTAATCAGATATTTTTGCACGAGCTCCTGCGTAAAATGCGTTAATGGATATACATTCGATGCTAAACAGTGACCACCAATATCATAAAGTTCAATTGTTACATGTGAACGACTGAGCTGCACAGCAATAGTCTGATAATTGTTGAATTTAGCTTCAATTGAAACGGCAGGACGCCCTCCCGTTGACTGTTGTGCATCGACTTCTCTAATCAGTTTTTTTTTAATCAGTTGGCGAGTAATCTTAGTAATGCTGGCTGGCGCTAAATGGCTAATTTCAGCCAATTGAATACGAGAAATAGGAGCATGCTGAACAATCAAACGATAAATCATGGCATAATTTAATTGTTTGATCAGATCAGCATTTCCAACTAAGTTTAGATAATTAAAGGTCATACGATATCTCAATATTTCATTAATTATCTTACATTTTAGCCGTTGATCTCTCCATTAACAACCGTTTTAATAATAGTAAAGTTACGATCAAAGATAACTAAGTTGGCTATTTTACCTTCACTAACGCTACCAAGAGTTTTATCAACACCAATTGCTTTCGCAGGATAAAGGGTTGCCATTCTTAATGCTTCGTCCAATGCAATACCAACATATTCGACTGCATTTTTTACTGCATCAATCATAGTTAAAGCTGAACCACCTAATGTACCTTTTTCATCTACACAACGACCATCCTTATAATAAATGGTTTTACCTGCAAATACTGCTGATGTTAAATCTGAACCGGCCAGTAACATAGCATCAGTAATTAATATCAAGTGATCTTGTTTGATTTTATGGCTGTTTCGAATATTTGCCCAGCTAACATGTTGTCCATCGGCAATAATACCAACATAAACGTCAGGTTCATCATAAATAGCACCAACTACACCAGGTTCGCGCCCAGTAATATATGGCATAGCATTAAATAAATGTGTACCTAGACTAATTCCAGCATTAAAACCTCGACGGCAATCATCATAATGACCGTTGGAATGGCCAACTGAAACATGAATCCCAGCACTAACCAATTGTTTAATAAAATTAGTTTCAACTCTTTCGGGTGCTAGAGTAATAATTTTAATCACATCAGCATTATCACAAAGAAAGTCGATCATTTCTTGCGATGGTAAACGGATAATATTTTCATCATGGATACCTTTCTTTTCAGGATTGATATAAGGCCCTTCAAGATGTAAACCCAGTGCTTGATTAGGATGTTTAACTAAATATTCCCGCATCACTCTTACCGCTTTGATCATAAATTCATCTGTTGATGTGATTAAAGTCGGTAAATAGCTCGTACACCCATAAGCAAGATTAGTTGCTTGCATTTTTTCTAATGTTTCAATGCTTAACGCATCGAGTGTTTCATTAAATTGTACACCACCACAACCATTTACTTGGATATCAATAAACCCAGGCGCAACAATTGCACCTTGTAAATCTTCAATAGTGATATTTTCAGATAGTTCGTCTTGTTTACAGATTTTAGAAATCTTATCACCATCAATAATAACAGTGTGATTTTCAAGAATTTCATAACCTGTATAGATACGACAATTTGTTAATGCATACATTGTTTTATCCCTTATAAAACGTTAACTTTTAGATTATCAGCTTCCATTTGTTTGAAATATTTTAATGTTTTTACTTTAAGATCATCAGTACTTGGCTCATCACAAACAATAAGCGATGATGGATGCATTTGTAATGCAGTCACAGTCCAAAGGTGATTAACTGATCCTTCAACTCCAGCTTGCAGTGCTAAACTTTTGTTATGACCACAAACTAATAAAATGACTTCTTGTGCATCCATTAAAGTTGCAACACCAATAGTCAGTGCATGTCTTGGCACTTGATTAACATCATTATTAAAAAAACGAGAGTTAGCAATTCGTGTATCTTCGGTTAATGTTTTAATTCGAGTACGAGAGCAAAGCGAAGAGCCTGGTTCATTAAAGGCAATATGTCCATCTTGACCAACGCCACCAACGAACACATTGATTTTTCCATAATTTTTAATTTTTTCTTCATACTGACGGCATTCTTCGTCAATATCTGCTGCATTACCATTTAATATATGGATGTTATTTTTATCAATATCAATATGGTTAAAGAAATTTTCATACATAAATGTGTGATAACTTTCTGGATGATTTTCTGGAAGCCCTACATATTCATCCATATTGAACGTAACCACATGTTTAAAACTTACCCTACCTGCTTTATATTGTTTAATAAGTTGTTGATACATGATCAATGGTGAACTTCCTGTTGGTAATCCCAAAACAAATGGACGATCCGCTGTCGGTTTGAAATCATTAATTTTTTTTACAATGCGTTGTGCCACCCAAGCGCCAACTTCTTGAGCATTTTGTAAAGGAATAAGTCTCATGAGATAATACCTCTTTTGATATAATTTAATAACTTCTTTTTTTTAGAAGTAA
Source organism: Gilliamella sp. wkB7 (assembly GCF_001693435.1). NCBI lineage: Bacteria > Pseudomonadati > Pseudomonadota > Gammaproteobacteria > Orbales > Orbaceae > Gilliamella > Gilliamella sp. wkB7. The sequence goes on from NZ_CM004509.1 coordinate 1,587,662, forward strand.
AATATGTTAATTGTATTTTACTATATTAACTAAATTAATCAAAAAAAATCGTGACCTAAATCACATAAAATGCATAATTAATTTGCGAAGTAAAATAATATAGAGTGAAATAGTACTGAATTATTTATATTCATTTAAAGATGAAAATATCATCTTTAATATATCCCCAAAAATTATACGAGGTAAACTTATGGGAATTTTAGCTTATTTGCAACGTATCGGGCGCTCGCTTATGGTGCCTGTAGCAGTTTTACCTGCAGCTGCAATATTACTCGGCATTGGATACTGGATTGATCCTCAAGGATGGGGACAAAATAGTATTATTGCTGCTTTTTTAATTAAATCTGGTGGCGCGATTATTGATAATATGGCGATACTATTTGCTATTGGTATTGCATATGGTATGTCTAAAGATAAAGATGGTGCAGCGGCTTTAAGTGGCTTAGTTGGTTTTTTAGTCATCACAACATTACTATCTCCAGCTTCAGTATCATTATTAACTAACACACCAATAGATGAAGTTTCTAAAGCATTTAATAAAATTAATCAAAACCAGTTTATTGGTATTTTAGTTGGTGTAATTTCTGCTGAAATATATAATCGTTTTAGTAATATTGAATTACATAAAGCATTTGCATTCTTTAGTGGTAAACGACTGGTACCTATTCTTGTTTCATTTGTAATGTTATTTGTTGCTTTTGCAATGCTTTACGTTTGGCCACATATTTATCAAGCCTTGGTTGCATTTGGTAGTGAAATTAAAGGATTAGGTGCAATTGGTGCAGGTATCTATGGATTCTTTAACCGTCTACTTATTCCTGTTGGATTGCATCATGCACTTAATTCAGTATTCTGGTTTAACGTTGCTGATATTAATGATATCCCTAACTTCTTAGCTGGACAAAATGCCATTGATAGTGGTAAAGCAATTGCTGGTATTACTGGTCGTTATCAAGCTGGTTTTTTCCCGATTATGATGTTTGGTTTACCAGGCGCAGCACTAGCTATGTATCATACAGCAAAAAAAGGGAATAAAGATAAAACGGCTTCAATTATGTTAGCAGCTTCTTTCGCCGCTTTCTTTACTGGTATTACTGAACCGTTAGAATTTGCCTTTATGTTTGTAGCGCCCGTACTTTATGTAATACATGCTATTTTAACGGGTATTTCTTTGTTTATTGCCGCGAGTTTACAGTGGATTTCAGGTTTCGCATTTAGTGCTGGTTTACTTGATATGTTACTGCAATCACGTAATCCATTAGCTGTACATTGGTATATGTTAATTCTCCAAGGATTAGTATTCTTTGTAGTTTACTATGTAGTATTCCGTTTTGTGATTGTCAAATTCAATTTAAAAACACCAGGACGTGAAGACGATGTAGTAACTGACACACCAACAACTGAAAGCACCTCTTCGAAAGAAGCAGTTGGTGATGTATCAGCACTTGCAGAACAATATCTAGTCATTGTTGGCGGTAAAGAAAATCTAACGAATATTGATTCTTGTATCACACGTTTACGTTTAAGTGTAAAAGATACAGATCTAATTGACGAACAGTCTGCAAAAGCCCTTGGCGCTATGGCGGTAATTAAATTAGGGAAAACAGGTGTACAAATTGTAGTTGGTCAGCAAGCAGAAAAAATCGCTGATCATATGAAAAAGTTAGTATAGTAAAAAATTTATAAAATTATATTAATAAAATAATCCACGATATTTATACAGTATAAGTATTAAAAATAGCGTGGATTATTTATTTTGCCTCATCCAATCTCATAAAAATTACGTTAACTCTAATCCATTAGCTATCCCTTTTTATAAATCTTATTTGTAAAATAATTTCAGGTTATCTATACGTTTCAGTATAAAAAATTAGAATGTTAAGATTACTTCTTGAATATTTAATAATTGGTTTAATGATTGGTTATTAATAACTTTACAAGCAATATTATGTGTTATATTAGCAAGGTTTCTTGTATTAAGTGAAGATTCGCATACATAAACATCTTCAATATCATAAAGTTCAAGCATATTAAATGTCGCAATATAATCACGCATTAAAATGTGTTCTGGAGATTGATTAGGTAACAGATGAAATACACCATCATCAACAAAAAAGACAGAAATATGATTAATTGCGGATGCAGCTAAGGCAATATCCAATGCTTCTCGGCCCTTAGCATTACCATGAGGTAGAGAACTAATAATAATTGCGACTTTTTTCATTTAACAGCCTTAATACTAAATTTTTAATACTAAAATTGAATAGTTCGATCTGTTTCTGCAATAGATGCACTTAATTCACCAAGCCCAGTTAACTGAAAACAATCAGCAAGATTCGTTTCAATAACGCCTCGTCTTTGAGCAGCAGCAACACAAATAGTTAACGTTAAACAATACTCTTTTTCCAACGCCTGCCATGCTGATACTAAATCAAATTCATCACTAGCGGGATCGGTAAACCTATTACCATTATAGATACCATCTGCATAAAAAAAGATATTTTTAATTGTATGAGAAGTTTTGGATAGCAAAGTTTGTGCAAATTGATAGGCACAATAAGCAGATTGGGTCCCATATGCGGGACCCATAACAACAAGTGTATAACTTAATGAATCAGTCAAAATTAGTCAGCTAAATCTTATTTAGCGCTATTGTTGTTTTTATTTTGATCAGATGTTGATTGTTCAGTTTTATCATTGTTATCACCATCAATACCAAGTAATTCAACTTCAAATACTAATGTTGATGCTGGTTGAATACCTACTTTATCATCTTGACCAGGAAAACTTTGATCTCCATAAGCTAAATCTGGTGGAACAACAAGTTTAATTTTACCACCCACACCAACTAATTGAATTCCTTCAGTCCAACCTTTAATTACCGCATTAAGAGGGAAAGTTGCAGTTTCACCTCGGTCATAAGAACTATCGAATTTACGACCATCAGTTAAAGTACCGGTATAATGAACAATAACGGTGTCATCAGCTTTTGGATGGCGATCAGAACCCTCTTTGATGATTTGATAAAGTAATCCTGATTTTGTTTGTTTAACATCTTTTTCTTTTGCAAATTCTTCACGGAATTTATCGCCAGCGGCAGTATTTTCCGCTTTTTCTTTTTCAAAACGAGCTTTGGTTTCTTCTTGAATACGTTTACCAAATGCTTCTAAAACATCTTTAACTTCATCTTTTGAAAGTTGAGAAGCACCACGAAATGTTTCGTTAAAACCACTAATTAGATATTCTTTATCTGGACTAATTTCATTTTGCTCTAAATTTGTCGACATATATGAAGCAAACGAAGAACCTAAAGCATAAGCCTCTTTTTGTGCATCAGTTGATATTGTCACTTTATTGGTACTGGCGTTGCTATCAGTTGTATTTTTTTTATCATCACACCCAACCAATGCTAATACGATTGCACTACTTACTAATGTCATTTTGATCAATGATTTCATACTACTTCTCCGAGTTAGAATCTTTTATAGCTCAATTTTACTATTTAAATTATTATAAATGATTTAATGTAAGATAATATAGTATTTACAAATCATTTATGTAAATAAATTATAATAACATAGCATAAGCAGATTCGTATAAACAAAAAGTACTATTCAAATCATTCTTGAGTGAAAGCCACATCCTCAGTTATAATGAGTACAATTTATAGCAAATAATGTAAAAGGATAGCTATTTTGACAACCGAACTTAATACCCTTGATATTGAAGAAATCATCAGCTTACTACCTCATCGTTATCCATTTTTGATGGTTGATCGTGTACTTAGCTATGAAAAGGGCAAAACATTAAAAGCCATTAAAAATGTCACTTTTAATGAACCATTCTTCCAAGGTCACTTTCCAAATAAACCGATTTTTCCTGGCGTTTTAATTTTAGAAGCGATGGCTCAAGCAACTGGAATTTTAGCTTTCAAAAGCATTGAAGCGTTATCTCCGGGTCAACTTTACTATTTTGCTTCAATTGATAAAGCTCGCTTTAAACGCCCTGTAGTACCTGGTGATCAAATCGTACTTGATGTGGAATATATCAAAGAACGTCGTGGTATTGCATTGTTCCATGGTGTTGCAACAGTTGATGGTAATCTGGTTTGTGAAGCCGAAATGATGTGTGCACGTAAATAATATTGATTTTGAAATATCCCAAAAGTATTAAGGAAATGCTATGTCAACGGAAATACATCCAAGTTCAGTAATAGAAAAAGGGGCTAAAATTGGCGATAATGTCAAAATTGGACCTTTTTGCTTTGTTGGTGAAAATGTTGAAATTGGTGATGGGACCTTTTTAAAATCACATGTAGTCATCAATGGTCACACTAAAATTGGTAAAGATAATCAAATTTATCAATTTACTTCAATTGGTGAAGTTAACCAAGATTTAAAATATCGTGGTGAACCAACGCGCACTGAAATCGGTGATCGCAACATGATTCGCGAAAGCGTAACCATTCACCGTGGCACCGTTCAAGGTGGTGAATTAACGCGTATTGGCAATGATAATCTATTTATGATTAATGCACATGTTGCTCACGATTGTGTCATTGGTGATCACTGTATTTTAGCTAATAATGCAACTTTAGGCGGACATGTCCAATTAGACGATTATGTAATTATAGGTGGCATGACAGCCGTTCATCAATTTTGTGTTATTGGTTCACATGTTATGGTGGGTGGGTGCTCTGGTGTTGCCCAAGATGTACCACCTTATGTTATTGCCCAAGGTAATCATGCAAGCCCTCACGGTGTAAATTATGAAGGTTTAAAACGTCGTGGGTTTAGTAAAGAGGCTTTGCAAGCGATTCGCAATAGTTATAAAGTCCTTTATCGAAACGGCTTAACATTAGACGATGCCAAAGTAGAGATTGAAACCATAGCTAAACAGTATCCTGAAGTCCAATTATTTATTGATTTCTTTTCACGTTCAACGCGTGGCATCATCCGTTAATGATAAATAAACCATTAATCATTGCGTTAGTCGCAGGGGAAACCTCGGGCGACATTCTTGGTGCAGGTTTAATTCGCGCACTCAAAAATCATCATCCCAATATTGAGTTTATTGGAATTGCTGGACCACAAATGCAGGCTGAAGGCTGTAAAGCTTGGTACGAAATGGATGAACTTTCGGTTATGGGGATCATTGAGGTGTTAGGTCGATTACGTCGTATTTTAGCTATTCGTCGCGACATCACTAAACGCCTTATTGAGTTAAAACCTGATATTTTTATTGGTATTGACGCCCCTGATTTTAATCTTTCGTTAGAAGGCAAACTTAAGCAAGCAGGCATTAAAACTATTCACTATGTGAGTCCTTCGGTTTGGGCGTGGAAGCAAAAACGAGTATTTAAAATTAAACGCAATACTAATCTTATCTTAGCGTTTTTACCTTTTGAAAAAGCGTTTTATGATAAGTTTGATGTTCCTTGCCGTTTTATCGGTCATAAAATGGCAGATGATATTCCATTAAATCCAGATCAAAAAGTAATGCGTCAGCAATTAGGTATCCCTCTTGATTGTCTTTGTTTGGCTTTATTGCCTGGTAGCCGTCACGCAGAGGTCTCTTTACTGTCAGAACCATTTCTAAAAGCAGCACAATTATTACGTAAGCGTTATCCTGATTTACATATTGTGGTACCGTTAGTTAATGCTAAAAGACGTAAAGAGTTTGAACAAATCAAAGCTCAAATCGCCCCTAATCTTGAAGTGCAGCTATTAGATGGTCAAGCTCGTGAAGCGATGATTTCAAGTAATGCCACTATCTTGGCATCTGGCACAGCAGCATTAGAGTGTATGTTAGCCAAATGCCCAATGGTAGTAGGATATAAAATGAAAGCATTTACTTTTTGGTTAGCTAAAAAAATAATCAAAACGCCTTATGTTTCTTTACCCAATATTTTAGCTGGAAAAGAACTTGTACCCGAACTATTACAACAAGATTGCACACCAGAAAATATCGCCAATCATATTATCCCTTTTTTAGAAGGAGATAATACCGAAGTTAAAAATACCTTTCTCACATTACATAAACAAATTCGTTGTAATGCTGATGAACAAGCTGCACAAGCAGTATTAGATGTTTTAAAGGATTAGTGTTTTAAAAATACGCAGTTAGAGGATTTATATCGTTGTTAGAATTTACTTACCCTGATGCTACATTAATAGCCGGAGTCGATGAAGTTGGAAGAGGTCCGCTATGTGGTGATGTCGTTACTGCAGCAGTTATATTAGATCCAACTAAACCTATCGTTGGTTTAACCGACTCAAAAAAACTTACTGAAAAAAAACGTGAACAATTATTTGAAGTAATTAAAGATAATGCATTAGCTTGGTGTGTTGCCAGAGCATCGGTGGATGAAATCGATGAGTTAAATATTTTACATGCCACTATGCTGGCTATGCAACGAGCGGTATCCGGCTTAAAAATCAAACCCAATTATGTCTTAGTCGATGGTAATCGTTGCCCCAATTTTGGCATTCAAACTCAATCAGTTGTTAAAGGTGATCTATTAGTGGCAGAAATCAGTGCTGCATCAATTTTAGCTAAAGTCACACGAGATCGTGAGATGGTCGAGTTAGATAAACTTTATCCCCAATATGGTCTTGCTAAACATAAAGGTTACCCAACCAAAGATCATTTAATTGCAATAGAAAAACATGGCATTAACCATTTATATCGTAAAAGCTTTGCTCCAATAAAAAAATTACTGCTATGCTAAAGTAAATTACCAGCGCTTATCAACAGTGATTAATAATGGTGAATTAAACATCGCAACAGGTGAAATTACAGTTTCTTGATAAGGTATCTTATTACCATAGCGTTCTTTTAATTTTTGTTTAACCGCTGGTGATGACAGATTAAAATCTTTAATCGTTTGTAATTGACCAATTTTCAGTTTAAGTGCCCGATTATAAATTTTCCAAACTAATTCTGAACAATAAATATAATTATCATCCCATCCAAACCAAATATCGTAAGGTTTGTTTTCAAATGTTTTAGCGACCTGTTTTAAATTGGTAATTTCTTTTTGTGATAAGGTATGATCTTTTAAACGCTTTATCACATATTTTTTATTTTTTCCGCGATTTATCCACTTATCTAACGGCGTATAAACCACTCTACTTGCCGCTTCAAAAACATAAGGTTTGCCATCTTTAGTAAAAATGATACCCATATGACTATAAGGGGACTTAGTTGCCTGCTCAACAGCTTTACTTTGGTTGGATTGAGAAGATTGGAAAATAATATCGCCATCTAGTGGTTGATAATTTGCTAAAGCAGTGCAGCTAGCAAAAAGTAAACCAAAAATGAAAATAAAATGCATCAACTACTACCTATAAAAATTTAATCAATTAAGATAATAATATAATCTAAAACAGCTACTTAAAAAATTTTTTAAGTAGCTGTTAGTCTTTTTTTAATAATTAATCACGATTACTAAAAATAGAAGTCGATTTGGTTTTATACATAAATTTACTGGCACGAGCAAAACGAATAGTTTTAAAAATGCCAAGTAAATTTGCTTGATGCATACGATAAAGTAATTTATGAATCATTAAAGCAAGACATCCTTTAACACCCATTTCACTATTACCAATTAATTTAACTACACCTTCAGCAGTATTATGTAGTGAAATAACAGTACCTTTGTCATTATATTTAAATGTATTTAAAGGTTCATTATTTAATAATTTAATAATATTTTCGTAACAAATTTTCGCCATTTGATGAGCAGCTTGACCAGTAGGTGGTGAAGCATGACCATTATCTTGCATTGCATAAGCACAATCGCCAATAACAAAAATACTGTCATCACGAGAAGTTTGCAATGTCGGTTTCACCACCAATTGATTGGAACGACTAGATTCTAATCCTGAAATTTCTTTTAAATAATCAGGTGCTTTAACACCCGCAGTCCAAATCATAATATCGGCTTTGATGATATCGCCATCTTTTGGATAAAATCCATCATTTTCCGCTTTCGTAATCATGGTTTTTGTTAATACATGAATACCCTGTTTTTCAAGCGTTTTAGTAATACTTATCGCTGTTTTTTCTGGCAAAGCAGGTAAAATACGATCAGTTGCTTCAATAACTGACACATCTAGAAGATCCGAACACATTTTGTTACGACCACAGGCGCCAAATTTTTCTACCATATTTGGTAATTCAGAAGCTAATTCAACACCGGTTGCTCCACCACCAACGATTGCAATTCGGATTTTATCCTCATCAGTGCTTTGATGATCATCAATGATTGAACAAAAACTGGTGAATTTATTGATCAATATTTCTCGTAAGCGAATAGCCGCATTTTGATCATCCAAAAAGATACAATGTTCTTTAACACCTGGTGTACCAAAATCGTTAGAGGTACTACCAATGGCAATAACCAGAATATCGTAATCAATAGAAATAGGTTCATCATTATGGTTGATAACCGTAATTTGCTTGCTATTTCGATCAAGATCGGTAAATGTACCTTGGGTAAACTCAAAATTATGCTGTTGCCCTTGAGATGCATAATAAATATTATCAACTTGCTCATCAAGGACACCCGTTGCTACTTCATGTAATAATGGTTTCCATAAATGATAACTGTTTTTATCAACTAAGGTAATTTGAGCTTTGTCCGTTTTGCCTAATTTATCACCTAGATCAGTAGCGAGTTCTAAACCACCAGCACCACCACCTATAATAATTATTTTTTGCATAATTAAAGCCTTATTAATTTAATTATAAATATCTTACTAAATAAGTAGGTTTTTATCTATTTCTTTTGACTGATAACATTCATAAATAAAATCTATTAAAATGGTGGTTTAGAATTATTGAAATTTATTTAAGGGTGAAATAGAATGTGAGCAATTGAGTTATAAATTATTCCATGTAATCTTTATTTTGGTATAAAAATATAGCTTTGATTGTTTAAATAAAACACTATATCGTATGATATAGTAATCATTAATGACGTATGTTAATTCTTGATTGCGTACAATTATCCTAGTTCTTTAGGCCTTATCTTACAATTGTCACTCAAAACAAATTTATGAATAAAAAAATTTTTATTGTTATAGCATTGATTGTTATATTAATTTCGATGGCGATCTTAATTCGTGCTCATAATAGCGAACTTATCTTACAAGGCGAAGTTGATGCGCCTAATGTTAGCATTTCCTCTAAAGCAAAGGGGCGAGTGCAAATTATTCATGTGAATCGTGGTGATGATGTCAAACAAAATGATGTCTTAATTACGCTTGATAGTCCAGAACTTTTAGCACAAGTTAAAGCGGCTGAAGCAGCACGAGATCAAGCACAAGCACAAGTATCACTTTCTGAACATGGCACACGTGAAGAAAGTATTCGTTATTATGAAGCATTACTTGAACAAGCTAAAGTAGCTTATGACAATGCCTCAAAAGAGTACAATCGTAATAAAGCAATTTCAGCAAAAGGCTTTGTATCACAATCAATATTAGATAATGCGCTGAAAACGCGTGATGCTGCTTATCAACAAGTTTTATCAGCACAGGCTAATTTAGATCAAGCACGAAATGGTGATCGTGTTGAACAACGACAAATTTATGATGCCAAATTAAAAGAAGCTGAAGAACAACTTAAGCAATTACAAATCCAATTTGATGACTTGCAAGTTAAAGCCCCAGTAGATGGAGAAGTAGGTTCAATTCCTGCTGAAGTAGGCGAATTATTCAATGCCAATAGTCCACTATTAACCGTTATTCGATTACCACAAGCTTATTTTGTGTTTAATATTCGTGAAAATATTATGCCTCATATTCATAAAGGTGATCATATTAAGCTAGAAGTTCCCGCACTTGGTAACAAAGAAGTTGAAGCGGAAGTTCGTTTTATTTCACCAATGGGTGATTATGCAACCAAACGCGCCACTCGTGCGACCGGTGATTTTGATTTAAAAACGTTTGAAATTAGACTTTATCCAACTAAACCTGTAGAAGGCTTACGCGCAGGTATGAGTACATTATGGAAAATAGACAACTAGTTTTAGACTTCTGGCATCGCTTTAAAGACGCTTTTAACGATGAAATACCAGTTATATTTAAGCGATTTACTTTCCATTGGTTAATGTGGATTTTACCGCTAATTATCTTTGTGTTAATTAGCAGTATCTTTCACAAAGGTGTACTGTTTGATCTACCGGTAGGCTATGTTGATCAAGATAAAAGCTCTTTATCTCGTGAAATAATACGGGATCTTAACGCTGGCGCACATGCCAATCTGATCAATTATGATAATCAGCTAAAAATGGCTGAACATGATTTAGAAAAAGCCAAAATTTATGCCGTTCTTTATATACCACCTAATTTTGAGGCAGATGTGTTAGCTGGCCGTCAGCCAACACCAATGCTCTATTATAATGCTCTATATTATAGTGCTGGTTTATATTCAATAATGGATTATTCAGGGTTAATTGCATCGTTAAACACCCAATATCGGACAACCATGGCAACCAGTATTGGTTTACCCGTTCCCAAACTTGCTCAAGTTAATTTCAATTATGATGGGCTATTTAATGCAAGTGGTAACTCAATGTACTTCCAACAATTTTCGGCAGTAGTGCATTTGTTGCAATTATTTGTGGTTACCACAACTATTTATATTTTGTCGCAATTACCCAAACGTACTCGACCTAATTATCCGTTTGTATTAGGTAAATTAGCTCCTTATACCATTTGGTATACCATGTTATTGATGTTTGAAATAGCAATGCTGGTTTTATTTTCTGATGCTCGAGTTTCAGGTTCGCCATTTGCTATGATGATGGTGGTCTTCTTTTATGTGATTGCGGCACAAAGTATTGGTATTTTGCTTTACACGTTTACCAAAACAACATTAGATGCATATACCTATATTGGGGTTTTAGTAGGACTTGCATTAACCTATTCAGGCGTGGTTGTGCCAGAGCTATCTATGCCGTGGATAGCTAGATTTATCTCATCACTTGAACCTTTAACTTATGCCCTCAATAAATTGTTCGATCTATTTTTACGGCATTCTAGTTATCTATCCGTATTAAAAACCTGTAGTATTTTAATGATCTATCCAATAATTATTACAGTATTAGTTAGAAAACGTTTAGTCAAACGTTTACACTCACAGTAAGAGGCAATATTTGGATGCTTAAGCTATTTTTTTCTTCAGCTGTAAAAATGTTTTTCTTTATGCTAATGCGACCAATGTGGTTATTGATGTTATTGTCTGTCTCGTTAATGAGTCTTGTTTATCTTAATGGTACTATCACTAATTTACCCGTTGCTATTGTCGATCAAGATCATACAGCTACAAGCCGCAGTTTGATTCGTTCTTTAAATACCAGTTCTAAAATCAATGTCCTTACTTATGAAAATTCATTACAAGCTTATGACGATATAAACAATCGTAAATTGTTTGCTGTGTTTACCATTCCAAGGGATTTTGAAAAACGCTTATTAAATGGTGAAGACGTAACCATTCCTGCTTATGGTGATGCCTCTAGCCGTTTAGCTAATGGTTTGATACAAGTCGATATTAAGGGAATATATCAACAAATATTGACTGAATATAATACGCGGGTAATGCGTAATGGTGGTTTTTCTGATCAGCAGATTAATATCATTTTATCGCCAATAAAAGGGCAAACGATGCCACTTTATAATGCTGGTATCAGCTTTGCAGCAATAACCTTTCCTGGACTATTAGTCATGTTGTTGCAACACTCCTTTTTAATTGCCTCAACGCGAACCAATATTACCCTACACTCCTTGCCACAAGGTAAGCCACCAAGGATTGTTATATTCGGAAGTTTATTCGGTATTATTCCAATATGGTTATTTTTATCTATAGTCCTATTTGGATTATGGCCATGGCTACTCGGCTATCGGCAATTAGCCAGCATACCTGAAATTATTATCATGACATTTCCTCTATTATTAGGAATTTTGGGCTTAAGTAAATTGCTCACGGAGTGTTTACGCCGAACAGAGATGATCTATTTAACTTTAGCCTTTTTAACAACACCTGTATTTTACCTATCAGGTACCATATGGCCACTTGATGCTATGCCTTTATGGGTACAAACAGTATCGAGAATGCTGCCATCAACATGGGCAACGAATATGATTGCAGGCGTAAATCAGATGGGATTAGGTCTGTCAGACAATTTATTTAATATATTTATGATTCTTTTTCTCGGTGTAATGTATGGTTCATTAGGCTTTTTTATAGCTGCACTACGAGAAGGAAAAGTCAGAGGATATTTCAAAAAATTAAAGAGTTTTTTACATCCTAAAAATCCAAAAGTTAATAATAAACCGTCAATTAGTTAGTACTAAAACGTGAATATATTATCAATTACTGATATGATGAATACTTGATTTTGAAATAAATAATATGTTGTATGCCCAATAAATATTATCCATGGATTATTAGTTTACGCCCTAAAACATTAGTATTATCACTTTGTGCTATTTTGATGGGTAATGCACTTGCGTATTGGAATTGGTCTTTTGATCCACTGATTATGCTCTTATCAATCATTACCGCATCATTACTACAAATTTTATCTAATTTAGCCAATGATTATGGCGATGCAATTAAAGGCAGTGATAGACAAAACTTAAATGGGCATAAACGTGGTTTGCAGTTAGGTTTAATTACGCTTAATCAATTAAAAAAAGCACTATGGATTAATAGTTTTTTATGTATTTTATTTGGACTAACTTTAATTTATTTAGCTTGTAATAATATTTATGAAATTTTAAGTTTTATACTATTAGGAATATTATCTATTATTGCAGCAATAACTTACACGATAGGTAAAAAACCTTATGGTTATATAGGTCTTGGAGACCTATCTGTGCTTATCTTTTTTGGTCTAATTAGCGTAGCAGGAAGCTATTACTTACAAAGCAAAACATTACCAATGCCGATTATTTTGCCAGCTTTAGGCTGTGGGTTATTGTCCGTTGCAGTGCTTAATATCAATAATCTTCGTGATATAGACAGTGACAAAATGAATCACAAACGAACACTGGTAGTTTTAATGGGCAAAGAGCTTGGGCGCGTTTATCACCTTCTATTATTGGTGATTTCATTATGCTCATTTAGCTTGTTCGCCTATAGTTATCTACAAACTTGTTGGAGTTGGTTATTTATGCTCTGTCTACCTTTGTTGATTAGACATATTTATGCCGTTTTTCAATTTAAAACAGCAAAAGATGCGTTCCCTTTACTATTGCAGATGGTCAAACTTGCTTTATTGATTAATTTACTTTATTGTTTGGGAATAATTTTGAGCTAGCTCACGATTATTTAATTTTAATATCGTTTTACTTGATGTTAGCGTTATACTATATAGTATTAAAATACGACAGCAAAAGGAGACCTGATGATGGAGTTTGATACTTCAATTCTTTGCGATTACTACCCAGAAGATGTTAACGTAGTGGAACCTATATTTAGTAATTTTGGTGGTGTAACATCATTTTCTGGACAAATTGTGACAGTCAAATGTTTCGAGGACAATGGTTTACTTTTTGAAACTCTACAAACTGATGGCACAGGTAAAATTTTGGTAATTGATGGCGGTGGTTCAGTGCGTCGTGCGTTGATTGATGCAGAACTAATTGATATTGCAATACAAAATCAATGGGAAGGAATTATTGTTTATGGTGCTGTTCGTCAAGTTGACTACTTAGCTGAAGCTGAAATTGGCATTCAAGCACTTACCGCAATTCCTGTAGGAGCTGAAAATCAAGGCGTTGGTGAAGTTGATATCCGCGTTAACTTTGGTGGCGTAACATTCTTTTCAGGCGATTTTGTCTATGCCGATAATACTGGTATTATTTTGTCTGAAATTGCATTAGAAATAGAAGAATAATATATTATTCTTGCCGCCGATAAATATCGGCGGTTTTTTACTGAAACATAGCCATTACCTCAAACTTTTTGACAATAATTTATCTATCATTTGATCGTTCGCTTGCGAATATATCCCCCTGTTACTGTCATAATTAATCCAGCTATTTCCATATCTAATAATTTACTGGTAAGTTCAGGAATCGATAAATTAACCAATGCTGCAATTGTATCAACTGCAATGGGTTGATGATGAATGACAGCAAAAATTTCAGGATACAAAATACAATTATTGAGATCTTCATCGTCTTTTGTTTGTCGATTTATTGTTGATAAATAACGACTATAATGCTCTAAAATATCAATAGGCTCAGTAACTAAATAGGCTCCTTGCTTAATTAAATAATGCGTTCCACCACAGTTTTGATTATCAATATCACCTGGCAATGCAAACACATCACGATTTTGCTCAAGTGCATAACGAGCGGTTATTAGTGAACCACTTTTTTCTGATGCTTCAATGACAAAAGTACCTAAACTTAGCCCACTAATAATTCGATTACGTCTGGGAAAATATTCTGCTCTTGCTTTTTCAAACGGCAAAAATTCTGATATTATCGCACCATGTTGCGCTAAAATATCATTCGCTAAGTTTAAGTTTGACCTTGGTGCAATATTGACTAATCCACTACCGAGTACGGCAATAGTATTACCCGCTACCTCAAGCGCACCGCGATGGCAAATCGCATCTAAACCTAGGGCTAAACCACTAGTAATGGTTAATCCATTGATGGCTAATTCACCAGCAAAATATCGTCCCCATTGAGCGCCATATTCACTAAACTCACGGCTACCAACCATAGCAATTTGTGGAGAATGTAATAGCTGACGATTACCCATAACAAATAAAAAAATTGGCGGTGAACTAATTTGCTTAAGCAGAATCGGATAATCTGAATCACAATACGCAATTAAATGCTTTTGAGGATAAGGAGTATTGAGCCACTCAAGTATCGGTTCAAAATGAAAATAAGAAGTAGCTAAAAAATTTTCTTGTTGCTCTTGAGTCAATGCTAATTTCTCAAGTAAAAACGATACATTATTAATTATATTAGGCAGATCTGTGCCAAAAAGTTGGCTAATTTTTTTAAAAATTGAAAGCTTTCCTTGTCCAAGCATTGAAATTCGTAATAAGAATTCATATTTACTCATTATAACTTTTTGCACTCATGTTAAATAAATTTAATTTTCTGAATAGATAAGATAAATACTACCAATAGCCAATAAGGGCTATTCAATGACATGATAAATGTTTACAATGAGTAATAAACTGAACTAATCTGAATTTTGAGGAGTAGATCGAAGAATTTATGGCTATTTTACCGGTATTACGTTTCCCTGATGAGCGACTCCGCAAAGTTGCTAAACCCGTCACCCAATTTACGCCAGAGTTACAAACTATTATCGACAACATGATTGAAACCATGTATGCAGAAAAAGGCATTGGCCTTGCATCAACACAAGTGGACATACATGAGCAGATCATTGTAATTGATGTAACCGAAGACAAAAGCCAACCTTATGTGATTATTAATCCTGAAGTAATCAGTCAAGAAGGCGAGACAGGAATTGAAGAAGGTTGCTTATCAATACCTGATTGTCGAGGTTTTGTACCAAGAGCGGAAAAAATTAAAATCAAAGCACTAGATCGTGATGGAAATCCTTATGAAATTGATGCCGACGACCTACTTGCTATTTGTATACAACACGAAATGGATCATTTAAAAGGTAAATTATTTGTCGATTACCTTTCACCATTAAAACGTCAGCGAATTGAACAAAAGATGAAAAAACTGACGCGTGAAGAGCAACGTAAAAAATAAAATTAACCGCCATTTATAGATGGCGGTTAAACCATCTACTATTTACGACGATACTATTATTTAGCCACAATAACCATCGCTGGACGAATTAATCGACCATTTAAAGTATAACCTTTTTGGATTGTATTAACGATTTGTCCTGATTGATGTTCTGGTGATTCAACCATACTAATTGCTTGGTGCACATCAGGATTTAATTGAGAATCTTCCGTGCTAACAACTTCAATACCAAATTTTTTGACCGTATCTAGGAACGATTTTAATGTCAGTTCTAAGCCTTCAACGGTTGCTTGATGTTCCGGATTATTTTTATCAGTAGATAATAAAGCACGTTCTAAGTTATCAATGACGGGTAACAATTCATTTGAAAACTTTTCTAACGCAAATTTACGCGCTTTATCGACATCTTGCTCAACACGTTTACGAACATTATCAATTTCAGCACGCGCACGAATCATCGCTTCGCTTTCATTCTTTTTAGCTAATTGTAAAGCTTGTTCAAGCTCGGCAATACGAGTATCTTTTGCTTTCAATTGCTCTTCTAAATCTGGCTGCGCTGCCGCTTGTTGTTCTGTTGTTTCTTCTGCTGGGGTGTCAATGTTAGCTTCATTTTCTGACATATTTTTATCTTGTTCTGTCATAAGGTACTCCAAATGTAGTCGAAAACTTAATGAATAACGGTTATTATGGGGACAATTTTTATTATTACAAGCTTATCGAGACATTGATATATATTTTTTTTAATTTATACCGAAAAAATACAGATGTTTATAAAAAAATAAGGTAAGGATATTTTATGGTGACTCCATTTAAATGCATTGGTCTAATTGGACTTCCACGTAAATTAGAAGCAATTGAAACCCATCAAGTGCTTTATGATTGGCTTGTTAAACTCGGTATTCGTGTATTAGTAGAAGATAGATTAGCCGAATATATTCAATTCCCAGTTAGCCATTATGCTTCGTTGGAAACAATTGGTGAGCAAGCTGATTTAGCTATCGTGGTTGGTGGAGATGGCAATATGTTACGCTCAGCGCGATACTTATCTCACTATAAAATCAGAGTGATTGGCGTTAATCGTGGTAATCTAGGTTTTTTGACTGATATTTCGCATGAACAGGTAATTGAACAATTAAGCCCAGTTATTGCAGGTGAATATGTCGATGATCCGCGTTTTTTATTAGAAGTATCCATATTTGATAACGGTAAAATGATTAACTCAGGCTTTGCCGTAAACGAAATTGTGATAACTCCAAATACAGTTGCACATATGATTGATTATGATGTCTATATTAATGAACGCAATGCATTTTCGCAACGTGCTGACGGGTTAATTATTGCTACTCCGACTGGCTCAACAGCATATTCACTA
Organism: Gilliamella sp. wkB7; assembly: GCF_001693435.1. Taxonomy (NCBI): domain Bacteria; kingdom Pseudomonadati; phylum Pseudomonadota; class Gammaproteobacteria; order Orbales; family Orbaceae; genus Gilliamella; species Gilliamella sp. wkB7. The sequence goes on from NZ_CM004509.1 coordinate 1,604,804, forward strand.
TCGGCTGGTGGGCCTATTTTAGCGCCCCATTTAGATGCCTTGATTATTACACCAATGTTTCCGCATTCTTTAGCGGTTAGACCATTAGTGATTAAAGGGGATAATCCTATTCATCTTAAATTCCCAACAACAGCCTTGGATTTGAATATTGCCTGTGACAGCCAAATAATTTTACCCGTAAAACCATCGCACGATGTAATTATTCGCCGTTCTTCATATGAATTTAATTTAATTCACTCAAAGGATTACGACTATTTTAATAATCTTTCAAGTAAATTAGGCTGGTCACAAAAAATGTTTTAATTAATGCATCGTTTCTGTCTTAAGTCGAATCGATTTTACTCTTCTGTTTTGATGCGGTTTATTACAATCAATTCCTATTTATGTTAGCAATAAAAGTTGTTACTTAATTAGCAAAGCTATCACATAAACTGTAACTGAAGAAAAGATAGCCGCAATGACATCATCAACCATAATACCAAAACCTCCGGGTACTCGTTTATCAAACCAACGAATCGGCCAAGGTTTTGCCATATCAAAGACTCTAAAAGCAACAAAAGCAATAGCAATCCATAAAATAGAGATTTGTGGAATAAAAAATAGGGTAATCCACATACCAACAAATTCATCCCATACTATATGTCCCGAATCATGAGTATGAGTATCATCCGACGTTTTTTGACATAAAAAACAACCAAAAATAAAAGCGACGACAATTAACACCCAATATAAATACGGTTGCAAACCATTAAATAGCAGCCAAAGTGGTATTGCCATTGCCGATCCCATCGTACCGGGCATAATAGATGACATACCAGACCCTAAACCCACCGCGAGTAAATGGATAGGATTGGTTAATTGGACATATTTTTTAAAGTCTTTATTTCGCTCTTGTTTTGTCATTATGTTAAAGGTCTTTTAGATAAAATAATGCCGACTTTAAGTCGGCAAAAAAGTTGCTTAGCAAAGCTAAGTATTTATGATTATCAACTATATTATTCGTCTTTCGCTAACGTTGCAACCATTACCGCTTTAATCGTATGGAGGCGGTTTTCAGCTTCATCAAATACGATACTGTGTTTCGATTCAAAGACGTCATCGGTCACTTCTAAGCCATTTTTTAAACCGTATTGTGCTGCCATTTGTTTGCCAACCGTGGTATTCATATCATGGAAAGCAGGTAAACAGTGCATAAATTTCACATTTGGGTTATGAGTCAAATTGATGACATTTTGATTGACTTGATAGGGCGTTAATAATTTTACACGCTCATCCCACACTTCTTTCGGTTCACCCATTGATACCCATACATCGGTATAAAGAAAATCAACATCTTTAACACCTGAAGCAACATCTTCAGTTAAAATAATTTTAGCACCTGTCGTTTTGGCTATCTCTTGACACTTCTGTACCAATTGAGCTTCGGGTTGACAGGCTTTTGGCGCAACTAAACGAATTTCCATACCCATTAATGCCGCCCCTTCCATTAACGAATTTCCCATATTATTTCGTGCATCACCTAAATAGGCAAATTTAACACTGCTTAATGCTCTATCGCCAATATGTTCTTTCATGGTCATAAAATCAGCTAAAATTTGGGTTGGATGGGCTTCAGTAGTTAAACCATTCCATACAGGTACACCCGCGTATTTTGCTAAAGTTTCAACAATTTCTTGCCCATAACCACGATATTCAATGCCATCATACATACGACCAAGCACACGTGCAGTATCAGCAATTGACTCTTTATGCCCAATTTGGCTACCACTCGGCCCTAAATAGGTAACGTTTGCGCCTTGATCAAAAGCGCCAACTTCAAATGCACAGCGCGTACGTGTTGAATCTTTTTCAAAGATAAGAGCAATATTTTTACCGAGTAAATACTTTTGTTCCAGCCCTTGCTGCTTAGCTTGTTTTAATTCAATAGCCAGATTAATTAATTGATTGATTTCGGCAGGGGTAAAATCGAGTAGGCGTAAAAAGTGACGTTGATAAAAACCGTGCATAATGTGGCTCCTAATAACCGTAAATATTCACACGATTCTATTTGAATAATTATGCAAATTCAAGTTAAACATCAAAATAACCTTTATATTTTATTAACTCGTCAAAAAGTCTCAAAAATTAGATTTAATTATTAAAATAATTTTTATAATATTGCTTTTTTTGTATAAAAAAGTGTAATAAAATGCCAATCACTGTAACTTAACAGGTAAGTAAATTTGAATTTTTATTCAAAAATAATGACAACCTATTCAAAAGGCTTTTTTAATCATGCAAACTTATGCCCTCCTTATGTTACAAGATGGTTCGCAATTTATTGGCAAATCAATTGGTGCTAATGGACAGACTGTTGGGGAAGTAGTATTTAATACTTCAATGACAGGTTATCAAGAAATCCTAACCGATCCTTCTTATTCGGAACAATTAGTTACTCTCACTTATCCCCACATTGGTAATGTAGGAACAAATAATGCGGATGCCGAATCTAACCAAATTTATGCAAAAGGACTGATTATTCGCGATCTGCCGTTAATTGCGAGCAATTATCGAAGTGAAATGGATCTTTCCAGTTATTTAAAACAGCATAACGTAATTGCAATTGCGGATATTGATACGCGTCGTTTAACCCGTATTTTACGTGAAAAAGGGGCACAACATGGTGTGATCATTACGGCTAATGATAAACAGACCTTATTAGATAAAGCCGAAAATGCCAAACAAGAGGCACTAAATTATAAAGGGTTAAGTGGATTAGATTTGGCTAAAGAAGTGACTTGTAAGGAAAGTTACACATGGACTTGCGGTATTTGGACAAGACAACAAGAGCATCCTACACCAAAAGCGGAAAGTGAATTGCCTTATCATGTGGTTGCTTATGATTTTGGAGTTAAACAAAATATATTACGGATGTTAGTTGAACGAGGATGTAAATTAACAGTTGTACCCGCAAAAACCCCCGCAAATGAAGTATTGTCATTAAACCCAGATGGAATATTCCTATCAAATGGTCCTGGTGATCCCGCCCCTTGCACTTATGCTATTGAGGCAATTAAGCAGTTTTTAACCACCAATATTCCAGTTTTTGGTATCTGTTTAGGGCATCAGCTTTTAGCGCTCGCTTGCGGTGCAAAAACCGTCAAAATGAAATTTGGTCATCATGGTGGTAATCATCCTGTTAAGGATCTAGAAAATAATCGTGTCATGATTACCGCACAAAATCACGGATTTGCTGTCGATGAAAGCACCTTGCCCGCACATTTACGTGCTACACACAAATCCTTATTTGATAGTTCATTACAAGGAATTCATCATAATCAAAAACCTGCATTTAGTTTTCAAGGACACCCTGAAGCCAGTCCGGGTCCACACGATGCTGCGCCACTTTTTGATCACTTTATCGAATTAATTAAAATTTATAAGCAGGAGCAATAGTATGGCTAAGCGAACAGATATTAAAAGTATTCTAATTATTGGCGCAGGCCCAATTGTTATTGGTCAAGCTTGTGAATTTGATTATTCAGGTGCTCAGGCATGTAAAGCATTACGTGAAGAAGGATACCGAGTAATTTTAGTTAACTCTAATCCGGCAACCATTATGACCGATCCTGAAATGGCGGATGCCACCTATATTGAGCCAATTCATTGGACATGTGTGCGCAAAATTATTGAAAAAGAGCGACCCGATGCCATTTTACCAACAATGGGCGGACAAACGGCATTAAATTGCGCATTAGAACTTGAAAAACAGGGAGTATTAAAAGAGTTTAATGTTGAAATGATCGGCGCAACCGCAGATGCGATTGATAAAGCCGAAGATCGCAAACGTTTTGATCAGGCAATGAAAAAAATTGGGCTGGATACCGCACGTTCGGGCATTGCTCACTCATTACAAGAGGCTTATACGGTACTGGAACAAGTGGGCTTTCCTTGTATTATTCGTCCATCATTCACGATGGGCGGAACAGGCGGTGGCATCGCTTATAATCAAGAAGAGTTTGAAGAAATCTGTACTCGTGGACTTGATTTATCCCCAACCAATGAACTATTGATCGATGAGTCACTGATTGGCTGGAAAGAGTATGAAATGGAAGTTGTGCGTGATAAAAACGATAATTGTATTATTGTTTGTTCGATTGAAAACTTTGATGCAATGGGCATTCATACCGGTGATTCAATAACGGTTGCACCTGCACAAACTTTGACAGATAAAGAATATCAAATCATGCGTAATGCCTCAATTGCAGTATTGCGCGAAATTGGTGTTGAAACTGGCGGTTCAAACGTACAATTTTCGGTCGATCCACAAACAGGAAGATTAATTGTCATTGAGATGAATCCTCGGGTATCACGCTCTTCGGCGTTAGCCTCTAAAGCTACAGGCTTTCCTATTGCCAAGATTGCAGCTAAATTAGCCGTCGGTTATACACTTGATGAGCTTTCCAATGATATTACTGGCGGTAAAACTCCTGCTTCTTTCGAACCGTCTATTGATTATGTCGTGACTAAAATCCCACGTTTTAATTTTGAAAAATTTGCTGGTTGCAATGATCGTTTAACCACACAAATGAAATCAGTGGGTGAAGTGATGGCAATTGGCCGAACGTTCCAAGAATCGATGCAAAAAGCACTTCGTGGTTTAGAAGTCGGTGCGTGCGGATTGGATGAAAAAATCGATGATACTAGCGATGAAAAGAATCTTGCTAAAATTCGTTACGAACTACAAGAGGCAGGTAGCGATCGCATTTGGTATATAGCCGATGCTTTTCGAGCGGGTTTTACCGTTGATGAAGTGTTTTTATTAACTCATATTGATCGCTGGTTCTTAGTGCAAATAGAAGAATTAGTGCAAATAGAAAACCGCTTAAAGCAACAAACCATTAATGATCTTGATCAAGAGACATTATGGCAACTTAAACGTAAAGGCTTTTCGGATCTTCGTATTGCTAAACTGCTTAATACTCAAGAACAAGCCGTGCGAGATCTGCGCGTACAATATGATATTCACCCAGTTTATAAACGTGTGGATACCTGTGCAGCCGAGTTTTCAACCGATACCGCCTATCTTTACTCAACCTATGAACAAGAGTGTGAAGCCAACCCACAATTTAATCGTAAAAAGATTATGATTTTAGGAGGAGGGCCTAATCGTATTGGACAAGGGATCGAATTTGATTACTGCTGTGTACATGCTGCTTTAGCTTTACGTGAAGACGGCTTTGAAACCATTATGGTAAATTGCAATCCCGAAACGGTTTCAACTGATTATGATACTTCAGATAGACTCTATTTTGAGCCAGTTACCCTTGAAGATGTGCTTGAAATTGCTCACGTTGAAAAACCTGATGGCGTAATAGTGCAGTATGGTGGACAAACTCCGCTGAAATTGGCACGGGCCCTTGAAGCAGCGGGAATTCCAGTTATTGGTACTTCACCTGATGCCATAGACAGAGCCGAAGATCGCAAACGCTTTCAAGAAGTAGTCGATAAATTAAAATTAAAACAGCCAGTTAATGCCACCGTAACCGATATTGATAAAGCGGTAATCAAAGCAGAGCAAATCGGTTATCCACTCGTGGTGCGTCCATCTTATGTATTAGGCGGACGAGCGATGGAAATTGTATACAATGAACAAGATTTACGACGTTACTTTAAAACCGCAATAAGTGAATCCAATAATGCGCCAGTACTGCTTGACCACTTTTTAGATGATGCCATTGAGGTGGATATTGATGTGATTGCAGATGGCGAACAAATCGTTATTGGCGGCATTATGGAACATATTGAACAAGCCGGCATCCACTCGGGCGATTCAGCTTGTTCACTGCCAACTCATACCTTAAGCCCTGAAATTTTAGCGGAACTGCGAAAACAAGCGAAACAATTGGCGTTTGAACTTAATGTAAAAGGTTTAATGAATGGGCAATTTGCTGTCAAAGATAATCAAGTTTATCTGATTGAAATTAATCCGCGTGCAGCCCGTACAGTGCCGTTTGTCTCGAAAGCGACTGGCTTACCACTGGCTAAAATTGCTGCCCGCGTCATGACGGGGCAATCGCTGACCAAGCAAAATGTCACCCAAGAAGTGATTCCGCCTTATTATTCCGTTAAAGAGGTAGTATTACCATTTAATAAATTTAGCGGTGTTGACCCAATTTTAGGACCAGAAATGCGCTCAACCGGTGAAGTCATGGGAATTGGTAAAACATTTGCAGAAGCCTTTGCCAAAGCACAGCTTGGCAGCTTGTCGAATATGAAAAAATCCGGCAAAGCATTACTTTCTATTCGTGAACAAGATAAACCACGTCTATTAGAAGTTGCTAAACGATTAATCGCTCATGGATTTAGTATTGATGCCACACTTGGCACAGCAAAAGCATTGCAACAAGCAGGAATTGCCTGTCAAATTGTCAAGAAAGAAAATGAAGGTCGGCCAAATATTCATGATCATATCAAAAATGGTGAATACAGTTATATTCTTAACACAACGTCAGGGCGAGCTGCTATTGAAGCCTCTAAAATCCTACGCCGTAGTGCTATCCAATATAAAGTCCATTACGATACCACTATGAATGCCGCTTATGCCACAACGTCAGCTCTAGATTACGATCCCGCTCACAGTGTGATACCATTACAGGCACTTTATCAATAACCAAAAAGACGAGCAATGCTCGTCTTTTTTTATAAATACATCAAGTTATAATTTATTTTTTAAGCCTTTCCTTCAGCCATCGCTAAAATATCTGCTTCGGTTAATTTGTGAGTCTGATTAGCAAACGCATAGCAAGTTGGTTTTTTATCGATAAAGACTTCAGCCGTGAATTTTAAATCCTTAATATCATCAAAGATCCAAGCAGCAATATAATAATTTTGCGTACCTTTTAAATGATAATAAAGATGAGAGCCACACTCTTTACAAAATGCTCTTTCCGCCCATTGTGATGAGTTAAAATGGGTAACGTTCTCTTGCCCTTCTATCGTTATATCACCACTGTACGCTAAAGTCATTAAAGGTCCAGCACTCCATTTACGACAAGTTTGGCAATGGCATGCACTAAAATCCGTATTGGCAAATGGAACAGATAATTTAACTTTTCCACACAAACAAGATCCATGATATTGAGTTGACATATTTTTTTCCTTTTCCAATTAAATAAACATTATGTAATTTTAATGATGTTAGCATAATGATAATTAAACCATAAAATAAAATTTTGTTAAAATATTCAGTCTAATAAATCGGTAAAATAAAAAATAAGTGTAATCTAACAAGTTTAATAAAATGTTATCATTGGTTATTTTTTATAACTAACTCCAAAAATGAAAAAAATATTTAAGGTTTGTTTATTAGCTATCGTGCAACTTATTTTGTTCTTGTTACCACTCATTGCTGTTTATTCTTTCTTCAAAGAATTTAGGCAACAAGTGAGCCTAAAAGACAACTTGAGGCATATCAGTCAGCACTATTTTTTAGGATTCCTATTTTCTAAACCTAAGGTAAATAATTGCATTATGATTCATGCTATTTCATTAGGTGAAGCTGATGCTGCAATTAACTTAATTAACTCTTTTCAAACACAAATTAGACAAAAAATTATTCTTACCGTCACAACAATTCAGGCTTATAAAAAATTAACTAACCAGCCAAATGATATAACAATAGTATATTTTCCTTACGATTCTTTAGTTCATCAAAGTTTATTTATCCACCATTTCAATATTAGGAAAGCAATAATTATTGAACATGATTTTTGGCCTAATTTTCTGGCTACAATGGATTTACTTGATCGAGAAATCATTTTACTCAATGGGCATTTTTCAGATAAAACCATTAATCGTTTAAACAATCGCTATTATCAAGCGTTACTGTTTTCTCCGATAAAAAAAGTGTTTGTACAAACCGCTGAACTAAAAACAAAAATGCTACCTGTAATGCCTAATGTTTCTATTTCGGTAACACCAAGTTATAAACTCCCTTTAAATACAACAATTTTAGATATTAAAAATATAAACAGTGAAAGAAAAATAATCACTCTTTCAAATTTCCATCCTGAAGAACTTAATACAGTATCTAAGCTGTTAGCTAAATTGGTCAAATTGGATTATAAAATTATACTTGTTCCTAGACATATACATCTATTTGATAATTTAATAAAAAAATGGGAAGAAGCGTATCAAAATCGCTTTGCTGTTATAACGCAATGGAACAATGCTACCAATATCACTGCGGAGATTACTTTTGTAAAAAGTTATGGTGTGCTCAGTAAAATTTATTCATTATCTCATGCAACCATCGTTTTTGGCTCTTTTGATCCGAGTTTGAAAGGACACAGTTTATTTGAACCCATTTTATATGGCTCTATGGTTTATTACGGTCCTTATTTTTCTTCTCAACAATATATGGATGAATTTTTACGTCGTATCATTACCAATATCAAACATGATATAGGCGCGATAGAACAACAGATAAAACATCTATCAACACATGACAGAATTGATATCTACAACAAATTTATGGTGAATATCGAAAATGAGAAACACATTTTAATTAATCATTTTAAAGAAATAGAGCAATGGATTAAAAATAATTAAAGTGATTTTGTAAAAATTATTCAGGAGTGTATACCGTTTCAGCATTTAAATTACTTTTATTTGTAAATAATGCCTTATTAATCGTTTTAATCACACCAAACCTAAACTAATCGGTAAACTTATTTAAGCAGAATATTTGTAAAAATTATTCAGGAGTGTATACCGTTTCAGCATTTAAATTACTTTTATTCATAAATAATGCCTTGTTAATCATTTTAATTACACCAAACCTAAGTTAATCAGTGAACTTATTTAAGTAGAATATTTGTAAAATATTATTCAGGAGTGTATACCATTTCAGCATTTGAATTACTTTTATTTATAAATAATGCCTTATTAATCGTTTTAATCACACTAAACCTAAGCTAATCAGTAAACTTAGTTAAGTAGAATTTTGTAAAAAATATCCACAAGCAGATTCCATTTAGTATATAAATTACGCTCATTTGTTAAGGAATGTGTAAAAATAATACGTTCAGTAAAGAATAGTATTGCTTTATTATTTTATTACTATAATATAACTCACCTCTCTGACGCGGGGTGGAGCAGCTTGGTAGCTCGTCGGGCTCATAACCCGAAGGTCGTTGGTTCAAATCCAGCCCCCGCAACCAATTTCTCCAAACCCTATTCTAAATTTTCTTAATGATAAAACTATATTGATTTTGGAACGGCAAGTAACGTTGATACTGCTTCACTGATTCTTCGAGCGATATAGCTATTATTCATCGTATATAAATGGATACCGTCAACATTTTGCGAAACTAGGTCAACAATCTGATCGATAGCATAAGCAATACCTGCATCACGGAATGCATCTGGATGATGTTCATATTTTTCCATCATTTGCTTAAATTTCTTAGGTAGATTAACACCACACATTGAAACCATACGTTCAATTTGGTTTTTATTCGTTACCGGCATAATTCCTGCTTCAATGGGTACATCAATGCCCATATCACGCGCTTTATCTAAAAAGGCATAAAAATAATCATTATCAAAAAACAATTGGGAAATCAGTTGATCAGTACCTGCGTTCACTTTTTCTTTCAAATGAATTAAATCTTGTTTAATGGTTGCCGCTTCAAGGTGCCCTTCAGGATAACACGCACCAATTACGTTAAAATCGCCATTTTCTTTAATAAAAGAGACAAGTTCACTTGCAAAACGAAAATCATCTTTCGGTTTTACGTTTGGATTGATATCACCTCGTAACGCAAGTACATTATCAATACCCGCACATTTAAGATCGTGAAGGATTTTTTTCATCTCGGTTTTATCAAAATTGATACCCGGTAAATGGGCAACACTTTCGATACCATAGGTATGCTTAACTGAGTGAGCAATATCGATAGTAGTTTGGCCATTCAAGCTACCACCTGCTCCATAGGTAACACTAATAAAATCAGGTTTAAAATAACCGAGTTCGCGCAAAGTACTGTAAATTGTTTCCAAAGGTGATGTTTTTTTAGGAGGAAAAACCTCAAAGGAGAACACCGTTTTTTGATTAAAAAGTAGATTTGTTTTCATCTGCATTATCCATTGGTTATCATTACTATTTTTCCTTATTGACGTTTCCGCCGCCTAATGAGGCGGCGGCAATATCAGATTTAACAAAGTTAAATTATTTTGAAAAACAGTATTATTTGAGTGTTTTTCTTACTTCTAATGTGGCTTGAACTAAGTGTTGTAAGCTTTCAACCACCTCTTTTTCACCACGCGTTTTTAAACCACAATCTGGATTAATCCATAATTTTTGTTTATCGATCTTCGCAAGCAATTTCTCAATAGTTCCTTTAATTTCAGCCACAGGCGGTACACGAGGTGAATGGATATCATAAACACCCGGTCCCACTTCGGTTTTAAAATTATTGGCTTTAAGCACATCAATCAACTGTAAATTAGAACGTGATGCTTCAAACGAGATAACATCCGCATCCATTGCATCAATGTCTTTGATGATGTCAGCAAATTCGCTATAACACATATGAGTATGAATTTGCGTATCTGCTTGAACTTTACTATGTACTAATCTAAATGCTGGAATTGCCCAATCTAGATATTCGCTGTTCCAATCTGCCTTACGCAATGGTAATTTTTCTTTAAGTGCTGCCTCATCAATCTGAATGACTTTAATGCCAGCCGCTTCAAGATCGAGCACCTCATCGCCAATAGCTAAACCAATTTGGAATACAGATTCTTTTTGTGAAATGTCTTCACGAGGGAATGACCAGTTAAGAATCGTTACTGGACCAGTTAACATGCCTTTAACAGGTTTATCTGTTAAACTTTGTGCATATTTTGAATATTCAACCGTAATTGGTTTAGAACGTGAAATATCACCCCATACAATTGGTGGCTTAACGCAACGAGTACCATAAGATTGCACCCATGCTTTTTCAGTAAAGACAAAACCATTTAAGCTTTCACCAAAATATTCAACCATATCATTTCGTTCAAATTCACCATGCACCAACACATCAATACCGATCTCTTCTTGTAATTTGATACATTCGGCAATTTTTTTCTTATTAAATTCTGTGTATTCATTCAAACAAATTTCACCTTTTTTGAATTTAGCACGATTTAATCGCACATCTGGCGTTTGTGGGAATGAACCAATCGTTGTAGTTGGTAACAATGGTAAATTAAATGCTTTTTTCTGCTCTGCTTCACGTACTGAAAATTCAGGTAAGCGAGTAAAGTCAGAAGCACTTAATGCCGCAACTTTTTGACGAACCTCTTGATTTGCCCCTTCACGCTCACGAGTAAACAGTGTTTGGTTCGCTTTATAAGTCTCACTATTTTCTGGGTTAGCTTCATTAAATAACTGACCAAGCTCTGCTAATTCTTGCAGTTTTTCTTGTGCAAAAGCAAAGTAAGCACGTTGTTGAATGGTTAATTTAGTCTCATTTTGTAATGTATAAGGTACATGCAACAATGAACACGAAGTATTAATTACAACTTTAGCTGCTTTTTGCTTAATTTTTCCGAGTAATGCTAAAGTTTTTTGGTAGTTATTTTTCCAAATATTTTTACCATTCACTACGCCAGCAAATAATACTTTACCCGAAGGGAAACCATTATTTTCAAGCAATGCTAATGACTGTTTACCTTCGACAAAGTCAAGACCAATACCATCGAACGGCAGAGCCACTAACTCTTTGTAACAGTCACGTACATCACCAAAATAGGTTTGTAGAACCACTTTAGTGGTAGCTTTAACGGATAAGATTGCTTGATAGAGCTCTGTAAATAAAGCGATATCTTCTTTATTAAGATCAGTGACTAAAATTGGCTCATCAATTTGAATCCAATCAGCGCCAAGTGTTGTGAATTTTTGAATAATTTCTTGGTAAGCTTTAATAATATCAGCTTTAAAGTCAACAAACTGTTTATTACCTAAATATTGTGCTAATTTGAAAAACGTTAATGGACCAACAACAACAGGTTTAGTTTGTATACCTAACGCTTTGGCCTCTTGATATTCGTCAAACGGTTTGCTACCAGCTACTTTGATCTGCACTGAATCTTCTATTTCAGGTACTAAATAATGATAATTGGTGTTAAACCATTTTTTCATTGCTAGCGCACGCACATCGCCTTTTTCACCTTGATAACCACGAGCCATAGCAAAATAACGATCAAGTTCTGGTAATCCCAAATCTTGGTAACGTTTAGGAATAACATTAAGTAAGCAAGCGGTATCTAATACTGCATCATAAAATGAAAAGTCATTAGACGAAATAAATGCAATTTTTTGCGAAGCTTGTTGTTGTAAATGCTCGGCACGTAGTGCTTTAGCTTCACTTAATAATTCGGTTTGGGTTTTATTACCTTTAAAGTAAGCTTCGGTTGCAAATTTCAATTCACGAAGTTTACCAACACGAGGATATCCAATAACTGCTGTATTCATTTTATTTTCCTTTAATCACGGTTCTTGCGTGGTTAAAAAGATAGCAAAAAAAAATGTTATTGAATAATTCTAGTTTTTTATTAATTGATATAGTTTTTAGCTATATCAAATTGCTTTTTTATCGTTATCATTAATGATTAATTGGTAATCTCAATGATAACATTCTGATATAAAATAATTTTTACAGATAATGTAAAAATAAGATTTCTATATTATCTTTATTTTCTTAAAGTTATTTTAATTTTGCCTATGTTGGGTGATAACAAAAATAGTCTTTTTCTAGATGTACAAATATTTCACAACATTATTATTACCATTATTTTTGGCGTTAACTGTATTGTGAATTTATTTTAATGTATATTAAATTCAAATAAGCAATGTATTGATTATCTTTGAATTACATTATTATTTTTAATTATTTTTTTAGCTATTAACAATTTTATTATTGAAATTTAATGAGAAGTTCGTCGATCAGCGAAGGTTGAACAAAAAGTTAATGTCATAAATGCTGATAGAATAGTTAAAGTTAATCCAACCGTTTTGTACAGATAAATTTTAAAAAATAATCAATATGGTTAAGATTAACAATCCTCCTATTTTTTTAGAATAGAAGGATTGCAAAATAAGTCAATTATTTACGCCACTCTCCATAAATTGGTCTTGAAAAATGGGCAAGTACAGCAATCATACAGATTTCAATGGAGACTCCCCAATAAATATGACCTAAAATTTCACTCCATAATTCATAGCCATTTAAATTCCATAACCAGCCAACGGTACCTTCTGGATCATAAGCTGGATGACGGAAGCCTAACAATGGAATAAAAAAGCCATGCATAACAACAGTAATAATCAACCCATAAAATGCTCCATACCAAAGTCGAATTTTATTCCAAAAATAGGCAATAAATACATAAACAAATGCAAAAGCAAAACTAAATAGCCAGTGATAAAGTGTCACAGCACCTAAAACATTTGCCCCTTGATAAATATAATCAAGGGAATGCGAATTAATACCTAACCAACCAAGCCAAGCATCAATATGTGCTGCTGGTGGCGAAATTTCACCGGGAACACGAGGCGGCATATTAACTTCAGATCCCCACTTGACTAATGAACTAATAAAACCACCAATGAGTGTAGTCCAAATGATAATTTTACGATTTATTTTATTTCCAAACATTTGAGTGATTCCTTACTATTTTTAATAGATATTTAATGGATATTTAAATGAGAATGCACAATAAATTAGTTAAAATAAGTTTTACTTAAGACTTGCAGGATACATTTTAGAAATTTTTTTATTTAAAACAGATGATTGCTTTTTGTTCTCATTTTTGAGAAATCAAACAATATCTATTTAATCAATCATAACTGGTATAGCCATACCAATATATAAACTCAATTAGAATAAATAATATACGCTTTTAAGTCTAAAGAATACACATTAACGCAATTATAATTTTATAAAAAAAGTTAAAATAACTATTTTTAATTGATAATGATTCTTATTATCAAATATAATACCACTATATTAATTTAGAGGTTTAATTATGTTAAAAATATCCACAGTAAGTTTAGAAGAGATCAATAATACGGTTCATATTCCCGATTCTAATGCGAGTTTTCTTCGAAAACTGTGGGCTTTTTCTGGTCCAGGTGCTTTAGTTGCTGTTGGTTATATGGATCCAGGAAACTGGATCACATCCATTCAAGGTGGTGCGCTTTATAGCTATTTATTACTATCAGTAATACTCATTTCTAGCTTAATTGCAATGCTTCTTCAGGCAATGTGTGTGAAAATAGGCGTAGTAACGGGTATGGATCTTGCCCAAGCCACAAAATCAATGGTCGGTAAAAAAATAGCTTTTTGTTTATGGATATCGACTGAATTAGCCATTATTGCCACAGAAATTGCTGAAGTCATTGGTAGTGCAGTAGCTTTAAATCTATTATTTGATATTCCATTATTAATTGGTGTGTTATTAACCGTTTTTGACGTTGTTATCCTTTTAATTTTGATGAAGTTTGGTTTTAGAAAAATAGAAGCTATCGTCTTTTGTTTAATTGCGACAATATTTATTATCTTCGCTTATGAAGTTTTAAGAGCCTCTCCTGAACTTAGTGATATTTTAAATGGGTTTATTCCTAGAAGTGATATTTTTACTGCCTCAATCAAAGGACATGATTCCGCATTAGTGATTGCTCTTGGTATTGTGGGTGCAACCGTTATGCCGCATAACTTGTATCTTCATTCGTCTATCGTTCAAACTAGAAAATATGATAGACAAAACAGAACAAGCCTAAAAGATGCAATTAAATATGCAACGATCGATTCCAATATACAATTGTCATTTTCATTTATCATAAATTGTTTATTATTAATTCTTGGGGCTGCGCTTTTTTATGGCAATAATCCCGACAATCTTGGTCGATTTACCCAACTTTATGATGCACTGAAAGATCCACATATGGTTGGTCCTGTGGCAAGTTCAATTATGGCAACTTTATTTGCCGTTGCTTTACTCGCATCGGGTCAAAACGCAACAATTACAGGCACACTGACTGGGCAAATAGTCATGGAAGGTTTTATTCATTTATCTATTCCGCTCTGGGCTAGACGAATAATCAGTCGAGGATTAGCGGTTACACCTGTGATTTTATGTATTTATATCTGGGGCGATAAAGAAAATATTGTTGAAAATTTATTAATCTATACTCAAGTCTTTTTAAGCATTGCTTTACCAATTTCAATGATTCCTTTAATTTTAGTCACCTCAAATAAAAAAATCATGAAAGAGTTTGTGAATTGCAAATTAACCATTATTTTAGGTTGGATAGCGACGATTTCGCTTATTATTTTAAATCTACAATTAATTTATGAAGTGATTAGTTCATTGTATTAGTTAACTATATTCCGAGCCATTGAGATTTTTCTGATCAATGGCTTGTTTAATTTTTTCTCCTTAATTGTCATTCATTGTTATCTACTTGCTTATTTATTAAATGAGGTAAATAAACGTTGAAAACAAGATAAAATCTAGGTAACACAACCATTCCATCTGGTAGAACAAAACAAAATCATCATTTTATTTAAAAAACTGTATTTATTTACAGTGTTTTTGTTGATATACTCGTTTCAATTTTAATCAGCTGCATGTATTTATTTAATTATTATGATAACTCAACTTACTATTAATAATTTTGCTATTGTCGATCAGTTGTTAGTTGATTTTACAACAGGGATGACCGCAATTACCGGAGAAACAGGAGCAGGAAAATCCATTGCGATTGACGCTCTAGGACTATGTTTAGGAAATCGTTCTGATGCCTCAGCGATTCGCAATGGGGCAAATCGGGTAGATATATCAGCAAGTTTTATACTGGATGACACACCCGCGGCATATGAGTGGTTAATAGAAAATCAACTTGATGAGGGTAATGAATGCATCTTACGCCGCGTGATTAATCAAGATGGTCGTTCTAAAGCGTTTATTAATGGTCGAGCCGTGCCCATATCCCAACTTAAAGATGTAGGGCAAATGCTCATTCAAATTCATGGACAACATGAACCTCAACGACTTTTACGCAGTGACTATCAGCAACTGCTCTTGAATCATTATATGAATGAACCAACGCTACTTGCACAAATGCACCAAGCTCATAAGGATTGGAAAACAGCCTGCCAAGCTTATCAGCAATATGAAACCACACGACAAGACCGTGAAGCACATCTGCAACTTTTACAATATCAATTAAAAGAATTAAATGAATTTTCGCCGATTGAAGGTGAGTACCAACAGATTGATGAAGAATATAAACGACTCTCAAACAGTGAACAGTTGATTAACCTTAGCCAACAGTCAATCATGATATTAGATGAAGCTGATGAATACAATGTTAGCAATTTACTTAGCAGTGTTAAAAACAGTGTACAACAGTTATCCGAGCTCGATCCAACCTTAAATAATATTCTTAACATGCTGGAAGAAGCAGCCATTCAAATAAAAGAAGCCAGTTATGAACTTCGTCACTACAGTGAAAGTTTAGAGATTGATCCGGCGCGCGTCATGCAACTTGAGCAACGGTTATCGAAGCAAATTGCATTAGCTCGTAAACATCATATTGCACCAGAGGCATTACCTGAATTACATCAAAATTTACTCAATGAATTTAAACAGATTAATCAACAAGATGAGCAAGGCGAACAGTTAAAAGCTGACATTAGCAAATATCATCAAATTGCCCTAGAACTTGCCACTAAATTACACCAAAAACGGGTAACGGTAAGTAAAACATTAGCTAAGAAAGTAACAACAATTATGCATGAACTTTCTATGCCAAATGGGCAATTGAGTATCGATATCACTTTTGACGAAAATCGATTAAATGAAAGTGGAGCGGATCAAGTCACCTTTTTAGTTAGCACTAATGCAGGACAAATTTTACAACCGCTCGCTAAAGTTGCATCCGGTGGTGAATTATCACGTATTGCCTTAGCAATTCAAGTACTAACAGCGCAAAAAATGGATACTCCAGCGTTAATTTTTGATGAAATTGATGTGGGTATCAGTGGACCGACGGCAGCTAAAGTTGGACAGCTATTAAGGCAACTTGGAGAATCGACACAAGTTATTACCGTAACACATTTACCACAAGTTGCTGGACAAGCTAATCAGCATTACTTTGTGAGTAAACAGACGAGTGGCAAACAAACCACAACAGATATGCAAAGATTAGATAAAAATGGACGTTTAAATGAGCTTGCTCGGTTATTAGGTGGGGATAAAATTACCGATGCAACACTTGCCAATGCGAAAGAGTTACTTATTATCTAATTTAATTATGGTAATATAACGCCTTTAATTTTGGATGGGAGAATAGCGAGATCATGAGTCTATCTGGTAAACATATTTTATTAGGGATAACTGGTGGCATTGCTGCTTATAAATGTCCTGATCTTGTCCGTCATTTAAAAAAAGCTGGGGCACAAGTACATGTCGTACTGACTGATTCCGCAAGTCACTTTGTTACGTCAATGACACTGCAAGCGGTTTCTGGAAATCGGGTATCCAATGATCTATTTGATCCATCGGCAGAACTGTCTATGAGTCATATTGAATTGGCAAAATGGGCTGATTTAGTATTAATTGCTCCCGCAACAGCAAATATTATTGCTAAAATGGCTAACGGCATTGCAGATGATTTATTATCAACGCTCTGTTTAGCAACCCCCGCCCCAATAGTCATCGCGCCAGCCATGAATCAGCAAATGTATAAAGCGGCTGCGACACAGCATAATTTATCAGTACTAAAATCTAGAAATACCTTAATTTTAGGGCCTGATAGTGGCTTTCAGGCTTGTGGTGATGTTGGCCCGGGCCGTATGCTTGAACCACAAACGATTGTGGAAAAAATTGAGAATTATTTTTCCACAACATCAACACTTACTGGGATCTCAATAACGGTTACTGCGGGTCCAACCATTGAAGAAATCGATCCTGTACGTTATATTAGCAACTATAGCTCAGGTAAAATGGGCTTTGCTATTGCCAAAGCTGCAGCTCAAATGGGTGCAAAAGTGACCTTAATTAGTGGTCCTGTTCATCTAGATACACCAAATAATGTCAATCGTATTGATGTAAAAAGTGCTAAACAGATGTATGAAGCAGCATTAAGTCATGCCCAAGAATCAACAATTTTTATCGCTTGTGCCGCGGTTGCTGACTATCATGCTAAAACAATTGCTCCCCAAAAAATCAAAAAAACTGATGATAATGATGAATTAGTTATAAAGTTAGTTAAAAATCCTGATATTGTTGCAAGCGTAGCGGCATTAAAGAATCATCGACCTTTTGTCGTTGGGTTTGCCGCTGAAACCAATAATATCAAAGATTACGCACTGAAAAAATTAACGACAAAAAACTTAGATTTGATCTGTGCTAATGATGTTTCAGACCAAACAATCGGGTTTAATTCTGAACAAAATGCATTAACTCTTTATTGGCAAAATGGAGAGCAAACATTACCATTAAGCAGTAAACAACAACTAGCATCACGGCTACTTGAAGCTGTGATAACACGATATAAAGCGAGTCATGATGAAAAGAAAAATTGATATTAAAGTATTAGACAAACGTTTAGGTAATGAATTTCCACTACCAACGTATGCAACTGAAGGATCCGCTGGTATTGATTTACGTGCCATGTTTGATAAAACGACTGAAATTAAACCAGGTGAAACTATTTTAACCCCAACCGGTTTATCAATGCATATTGCCGATCCGAACTTGGCAGCTTTGGTACTGCCTCGTTCTGGCTTAGGCTCAAAAAATGGTATTGTGCTTGGTAATCTAGTTGGTTTAATCGATTCGGATTATCAAGGCCAATTGTTTGTTCCTGTTTGGAACCGCAGCCAAACACCTTTTGTTATTGAAGCCGGTGATCGTATTGCTCAACTAATTATCGTACCTGTTGTGCAAGCAGAATTTAATATTGTTGATGAATTTACGGAATCAGCTCGTGGTGAAGGTGGATTTGGGCATTCGGGTAAAAAATGATTGTGAATAACAAAAATAAAAATCGCAAAGAAGATATCTTACAAGCATTGGCAACAATGCTTGAATCCAATGAAGGTACTCAGCGAATTACTACCGCCAAATTAGCTGCCACGGTAGGCGTTTCTGAAGCGGCGCTGTATAGACATTTTCCAAGTAAAACAAAAATGTTTGAAAGTTTAATTGTCTATATTGAAGATATTTTACTCTCTCGCATTAATATCATTATGCAAGATGAGCCAAATACCTTTACTCGATTAAAACTTATCCTTGCATTAATTTTAGGTTTTTCTGAAAAAAATCCAGGATTAACTAGAATTATGACAGGCCACGCATTGATGTTTGAGCAAGAACAGTTGCAAGAACGCATTAGTCAACTCTTTGAGCGAATCGAAACACAGATAAAACAAGTTATACGAGAAAGGAAGATTCGTGAAGGTGTTGCTTTTACTACAGATGAACGCATTTTATCTAGCCAATTACTTGCATTTTGTGAAGGTATGATGGTGCGTTATTCTCGTTCAGGTTTTAAATATCTACCTACAACTAATTTTGATACTCGCTGGACATTATTAGCTAAACAGCTCGTTTAATTTGTTTTTTAACTAGATATTTTACCGTAATGTCTATTACCGATTGATAAGGATAATTAAATGAATTTTGAAGATCTAATCAATAATGCCATTTCTATTATTGAAAAATATGATGGTGTAGTACTTAGTTATATTGCTCATTTTTGCTTTGCCATTCTTATTTTTATCATTGGACGAGCCATTGCTAAATTTGTCGCTCGTCAACTCAGAAAAATATTAACCAATCGTCATGTTGATCCAACAGTAGTTAAATTTGTAAGTTCTCTATCCTATTATGCCATTATTGTAATGACTCTGGTGGCGGTGTTGGGGCAACTTGGCGTACAAACCGCATCAATTGTTGCCATTATTGGTGCAGCAGGTTTAGCCGTTGGTTTGGCACTACAAGGTTCACTGTCTAATTTTGCTGCTGGGGTTATTTTAATTATTTTTCGTCCGTTCAAAGTGGGTGAAACCGTGATTATTAATAACCAAAAAGGGGTTATTGATTCGATTCAAATTTTTTCAACATCCATCGTTACGCCAACCAACGAATTAGTAGTAATACCCAATAGTCAGGTAGTGGGTGCCAATATTATTAACTATACAAGATTACCAGAAAGACGTTTAGATTTAGTTGTAAATGTTGGGTATGATTCTGACATTCGAAAAGTTTATCAAGTGTTAAAACAAGCTGTTGATAAAACCAGCAATATTTTAACAAAGAAAGAGCCGACTATTCGTTTGGATCAGCTAGATGCTTCATCAATGAATTTCAACGTGTTAGTTTGGACAACAAATGCCAATTACGGGCCAGTTAAGGCTGAATTACTTGAAAATATTAAAAATGGATTAACCGAAAATGGTATTAATATTCCATATCCTACAATGGATGTAAATCTAAACACCCAGTCATAATTTTCAATTAATGTATTCCGTTGTTAATCAGCAACGGAATACAAATCCCCTTATAAAACTAAATATCTTGATCCATATTTAATGCAGGTTTATCGCAGTCAGGGCAACCAACAATTTTAGCAGGAACGCCCGCAACTGTGGTATGTTTCGGTACAGATTCCAAAACAACTGAACCTGCGCCAATTTTAGCCCCTTTTCCAATTTCAATATTACCTAAAATAGTCGAATGGGCACCAATCATCACCCCTTCACGAATTTTAGGATGGCGATCACCATTTTCTTTGCCCGTACCGCCTAACGTCACTGATTGTAAAATAGAGACATCATTTTCAATAACAACAGTTTCACCAATGACAATACCCGTTGCATGATCAAACATTACCCCACAGCCAATCTTAGCCGCAGGGTGAATATCAACGCCAAACACTATTGCAATCTGACTTTGCAAAAAAATTGCCAATGATTTGCGATTTTGTCGCCAAAGCCAATGTGCGATTCGATAAGCTTGTAATGATAAAAAACCTTTATAATACAGAAGTGGGGTTGAATAATGATTGGTCGCGGGATCACGAATATAAACGGCTATAATATCACTTATCGCCGACTTAATAATATTCTCATCTGCTTGATAGGCTTGCCGAGCAATTTCACGAATTTCAATAGCGGGCATAACCTGCGTCAAAAGTTTATTCGCTAAAATATAACTTAAAGCACTGCCTAGGTTTTCATGATTGAGTAAAGTAGCATGGAAATAACTAGCAAGCATCGGTTCACTTTCAACCAATTCGGATGCTTCTTGTCGGATGGTTTGCCATAATAATTCAGGCTTAACAACTATTTTTGTATTGTTCACAACAAGTCCCTATATTAAACAGTATTGCTAACATTGTTTCGCAAACTTATGTAGGAAGCAAGTTTTGTATTCATTTATCCTAATTAAAAATCAAAATGGAAAGTAAATGTTCCCATTTTGATACTAAATAATACAGCATATCATACGTTTTGATATTATGGTTGTTTGGTTTTTTTATCATCACTTAAAGTAAATATTGCGATTATCAAAATAAATAACACAATACTTGCCAATACATAAAATGTTGTTGAATAACCTGTGTTATCAAATAATTTACCCACTAACCATGATAAAACAATCACACCAACATTTGATGAAATATTAAAGCCAACTAAATACAAAGTAGATGATAATCTTTCATCAAAATTACCTACCACGTATTTGAACACAGCTAAGATAAATAGTGGTGTTTCAATTGCATGAAACAGTTTAACTAACGAAATCAGATAAACATTGTCTAAGGTTGCTGATAATGAAATTCGGCAAATCATCACCATGGCCGCCACTAATAGTGATTTTTTTGCCCCTACTTTATTAATAAAGAAAGGTGCTAAAATCATACAAGCTGCTTCTAAAAATACCTGGAAAGAATTTAAATAACCATAGACTTGATAGCCATCTTCTGGTTTATCAAAGAAACTGGTATAAAAATTTGGAAAGAGTTGCTGATCATAAATAGTATAAAAGCTATTAGTACCAATGATAAAAAAGACAAATAACCAAAACTTTTTCATACCAAATAGAGAAAGAATTTCACTCATCGTTGGGATGGTTGGCTTTTGTATTACTGCTTGTGTTTCACTGTTCGCAGAAAACTCTTTTTTAGGTTTAAAAATTAAATTAATTGTGAAATAGATAGACGCAATGCCAGATGCCATCCAAAAGTTAATATGGGGATCGATACCAAATAAAATACCCGCTACAAAAGTTGCAGCAGCATAACCAAACGATCCCCAAAATCTTGCAGGACCAAATTCAAAACCAAACAATCGACTAATTCGTTCAATAAAAGAGTCAATCAAAGCGCATCCAGAAATAAAACCCGCACTTAACACTGGTGCACCAATACAGACACCTAACAAAAAATCATTTCGCAGTAACGGTTCATACACATAAATTAAAAACGGTCCAATAAGTATCATAACAATACTTTGAAAGGTAATTACCGCTTTGCCTATCTGTAATTTATCTTGAATAATGCCATAAAAAATCATAAAACACATAGCAGCAGCAGAGTTAGCTGCATAAACAATACCAAGTTGCTCACCGGATAAACCAATTTTACTTTTTAACCAAATAGCATAAAAAGACCACCAAAGTGACCAAGCGGCATAGAAGGTAATAAGATAACCTGACGAGAACCAATAATTTCTATTTTGCATCATATTCATGTTTATTACTCTTTTATTGTTGAAGTTTAACGTTAACATGTTAATGTTAACATTATTGTCATATTTGGCACGAAATAGATACAATCGATTATCATAATTGTTACTTAGCTCACACTTTTTATCATTAATTTTTGTGGTATCATCACATTTAAGCAATGATTGATAATAATTTTTATTATATTGAGCAAAAGGATCTAACTATGGCTTCACTTAAGGATGTTGCAAAATTGGCATCAGTATCATTGATGACAGTTTCTCGTGCAATTAACAATCCTGAAAAATTAAATAAACAGACATATCAACGCGTCAAACAAGCCATTGAGCAACTTAATTATGTCCCTGATCTCTCAGCCAGAAAAATTCGTGGCGATAACTCAGGCCCTTGTGCTATTGGCGTTTTAGCCTTAGAAACGGCAATGACACCATTTTCAGTAGAATTATTACAAGCTATAGAAAAAACTGCCCAAAATCATGGTTGGAATACTTTTATTGTTAATTTATTTGATGATAAAGATCCTGATCATGCAATTAATACTCTTTTATCCTATCGTCCTAACGGTATTATTTACACCACGATGGGACTTAGGAAAGTTGATCTTCCAGAAAAGCTGCTTGGCAAAAATATTGTTTTGGCAAATTGTGTTACTGACAGTGAAAAGCTGGCTTGCTATATTCCTGATGACTACACAGGCCAATACCAAGCGATGCAACAAGTGATACAAAAAGGCTATAAAAAACCGTTATGCATCTATT
Organism: Gilliamella sp. wkB7; assembly: GCF_001693435.1. Classification (NCBI taxonomy): domain Bacteria; kingdom Pseudomonadati; phylum Pseudomonadota; class Gammaproteobacteria; order Orbales; family Orbaceae; genus Gilliamella; species Gilliamella sp. wkB7. Next base: position 1,628,353 of record NZ_CM004509.1, read on the forward strand.
TATCAGAAAAAACATTAGCAGGTAAAACCCGTCGTAAGGGTGCAGAACAAGCTTGGCTTGATGCAGGTAAAAATTTAAATAAAATAACAAGTTATCATATGCCGATATTGGAAAATAATATCGCCCAAGAATATATGATGACAATTGATATCTTGAAACAACATTGTAATAACACACCAGATTTTGATGTATTAATTTGTGGTAATGATCGCATTGCTTTTGTTGCTTACCAATACTTACTTGGTCAAGGTTTTCACATACCCAAAGATGTGGCTATATTAGGTTATGACAACATGGTCGGCACTGGTGAACTATTTTTCCCACCGCTTACAACGGTTCAATTACCGCATTATGAAATAGGCGAACAAGCAGCGTTGCATATCATCAATGGTCAAACAGAAACAGAAATCAGCTATGTGGCTTCGCCTTACTTAGAAAGAAATTCTTTGTAACAAACATAAATAAATTGACCGCTATCAAGCGGTCAATTTAAGTACAAATTAAGCATAAATAGATTTTAGTTGCCAACTGTCAAGTTGAGTAATTTTGGCACTACCATTTTCTGCAAATAAATTTATTTGACGTTCTGCTGGTAATTTAGGATAGATACGACTAGAAAGACTATACAAATCATCATTAACAAATACTTCAACCGATGATGCATCAATAAAAACATGTAATGATAGTTTTTTCGTTTTTGGTAGTGGCACACTACGATAGCCTTTTAACTCAAGCCCAGAAAGACTACGATCAAGAACAATACGTTTTGATTGTAAATCCACATATAACAATGTTGCTTGTTCACCATTTTTGGTTGCCGATAGCTGCAAACCAAATCGTTCTGCTGTACTTTGTGATAAATCAAACTCAACATTGAGTTCACAACTAATGGATTGAATATGGGTATTTTTCAGTTCATTATTAAGGATTATTTCACTTAATGACTGTGGTTGTTCACGCAGCGCTGCTAGCTCTTTAATTGGACGATTACGAACATTATTGTTGCTATCCAATATTAATTCACGAGGAAGCGTAAATGAACCCATCCATTTATCTTGTTTACTTGGCATACTCGATTCCCACATATCCATCCAAGCAAACACAATGCGTCGTCCATCAGCAGCTAGAAACGATTGTGGTGCATAAAAATCATGACCAAAATCCATTTCTTGAAATGGTTTAATTATTGAAAACTTTTTACCTGGTTGCCAATCACCAACAATATAACCAGATTGAAAACGATTTCGATTCTGATAGCCTTTAGCTTTCATACCTTGTGGTGAAAACATTAGAATCCATTTATCACCAAGTTTGAAAAAGTCAGGACATTCAAGCATATAAACATTAGGATCGATATCACTTACAACAACATGGTCGAATGTCCAACTTTTAAGATCTTTTGAATGATAAAGTAAAATTTGTCCAACATCATTTGTATCACGTTGTCCAACAACCATCCACCATGTATCATCCTGTAGCCAAACCTTAGGATCTCGAAAATGCATAATACCGCTTTCTGGTACAAGTATGGTTCCATATTTTTTAAAATGGATCCCATCTTGACTGGTTGCTAAGCATTGAGATTGAGAAATTTTTTCATCATTACCTTGACCTGCTAACCAAATATGACCGGTATAGATTAAGTATAACTCGCCATTATTGTCGACGGCCGAACCAGAAAAACAGCCATTTTTATCCCAATCATCACCCGGTGCGATAGCAATAGGTAACCTTCGCCATGTCACAAGATCATCGCTAACAGCATGACCCCAATGCATGGGTCCCCAATTTTCATCATAAGGATGATGCTGGTAAAAAGCGTGGTATTGACCTTTAAAATAGATCAAACCATTGGGATCATTCATCCAGCCAGATTGTGGGGCTAAATGAAAATGTGGATAATATTGTTTGTTCATCACTTTCTCTAGTTTTTTCACAGCTAAATTAGCTTTATCAACGGCTGTAGACATAAAACCCCTCTTTTATCCAGTATTACATATCATGATTAATAATACTACTCTAAATAAATTGTTAACGTTAACTATTAATGAAAAAATAGATGAAATTTGTGATGAAAGTCACACATTTTTAACGTTAACAATGAATTTTTCAGCAAATGATTTAGTCTATAACTAATTTTAAAGAAGATTTTTATTAATTATCATAATAAACTGCACATCAACTATTTTGTTAACAAGATAAAAGATGGCTAATTTCACGGAATTTGGCAATAACCTATATTTATACTAAGCTAAATTACCGTAGCAACTAACTATAATCGAGTAAAAAAATGAATAATACTAAAGTTTGGTCTCTTGGGGATGCTGTTATCGATTTGTTGCCATTTGGTGATATGAATTATCAAGCTTGCGCTGGCGGTGCACCGGCTAATGTTGCAATTGGTGTATCCAAATTAGGCCTACCTTCCGCTTTTATTGGTCGTGTGGGTAACGATCCATTTGGTCACTTTATGGAAAAGACTTTCCGTGAATATAAAGTTGATTGTCAGAGTCTTGAAAAAGATGATCATCATAGAACCAGTACTGTAGTTGTAGATTTAGGGCATAATGGTGAGCGTAGTTTTACCTTTTTAGTTTCACCGTCTGCTGACCAATTTTTATCAGAACAGGCAATTCCTAGTTTCAATCAAGACATATTACATTTTTGCTCTTTAGCGTTAGTCGGTCATACCTGTCGAAAAACATTAAAAACGGCTATCGAAAATCTTACTGCTAAAAATGGTTTAATCAGTTTTGATGTTAACCTTCGTGAACAAATGTGGGAAAATAAAGATGAAATGCGCACAACCATTACTCAATTTTGCCATGATGCCGATATCCTCAAATTATCAGACGAAGAACTTTTTTGGCTAACTGAAAGCAATGACTGGCATATTGCCTTAAATAAATTACAACAACACTATAATGCACCACTAAAACTGGTCACTAAAGGCAAGGATGGAAGCATTGTGTTATGGCAAGGTAAAATATTCTCTTTTGATTCATATCATGTTAATAGCGTTGATACAACAGGTGCGGGAGATGCTTTTGTTGCGGGTTTACTTAGTAGTATCGCTTCATCAGGTATGCCTGAAGATAAATTAATGTTAGAAAGTATGATGACCATTGCCAGTGCCTGTGGTGCCTTAGCCACCACCAAAAAAGGGGCATTAACAGCACTACCTGATAGCGCATTTTTGCAATCATTTATAAGCGATAATCCCGCTTTATGTGCTAAACAAATGGCGTAATAAAATGACAGAAAAAGAGAAGATGTTAGCAGGTTTGTTATACGATCCTTGTATCAATTTACTTGCTAAGGAACGGCTTTATGCGCAAGATATCTGTTTTCAATTAAATCAATTATCACCATTGGCCGAAAACCAACGGCAACGTCTTTTTGAAAAACTACTAGGAAAAACAGGGCAGCAATTTACAATTATGCCAGGGTTTCAATGTGATTATGGCTATAATATCGAAATTGGCGAAAATTTTTTCGCTAATTTTAACTGCATTATGTTAGATGCAGCCAAAATTTCATTTGGTGATAATGTGCTGGTGGCACCCAATTGTGGCTTTTATACCTCAGGACATCCAATTGATAGCCAAACTCGAAACAGTGGCTTAGAATTTGCCAAGCCAATTACGATTGGCAATAATGTTTGGATTGGTGGCAATGTAATTGTATTACCTAATGTTACAATCGGTGATAACTGTGTTATTGCAGCAGGGAGCATTGTTGATCGTGACATACCAAGTAATGTGGTTGCAATGGGTAGCCCTTGCCGTATACATAAAACATTAAAAGAGTATTAACAGCACTACTTGATAGTGCATTTTTGCAATCATTTATGAGCGATAATCCCACTTTATACGCTAAACAAATAGCGTAACAAAATGACAGAAAAAGAAAAATGTTAGCAGGCTTATTGTACGATCCTTGTATCAACTTACTTGCTAATGAACGGCTTTATGCGCAAGATATCTGTTTTCAGTTAAATCAACTTTTGTATAGCAAAAGTGCATTAACGACCTTTTTATGTCAACTATTTTAAATAAAAATAGTTGACAATATAGGGTTATGTATTATGATGCATACAGATTTATGTTGATTCTTAAAAGGATTTTCTATGTCATTAAATGCCATTCGTCATGACTGGGTATTGTCTGAAGTAATGGATATTTTTCAATTACCTTTTAATGATCTTATTTTCAAAGCACAAACCATACATCGACAATATTTTGATGCAAATAAAATACAGGTTTCTACCCTGTTATCAATAAAGACAGGTGCTTGTCCTGAAGATTGTAAATATTGTCCGCAGTCTATCCATCATGATACTGGCTTAGAAAAAGAAAAATTACTTGAAGTACAAAGAGTAATTGAAGAAGCGAAAGCAGCCAAAGCTGTAGGCGCTACACGCTTTTGTATGGGCGCTGCTTGGAAGCATCCGACAAACCGAGATATGCCTTATCTCTTGGAGATGGTAAAAGGTGTTAAAGCCCTAGGTATGGAAACATGCATGACTCTGGGACTATTATCCCAGCTACAAGCTTACGCATTAGCCGATGCAGGTTTAGATTTTTACAATCATAATTTAGATACTTCGCCTGGGTTTTACCAGCAAATAATTACCACACGTACCTACAGTGAGCGTTTACAAACATTAGCTTATGTAAGGGAGGCTGGTATTAAAATTTGCTCGGGTGGTATTTTGGGTATGGGTGAGACATTAAAAGATCGAGCCAATTTATTGATTCAACTTGCTAATTTAGACCAACACCCCGAAAGTGTTCCTATTAATAATTTAGTCAAGGTTAAAGGGACACCGTTAGCAAATGAAAAAGATATTGAACCATTTGATTTTATTAGAATGCTTGCGGTCGCTCGTATTATGATGCCTAAATCTCATATACGCTTGTCAGCAGGAAGAGAACAAATGAATGAGCAAATGCAAGCATTGGCTTTTTTAGCCGGTGCTAATTCAATATTCTATGGTGATAAGTTATTAACTACATCCAATCCTCAAGTCGATAAAGATAATGCTTTATTTTTTAAATTAGGTATTAGTCCAGAAAAGAGCCAAGATTATAGCGATGAGGTACATAAAGCTGCTATTGTGCAAGCACTTACTGAGCAAGCACAAAATAATCTATCTAGCGATAATTTCTAAGATTGAAATATAAGAGCATTAATTTTAAATTTTAGGTCGTGTTACTATAATTTTGAGCAGATTTCTCTTGCCCACAAATCAATAGCAAATACGTCTTCAATCGTTGTTGGCTCTGGAAAAGTAAGCTTTTCTAAAACCTTTGATACCTGCTTAGCAATGTCCATAAAACCGATTTTATTTTCTAAAAATGCAGCTACGGCAATTTCATTAGCGGCATTCAATGCTGTTGTTGCTGCTTGACCTTGATTAGAAGCATCAATGGCTAATTTTAAGCATGGATAGCGATCAAAATCAGGCTGATTAAAAGTAAGTGATGCTATTTTAGTAAAATCTAGCGGTGGAACAGTCGAATTAATACGTTTAGGATAAGACATTGAATAAGCAATCGGCGTACACATATCAGGTACACCTAATTCAGCAATCACACTACCATCTTGATAACGAACCATTGAATGAATAATCGATTGAGGATGAACAATAATCTCCATTTCCTCTGGACTTGCATTAAATAACCAGCGTGCTTCAATGTATTCAAGTCCTTTATTCATCATGGTTGCAGAATCAACCGAAATCTTTTTACCCATTGACCAATTCGGATGTGCAACCGCTTGTTCTGGCGTGACAAATGCCAACTTATCAATAGGAAAATCTCGAAATGGACCACCCGAACCGGTTAATACAATTTTAGTAATACCATGATCGGCTAAATTGGCAAAACCTAGATCTTGTTGAACTGATGCTGGTAAACTTTGAAAAATGGCATTATGTTCACTATCAACAGGTAATAACTGAGCACCATAACGTTTAACAGCCTGCATAAATAAATGACCGCAAGTGACTAACGATTCTTTATTGGCTAACAAAATACACTTACCTTTTTTTATAGCAGCAAGCGTTGGTTTTAACCCCGCAGCACCAACAATTGCAGCCATAACCTGATCAACTTCAGGTAATTGAGCTAAATCACAAATCGCTTCATCGCCAGAAAAAACATCAATATCTAAATTTAAGTTAATTAGGTTGGCTTTAAGTTCATTTGCGGCATATTGATCAGCCATAGCCACATATTTTGGTTTAAATTCTTGGCATTGCTGTGTCATTTTGACAACATTTTTACCACCGACTAACGCATAAGCCTTATATAAATTCGGATTTTGTCGAATAACAGCTAAGGTACTGCAACCAATTGATCCCGTTGAACCTAAAATTGTAATATTTTTCATAATTAATACATTAATCCAATGTTATTTTCTTTAAAATAAGAGATATATTGCGATTTTGGCGCTCTATCAGTGATAACTAAATTAAATAAACTAAGATCGCCAATTAAAGCGGGTTTAACTTGATTAAATTTAGTATGGTCGGCGATCAAAATATTCGTAGAAGATTTTTGTATTGCTTTGTGCTTCATGCTAAGTTCATCAAAATTATAACAAGTAACACCTTGTTTAAAATCAATGCCAGCAGCTGAAATAAAGGCTTTATTAGGGCAGATAGTATCTAATTGGTTATGCTGATTGATACTGGTAAATATGGCATTATTAATATGATAATTGCCCCCACATAAAATAATTTTGCAGTTAGGCTTATGTTGTAATGCTAAAAAAGCATTGAAAGAATAACAAATGGCGGTAAACGATATTTGATCATCAATTGCATCAATGATAAATGGCATAGTCGTGCCACAATCGAAAAAAATTGTATCATTTTCGCTTACTAATTGGCTCACCAGTTTTGCAATATGAAGCTTTTCTTTGACCTGTTTATCTTGCTGATCGGATACAAAATATGTGGCGATAGAATGACGAGCTTGATTAACAATATAACCACCAAGAACCGTCAATGAGGTTGGTAAATGATTAAGATCACGACGAATTGTCATTTCAGATACAGCGAGTAATTGTGCAGCATCTTTTAAGTGAATTTTATCCATCGTTTTTAAGAGTTCAATAAGTGCATTTACTCTTTTTTGTGGTTGTGATTGCATTGCTATTCCATAAACAGCAATAAGCTACCTGATAAAGGTAGCTTAAAGGTAAATTAATAGTTACCTGACGATGTTCCGTTACCTGATACGATAGCGATGCCTGCGCTTGCACCTAATCGTGTTGCGCCAGCTTCAACCATTTTTTCAGCGGTTGCACGATCGCGAATACCGCCAGAAGCTTTAACACCCATTTTATCACCGACGGTTTCACGCATCAATTTAACATCTTCAACCGTTGCACCCGACACACTAAAACCTGTTGAAGTTTTAACGAAAGCGACGCCGATCTCTTTACAGATATTGCAAACTTTTACAATTTCGTCTTTGCTTAATAAGCAGGTTTCTAAAATCACTTTCAATGGTACATCACCACATGCGTTAAACACAGCTTCAATATCATTTTTAACGGCTTGCCAATCGTTGCTTTTTAACCAACCAACATTGATAACCATATCAATTTCTTGTGCGCCCGCTTTAACCGCCATTTCAGTTTCAAACGCTTTGGCTGAAGTTAACATTGCGCCAAGTGGAAAACCAACCACTGAACACACTTTTACATCACTGCCTTTTAATAAGCTTGCAGCTAAAGGTACATAGCCTGAATTAACGCAAACAGAATAAAAATGATATTCTTTCGCTTCATCACAGAGTTTACGAATTTGATCTTCTGTCGCATTCATCGCCAGTAAAGTATGATCAATATACTTTGCATAACTCATAATGGGATCCTTAAATTATGTTAATAATGATGTCTAATATAAATATTATTGTATGTAAATGAATAACAATGTTATAAAAATAACAAACATGGGCAAATATTGTTATTTTAGTAACATTATATACTTAAATTATGATAATTTAAAATCAAGATAATGGTTAAAGATGATCAATTTAGTTGAAAAATACCAAAAAAAACGCCCAGTTAAAAACTGAGCGTCTTAGCGATAAAATTATAATTTGAGATTAAAATTCCATTAGCTCTTTTTCTTTATCAGCAAGTACTGAATCTAATTTCTTAATTGCAGTATCGGTTGCTTTTTGAATTAAATCTTGTGATTTGCGTTCATCATCTTCAGAAATTTCTTTGTCTTTTAACAATGCTTTAATTTGATCATTGGCATCACGACGAATATTACGAATTGACACACGACCTTGTTCAGCTTCATTACGCACAATTTTAGTTAAATCACGACGGCGTTCTTCAGTCAATGGAGGCAATGGTACACGAATTACCGTACCTGCTGATGCTGGATTAAGTCCTAAGTCTGAAGTTAAAATTGCTTTCTCAATTAGAGGTGTTAATGATTTATCAAAAACAGTAATTGCTAACGTTCTGGCATCTTCCGCAACCACATTAGCTAACTGACGAAGTGGTGTTGGGCTACCATAATATTCAACCATAATGCCATCTAATAAACTTGGCGATGCACGGCCTGTTCTAACTTTAGAAATATGAGTTTGAAACGCATCAATACTTTTTTCCATGCGCGTTTGCGCTTCTTTTAAAATCTCATTTAACATAATAAAAACCTTATATTGAAATAAAAAAGACTAACAGCTAACTGTTGCCTGATTATTAATTAATGTCCCTTCTTGTTCACCTAAAATGACTCGACGTAATGCACCAGGCTTGTTCATATTAAATACACAAATAGGTAAATTATGATCGCGCGCTAGGGTAAAGGCAGCTAAGTCCATCACTTTTAATTCGTCATCTAACACTTTTTCATAATTTAATGTTTTATACAATGTGGCCGTTGGATCTTTAACAGGATCGGCTGAGTAAACACCGTCAACTTTAGTTGCCTTTAAAACCACGTCAGCTTCAATTTCAATACCACGTAAACATGCAGCAGAATCAGTTGTAAAAAATGGATTACCAGTACCAGCAGAAAGAATAACGACTTTACCATGACGAAGCAAGCTAATCGCTTCAGTCCAACGATAATCATCACATACACCATTTAAAGGAATGGCTGACATTAAACGCGCATTAACTTCAATTCGGTGCAACGCATCACGCATAGCAAGACCATTCATTACCGTTGCCAACATTCCCATATGATCGCCAACAACACGGTTCATTCCTGCTTTAGCAAGACCCGCACCTCGGAATAGATTCCCCCCCCCGATAACGACAGCAACTTGAACATTCATTTCAATCAGTTCTTTAATTTCTTGTGCCATACGATCAAGAACGGTTGGATCGATACCAAAACCTTCGTCACCTTGTAGTGCTTCACCACTGAGTTTAAGTAAAATTCGTTTATAGAAAGGGGTTGCCATATGAAGTCTCACTATTCGTTATTTCGATACTTAATTACCTGACAAGCTATACTTGTTAGCAGTAATTTTAAAATATTTTGTAGATAAACAAAACCGCCTTAACGGCGGTTTTTATGAAACAATTAAGATTGTTTCGACATCGCAGCAACTTCGGCTGCAAAATCAACTTCGACTTTCTCGATGCCTTCACCCACTTCAAAGCGGATAAATTTAGCTACTGTCGCTTTTTTCTCTGCTAATAAATCACCAACTGTTTTGCTTGGATCCATAACGAATGGTTGACCAGTAAGTGAAACTTCACCAGTGAATTTACGCATACGGCCTTCAACCATTTTTTCAGCGATTTCACGTGGTTTACCAGATTGCATAGCGATATCAATTTGGATATTACGTTCATGTTCAACCACATCAGCAGGAACATCGCTTGGGCTAACATATTCTGGTTTGCTTGCGGCAATGTGCATAGCAATATGTTTAACTAATTCTTCATCACAGCCACTGTTTGCAGCAACTAAAACGCCAATACGGGCACCATGTTGATAACTACCAACAACGTCACCAGCAATTTCTTGAACACGACGAATACCGATGTTTTCACCGATTTTAGCAACTAAAGCTGTACGCTCTTCTTCAAATTTTGCTTGTAATGCAGCAAGATCGGTTAAGCCATCATTTAATGCTGCTGTAGCAACTTTTTCACTAAATTCTAAGAAACCAGCGTCTTTAGCAACAAAGTCAGTTTCACAGTTGATTTCTAAGATTACACCTGATTTTTTATCAGCAGCAATTTTAGAAATAATTACACCTTCAGCAGCAACACGACCTGCTTTTTTAGCCGCTTTTGCTTGACCTGATTTACGCATGTTGTCGATAGCAAGATCGATATCGCCATTCGCTTCAACTAATGCTTTTTTACATTCCATCATACCTGCGCCAGTTCTTTCGCGCAGTTCTTTTACCATAGAAGCGGTAATTTCAGCCATTTTTAAATCCTCTAGTTAACCATTGTGATGATTGTCATTAGAATGGGTCGATATTTATTATCGACCCTGAAAATATTTGAGTTTATTACTCAGCTGCTGGAGCTTCTTCAACGAAGCTTTCTTCAGATACTGGAGATTGGTTTTGCTCACGACCAGAACGTACTGCTTCAGCTACTGCATTTGCATATAATTGAATTGCACGAATCGCATCATCATTACCAGGAACGATGTAATCAACACCATCAGGATCTGAGTTAGTATCAACAACAGCAATGACTGGAATACCTAAATTGTTAGCTTCTTTGATAGCGATATGTTCGTGGTCTGCACCAATAACAAAAATCACATCGGGTAAGCCACCCATATTTTTAATTCCACCCAAGCTATTTTCTAATTTAGCCATTTCACGAGCACGCATTAATGCTTCTTTTTTGGTTAATTTGTCAAATGTACCATCACTAGCTTGTGTTTCTAAATCTTTTAGACGTTTGATTGATTGACGTACTGTTTTCCAGTTAGTCAACATACCACCTAACCAACGGTGATTTACATAGTATTGCCCACAGCTTTCAGCCGCTTGTTTAATCGCTTCGCTAGCTGCACGCTTTGTACCAACAAATAAAATTTTACCTTTACGAGCGGCAATCTTGTTTAATTCAGCTAATGCTTCGTTGAATAAAGGAACTGTTTTTTCAAGATTGATGATGTGAACTTTGTTACGAGCACCAAAAATAAATGGTTTCATTTTTGGGTTCCAATAACGAGTTTGGTGTCCAAAGTGTACACCCGCTTGTAACATATCGCGCATTGATACTGTAGTCATGATTTCCTCATTTTGACGTTGGGGTTATGCCTCCACATATCCGCTTTATCCGACCTATTTGTACTAAACAAAAGGCACCCCGGCAAAGAGTAATGATATGTGTGTGTTATAACGTTAATTAATAATTAAATTTAATGCCATTTATTCGCATTAACTTTTCAAAAAGATAATGCAAAAAGTAGCGCGCGTTTTATACCACATTTAGGTAAATATTACTAGCTTTATTTAAAGCTAATGTTGATTAGATTACATTCTGGCTATCCACTTTCTATTTTTGTTGTTAATTTACCTTTTGAAAGGTTTGAAAATTAATTGTACAAAAAAGAATTTGGGAAGTTTTGTAAAAATTATTCAGGAGTCTATACCATTTCAACTTTTATTTGTGTTTTAATTCAATATTAAAGAAATTAAATCATTTATCTGTTATCTGTTATCTGTTATCAATTAAATTTAAAATCACATCACAAAATATCAATAAGTTACCTATTAAAAGATATCTGATTGCTAACCTAAAAAAAGAGTTTTAATAAAATAATCATTCGAATATTAACAAGATATTTATAATCCTTTCATTATAAGCTAAGAGATAACTAAACAGCTGGGTTATGACTATCCATCCCAGTTGTGCTTACATATTGGCTATTATCTAATGATAAAATAATGGCAGGTAATCTATGTAACAGAAATCTAGTTGAATTTAACTAGAAAGTTGAATAAAAGTAAGTGAGAAAAAGCAAGTATATATGAAAATAGGCGATTAAAAATTTATAAAAATACAAATTAGCATCATAAAAAAGGGCTTTAATAAGCCCTTTTTTAAATAACAATCAGAATTAACTAAATAGCTTATTGAATTGAAGAGCGATCCAATCACAGATTGTGCCAAAAAATCCGCTTTCTTGTACATCTTGTAAAGCGACTAATGGTTGTTCATTAATTACCTTGCCATCTAATAAAAATTGCATTTTACCAACACTGGTACCTTTAGTGATTGGCGCATAAATATAATTATCAATGGTATATTGTACTTGTACATCGGCAGCACGTCCTTTTGGTACAGAAACGTAAGCACCATCAATTGATCCCAATGAAATTTTATTTTGATCACCATACCAAATGGTTTCATTCACTAATGAACTATCTGCTTTAACAGGATTGGCCGTTTCGAAAAAACGGAATCCCCAAACTAATAATTTTTTACTCTCTTCTTCACGACCTTTAAAAGTGCGACCGCCTAATACTGCTGAGATTAAACGGGTATTTCCATCTACAGCAGAAGCAACTAAATTATAACCGGCTGCATTAGTATGCCCAGTTTTAATTCCATCAACATTTAATGTCGTATCCCAAAGTAAACCGTTACGATTTAATTGCGGTTTAGAGAGATTATAAGTAAATTCTTTTTCTTTATAGATAGCGTATTCATTTGGTAGATCGCGAATTAACGCTCGCCCTAAAAATGCCATATCTTTGGCCGTTGTATATTGTCCTGGCGCATCAAGCCCATGTACGGTTTCAAAATGGGTATGCTCTAATCCAATTTTTTTAGCATATTCATTCATTAAATTAACAAAAGCACCTTGGCTACCAGCAACATGTTCGGCCATGGCAATACAGGCATCATTACCAGATTGAATGATAATACCTTTATTTAGATTAGCAACTGAAACGGTTTTCCCCACTTCTAAAAACATTAATGATGACCCTTTTAGTACAGGGTTTCCCGTTGCCCAAGCATCTTTGCTTACAACAACCATATCATCATTTTTTATACGACCAGATTGCAATGCTTGCCCGATAACGTAACTGGTCATCATTTTAGTTAAACTGGCTGGATCGCGTTGTTGTTCCGCATTATATTGCGCTAAAATTTCACCCGATTTGGCATCAATTAAAATATATGCCTCTGCATTTAACTGTGGAATAGCAGGAATAGGAAAAGCCATTTCAGCTGACGCAGTTGAACAAATCGCGAGTGCTAAAAACGCGAAAGATAATTTAAATTTCTTTTTCATTTATTTGAATTCCGTTAAATGTTTTTAGATAACATGTATCGATGTGTATGAATAGACATCATAATGCCAAAACTTGCCATTAAAACGACTAAAGAAGAGCCACCATAACTTATTAGCGGTAATGGTACACCAACTACTGGTAAGATGCCACTGACCATACCAATATTAATAAATACATACACAAAAAAGACTAAAATTAGCCCACCCGATAAGATTCTGCCAAAGGTTGTTTGAGCTTGTGAAGCAATAATTAATCCACGAATAATTAAACATAAAAATAGAATAAGTAGAACGATTGTGCCAACAAAACCGAATTCTTCTGCAATAACCGAAAAAATAAAATCGGTATGTCTTTCAGGTAAAAATTCTAATTGCGATTGAGTGCCACAAAGCCAACCTTTACCCCAGATCCCTCCCGACCCAATCGCTATTTTCGACTGGATGATATGATAACCAGCACCACTAGGATCGAGTTCAGGATTAAATAACATTAAAACTCGAAGTCGCTGATAGTCATGCATTAAGAAAAACCACATAATCGGTAAAAAAGCAGCAATTAAAACAACAGCAACCAGAATAAATCGCCAATCAATTCCAGCTAAAAAAATAATAAAAATACCAGACATGACAATTAAAATAGCCGTACCTAAGTCAGGTTGCATCGCTACAAGTAAGGTAGGCACACCAATGATGGCCAATGTCTGTAAAGTTGTTTTTAGTGGTGGCGGACAACCATCACGATGAATGAATTTTGCCACCATTAATGGCACGGCTATTTTGGCTATTTCTGAAGGTTGAAAGCGTAAAATCCCCAAATCTAACCAACGCTGTGCCCCTTTACTGGTATACCCAAAAATATCCACTAAGAGTAATATGATAATACAAATTACATACAGTGTTGGCGCCCATGTTTCATATGTTCTAGGTGAAAACTGTGCAAAGACAATCATCACAATAAAACCTAATACGATTTGAATGACGCGTTTTTCAATCATATCGATATCTTGGCCAGTTGCACTCCAAAGAATATAGAGGCTGTAGCCAAGTAATAAGGTAATAAATAGAAAAAATAGCGGATCAATATGTATCTTTTGCCAAAAAGATTTTTTGATATTACTCATAATTAATCTTCAGTTCCTGTATTTGGTGATGATTCATCTAACTCGGTTGAATTATTACCAAGAAGGTAAAAATCTAAAATTTTTCGTGCCACTGCACCGCCGTTTGAGCTTCCACCCCCACCATTTTCTAAAACAATAGCCAAAGCAATTTGGGGTTTATCATAAGGCGCGTAAGCAACAAACAAGGCATGATCACGTAAATGCTCAGGAACCTTATGGGCATTGTAAACTTCATCAACTTTTAACCCATAAACTTGTGCGGTCCCCGATTTACCTGCGGCTTGATATTTGGCATCAGCATAAACTTTACGAGCCGTTCCTCGCGAACCAAACATAACACGATGCATACCTTCTTTAGCAAGTGCCCAATAACTTGAATTAACATCAGATAAACTATTATTTTCTAAATATTTTTCAGGATTAATTATCGGTTGTTGCTCATTGGAATTTATAATGTCGCTCTTTTTATATAATAAAAAGTGCGGGGTATAAGTTTTACCATTATTGATTAATATGGTTAATGCTTTTGCCATCTGTATTGGGGTTGCGGTCCAATAACCTTGACCAATACCAACAGGAATTGTATCCCCTTGTAGCCAAGATTTTTTATGGCGTTGTATTTTCCATTCACGGCTTGGCATAACAGCACGGCTCTCTTCATTGGTTGAAATATCAATCCCCGTTCTTTCACCAAAGCCAAATTTAGTCATCCATGCATTTAAGCGATCAATGCCCATATCATAAGCAACCTGATAAAAATAGGTATCAACGGATTCTTCAATTGCTCTTAATACATCAACTTTGCCATGTCCCCATTTTAACCAATCTCGATAACGTCGCTCGGTTCCTGGTAGTTGCCACCATCCGGGATCGTTAACTACGCTTTTTGATGTAACAACACCTTCGCTTAAAGCAGCAATCGCAATATAAGGTTTGACCGTTGAAGCAGGTGGGTATGAACCAAGTAACGCTCGGTTATAAAGAGGCTTATTAGGATCGTTAAGTAAGGCTTTATATTTATCACTCGATATCCCTCCTACAAATGGGTTAGAATCATAAGTAGGACTTGAAACCAAGGCTAAAATTTCACCATTGTTAGGATCGATAGCGACTACCGCAGCTTTACGACCCGCTAACAATTGTTCTATATAAAGTTGTAACTTAAGATTGATGGATAAATAGATATCCTCACCAGCTTGAGGTGGATGTTGATTAAGTTGATTTACAATTCGTCCTCGACTATTAACTTCTACTTTTTCATAACCTGGGATGCCATGTAATACATCTTCATAATATTTTTCAATTCCCATTTTACCGATATTAAATGTAGCGACATAATTACTGCTTTTGTTTTCCTCGTCTAAACGTTGTTTATCTTGGCTGTTAATTTTGGAAATATAGCCAATAATATGAGTTAATGATGCTCCATATGGATAATAACGATGTTGTATTCCAACAATAGAAACATAAGGAAAGCGATGCTGGTCAACAACAAAATGAGCTATCTGTTGTTGAGTTAAATTATCTTTTAATGGGACAGGGCGATGCGCTTTATAATTTCGACGTTCCTTTTGAAAATTTTCAATATCTTCATCAGTTAAATCAACAATAGCTTTTAACTGATTAAATTGTTCATTCAGGTTTTTGACTTTATCAGGAATAATATTAAGTTGATAAGTGATATTGTTAATGGCTAATGGCGTACCATTACGATCATAAATCATACCACGACTGGGCGCAATAGGAATAATTTCAATACGATTATTATTAGATTTAGTACTGTAATAACTAAAATTAGCAATCTGAAGATCAGCTAAGTTAGCAAGTAAAACTAATAATAATAAAATAATTACAATAAAAGCAAACAGTGCTCGTCGCAAAAACAAATTGGTTTCTGCCGAGTGATCACGAATATTGCCTTTCTTTTTGTTACTTGAGATAGGGATAGTAATACTCCTTTAAACACTTTTAGCAGCCTGCTGCTGTTCTTCTTCCCATTTTTGATAAGCATTAACGATTCTGGCAACGACTGGATGACGAACCACATCATCACTATTAAAAAAGTTGAAACTAATTTCATCAACTTTACTTAATACTTCTATAGCATGACGTAAGCCAGATTTTTGATTACGAGGGAGATCTATTTGGGTAACATCACCCGTTATTACCGCTTTGGAATTAAAACCAATACGGGTTAAAAACATCTTCATTTGCTCGATAGTCGTATTTTGACTTTCATCAAGAATAATAAAAGCGTCGTTAAGTGTGCGTCCACGCATATAAGCAAGTGGTGCAACTTCAATAATACTTTTTTCAATGAGTTTTTCAACTTTTTCAAAACCGAGCATTTCAAATAAGGCATCATAAAGAGGTCGTAAGTAAGGATCCACTTTTTGACTTAGATCTCCAGGTAAAAAGCCAAGTTTTTCACCAGCTTCAACGGCAGGACGAGTTAATACAATTCGACGAATTTGTTGTTTTTCTAACGCATCAACAGCTGCAGCTACAGCTAAATAAGTTTTACCCGTTCCTGCTGGACCAATACCAAAAGTGATATCATAATCCAATATATGCGCAACATATTGTGCTTGATTAGGGGTTCGCGGTTTTATAACACCACGCTTAGTTTTTATCATAACTAATTTACCTGCTTGGTTATGAATGTATATTTGTTGTGGATGTTCACTTATTTTTTCCAGTGCGCCTGACTCTTTTATGGCTAAATGAACCTGCTCAGATTCAATTTCTACAATTTTATTTTTGCTTATGGTATTTTTATAAAGAGACTGTAAAATATCCTCTGCAGCTTTAACACAGATAGCATTACCTGTTATGGCAAATAGATTGCCTCGATGATTAATTTCAATACCTAATCGACTTTCAAGTTGTTTAATATTGTCATCATAAGGACCACAAAGGCTATTAAGCCTATTATTATCGGCTGGTTCAAGTACAGTTTCGTGTGTAATAATATCCAAAATTAAGTCCCTCTTAATAGTAATTTAATCATTAAGACGCTGTTCACATAAAGAACAATTTTCCACTTCTTTTAAACATCCATTTTATAACGGTACAACCAACAATATTACCTAATACAATATCATTAACGTTTTTTTTAGATTGCTGTTTATCAAACCCTTGCGATTTTATATTATTTACTAACATTATAATTGGCATGTCGCTTCTTTTATTCTTTTTCAACATAACATGTTGTTTGTTATTTAAATGTTAGCGATATTTATTCTAGTGCTTTATAAGTATAATCAGAATTAAAATGATTGTATTTTATATGTTTTCTTAATGTTTCATAACTAAAAATAGGGATAAAAAAGTAAAATATTTAGCTACTTTTATTTAAGTATATTGTTGTTTTCATCACTAATTATTTTCCTTTCATCCCTATTTATATATTAATATTTATATATTAATAAGTTAGTTAAATAACTACTTTTTATTATGGATGATAAATTCCCACCCCTAAATCATTTTCTTTACGAGTGCGAGATATTACAGACATTGGTGATTGACTCACTCGTAAATCCATTTCATCTTCGGTTCGAACCACTTTACCGCGTAATGAATTTGGATAAACATCGGTAATTTCAACATCAACAAATTTTCCAATCATATCAGGATAACCTTCAAAATTAACAATACGATTGTTTTCCGTTCTGCCGGTTAATTCCATCAAATCTTTTTTAGATGGACCTTCAACTAAAATACGTTGCACTGTATTTAACATACGACGGCTAAATTGCATTGCTTGTTGATTAATACGTTCTTGAAGAATATACAGACGCTGTTTTTTCTCTTCTTCTGATACGTTATCTTCCATTTCTGCAGCAGGTGTACCTGGACGAGCAGAATAAACAAAACTATAACTTAAATCGAAATTCACATCAGCAATGAGTTTCATGGTTTGCTCAAAATCTTCTTGCGTTTCACCAGGAAAACCGACAATAAAATCCGAACTTATTTGAATATCAGGACGTACTTTACGTAATTTGCGAATAATGGATTTATATTCAATTGCCGTATGAGTTCGTTTCATTAAATTTAATACTCGATCAGAACCACTTTGTACTGGTAAATGTAAAAAATTAACCAGTTCAGGCGTGTCACGATATACATCAATAATGTCATCAGTAAATTCAATTGGATGGCTAGTGGTAAAACGAATACGATCAATACCATCAATGGCAGCCACTAAACGTAATAACTCAGCGAATGAACAAATATCACCATCAAAAGTTGGTCCACGATAAGCATTAACATTTTGACCCAGTAAATTTACTTCACGCACACCTTGTTCAGCCAATTGTGCTATTTCATAAATAACATCATCACAAGGTCGACTTACTTCTTCACCACGGGTATAAGGTACCACGCAATAAGTACAATATTTGTTACATCCTTCCATAATAGAGACAAATGCTGTTGGACCTTCACTGCGAGGTTCAGGCAAACGGTCAAATTTTTCAATTTCTGGAAAACTAACATCAACAACATGCTGACCTTTACCACTACGAACTTGTTCTATCATCTCAGGTAAACGGTGAAACGTTTGTGGTCCAAAAATAATATCTACAAAAGGAGCACGTTTACGAATATGAGCACCCTCTTGAGAAGCCACGCAACCACCTACTCCAATAATAATATTAGGATTATGCTGTTTAAGATTTTTCCAACGTCCTAATTGGTGAAATACTTTTTCTTGGGCTTTTTCTCGAATAGAACAGGTATTAAGTAGTAGAATATCTGCTTCTTCGGCATTTTCAGTTAATGTTAAACCATGGGTAGATTCAAGGAGATCAGCCATTTTGGTTGAGTCATACTCATTCATTTGGCATCCCCATGTTTTTATATGTAATTTTTTGCTCATCAATAACTCAGCTATAATTAATTGTTAAAATGAAAACGGGTTTAAATCCGCGATTTTAGCGCCTCATATTGTAATCCTTTGTTATTGTAGGGTCTATAATAAAATAAAAAACGGTAAAACAAGATAATAGCTTATATTTTTTAATAAAATTTACGGCTATATTGCAGATTATCAATTAACTCTAGTCAAAATTTTCATAATTTCGACATAAAAGCTAATATTTGGTTAACTATCTATTTCTAATTAATATGATATATAGAAAAGAGATAACTAAAACAATGTTTAATTTAAAATACTAAGAGCAAATCACATAAAATTAACTTCATGTTGAATTTAAAGCAGTTTTTTTACATTATTATATTTATTAAAATGGATCTATTAATAAAAAAATAATAATAAATTAATAAGATAAATAAAAACCAGTTATTTATAAAGAAAAAATTTATCTAAAATAGCAAATATAGAAAAATCTTCTATCAAAAAAGCAGGCGAAGATGATAATGATTCTTTTTAAAAAATAAATATTTTATGTTATTATTCGCGGTCAATTGTTTCAGTAAATAGTTTAGATATGCCCAAAACACACAGTCCAACAAAGCGCCTATTAATTAAAGGTATCATTGCGACATGTTTATTATCTGTCACTCGTGTTGGCTTTGCCGCTACATTAGCAAAAGTAGTTGCAGTACGTGTTTGGCCCTCATCTACCTATACAAGAATGACAATAGAGACAAATACTCGTCTAAAATATAAATATTCTTTATTAAACAACCCAAAAAGGCTGGCTATTGATATCAATGATATTAATTTAGATACGACCTTAAAAAAGATATCATCAAAAGTGTTAAGTCACGATCCTTATATTAAATCGATAAACGTTATTCAGCTAAATAGCAAAACCGTAAGAATAATGGTTGATTTAAAACAGGATGTTAAACCAAATACTTTTACACTTCCACCGATTGAAAAATATAAGAATCGTTTAGTTATCGATCTTTATCCTTCTAAGGTTGCTTCAAATGAAGGTGATGATCCTTTACTTGCTCTATTAGAAGAATATAAAGATGGCGATCTTAGTAAAAAACAGTCTGAAATCAAAATTGATAATAATAAAAAGAAACCACCACAGAAGAAAAACACACAAAATAAAACACCACCAGTAATAGTTGTACTTGATCCTGGTCATGGTGGTGAAGATCCTGGGGCTATTGGTTTAAAAAAAACACGCGAAAAAGATATTGTTTTACAAATAGCTCGGCGTACTTACAATTTACTTAAGAAAGAGCCTAATATAAAAGTCTATATGACTCGTAATGAAGATGTATTTATACCTTTAAATGTACGAGTGGCGAAAGCTCGTTCTTTACAAGCGGATCTTTTTATTTCCATCCATGCTGACGCCTTTATTGATCGATCCGTAAAAGGATCAACTGTTTTTGCCCTATCAACTAAAGGAGCAAGTAGTTCAGCTGCTAGTTATCTGGCACAAACGCAAAATGAAGCCGATCAAATAGGTGGAGTAAGTCGCAGTGGCGATAAATATTTAGATAACACTATTTTAGATTTAGTACAAAAAACCACGCTTACCAATGGGGTAATTTTAGGTAGTTCAATTTTGAATCGCATGAAAAGTGTCAATAAATTACATAAACCATCAATTGAAAAAGCCGGTTTTGCGGTATTAAAAGCGCCTGATATTCCATCTGTTTTAGTTGAAACTGGCTTCATTAGCAATGCCGATGAAGAAAAAAAATTAAATACAGCTGCATTCCAGATCGAAATATCTACTGCTATTGTTAATGGTATTAAAGATTACCTGAAAAAACGTAAAAAATAAGCTTGTTAAGAAGTTTCAGGTAAGCTATACGTTTGAGTATAAAACTATTGAATAATAACTAAACTTCTCTCCGCGTCTAATTGTGGAACAGTAAGTTTAATATGTTGTTTAAGTGTAAAACCGACAGGAATAGCATCAATATCACTGCCTTTTAGGGCATAAAAAGCACCTTGTTGATTAGGCAGATGTTTACACCAACTAAGCATATCTTGCAAAGAAGCAAAAGCACGACTAATAACACCATCAAATTTTTTATCAGTATACTCTTCAATCCGGCTTTGCACTGGATTGATATTGGTAAGTTTTAATTCAAATTGTACCTGTTTTAAAAAACGAATACGTTTACCTAAACTATCAACCAGATCAAATTGCTTATCAGGATTAATAATGGCTAATGGGACGCCTGGTAGCCCAGGACCTGTTCCCACATCGATAAAAGATTGCCCCACTAAATAAGGCGACACAACTAAGCTATCCATAATATGTTTAATGAGCATCTCGTTTGGATCGCGCACCGCAGTTAAATTATAAGCCTTATTCCATTTATTAAGCATTTCAACATAGTGAACCAGCTGATCAATTTGCCGATCAGAGATCGAAAGATCCGTTTGATCAATAAGATTAATGAGTTTCTTTTTTAACATAATTCTTCTTTTTTAAATAAACTAATAGCATTGAGATCGCTGCCGGCGTAATACCTGATATACGTGAAGCTTGTCCTATTGATACAGGTTTATGCTGCTTTAATTTGGCAACAACTTCGTTTGATAAACCTGAAATTTCTGCATAATCTATATGATCAGGAATAAGTGTTTCTTCATTACGTTTTTGACGTTCAATCTCTTCTATCTGTAATTTTATATAGCCGTCATATTTGACCTGAATTTCAACTTGCTCAGCAGCTTGCTCATCAGACAGTCCAGGCGCAAAAAGTGACAGTGATTTTAAGGTTTGATAGCTCATTTCAGGACGTTTAAGCAGCTCTTCACCATTGGCTTCTTTGGTTAGATTAGCACTTAATACCGCATTTACTTCATCGATTGTTTCAATATGCGGGTGTACCCATATATCACGTAAACGCGCTCTTTCTTGCTCAATAGCTTCAAATTTTTCATTAAAACGTTGCCAACGATAATCATCAACCATACCTAATTTACGGCCAATTTCCGTTAAGCGAATATCTGCATTATCTTCACGAAGCATTAAACGATATTCCGCGCGTGAAGTAAACATACGATAAGGTTCATTGGTACCAAGTGTACAAAGATCATCAACCAATACTCCTAAATAAGCTTGATCACGCGTTGGATACCATTGATCTTGATCATAAACAAAGCGCGCGGCATTTAATCCTGCCAACATACCTTGAGCTGCGGCTTCTTCATAACCTGTAGTACCGTTGATCTGTCCTGCTAAAAACAATCCTTTGATCACTTTACTTTCAAGCGTTGGTTTGAGATCTCGAGGATCAAAATAATCATATTCGATCGCATAACCCGGTCTGACAATATTCGCATTCTCTAATCCTTTCATACTTCGTACAAAAGCAAGTTGAGTATCAAACGGTAAACTTGTTGAGATCCCATTTGGATAGATCTCATTACTGTCTAATCCTTCTGGTTCTAAATAGATCTGATGCGAATTACGATCCGCAAAACGCATAATTTTATCTTCTATTGATGGGCAATATCGTGGTCCAACACCCTCAATAATGCCTGTATACATAGGGCTGCGATCCAAACTATTACGAATGATCTCGTGTGTCGTTTCATTGGTGCTTGTAATATAGCACGGGATCTGTCTAGGATGTTCACTTGCTTTACCTAAGAATGAAAATACAGGTACAGGATCATCACCATATTGTGTACCTAATTGTGAAAAATCAATTGTTCTGGCATCAATTCTTGGTGGAGTACCGGTTTTTAAACGCCCCATTCTAAATGGATATTGATGCAATGCTTTGGATAGACCAATAGCAGCAGGATCGCCTGTTCGTCCACCACTATAATTATCAAGTCCTATATGGATCTTACCATCTAAAAACGTACCTGTGGTTAATACTACTGCTTTTGCTTTAAAAGAAACACCCATTTGAGTGACAACACCTGTGATCTGATCGTTTTCAATGATCACATCTTCAACTGATTGTTGAAATAACATCAAATTTTCTTGGTTTTCAAGTGTTGTTCTAATTACCTTTCGATATAAAGATCGATCTGCTTGGGCGCGTGTTGCTCTTACCGCTGGTCCTTTACTGCTGTTTAATATTCGAAATTGGATCCCTGCTAGATCAATAGCATGTGCCATTAATCCTCCCATAGCATCAATTTCTTTTACCAAATGACCTTTACCTATACCACCGATGGCTGGATTACAAGACATTTGTCCTAATGTATTGATATTATGGGTTAAAAGTAGTGTTTTTCGACCCATTCTTGCTGATGCCATAGCGGCTTCGGTTCCAGCATGTCCACCACCAACGATAATGACATCAAAAAGATCTGGATAAAACATAAAAAAGCCTCGTTTGTTATTTTATATATAGGTGATCAATTTTTTTGATCAAGTGATTTGGTTTTATTTAGCGTAAGGAATTTTACTCATCTTTTTTATTACGTCAAATGATCTATTTTGATCGTGATCTAAATTAAATAAGATCTTTTATATGATCTTTTTATTTTTATTACTATTAGTGTGGATCCTTTGTGTTGATAACTTTTATTTCTAATTATTTTATAAGATCTTATTGAAGAATAAACTCTGTTAATTGATCGGATCTTTTCCTGTTTAAGATTGTTGATAAATATATTACTTATCCACAACGAATTTATTTTTTTAGGTTGTTAATATGCTTATCACAGCTTATGATCCGGTTTTACCACAGAGTTATCCACAAAAAATAAGTTTGTTTGCTTAATTTTTAGCATTTTATTGAGTTATTTTTACACTTGGCAATATGATCTATTTTTATAATGTTGATTAAGGGATCAAATTAATAAGAGGATCTTTGAAAATATTTTTAATTTTTTAACTTAACGGAACTACTTTTAGATCAGAAAATATAGCTCAGGTTAATTCAATGATTTTATGATATATTAAAGTTTGTTTATAATAATATATAAAAATATTTGTGCTTAAATTATTTATTATAAAAAAACAAAATTAGCATGATGAAAATTGTGTAATGATATTTGAACGACTCAAAGTATTTTTATGTAATTGAACATAAGTTATTTTGTTCTTGATAAATAATGATAATGTGATTAGTTTGATACCAATATAAATTGTATATTTAATTATTTGAAGTTATAACTTAGAAAGTTTACAAAGTATTTTGTCGCTTTAAAATTAAATATTTTATAGACATTTATAGGATCTTATTTACTTTTCCATAAAAGTGATTGATTTTTATAAAAGCAAATTTATACTTAATACGATTCGTTTTTTTATTGTGAGGTTTCTTTATTACTCTTTCACAGCTACCTTTACCTTTTTCATTACCTAATAATGAAACTTTTGATAGTTTTTATGTAGGTGATAATCAATTATTGTTTGATTCTTTGCAAACCTTATTGGGTAAAGAGAGTTTTAATGCCTTTTATATATGGTCAGCAACGGTTTCTGGCCGTACTCATCTATTACATGCATCAAGTCAAAATAAGTTAGCCAGTTATATTCCTTTAAAACAGTATTATCATTTGGTACCAGAAATTTTACAGGGATTAGATAATTATGATTTAGTATGTTTAGATGATATTGATGCTATAGCGGGCCATAGGGATTGGGAAGAGGCTATTTTCGATTTATTTAATCGATTAACAGAAAAGAACATTACTAAGTTATTAATTACTGCAAGTGCTCCACCTAAACAGATCTCTTTTATCTTACCAGATTTGGTTTCTAGATTGTCTTGGGGGCAAGTTTATCAATTAAAAGAATTAAGTGATGATGATAAACTTAAAGCTTTACAGCTAAGAGCTCAATTAAGTGGGTTTGAATTATCAACAGAAGTTGGGTTATTTTTATTAAAACGTGTAAATCGCGATATGCGAACCTTATTTTCGTTATTAGAGAAATTTGAGGTAGCAACATTAGCTCAACAACGTAAGTTAACTATTCCTTTTATTAAAAATATCTTGGATTTGTAATATGACTAAAAAACCTGAAGCTATCGTATTTTTTGACCTAGATGGTACTTTATTTAATAGCAATATAGATCTATTGCCGAGTTCTTATGATGCAATAAAAAAACTTAAGCAAAATAATATGATACCTATGATTGCAACAGGAAGAACTCCGCTTGAAGTTGTTAATTTGATGAAAGAAACCAATATAGACTCGATTATAGGGATGAATGGACAAGTCGTTGTTTATGAAAAAGAGGTGATATTTACCAATAATATTGATAAAAATGTCATCACTCGGTTATATGAATTTTCTAGAGAAAAGAAAAATATTCCTTTGTCTTTTTATAATTACAAAACAATGCGAATTAGTGAAAATAGTCAACCAGCACAAAAATTTTATCACTATTTAAAACAAGATGTTCCTCCTGTTGATGATGAAATCTATTTAAAAGAACCTATTCAGATGTTGCTATTACTTTGTGAACAAGGTGAATCGTCTTATCGTGAGTTGTTTCCTGAGCTAACTTTTATTCGTAATACCCCTTATTGTGTTGATGTTTTTAATAATGGTGGTTCAAAAGGCAGAGGTATCAAGGAACTTTTAAAAATGAAAGGATTTGATGATGTGCCAACTTATGCCTTTGGTGATGGTATGAATGATTTAGAAATGTTTCTTACTGTTGATCATCCAATCGCTATGGGGAATGCGGTTGATGGGTTGAAAGATAAAGCTGAATATGTAACAGATACCAATGATAATGATGGTATTGCTAACGCATTAGAAAAATTTGGCTTAATTTAGAATATAAAAAAATCATCTAATTGGTTAGATTAGATGATTTATAATTGATTATATTGTTATTTATTTTTATTAATGTTGTTTAAAGCCAACATTATTGTTACCAAAACAGTTATCATAATCAAAACCAGTTAACTCTTTAACTAAGCTTCTTATTTCTGGTGTTGCATCTTCTTTTTTACCACCATTTTTTAATCTATCAAGCTCTTGAATAATAAGTGCATGAGTAGATTTGTCTAATTTCATACGATATGTGAAGAAAATACCTAATAACGCCATTCCACACACTCCTATGACTAATACTAAGTTAATTGCAGTAATTGCACTTTCTGGTTGAACTGCATCTACACCAGATACAAAACCAGAGTATTTCAATACAATACCTAAGACAAAGACAATTGTTGCGCGCATTAATTTACCCGCCATGGTCATTGCTCCAGCATAAATACCTTCGCGACGTCTGCCTGTTAGTACTTCATCGATATCCGCTAAGAAAGTGTATACGCTCCAAGGAATATAATAGACACCACCTGTTCCTAAACCGAACCAAATAGTGATACCAATAACAATCCAAGTAACATGAGGCATGTTAAGGTAGTAGACACCGATATAACCGACTACTGAAGAAATTACGATTAATATAGCAATAACAAATGGTCTTTTAAATCCACGTTTTACACACCAAGCCATGAAGAAAGCAGTTGAAATTAATTGGCAAATACTGCTTAAACTGTTCATTTGAGAAACAAAGGTTTTTGGTTGACCTAAGTTAAATACAACGAAATAAGTAAACGTTGCAGCAAATAACCATTCAGCACCAAAGCCAAATAGATACATACCTAAGTGGTTTCTAAACGTTTTTAAACGGAAAGTTGAAAAGACATCTGAAAATAATTTAACAATACTTTCCCCAAGACCAGAAGTTGTTTCATCTTCAATTTCATCAACTGATTTTTCCCAACTGTTTAAGTAAAGTAAAATGAGTGCAACTGCCATGATAGATGCGTAAGTTATACCCGTTAATAAAAATGGTAATGGTGAGTCTTTTCCATCAAATAAATAGAAAAATATGCCAGGGATAGCAGCAGCTAAGAAGTTAGCAACTTTACCAAACATTGCTTTTGAACCCGCTAAGTAAGTACGTTGATCAAAGTTTTTAGTCATCTCTACTGGTAACGTATTATATGGGATCATAATCATGGTATAGATGAATTCAAATAAAATATAGGTCGTTAAGTAATACCAAAAATTCATTCCATCAAGCCAAAGTAATGGGTAAATAATCATACATGGAATGGCAAATAAGATGAAAAATCGACGACGCCCAAATCGACGCCCAAGCTTAGTATGGTTAAAATTGTCAGTAATAAATCCCATTAATGGATTTAAAATCACATCTAAATAAGTCGCAATTGAAAAAATCAACGTTGCTTGAATTGCTGAAAGTCCACAAAAAGTTGTATAAAAGTACAATAACCAAGCAGCACTGATAGCTAATGCACCACTTCCTATTAAATTACCACTACCATACGAAAATCGAGTTAGTAAGGTTATTTTTTTCTGATTATCAGCCATAAATCTATTTTCCTTAATAATTATGAAATACTGTTTTAAAAATATTATTAAAATAATATTTAAGATCGGAAGAGCCGTCGTACAAGTTTATTTCAAAATTTTTTTTAGAAATGTGATTTTGGTAACAATTTAGTTAATGTAAAAATTACTATATGTATAGTATTAAAAACTAACATTATAAATATCATGTTTTTATTATTTTTTTAGAACTGTTTTTTTAAATTGTGATCTTATTAACAGAAAACATTAATAAAATATTAAAAAATATAAAACAGCATTTTAAAAAATAGGAAAACAATAATGAGTAATTATAAATTAAAAAAAATACCGCTTTTAATGTTTCTATCTACCTTTCCTCTCTGTAGCTTTGCTGGTTCTGGTCAAACCGTTTTTCAATATGAACATAACTGGAAATCAATGGATAGAATTCATGGAGACTCGATTAAACTAATACATAAAACTGATAATAATTGGCAATATGAATTCAAATTTGGTGTTACTGAAGGTGGAGGAAACAAACGTGATGTTTTATATGATGATATGCATGGTGGATCAGGTGGTGTCGTTATTCAGAAAAATATCACTCTTGATAATGGATGGGGATCGATAATTCCAGCATTAGAATTAGGATTTAGTAAAGATTTAGTTCTATATCAGCCAGGTTTAAAATACAGTTATAAATTTAACAGTGATTGGTCAAGCAGTATACGTTATCGCTATGAATGGAAAAAAATATCCCAAGCTGAACGCTACAAAACAGCAAAAGTGTCTGGCCAGCAAGTTAAATATAAAGCCACAAGTAATAGTGGTAGACACCGTTTTGATTGGGCATTGAACTATTCTGGATTTAAAGCATTTAACCTTGCTTATACCTTTAATTATTTCCTTGGTGATTTTACTAATAATTCTTATAAATTTTCTAAAGGGACATTTGATAAAAATAAATATATTGCTTATAACAACAAAAAAAATGATTATGAACAAGAATTTAAAATAACCTACAATTATTCAAAATTACTTCGCCCTTATTTTTCTATTTCTGATGTGTCAAAAAGTAAAACAACCGATACAAGGCAAGCTAAATTTAAAGTTGGTTTCAATTATGCTTTTGGTCAATCAAATAGTAAAGATTCCGATTTTTCCTACAAAACCTATTTCAAATATGCACACCATTATGGTTTAAGCTCTCATTATCATGGTGATAGTTTTGATTTATATGCAGATTTTGATAAAAAAGGCTATATCGGTCTTAGTTTAAATACCTATAACCAAATAAAAAATAGAATTTTATTTGATGATCTTGTTTCAAGCCATTATCAAATCTATGGTGGCTATAACTTCTATTTAGCTGATCAATGGGTTCTGACACCAAATATAGAAGTTAGATTCTATTCTGGCGGGGGTTATAAAGCTAAAAGTGTCGAAAACTTACCTCATTATCAGTTGGGTGACGTAAGTGATTCACAACGCCCAGGTGTTCGATATTCTCCAGCATTAAAATTGACTTGGTTACAAAGTGATGATGTATCGTTTTATAGTCAATATCGATTTGAATATCGTAAAGTTTCAAGAAGCAAACGCGAAGATAGTGTTCAAGGTTATGTCGATAATCGATCCCGTAATCGCTTTGATGTTGGAACGGATATTAACCTATCTCCTGATTGGAACATTGGTTATCGCTTTTCATATTTAAAAGGAAACTATGTATTACAGAATGATAAACGACATGATTATCAACAAGAGTTAGATATAAATTGGCAAGTAACGAAAGCTTGGCAAGTAAATTTTGCTGCAGAAGATGTGGCTAAAAGTGTCCATTCTGACTCAAGGGAAGTTAAATTAGCCCTAGGATTATCATATTTATTTTAATTTCAGTGAGTTAATAAAAAGTTAGGAAAAACAGTTAGTGGTGAAAAGATGATGAAGAACCCCTTTTTTGGACTTTTATTAGTTGGATTCTCAATTAATCAAGTATCAGCAAATACAATAATACAAGGTTATGCTTATGCAAATAAACCAATAGATTCATCCGTGATTATTCGTGATGCTAATAATAAAGTTTTACAAACAACCACCAATAATGATGGGTTTTATCGGCAAGATGTATCAAATCTTACACCACCACTGATTGTTTTTACGAACAAAAATTCGCTAGAACGTAAAGTGAATGGTGATCAATTTTGTAATGGTAATTGTCTGTTTTCATATGTATATACATTACAACAAGATGAAAAAAATATTGTTAATATTAATCCATTAACTGATTATTTAACGAGTGAGCTGGCTAAGCAAGTTAATCTTATTGGTCCTGAAAAATTTGTTGATAATCCGTTACCTTCTCTTGTGGAAGATGATTTATTAAAGAAAACTTATAATAAATTTCATCTATTATTTGATAAAGCATTGCTTCAAGTAGGTATTGAGGATAACTCTTTTGATCCAATTACGACAAATAGTCCAAAAATAAAAGACTTACTTGATGTTATGTTATTTAATCGAGGATATCATTCAGCAACAGGTCAAATAAGTGAAACGGTATTGCTTGATATGCGTTTTAAACCAATAAGCCAAGATTCACCTTTTGATTATCAACAATCTGTTAAACAAAAAAAAGAAAATATAAACGCAAAAAAACGTATTTTCATTTTGGGAGATTCAACAGCCTCTAATTACGATAAAAAAGTTTATCCAAGAATGGGGTGGGGACAAGTTTTTGATCAGTTTATTAATGATAAAGCAGATACGATTGTTATTAATGGCGCGCAATCTGGTCGTTCAAGCCGTAGTTTTAAAACAGAAGGTTGGTTTCACTTGATGAAGCCTTTTATGAAAAAAGGCGATTATATGATCATTGCTTTTGGACATAATGATGAAAAATGTGATAGTAGTAATCCGAAACGAGGTAAAGTGGATGTTGCTAATTTGTGTACTTACCCTAATGACGATAACAATCAAAAACAACATCCATTAAAACAAGAAAGTATGTCATTTCAATCTTCTCTGGAAGATTACCTTGCTGTGGCAAAAGAGTTAGATATGACACCTATTTTAATGACACCAGTTACTCGTTTTAAAGATAAAAATAATAAAATCGCTTATCAAAATCAGAGTAACGATCCTGTTAGTCATATGCATTATACCGCCAATAAATCAGGTTTTGCTTATTGGGGGGATTATTCCAATACCATTAAACATACCGCTAAAGTCAATCAAGTAACTTTAATTGATTTAGAATCGTTAAGTATTGACTTTGCTAATCAACATAAAGATGAATGGCAGTCTTATTGGTTAGTTATTGATCCTAATGATCCTAAATATCCCTACTATAAAAATCAAACTTCTGGCGTGATTAGCAACCCAGATGCTACCCATTTTCAAGAAAAAGGTGCACAAGAGATAGCTAAAATTATCGCGACAGCTATCAACAACGATCCTCAGTTAAAAAAAGATTTGGTTGTTGATCTTAATAAAATTCATCAATAAAAATTAAGGTATCAATTAAAATGAAAAAACTACTTATCGCTGTGTTAATTCCATTAGCAATTAACTCATATAGCTTTAACAGTTACGCATTATCACCCTCACCAATAAAGGTTAAACAGGCCCTTGATGTTGCACCTGACAATGGCTTTGGCGGATTCAATTCCGCAACAAATAGTGGAACAACAGGTGGTTCTAAAGCGAAAAAAGATATGATCTTCCTAGTAAATAATAAGAAAGATCTTCTTGATGCTATTAAGATCAACAAAAATCAGCCGCGGATTATTCAAATTTCAGGAATAATTGATGTTAGTGAAAATAAACCTTATGAAAATTTTGAAGATCAAAAATCACGTTCACTGATCAAAATTCCTAGTAATACTACATTAATTGGTGTGGGTGAAGATGCGGGTTTTATCAATGGCTCAATTATTTTATCTAGTGTAGAGAATATTATTATTCGTAATTTAAAAATTGAAGCACCAATTGATGTTGAACCAAAATTTGAAGAGGGTGATGGTTGGAATGCTGAATGGGACGGCATAAATATTATTTCTTCAAGTTATGTTTGGGTTGATCATGTCACTTTTACTGACGGTAAATTTACTGATGATATGTATCAGGAAAAAGATGGCTGGAAATATGTACAACATGATGGTTTATTAGATATTAAGCGCGGTAGCGATTTGATTACTATTTCTTATTGTTTATTTGAAAATCATGATAAAACCATGTTAATTGGGCACAGCGATAAAAATGCAGAACAAGATGAAAATAAATTAAATATCACACTTCATCATAATGTTTTTTCTGATATTACTCAGCGAGCTCCACGAGTTAGGTTTGGCAAAATCCACATGTATAACAACCTTTTTAAAGGGTCAGTTAATAAATCAAAAACAATCTATCCTTACCAATATTCAATTGGTCTAGGCTATAGAGGTAGTGTTATTTCTGAAAATAACCAATTTATGATTGATGGTTTGAAAGATCATTGCAAAGTAGCTAAACAATTTAAAGGTAATAATCTTGTAGATAGAAAATCTTTATTTAATGAATCTAAATTGAAATTATCTTCTTGTGATTTTGATGATAATTTGAATTGGTCTGTGCCTTATCAATATAACTTGGATGATATCAAACAGTTTAGCAATAACTACAATCAATTAGTTGGTAATGGAAAGCTTTAAAATTTGTAATAAAAAATGTTAGGACCCATAATGAAAAAAATATTAACTTCAATACTTTGTCTATCTACGCTTTATGCTAACGTTGCTTCTGCACAAGAATGGAAAACGATAGCCTTTGGTCAATCGACAGACTTGAACTTTGCATCGCTTATTAAACCAGAAAAAGTGGGAACCAATAATGCTTGGATAGCTGGTCAAAACGATTATTTAATTCCAAATCAATCTTATCAGTTACCTTCTGATTTTTACTTAGAAAGTCGTGGAGGTAAAATTGCTAATTCACATGATGGAATGGTAGTGTTTTATACCCAATTACCGGTTAATCAAACTTTTATTTTAGAAAGTGATGTTACCTTAGAGCAAATAGGGCCTGAAGTGGATGGTAAAACTCCTGCTGCTCAAGAAGCGGTTGGTTTATTTGCTCGTGATACAATTGGCGTTGCTAGAAGTGAACCTCAGCCAGCGGGTTATGAAGAGTTTCCTAATGCTTCAAATGTAATTATGAATGCATTAATTACTCAAAATCAAAAAAATGATAATTTAGTAAAAGTAACCGGCTTAGTACGTGATGGCGTAAAAAAAGCATGGGGTAATGAAGGCATATCAATTGAGAAAGTTGGTTATGTTGAAAATGTTAATTATGTTAATGTTAAAAGTATGCATTTAACAATGACAAGAACAGATAATCAATTTATCTTATCGATGAAAAATAATGCGACAGGTGAAGAAAAACAGTGGGCAACCAATGATTATTCAGGATTTTTAAATCAACAAGATAATAAAAATATTTATGTTGGTTTTTTTGCGTCTAGAAATGCAAAAGTTGAATTTAAAAATTCTAAATTAACGCTTAATGATGAAAAAGTTAACTATGATAAATTACCGGCTAAACCAGAAGTTATTGTGGATATTAAGCCAACTTTAACCTTATCATCACCACAAAATGTATTTAGTAAAAATTATACATTACAGTTTTTCCCAAATACTTCAGGTACGGTAACCGTTAAAGAAATTAATAAAAAATTAAAAGCGCAAACGGGTAAATTATTACAGTTCCCAACTCAGCTAAAAGAGGGTAGTAATGTCTTTACTGTAGAGTTTAAAGATAAAAGAAAAACTAATACACAAACCTTTACAGTAGATTTAAATCAATCATCAATTGAAGATTTATCTTACATTATTGTTTCACCAG
This sequence comes from Gilliamella sp. wkB7, assembly GCF_001693435.1. Taxonomy (NCBI): domain Bacteria; kingdom Pseudomonadati; phylum Pseudomonadota; class Gammaproteobacteria; order Orbales; family Orbaceae; genus Gilliamella; species Gilliamella sp. wkB7. The sequence continues at coordinate 1,661,823 of NZ_CM004509.1, forward strand.
AAGGTAAAAAGGATAATAAAGGTACCGAGCAATCACCAGTGGATTTTAAAACAGCCGTTAATAGCGTTGTTCCAGGTGGTGTTATTCATTTGATGGATGGCTATTACGACGGTATAACTCTTCCAGCTCAATTAAGCGGATTGCCAGATAAATTAAAAACGATACAAGCAATTAATAAACATAAAGCCATTTTTATCAATAACACATTTAAGTTAGACAGCAACTATTGGTCTATTAAACACGTTATCTTTGATGGAAATATTGATGATAAAGATAATAAGCCAGCCTATTTAAGAATTTCGGGTAGTCATAATGTCATTGATCAAGTTATTACCCGTAATAATAGTGATACAGGGCTTTCAATATCAGCCAAAAATAAAAACGAAAATAGAATTTATTGGCCATCTTATAACTTAATTCTTAACTCTGATTCTTATAATAATATGGATAAATCAGGTAAAAATGCTGATGGCTTTGCCGCTAAATTAGGTGTTGGTAAAGGGAATGTCTTTAGAGGATGTATTGCACATAATAATACCGATGATGGGTTTGATCTTTATAATAAAATTGAAGATGGTCCAAATGAACCAGTATTAATTGATAGTTCAGTCACTTATTCAAATGGTTTTCCTTTCTCTAAACCGAACATTGCTAAAGGAAGTATTGGTAATGGCTTTAAATTAGGTGCTGAAGGACAACCAGTAAATCATAAAATTATCAATTCTATTTCATTAAACAATAATATGGATGGATTTACAGATAACTTTAATACTGGTTCTTATATAATGAACAATAATATTTCGATTAATAGTGCAAGATATAATTATATTTTACGAGCTAATCCTTATGAGTTTTTAAAACCAAAGGTAACGTTTGAACATAATTACTCTATTCGTGATAGCTGGGAATCAGCAATAAAAGATTCATTTGGACCACAGATTAAAAGTAAACATTTTAAATCAGTGACCAGTGATGAATTATGGCAAAGTGATGTTGAATTTAAAATAACTCGAGATGAAAATGGTAATATTGTATTACCAAAAGAGTTAAAAACCTTAATCGAAAAAAATAAAGCAAAATAATCAAACGATATAATTAAACGACAGTGCGCTAAGTCTAATATCAGGCTTAGCGCTTTTTTTATCTTCAAATTTTCCTTTTCCAATCCAATTCCTCAATTTTTATTACACGATGTTTAATAGTGTTTAAGATTTGTTGCTAAAAAATAATTAAATTTAATAATGATATTTAATACCATTCTATTTGGATTTATTAAATAAAGAGATTATTAGAAGTAATGAGAAATGTGCCATTTCATCAATTAAGTTGAAATGACACAAAATTTTAGGATGCAGTAAATAATTAATTCTAAATTAAGCTAGTAAACTTTTGATAAAATCTGTAATCTCAGGATCTTGACTGTTTTCAAATAAACATTTTTGGAAACGTTCGCCTCTGATTGCATCTTTAAGTAATGATTGATCAATCGATTTCAAGGCTTCAATTAAACTTTTTCCTGCTGCATTTTTCATATCATTTAAAATTACGGCATTAGCGTTTTGAGATTCGCGACGCTCAGGCGGATAACCTAATCCTTTTTCGCCATCGAATGCTTTTTCAAAAATATAACGAGCATTCAGTTCTGCGCCCCAACCAAAGCCTTTAGCAAAAGCAAGTGATAAAGCATTACCATTATTCACTTGTGCAAATAAGTAAGCATCAGTAGGCTCGATACAATAACCACAGTTAACACCTGGAAATGCATTTAATGCCATTAATGCGCCTTGTCCCGTTCCACAGCCTGTGATAACAAAATCAACAGCTTTGCTGTTTAATAAAATAGCGCTAATAATACCTAAATGAACATAAGTTAATTTTTTATCATTGTCGCCATCCATACCAACATTAAAAACCGTATGTCCATGTTTCTCAGTTGCGTTTTTTAATTCATTTAAAATAATTGGATTCTTAGCTGCTTGGCTAAATTCGTTCATTAGTGCTATTTTCATAATTTCCCTCTATTTTGATTGAAATAATAACTTATTACATAACAAAGTGTTGTAATTGGTTATTAGTACATTTTACTTTCATTATAAACTTGAAAAAAAATATATCAATTTTTTTAAGTAAAATAAAACGATGTTTTAATAAATTTATTGCAATGTGATGAAAGTCACAAAATCATCAATCTTTTTATATTACTATATTTATAAATGAATATCTTTTAAACATTTGTGTATTTCTATTCAGGGAGTTTATATGGCTAAGGGGAATATCGTAAAGCTATCATATTCATCATTTACTGATGAAGATTCAAAAAATGAAATTATTCGGTTAACGCCAGAAGGTATTTTATGCCATCGCAATTATTTCTATCAAAAGTGCTTTACTAATGATGGCCAAAAGCTACTTTTTGCTGGTGAGTTTGATACTAATCGTAACTATTACTTACTTGATATTGAAAACCAAACAGCAAAACAACTAACCGAAGGACCTGGTGATAATACCTTTGGTGGTTTTTTATCGCCAGATGATAAATTTTTATACTATGTAAAAAACGAACGCAATTTACAACAAGTTAATCTTGAAACTTTAGAAGAAAAAAATGTTTATACTGTACCTGATGAATGGGTAGGTTATGGTACATGGGTTGCCAATAGTGATTGTAATGAAATTGTCGGTATTGAAATTGATAAAAAAGATTGGACACCGCTTACCGACTGGACAATATTTAAAGCATTTTATGATAAAAATCCACACTGCCGTTTAATCAAGATTAATATTGAAACGGGTGTAGCTAAAACAGTAATTGATCAAAATGTATGGTTAGGACATCCAATTTTTAGGCCTTTTGATGATAACACTATCGCATTTTGCCATGAAGGGCCTCATGATTTAGTTGATGCAAGAATTTGGTTGGTCGATCGTGATGGTAAAAATGAACGAAAAGCCCATGATAATTTACCTGGTGAGAGTTGTACTCATGAGTTTTGGGTACCAGATGGCTCAGGACTTGCTTATGTGTCTTATATGAAAGGACAACAAGAACGATATATCCGTCTTTATAATCCTGTTACGAATGAAGATAAAGAAATTATGGAGATGCCAGCTTGTTCACACTTAATGAGTAATTTTGATGGTACGCTTTATATTGGAGATGGAACAGGCAGTCCAGTTGATGTAATTGATACCAGTGGTTACAAAATTGAAAATGATCCATGGCTTTATATTTTAGCACCTAAAACAAAAACAGCACATAAATTGGTTAAGCATAATAGTACATGGCGGGTTTTAGATGGTGATCGTCAAGTGACTCATCCTCATCCATCATTTTCACCTGATAATAAATACGTTTTATACTCATGTGATGCACAAGATGAACCCGCACTTTATTTAACCAAAGTGCCAGCTAACATATTAGAAGAAATGTGATAGACCCTTTTTGTCTATCATAACGATAACGGAGAATATAATTATGTCGATTTTAAATAAATTTTCACTCACCAATAAAATAGCGCTGGTAACGGGCGCGTCTTATGGCATCGGTTTTGAGATAGCAAAATCATTAGCAAGTGCTGGAGCGAAAATCGTATTTAATGATGTGGTACCTGAAAATTTACAAAAAGGGCTTGATGCTTATAAAGAGGCTGGTATTGATGCACATGGCTATCTATTTGATATTACAGATGAAGCGGTTGTTGAAAAATCCATTGCTCAAATTGAAAAAGAACATGGTGTGATTGATATTTTAGTGAATAATGCCGGCATTATTCAACGTAAATCAATGCTTGAAACAAGTGCTGCTGATTATCGAAAAATTATTGATATCGACCTTACAGGTCAATTTATTATGGCAAAAGCGGTTCTTCCTTCAATGATCAAAAAAGGCAGTGGTAAAATTATCAACATCTGTTCAATGATGAGTGAGCTTGGTCGTGAAACGGTTGTTGGTTATGCCTCCGCTAAAGGTGGTTTAAAAATGTTAACTAAAAACATCTGTTCTGAATTTGGTCATGCTAATATTCAATGTAATGGTATTGGTCCGGGTTATATTGCCACACCTCAAACTGCACCATTACGTGAAAAACAAGCAGATGGTTCTCGTCACCCATTTGATCAGTTTATTATTGCTAAAACACCTGCAGGACGATGGGGGACCCCTGATGATTTAGCTGGTGCAGCCGTATTTTTAGCATCTGAAGCTTCAAATTTTGTCAACGGTCATATTCTTTATGTTGATGGTGGTATTTTGGCTTATATTGGTAAACAACCTTAATTAAATAAGCTTAAAAATTAGTTAATTTAAGAGATAATAAAATAAAGATATCTTTTTATTATCTCTTGTTTATTTTATGAATTTAGGAGTCATGTCATGTTTTGTTTTAATTCGGATATTGAATTAATTGATTTAGGAAATGGCGTTAAACGTAAAGTTTTAGCTCATGATGGTAATATGATGGCGGTTGAAGTTCATTTTGAAACAGGCGCTATTGGTGCAATGCATCATCACCCACACGAACAACTCACTTATGTTTTATCTGGTGAATTCGAATTTACTATTGGTGATGAAACCAAAATTGTTCGTACTGGCGATACGTTATATAAAAAACCTAATATTGAACATGGTTGCGTTTGCAAACAGGCGGGTGTTTTGCTTGATATGTTTACTCCGCAGAGATTAGATTTTTTATAAAATAGCTAGTAACGACTCATTATTAATTATGATATACTTTCGATAGTTTTGATTTGTTCTAGTTGATCGTTTAATAATAGAATAATGACTAATTTTTAGTAAGGAGATGTGCTAATAATGAATGATAGCTCACCAGAATCGGTTGCTTCGGTTTTAAAAGTTTTCGGAATTTTAGAAGCTTTATCTGAATCTAAAGACATCGCTATATCAGAATTATCGCAAAAAGTAATGATGCCAAAAAGCACAGCTTATCGATTTTTACAAACCATGAAATCATTAGGTTATGTTAATCAAGAAGAAGATTCAGATAAATATTCTCTTAATTTAAAATTACTTGATTTAGGTAACCGTGTGCTTTATCACCAAAACTTCTTAGCTATTGCTGATTTAGAGATGAGAAAGTTAAGGGATAAAACAAAAGAAACGATTCATTTAGCCGTTCGTGAAGGTGACCAAATTATCTACATTAATAAAGTGGCATCAGAACAATATAGTCTGTGTTTAACGTCTAAAATAGGTAATCAAGCGACTGTTCATGCTAGTGGATTAGGTAAAGTATTATTAGCTTGGTTAGATGATGAAAGCAAAAAAAGTTTAGTTGATAGTATAGATTTCGTTCAATACACACCTAAAACTATTACAAGTAAAGAGGCATTTTTTGCTGAACTTGATGAAGTTAAACGTTTAGGCTATGGCAAAGATGATGAAGAATCTGAGCTTGGTTTACGTTGTTTTGCGGTACCCATTTATAATCGTTTAGGCAATATTATTGCTGCCTTAAGTTTATCAACCTCAATTTTTAGATGCAGTACTGAGGAAGATGAAGCTAAACTAGTGAGTGAAATTAGTCAAGCTGCAGCAAAAATATCTGAATTAATTGGTTATAATAAGCAGTCAAAATCATCAGATTAAAGATAATTATTGATAAATAACCCCTAAACTTACTGCTTGGCTTGCTCCTGTTACTTCTGGAATATTTGATGGAAGATTATTGATTTTACAATAAGCAAGCCAAGCAAAAGCAATCGCTTCCATATCATCACCATTTATGCCTTTTGTATCCGTTGTTAATACTGTCCATGACGGAAGCAATCGAGATAAACGTTCCATAAGAAGAGGGTTTTTTGCGCCACCTCCACAGACTAACAGCTCACAAGATAATCTATTTTCTATCGGTAATTTCTTTATTTCATTGGAAATAGATAAAGCAGTCAACTCAACTAAAGTTGCTTGGATATCTTGCGCAGCTAAATTGAAGCCTGCTAATTTATTGTGTAACCAAGGTAAATTAAATAGTTCTCGACCCGTACTTTTAGGTGCAGGCATTTGAAAATAATTTTCCTTATAAAGATAATCTAATAAATCTTGGTTAATGTTCCCCGTTTTTGCCCATAATCCATCTTGATCATAGTTTTTACCTAGCAGCTCTTTGATCCATCCATCGAGTAATACATTACCTGGACCTGTGTCATAACCTATTACAGGATATTGAGGTATTAAAACAGTGATATTACTTATTCCTCCAATATTAAGTATCACACGATTGATATGTGGATCTTGCAATACTGCTTTATGAAAAGCTGGTACCAGTGGTGCGCCTTGACCACCATAAGCCATATCTTTACGGCGAAAATCTGCGATAGTGGTTATGCCTGTTTGGGCTGCAATAATATTGGCATCTCCAATTTGCATGGTAAACGGATTTGTGCCACTTGGTGCATGGTAAATGGTTTGCCCATGACATCCTATAGCTATAATTTGGTGTTTTTTTATCTGATTATCTTTTAAAAATTGATTTATGCTATCAGCAAAAAGCTGCCCAAGTATGTGATCAATTTCACCTAAATTTTGCAATGAGGTTTGTTTGGTTTCGCATAACGTCAGTAGAAGTTGTTTTAAATGGGCTGGAATTGGATAACAATCACTAGCGATTGATGTAACTTTTTTTTCTGTTATATTCACTAAAGCAATATCAATACCATCCATACTGGTACCAGACATTACACCAATATATAAATTTTGCATAATGTTATCCTTGTCGAATGATTTTACCCGTTCTTATGTCTCTAATTTCAGAAGGTTGTAAGCGATGACCGGTTTCACCTTTTAATACAGGAAAATCGTCCCCAAATTGTCTTTTGACTTCAAAAACAGTTCGACAGGGATTATGACCTGAAAGATTAGCACTTGATGAAACGAGTGGTTTACCAAATAGATCACAAAGCTGACAAACTAAAGGATGATCAGTGACTCGCACCGCGATAGAATCAAATTTACCTGTTAAAAAATAGGGAGTCGTTCTATTTTTGGGAAAAATCCAAGTGACTGGTCCGGGCCAGCTCGTAAATGCTAACTGCTTTTGTTCTTTATTAAGGGATGAATCATCAATATAAGGGAGTAATTGTTGATAATGACTTGCAATTAAAATTAGTCCTTTATCGATTGGGCGCTGCTTTAACTTTAGTAGGGTTAGTACAGCAGCTTCACTGTTAGGATCACAACCCAATCCAAAAACAGCTTCGGTAGGGTAAGCAATAACATCACCCTTTTTTAAACGATCATTACATTCTGATAGTGTTAATAAATTTGTCATTAAGATTTAAATGTTAATTAAAACGATTGAAAATTATATTAAACCTAGGGATTTAGATTTGCAAATTAGCTGAGATTAATTTAAAACATCACAATTATCGATAATAAAACAAAGTGATTAAGATAATTAAAACTGACAGTTTGGGCTGGTTTACAAATAACCTTATTATTGCCAATTCATTTGTGGGTAATTGATTGCTGTTAATTCAACTGCTTGCTGCATATTGATAATTTTGACTCTTGGATCAATAAATGGCTGTAAACCACGTGCTTGAATATCATTATCAATAATGTAGCAATGTGCAGTTTTCTTGATAATTTCATTCAATAATGGATTATCTTGTAGCGCAATAATCACACCGTTTTGCCAAAATAAAACGGCATCTTGTTGCGATATTAATTGTGTATCTACGATTGATTGGTTAGCGGTTGAAATAGTATGTAACATAATTCTCACTTTTTATACTGAAACGTATAGTTAACCTGAAACTTTTTGACAGAAAAGCAAGTTAATCTTGTTTGGTACATCTTTAATGGTTATTAGTATATAATAAGGACTATTTATTGAGCAAAGAATTCATCATGAAACCTATTATTTTAGCCGATGAGCAAGCAACCATTTCATTGGGTGGCAAACTTGCTAAGCAATGTTTAAACTATTTATCCACACATGATGATACGATAGTTATTTATTTAATGGGTGACCTTGGTGCAGGTAAAACCACATTTAGCCGTGGATTTTTACAACAATTAGGTCATATAGGTAATGTCAAAAGTCCAACATATACTTTAGTTGAACCTTATCAGTTTAGTGATTTCTCTGTTTATCATTTTGATTTATATAGGTTAATTGATTCTGAAGAACTTGAGTTTATGGGTATTCGTGAATATTTTTCTTCGCGTTCGATCTGTTTAGTTGAATGGCCTGAACAAGCGCAAGGTATATTGCCAAGTGCTGATCTCGAAATTCATTTGGCTTATTTAGCCTGTGAGCGTACGGCTTGTGTGCAAGCAAAAAGCGAAAAGGGTCGAACTATTATTAATCTTTAACAATAAACATTAACGGTAAAAGATCATGAAAAAATTACTTACTTTCTTAATGTTATTAGTGTTTTGTTGTTCAGCTTATGCAACTAAAGTAGTGATTGCCGTTGATGCAGGGCATGGTGGTAAAGATTCTGGTGCAATAGGTCAAAGTAATTTATATGAAAAGACTGTTACGTTTTCAATTGCCAAAAAATTGACTAATTTGTTAAATAAAGATCCTAGTTTTAAAGGAGTATTAACCCGTAACAATGATACTTTTATCTCGGTTCCCCAGCGTTCAGACATTGCTCGAAAAAATAAAGCTAATTTACTAGTTTCAATTCATGCTGATGCAGCACCAAATCGTAATGCAACTGGTGCATCAGTTTGGGTTTTATCGACCAAACGAGCCGATACTGAGCTTGGTCGATGGCTTGAACAAGATGAAAAAAAATCTCAATTATTAGGCGGGGCTGGAGATGTTCTCGCTGACGATAATAATCGTCACCTAAATCAAGCGGTGTTAGATTTACAATTTTCTTATTCTCAGCGAGTAGGTTATGAATTAGCAACGCAAGTTTTAAAATCAATCAAAAGTGTAACTAATCTTCATAAAAATCTGCCGGAACATGCAAGTTTAGGTGTTTTACGTTCACCTGATATCCCATCGATTTTAATTGAAGTTGGTTTTATTTCTAACCAAGAAGAAGAACGTCTGTTAAGCAGTAATGCCCATCAAGATAAGATTGCTAATGCCATTTATCAAGGTATAAAAAACTACGTAAAACAGAACCCTAAATTTGGAGAACAACATTAATGGCAATCCACATTCTATCTCCCCAATTAGCAAATCAAATTGCAGCAGGTGAGGTAGTAGAGCGTCCAGCATCGGTTATTAAAGAATTAGTTGAAAACAGCCTTGATGCGGGAAGTACTCAAATTGATATAGATCTTGAGCAAGGCGGCTGTAAATTAATTCGTATTCGTGATAATGGTTGTGGTATTAATAAAGATGAATTAGCACTTGCTTTAGCGCGTCATGCAACCAGTAAAATCAGTACGTTAGATGATTTAGATGCAATTATTAGTCTTGGATTTCGTGGCGAGGCATTAGCAAGTATTAGTTCTGTTTCTAGATTAACATTAACATCGAGAACCGCTGAACAGTCTGAAGCATGGCAAGTTTATGCAGAAGGGCGAGATATGACGCCAACTATTAAACCCGCTGCTCATCCCATTGGCTCAACAGTTGAAGTTCTTGACCTATTTTATAATACTCCAGCAAGGCGCCGTTTTTTAAAAACAGAAAAAACCGAATTTATGCATATTGAGGAATTTGTACGTCGCATTGCACTGGCTCGTCCTGATGTCTCTTTTAATTTGCAACATAACGGTAAATTGGTTAAACAGTATCGAGCATCGGAATTAGAAAAAAGAGTCGAATTAGTTTGCGGCCGTGCGTTTATGCAAAAAGCGGTAAAACTGGATTGGCAACACGATGATTTAGTGATTCAGGGCTGGGTCACTAGTAGTGAAAGTAGCGAACTGCAATACTTTTATGTTAATGGTCGTGTCATAAAAGACAAATTGCTCAATCATGCATTGCGACAAGCTTACAATAGCCGTACTCATGAACAACAGAGTTATGTTGTATTTTTACAAATTGATCCTAAGCAAGTCGATGTTAATGTGCATCCAGCAAAACACGAAGTTCGTTTTCATGAAGCGAGATTAGTACATGATTTTGTTTATCAAGCAATTGTCATGGCACTTGAATCAAATCAACAGCTGACATATAACGAAAAAATGGTAATGGCTCCGAATCGACAAGCTGCTGGTGAAAACATCTTTAATCAAAAAATCAAAACCGAACAGAAAAATTATCCAACAATTGACTCTTTACCTAAAAAACCAATTAATCATATTAAAGAAAATGCAATTTATGGTCAGTTAGTCGAAACTAAACCAAAAGTTGAAATAGAAAAAACTCAGCCACAATCCTTTCAATCGACAGAAGATAAGGATTCAATAACCGCACCACAACAGGCAGTTATTGAGGCACTATTTCCTAAACGAAATGTGCCATTACAATCATTACAACAGCAACTTGACAGTTCATCGTTAGTGCAATTTGGCCGAGTATTAACAGTCATTCAATCTGATGTAGCATTGCTTGAAAAGTATGAAGATAATCAGCAAAAATTAATGTTGATGAAATTACCTGTTGCCCAACAAAAAGTAACGGCAATTAAATTATTATCTCAAGAAGCTGAAAAATTATTAATTCCTTTAACGATATTAATTGATCATAAAGAACAGCAAGTTTTTACGAGTTATCAAAAACAATTAAATTTTTTAGGTTTTGATTTTTACGTAGATAAAGCAAAATTACATTTACAAAGTGTGCCCAAAATGTTGCGGACTATGAATTGGCAACAAATCTTGCCAGCATTAATTAGTTTTTTATCAGAATCAGAACAGTTAGTATTAGATCCAACACAGATAGCTAATTGGTTAGCCAATCAATATGATGACGGCCATGCAGTATGTTGGAGTGTAGCGAAAGTGATTCAGTTATTAGCTCAGTTAGAACAGATAGATATTAATCTGTTACAGCAACAAACATTTTTATATCCAGTTAATATACAATTATTTACTCAATCGATTTTATCATGAACAAACCAAAAATTATTTCTTTAATGGGGCCGACAGCATCTGGTAAAACGGCATTTGCTATGGCTCTTTATGAGCGTTATCCTATTGATATTATAAGTGTTGATTCAGCGCTCATTTATCGTGGCATGGATATTGGAACAGCAAAACCAACAAAAGCAGAGCTAAAGAAATATCCACATAAATTGATTGATATTTGCGATCCTGCACAAAGCTATTCGGCAGCTAATTTTCGGCATGATGCAATTGTCGAAATCGAAAAGACTCTAAGCAAAGGACGTATTCCATTGTTAGTCGGTGGCACCATGTTATATTTTAAAGCGTTAATTGAGGGGCTGTCACCGCTTCCTGTTGCTAACACGGAAATACGTAAACAAATAGAAGAAAAAGCCAATAAAATGGGGTGGCAAGCGATTCATGAAGAATTGCAAAAAGTCGATCCAGTCTCGGCTGAGCGTATCCATCCTAATGATCCACAGCGTCTAAATCGTGCTTTAGAAGTTTATCTTATTACAGGTAAAAGTTTAACAGAGCTAACTCAAGAAAGTGGCGAAGCTTTGCCATATGATATTATGCAATTTGCTATAATGCCAGATGATAGGGCTGAACTTCATCAGCGTATTGAGCAGCGTTTTTTACAGATGTTAGATCAAGGTTTTGAAAATGAGGTCAAGACGCTTATGCAGCGATCTGATTTACATTTAAACTTACCCTCTATACGCTGTGTTGGTTATCGCCAAATGTGGGAATACTTAAATGGAGATACCAGTTATGATGAAATGGTATTCAAAGGAATTTGTGCTACTCGTCAATTAGCAAAACGGCAAATTACCTGGCTCCGTGGTTGGAAGCAACCTATAACGTGGTTAAATAGAAATAATATGGAAAATATTTTCAATCATCTCTTTTAATTTCAAATAGATATTTTTGTTGCTTATTCCTTGGTCTTTTTATTTATTGATAGTTTATTTAGTTTTGTTAAAATATTTTACGTTAATGAGGCGGTTTCGTATATTTTTTTGTCTAGTTAATGTAAAGTTATTAAAATTTTAGTTATTTGTGCATAAATTGCAATTGATCGGTTCAAGTACCGTGTTTTTTATGTTATTTTGATATTTACTTACGTAAATATTCTATAATTGCAATTACAGTAGATATTTATTTTTGAAAATATAATTTCAATCTTCATATTATTTCATTTTAAAGGATAATCTCATGTCAAAAGGGCAGTCATTACAAGATCCTTATTTGAATTTGCTTCGTCGCGAGCATATTCCTGTATCAATTTATTTGGTTAATGGTATTAAATTACAAGGTCAAATCGAATCATTCGATCAATTTGTTATATTACTAAAAAATACTGTAAGCCAAATGGTTTATAAACATGCTATCTCAACAGTTGTACCATCAAGATCAATTTCTGGATTAGTATCTCAGCCAGAAGAGGAAAATGGAAACTGATTAAATCAGCGGAGAAACTGATTGTTTGAACGATATAAGGGCGGAGAATCTGCCTTATTAGTCCATGTTTTCCTTCCTCAAGAAAGCGATATCGAGGATCTAAAAGAGTTTGAAGTATTGGTTACTTCTGCTCAAATAGAGATTCTCGATATTGTGACAACATCAAGAAAAAAACCTCAAGCCAAATATTTTATTGGTGAGGGTAAAGCTCTAGAAATTGCTGAAAAAGTTAAAGAACTACAAGCTTCAGTCATTTTAGTTAATCATACATTGACACCTACTCAAGAACGGAATCTAGAAAAACTATGTGAATGTCGCGTTGTTGATCGAACTGGTTTGATTTTAGATATTTTTGCTCAACGAGCAAGAACGCATGAAGGTAAATTACAAGTTGAATTAGCACAATTACAATATTTATCCACTCGTTTAGTTCGCGGATGGACACATTTAGAACGACAAAAAGGTGGTATTGGTTTACGAGGACCAGGTGAAACACAGTTAGAAACCGATAGACGGTTGATTCGTCATAGAATTCAATTAATTTTATCAAGATTGGCTAAAGTAGAAAAACAACGTAACCAAAATCGTCAATCAAGAAATAAAGCAGATTTATCTACAGCATCTTTAGTTGGATATACCAATGCAGGTAAATCAACACTATTTAATGTTCTAACGAATGCCGATGTTTATGCGGCTGATCAGTTATTTGCTACACTTGATCCTACCTTAAGAAGGATTATAGTCGATGATGTAGGCGAAGTTGTTTTGGCTGATACCGTGGGTTTTATTCGTCACTTACCTCATGATCTGATTGCAGCTTTTAAAGCAACATTGTTAGAAACGCAAGAAGCCGCTTTATTGCTACATGTTATAGATGCGGCGGATCCTAATATGTTGGATAATATACATGCAGTAGAAGAAGTGCTATTTGAAATTAATGCGCATGATATTCCAACACTGTTAGTAATGAATAAAATTGATTTAATTGAAGGTAGAGAGCCAAGTATTGATCGTGATGAAGAAGGAGTCCCAATTCGTGTTTGGATTTCTGCTCAAAATGGTTTAGGATTAGATCTATTATTTATAGCATTAAAAGAAAGGCTTGCTAAACAAATTCAAGTTTGCCAGTTGAATTTACCAGCTCATTTGGCAAAACTCAGAAGTCGTTTTTATCAGTTAAATGCAGTAGAACGTGAATTTATTAATGATGATGGTAGTTTTCGACTAAATGTGAGAATGCCTTCTATTGAATGGAATCGTCTCTGTAAACAGGAGCCAGATCTGTTATACTTAATTAATACGCAAAATAACAACTAATCGTTAAATGGAGCATATAAAATATGGCGTGGAATCAGCCCGGAAATAACGGACAAGATAACGATCCATGGGGAAGTAACAACAAAAAACCTTCCAATTCAACAAATGATATATTGGATAAAATTAAAGATTTTCTAAAGAAAGGTAATTTAGGCAATAACAATGGTGGTTCATCAAAAACTAAATTACCGATGAGTCCGTCAAAAATTTTTGCTATAGCATTTATTGCTATAATTTTTATCTGGGGTCTAAGTGGGTTTTATACCATTAATCAAAGTCAGAGAGGCGTGATTACCCGCTTCGGTCAAGTTCAACCCGAAATTGTTCAACCTGGATTAAATTGGAAACCTACCTTAATCGATAAAGTCTATATTGTTGACACCCAAGGTACTCGAAATTTCAATGTTCAAGGCTTTATTGTTACTACAGGTGAAAACCTTGTCTTTGTTGAGATGAATGTACAGTATCGTATCAGCAACCCATTAAAATATTTATTCAATGTTACTAATGTTGAAGATAGCCTACGCCAAGCTGCAGATAGTGCTCTTCGAACCGCTGTGGGTAGCTCTAATATTGATGCTATCATTTCCGATGGTCGTTCAATTCTTGAAAGTAGCACCAGAGATGAACTCGTTAATGTAATAACCCATTATGATATGGGAATTAATATTGTTGATTTAAACTTCCAAGTAGCTCGTCCACCGGATGAGGTTCAAGATGCTTATGATGATGCAATTCGAGCTCAAGGCGATAGTGAACGTGAAATCAAGCAAGCAGAAGCAGATAAAGTCCAATTAGTTCAGCAAGCAGAAGGTAAATCAGCAAGAATTTTAGCTGATGCTAATGCCTATAAAGTCCGAGTAGAACTTGAAGCGGCAGGTGATGTTGCACGTTTTGAACAAATTTTACCGCAATATAAAGCAGCTCCTGAAATAACTAAAGAGCGTTTATATATTGAAACGATGGAAAAAATATTAGAGAAAACTAATAAAGTCATTGTTAGTGATAAAAGCGGTAATTTAATGGTGTTACCATTAGAACAATTATTAAAAAATAAAAGCGAAAAAGTATCTACACCAACTGTAAATCAAAATAGTGACTATAATTTTAATATGCCAAGTTCTTCTGAAGCGATAAAAAGTATACCTCAAACAGCAAGTGAATCACAAAAAAGTGCTACAACAAGTAACAGTAGTTCTACTGGTAACACAGCAAGAACTATGCGAACTATGGGACAATAATAAGGAGAAAGATGAGTATGCGTAAATTATTGATTCCTATTGTTTTAATTTTAATTGGTATGTTCTTTTCCAGCGCTTATGTGGTAGAAGAAGGGACACGTGGTGTTGTTTTAAGATTTAATAAAATTATTGGGTTATCTAATCCAGGATTACATTTCAAAGTTCCTGGTATGGATAGTATCAAACTTATTGATGCGAAAATTCAAACAACTAATAGTTCTAATAACAGCAAAGAACAACGATTTTTTAATGTACAAAAGAAAGAATTGATTGTTGATTACTTTGTACAGTGGAAAATTATTGATTTTAATCGTTATTATGAAACAGTTGCTGGTGGTAATAATGTTGAAGATTTACTTTTAGCGCGTTTAAATGGTCGCTTAAGAGCTGAAATCGGTAAATTAAGCAATAAAGACATTATTAATGATTCTAACGCTGATACTAAATCACGAAATTCTTTGATGATTCGAGTTAAGGATGCTTTAAATGGCAATCATCAAGACTCAGTTGATTCTGCACCAATTGACAAATTGGTTGCTGACACCCAAAAAGATCCTGAAAGCAATAAAACCAGCTTAAGAGCATTTGGTGTTGAAGTTATTGATGTGCGAATTAAACAGATTAACTTCCCTGCTGAGGTTTCTGGTTCCATTTATGCAAGAATGCGAGCAGAACGTGAAGTTATTGCTCGTGATAAACGTTTTGAAGGTGTTAGAAAAGCTGAGGAAACAAGAGCAACAGCTACACTTGAAGCAACTAAAATATTATCAGAAGCAGAGCGTCAATCTCGTATTATCCGCGGTGAAGGTGATGCTAATGCGGCAAAACTATACGCTGATGCCTTTGGCAAAGATATGGCGTTTTTTAGTTTTATTCGTAGTTTAAAAGCGTATGAACAAAGCTTTAAAGGCAATGATGTGATGGTCATTAGTCCTGATAGTGAGTTTTTCCAGTATATGAAATTGAAATCAAATAAATAACAGAATGAGTAAACAGTCTATGAGTAATAATGTTGTTGTGTTAGGTACACAATGGGGTGATGAAGGCAAAGGTAAAGTTGTCGATTTACTTACTGAAAAAGCAAAATATGTTGTTCGTTATCAAGGCGGACATAATGCAGGTCACACATTAGTTATTAATGGTGAAAAAACTGTACTACACTTAATTCCATCAGGAATTCTGCATAATAATGTTATTAGTATTATTGCTAATGGCGTAGTGCTTTGCCCTGATGCTTTAATGAAAGAGATGAAAGAACTTGAAACTAGAGGTATCCCCGTTAAAGAAAGACTACTCATCTCTGAATCGTGCCCATTAATTTTGCCTTATCATATTGCATTAGATCAAGCTCGAGAAAAAGCTCGTGGTAATAAAGCTATTGGTACTACCGGTCGCGGCATTGGACCTGCTTATGAAGATAAGGTTGCGCGTCGTGGGCTTCGTGTCGGGGATTTACTTGATAGAGCGGTATTTGCTGAAAAATTAAAAGAAGTGATGGAATACCACAACTTTCAATTAGTTAATTACTATAAAGCCGATGCAGTTGATTATCAGAAAGTTCTTGATGACACATTAGCGATTGCCGATACTTTAGTGTCTATGATTGCCGATATTCCTGCTCTTTTAGAAGATGCACGAAAAAAAGGCGAAAAAATTATGTTCGAAGGAGCGCAAGGTACATTACTTGATATTGATCATGGTACTTATCCTTACGTGACTTCTTCTAATACAACCGCGGGTGGAGTAGCAACTGGTTCTGGTTTTGGTCCTCGTTATGTTGGTTATGTATTAGGGATTGTTAAAGCCTACTCTACACGAGTTGGGGCAGGACCTTTCCCTACTGAATTATTCGATGAAACGGGTGAATACCTTTGTAAACAAGGGAATGAATTTGGTGCAACAACAGGTCGTCGTCGTCGTACTGGATGGTTAGATGCTGTTGCTGTTCGAAAAGCGGTACAACTTAATTCTGTTTCTGGATTTTGTCTAACAAAACTGGATGTACTCGATGGTCTTAAAGAAGTTAAAATTTGTGTAGGCTATCAATTACCAAATGGTGATGTAATAAAAAATGCACCAGCAGCAGCTGAAGATTGGAGTTTAGTAAAACCAGTTTATGAATCAATGCCTGGTTGGAGTGAATCAACATTTGGAATCAAGAACTATGATGCACTACCACAAGCTGCAAAAGCCTATATAAAACGAATTGAAGAATTAACGGAAACACCAGTTGATATTATTTCAACAGGTCCGGATCGTAGTGAAACCATGATTTTACGAGATCCATATTCAGTATAATTTTAAATTAAGAAAAATCGGGATAATTATCCCGATTTTTTATTTTAAGCTAATTAACAAAGTATAATGATTAAACCTATAAGAGGATATTATGACAAAAATAGGGACACCATTATCACCTAGTGCAACAAAAGTTTTACTTTGTGGTGCTGGAGAACTAGCAAAAGAAGTTGTGATTGAATTACAACGATTAGGTTGTGAAGTTATTGCTGTTGATCGTTATGCTAATGCTCCTGCGATGCAAGTTGCACATCGTTATCATATAATCAATATGTTAGATGGTGATGAACTAAGAAACGTCATTGAAACTGAAAAACCTGATTATATTGTTCCTGAAATAGAAGCAATTGCTACTGATACCTTAGTTGAGATGGAAAAAAAAGGTTTTACTGTAATCCCAACGGCCAAAGCCACTCAATTAACAATGAATCGTGAAGGCATACGTCGCCTTGCGACTGAAAAATTAAAGTTACCGACTTCACCTTATCGTTTCGCTGCAAATAAAACAGAATTTAAACAAGCTATAACAGAGATCGGTTTTCCTTGTTTTGTCAAACCAATTATGAGTTCTTCTGGTAAAGGTCAATCATTATTACGAAGTGAAGTGGATATTGATTCCTCATGGACCTATGCTCAAGAAGGCGGTCGAGCTGGTGAGGGAAAAGTAATAATAGAAGGCTTTGTGGATTTTGATTACGAAATTACCTTACTTACTGTCAAACATATCAATGGTATTTCATTCTGTGAACCTATCGGTCATCGTCAAGAAAAAGGGGATTATCGAGAATCTTGGCAACCACAACAAATGTCTAATCAAGCCTTAAATCTAGCAAAAGAAATTGCAACGAAAATAACTGAAGCGCTAGGAGGACGAGGTTTATTTGGTGTGGAATTGTTTGTAAAAGGTGATCAAGTTTGGTTTAGTGAGGTTTCTCCTCGCCCACATGACACAGGTTTGGTGACATTAATATCTCAAAACTTGTCCGAATTTGCATTGCACGCCAGAGCTATATTGGGATTACCTATTCCTAATATTGAACAATACGGCGCTGCAGCTTCAGCAGTGATTTTAGTAAATGGTTCTTCAAAACAAGTTACATTTGCTAATTTAGAAAAAGCATTACAAGAACCACATACTGATATACGTTTATTTGGTAAACCTGAAGTAGAGGGTGTAAGACGAATGGGAGTCGTATTGGCGAAAGCCGAAACGAATTCCGAAGCGGTAAATAAAGCAGTAAATGCAGTTAAACAACTCAAAATAACGCTATAACGCACTATTTTGAATAAAAAGCAACCAATCAATCCAAAAATAGCAAAATTTCTAAAATAGGGGTTGACGAGTGCAAGTGAAGTGAGTAACATACGCAACCCTTGAGACAGCAAACTAAATAACAAAACATTTAGTTAACTTAAAAAAGCTGTCAGCTCTTTAAAAAGAAGAAACAGACAATCTGTGTGGGCACTTGCGAGACGAAAGATTAAAGTCTACGGACTAAAAAAATTAAGTCTTGATAAGTGACACTGAAGATTCATTTGAATTATGTCAGAGACAGTTATTGAGCATCAAACTTTAAATTGAAGAGTTTGATCATGGCTCAGATTGAACGCTGGCGGCAGGCTTAACACATGCAAGTCGAACGGTAACATGAGTGCTTGCACTTGATGACGAGTGGCGGACGGGTGAGTAAAGTATGGGGATCTGCCGAATGGAGGGGGACAACAGTTGGAAACGACTGCTAATACCGCATAAAGTTGAGAGACCAAAGCATGGGACCTTCGGGCCATGCGCCATTTGATGAACCCATATGGGATTAGCTGGTTGGTAGGGTAATGGCTTACCAAGGCGACGATCTCTAGCTGGTCTGAGAGGATGACCAGCCACACTGGAACTGAGACACGGTCCAGACTCCTACGGGAGGCAGCAGTGGGGAATATTGCACAATGGGGGGAACCCTGATGCAGCCATGCCGCGTGTATGAAGAAGGCCTTCGGGTTGTAAAGTACTTTCGGTAATGAGGAAGGTGGTGTATCTAATAGGTGCATCAATTGACGTTAATTACAGAAGAAGCACCGGCTAACTCCGTGCCAGCAGCCGCGGTAATACGGAGGGTGCGAGCGTTAATCGGAATGACTGGGCGTAAAGGGCATGTAGGCGGATAATTAAGTTAGGTGTGAAAGCCCTGGGCTCAACCTAGGAATTGCACTTAAAACTGGTTAACTAGAGTATTGTAGAGGAAGGTAGAATTCCACGTGTAGCGGTGAAATGCGTAGAGATGTGGAGGAATACCGGTGGCGAAGGCGGCCTTCTGGACAGATACTGACGCTGAGATGCGAAAGCGTGGGGAGCAAACAGGATTAGATACCCTGGTAGTCCACGCTGTAAACGATGTCGATTTGGAGTTTGTTGCCTAGAGTGATGGGCTCCGAAGCTAACGCGATAAATCGACCGCCTGGGGAGTACGGCCGCAAGGTTAAAACTCAAATGAATTGACGGGGGCCCGCACAAGCGGTGGAGCATGTGGTTTAATTCGATGCAACGCGAAGAACCTTACCTGGTCTTGACATCCACAGAATCTTGCAGAGATGCGAGAGTGCCTTCGGGAACTGTGAGACAGGTGCTGCATGGCTGTCGTCAGCTCGTGTTGTGAAATGTTGGGTTAAGTCCCGCAACGAGCGCAACCCTTATCCTTTGTTGCCATCGGTTCGGCCGGGAACTCAAAGGAGACTGCCGTTGATAAAGCGGAGGAAGGTGGGGACGACGTCAAGTCATCATGGCCCTTACGACCAGGGCTACACACGTGCTACAATGGCGTATACAAAGGGAGGCGACCTCGCGAGAGCAAGCGGACCTCATAAAGTACGTCTAAGTCCGGATTGGAGTCTGCAACTCGACTCCATGAAGTCGGAATCGCTAGTAATCGTGAATCAGAATGTCACGGTGAATACGTTCCCGGGCCTTGTACACACCGCCCGTCACACCATGGGAGTGGGTTGCACCAGAAGTAGATAGCTTAACCTTCGGGGGGCGTTTACCACGGTGTGGTCCATGACTGGGGTGAAGTCGTAACAAGGTAACCGTAGGGGAACCTGCGGTTGGATCACCTCCTTACGAAGAGCTCGTAAGTGTTCACACAGATTGTTTGTTAAGAAAAGAGTCACTTTATTGGGTCTGTAGCTCAGGTGGTTAGAGCGCACCCCTGATAAGGGTGAGGTCGGTGGTTCAAGTCCACTCAGACCCACCAATTCAACTTAATTTTTGCTGATTTTGGCTTTAACGGGTTGAAGAAGTGAAATAAAATGGGGCTATAGCTCAGCTGGGAGAGCGCCTGCCTTGCACGCAGGAGGCCAGCGGTTCGATCCCGCTTAGCTCCACCATTAAAGAAGTCTCTTTTTAAATTAAATTATGTTTGTATTTACTTGAAGTCGCGAGATGGTAAAGTGAATAGAAGTATAAAGCTCTTTAACAATTAGGAACAAGCTGAAAGAAACGAGTTCTCGTTTTTATGTTGAGCTGATGTATGAAGATATGTTGGTTTGGTATAAGAAAGAGAAAAAAGCGTAATGAAAACCAAGACAACTGTGAGTTGTAAGGTTAAGAAATTAAGCGTACACGGTGGATGCCTAGGCAATCAGAGGCGAAGAAGGACGTGTTAATCTGCGAAAAGCAACGGTAAGTCGATAAAAGGCGCTATAACCGTTGATGTCCGAATGGGGAAACCCAGTGCAGGTGACTGCACTATCATCTGATGAATTCATAGTCAGATGAGGCGAACCGGGAGAACTGAAACATCTAAGTACCCCGAGGAAAAGAAATCAACCGAGATTCCCTGAGTAGCGGCGAGCGAAAGGGGAGAAGCCCAAGCGGGTAGCATGATGTATTAATGGAAGCGTCTGGAAAGTCGCACGATAGAGGGTGAAAGTCCCGTACATGAAAATGCATGATGTGGAAGCTTATAGAGTAGGGCGGGACACGTGATATCCTGTCTGAAGAAGGGGGGACCATCCTCCAAGGCTAAATACTCCTGATTGACCGATAGTGAACCAGTACCGTGAGGGAAAGGCGAAAAGAACCCCGGGAGGGGAGTGAAATAGACCCTGAAACCGTGTACGTACAATCAGTGGGAGCTGTTACCGTTGGGTAATAGTGACTGCGTACCTTTTGTATAATGGGTCAGCGACTTATATTCTGTAGCGAGGTTAACCGAATAGGGGAGCCGAAGGGAAACCGAGTATTAACTGTGCGTTAAGTTGCAGGGTATAGACCCGAAACCCGGTGATCTAGCCATGGGCAGGTTGAAGGTTGGTTAACACTAACTGGAGGACCGAACCGACTAATGTTGAAAAATTAGCGGATGACCTGTGGCTGGGGGTGAAAGGCCAATCAAACCGGGAGATAGCTGGTTCTCCCCGAAAGCTATTTAGGTAGCGCCTCATGAGTAACTGTTGGGGGTAGAGCACTGTTTCGGCTAGGGGGCCATCCCGGCTTACCAACCCGATGCAAACTACGAATACTGACAAGTTTAATCATGGGAGACACACGGCGGGTGCTAACGTTCGTCGTGAAGAGGGAAACAACCCAGACCGCCAGCTAAGGTCCCAAAGTCATAGTTAAGTGGGAAACGAAGTGGGAAGGCTTAGACAGCTAGGATGTTGGCTTAGAAGCAGCCATCATTTAAAGAAAGCGTAATAGCTCACTAGTCGAGTCGGCCTGCGCGGAAGATGTAACGGGGCTAAAACTATGCACCGAAGCTGCGGCAGCGCACGAAAGTGTGTTGGGTAGGGGAGCGTTCTGTAAGCCGTTGAAGGTGTATTGTGAGGTATGCTGGAGGTATCAGAAGTGCGAATGCTGACATAAGTAACGATAAAGCGGGTGAAAAGCCCGCTCGCCGGAAGACCAAGGGTTCCTGTCCAACGTTAATCGGGGCAGGGTGAGTCGACCCCTAAGGAGAGGCCGAAGGGCGTATCTGATGGGAAACGGGTTAATATTCCCGTACTGGCTATAACTGCGATGGGGGGACGAAGAAGGCTAGGTTTACCACCTATTGGATGGTGGGTTAAGCGTGTAGGGGTGTGATTAGGCAAATCCGGTCACTGAGACCCTGAGGCGTGATGACGAGCTACTAAGGTAGTGAAGTAATTGATGCCCTGCTTCCAGGAAAATCCTCTAAGCTTCAGGTTATAGTTAATCGTACCCGAAACCGACACAGGTGGTCAGGTAGAGAATACTAAGGCGCTTGAGAGAACTCGGGTGAAGGAACTAGGCAAAATGGTGCCGTAACTTCGGGAGAAGGCACGCTGATTGTAATTGAAGTCCCACGCGGACGGAGGTGAACTCAGTCGAAGATACCAGCTGGCTGCAACTGTTTAATAAAAACACAGCACTGTGCAAACACGAAAGTGGACGTATACGGTGTGACGCCTGCCCGGTGCTGGAAGGTTAATTGATGGGGTTATGCGTAAGCAGAAGCTCTTGATCGAAGCCCCAGTAAACGGCGGCCGTAACTATAACGGTCCTAAGGTAGCGAAATTCCTTGTCGGGTAAGTTCCGACCTGCACGAATGGCGTAATGATGGCCAGGCTGTCTCCACCCGAGACTCAGTGAAATTGAAATTGCCGTGAAGATGCGGTGTACCCGTGGCAAGACGGAAAGACCCCGTGAACCTTTACTATAGCTTGACAGTGAACATTGAGCCTTAATGTGTAGGATAGGTGGGAGACTAAGAAGTGTGTACGCCAGTATGCATGGAGTCGACCTTGAAATACCACCCTTTAATGTTTGATGTTCTAACCTATACTTCTGAATCGAGGTAAGGGACACTGTCTGGTGGGTAGTTTGACTGGGGCGGTCTCCTCCCAAAGAGTAACGGAGGAGCACGAAGGTTAGCTAATCCTGGTCGGACATCAGGAGGTTAGTGCAATGGCAAAAGCTAGCTTGACTGCGAGAGTGACGGCTCGAGCAGGTACGAAAGTAGGTCATAGTGATCCGGTGGTTCTGAATGGAAGGGCCATCGCTCAACGGATAAAAGGTACTCCGGGGATAACAGGCTGATACCGCCCAAGAGTTCATATCGACGGCGGTGTTTGGCACCTCGATGTCGGCTCATCACATCCTGGGGCTGAAGTAGGTCCCAAGGGTACGGCTGTTCGCCGTTTAAAGTGGTACGCGAGCTGGGTTTAGAACGTCGTGAGACAGTTCGGTCCCTATCTGCCATGGGCGTAGGAAAATTGAGAGGGTTTGCTTCTAGTACGAGAGGACCGAAGTGAACGCACCGCTGGTGTTCGGGTTGTGATGCCAATTGCATTGCCCGGTAGCTACGTGCGGAATAGATAAGTGCTGAAAGCATCTAAGTACGAAACTAGCCTCGAGATGAGTTTTCCCTGATGAGAGTCAGTAAGGTCCGTTTGAGACTAAGACGTAGATAGGTCAGGTGTGTAAGTGTAGTGATACATTGAGCTAACTGATACTAATGAACCGAGAGTCTTAACCTTACAACTCGGAGTTGTTTTGGATACGCGAGTAGTTGATTATGAGATAATCGAACAGTTTGTTCCGGATTGAGAGATGAGTGCAGATATGAGATAATGCACTGATTGAGAGAAAGAGAAGACAGAATATGTCTGGCGGTAATAGCGCGGTGGTCCCACCTGACCCCATGCCGAACTCAGAAGTGAAACGCCGAAGTGCCGATGGTAGTGTGGGTATTACCCATGTGAGAGTAGGGAGCCGCCAGACTTTTAAATATAGAGAGAGCCCAGCAGGAATGCTGGGCTTTTTTGCATATAGAGATTAAAAAACTGACTGAAATTTATATAAGATGCTATGTTTAGTATATGGCTAAATAATAATTCATTTAGTATATAATAAGTTTAGCATGATATTGAAACTAAAGTTAAAGCAGGATGAGATGCACTCATTAATAGCCTTTAATAAACCCTTTAATGTCACAACTCAGTTTTCACCTCATGAAAAGTATCAGACATTAAAAGATTTTATAAAATTACCAAAATTTTATCCGGCTGGACGTTTAGATACTGATAGCGAAGGATTGTTATTATTAACAAATGATGGTAAATTACAAGCTAAAATCAGCTCACCAAAATTTAAATTGCCAAAAACCTACTGGGTACAAGTTGAAGGTTCAATTAACCAACAAGCGATAGATCAACTAAGAAAAGGTATTCAGTTAAAGGAATTTTATACAGCGCCAGCTATAGTAGATTTTCTAGATGAGCCATTGCTCCTATGGAAAAGAGTTCCTCCTATTCGCGAACGTAAAACAATACCCACATCATGGATAAGTATTACTATCACTGAAGGAAAGAATCGCCAAGTTAGGCGAATGTGTGCAGCAGTGGGTTTTCCTTGTTTACGACTAATTAGAGTTCAAATTGGCAAATATAATTTATTTACTCACCAATTACCATTAGGTGAATGGTGTCATATTAAAACTTCGGATCTTTATTGATAATTATTTTTAATTATTCTTTATAGATAACGTATCATTCATTTTATAATTTAATAAAATGAGCAAAATAGATTAATAATGTTATTCCTTTTATTTGAATACATTGGGCTTTATTTTAAAATAATATAAAATGATCACTTATGATTGTCATGGGATAAACAATTTATGGTTGAACAAAAAAAAGAAGGATTTTTTTCTCGTTTGAAAAAAGGACTTTTTAAAACAAAACAGAATATAGGATCTGGATTCCTTAATTTATTTAGAGGAAAAAAGATTGATGATGCACTATTTGAAGAATTAGAAGAACAATTGCTTATCGCTGATGTAGGTTTTGATACAACACAAAAGATTATTAGTACATTAACTCAACATGCTTCAAGAAAAGAGCTAAAAGATGCAGATGCATTACACGAGCTTTTAAAACAAGAAATGAAATCTATTTTAGACGGAGTCGATAAACCACTTAATATAGATAATCATAAACCATTTGTTATTTTAATGGTTGGTGTTAATGGTGTTGGTAAAACAACAACTATTGGTAAATTAGCTCGTCAGTTTCAACAACAAGGCAAATCAGTTATGCTGGCTGCTGGCGATACTTTTCGTGCTGCAGCTGTAGAACAATTACAAGTGTGGGGTGAACGTAATAATATTCCTGTTATTGCTCAACATACTAATGCGGATTCAGCATCAGTCATTTTTGATGCTATACAAGCAGCAAAAGCCAAAAAAATAGATGTATTAATTGCGGATACAGCAGGTCGTTTACAAAATAAATCTCATTTAATGGATGAATTAAAAAAAATAGTGCGTGTAATTAAAAAGCAAGATGAAACGGCACCACATGAAATTATGTTAACGATTGATGCAGGTACAGGACAAAATGCTATCAGCCAAACAAAATTATTTAATGAGGCGGTTGGTGTTACAGGAATGGCATTAACTAAATTAGATGGAACAGCAAAAGGTGGTATTATTTTTAGTATTGCCGATCAGTTCAATATACCTATTCGTTATATTGGGGTCGGTGAAAAAATTGAAGATTTAAGACCTTTTGTTGCCGATGATTTTATTAATGCTCTGTTTGATCAAACAGAAGAGTAAAAAATAATGATCCAATTTCAACGTGTAAGTAAAGTTTATTCTGGCGGGAAACCAGCATTACAAAATATAACCTTTACTTTATTACCCGGAGAAATGGCATTTTTAACCGGTCATTCTGGTGCAGGTAAAAGCACCTTAATGCGACTAATTTGTGGATTAGAAAAAGCGAATGATGGCAAAGTTTTATTAAATGGTATTGATGTTTCAAGTTTAAAACGACAAGAAATGCCATTTTTACGTCGTACCATTGGTATGATTTTTCAAGATCATCAACTACTAATGGATCATACCGTTTATGATAACGTTGCTATTCCATTAATTATTTTAGGAAAATCACCTGAAGAAATTCGTCGACGAGTTTCTGCCTCATTGGATAAAGTTGGATTGTTAAATAAAATGAAATTTTATCCAATACAATTATCTGGTGGTGAGCAACAACGTGTCGGGATTGCTCGAGCAATTGTAAATCATCCTAATGTCCTACTTGCTGATGAACCCACAGGAAATTTGGATGATAAACTTTCAAAAGACATTTTAAAACTATTTGAGGAGTTTAATCAAACTGGGGTAACTGTCTTGATGGCGACCCACAATATGACGCTTATTCGCCATAAACAACATCGTATATTGCATTTAAATCAAGGGCATTTAGAGGTTAAAAATTAATAATGAGCGCTAATATTAAACCGAATAAATCCAATGGAAAAGATAGCAATATTTTTTTTTGTCATTGGAGAAGGCAAATTGGTTATGCTTGGCGTAATACCTTTAATAATTTCACTCAACATATTTTTGCTTCATTACTGACAGTTTTTGTTATTGCGATTTCAATAACATTACCAACGATTAGCTATCTACTTTGGAAAAATGCTAATCACGCTTCGAATCAGTGGTACCCAACGCCAAATTTAACTGTTTACATAAATAAGGAATTAACTTCAACACAAACCACAGAATTGATTTCTAAGCTTAAATCTTATCCTGAAGTTGAAAAAATTGAATATCTTTCCCGAGAGCAAACAAAAGAAGAATTTAAAACGTGGTCTGGATTTGGCAACGCGCTCGATCTTCTGGATGAAAATCCGTTACCAGCAGTAACAATTATTATTCCAAAAGAAGAAGCAAAACAAACCGCTACATTGCATGCTTTTCAGTCCAAATTACTAGAGATTAAAGGGATTGATGATGTTCAACTTGACGATAGTTGGTTTACTCGATTAACTGCATTGACCGATATGGTAAAATCCATCGTGTGGATAATTTCGATATTTATGATTGGTGCTGTTTCGCTTGTCATAGGAAATAGTATTCGATTAAACATTTTTGCTCGTAGACAAGTTATTGTAGTGATGCAATTGATTGGGGCAACTGAAGGTTTTATATTACGTCCATTTTTGTATAATGGTATATTGATTGGATTTATTAGTGCAATTTTTGCGTTGATTTTATCAGAAGTATTTATTTTTCAAATAGATTCAATTATATTACGTGTTTCTGCTATTTTTGGTACAAAATTTATACTTAAAGGACTTTCATGGGACGAAAGTATACTAATTGTATTGTTCTCTATGATTCTTGGTTGGTTTTCTGCACTGGTATCGACTAAGAAATATTTAAAAACGATGCACATTGCTTAATTATTTAAGTATAGTTTTTATTATTAAATTAATAATAAATGTGAACTAAATCACATTTTAGTGGTCTAATATTACAGTTATATTGTTGCCATTATGAATAAGCGACAAAACTAGTTTAAATTAAGGAGGGAGTTAAATGAGTACTGATTTAAAAATGCAAGTAGGTGCTTTAATCCCACAAGGAAATATTGAATCATATCTTCGTATGATTAATACTTATCCAATGTTAACTGCAGAGGAAGAAAAATCATTAGGCGAAAAACTTTATTATCATGATGATGTTGATGCTGCAAAACAATTAATTTTATCACATTTACGTTTTGTTGCGCACATTGCTCGTGGTTATGCTGGTTATGGTTTACCTCAAGCAGATTTAATTCAAGAAGGTAATATTGGTTTAATGAAAGCGGTTCGTCGCTTTAACCCTGAAATGGGGGTTCGCCTAGTTTCATTTGCTGTGCATTGGATAAAAGCTGAAATACATGAATATGTCTTAAAAAATTGGCGTATTGTTAAAGTTGCAACTACAAAAGCACAAAGAAAGTTATTCTTCAATCTAAGAAAAAATAAACAACGTTTAGGTTGGTTTAATAGTGCTGAAGTGGATATGGTTGCTGATGAACTTGGTGTAAGTCGTAAAGATGTTCTAGAGATGGAATCGCGCATGTCAGCACAAGACATGTCATTTGATATTGATAATGATGATGACGACAATTCAATTGTTGCACCAGCACTGTATTTAGAAGATAGTAATTCTGATTTTTCAAAATCAATTGAAAATGATAATTGGGAGAATGATGCAACCGATAAGCTACATGATGCCTTGTCTCAATTAGACGAACGTAGCCAAGATATTATTAAAGCCCGTTGGTTAGATGCTGATGATAGTAAATCAACACTGCAAGTATTGGCTGACAAATACAGCGTTTCTGCCGAACGTATTCGCCAACTCGAAAAAAATGCGATGAAAAAACTAAGAATTGCTATAGAAGCATAATTGATTTTTATTAATAATAAATAAGCCCTACTTTGGTTAAAAGTAGGGCTTTTTTTGTAATCTAAATTTAATTTATCTGTTTAATAAAAAGGATAATAATAGTTTTTATTATTTTATAATAATAAAAAATTATCGTTTTATTTTAATTTATTGTTGTTTTATATCTTTGGAAGTGATAAGCTGTGTTTAATTTTTATACATAAGGAAATAAAAATGAATACCAATATCTCTCAATCTCAATCTCAATCTCAGTCACGTCTAAATAAATACTGTAAATTAATGGCATTGTTAACTTTTATTCCTATAATAACGATATTAATTGGAATGGTATCTCCTTTATTATTTTATTTTTTTGATATACACAATATTGGTTTAGAATCGGGTGGATATTCCTTTTTTATTGCTCATAGTGCAGATAGCTCTGATATTGATCCAACTAAACTTTCTACATGGCAAGCCGTCTTAGTTACCTTGATTGATACCATTATTATTGCAATTTTAGTTTATGCTTTCTTTCAGCTTAGATTACTTTTTTTAAGTTATAGTAAATCGGACTATTTTTCAGTAAGTTCGGCTAATTATTGTTATAAATTTGGTACAACATTAGTTATTTGGGAAGTTATACAATTAATCACTGAGCCGTTATCATCATTAATCTTATCTTTTAATAATGATCTTCCGGAACGTTACATTTCTCTATCATTCACCAGTGAAGATTTAATGTTATTATTTCCGTCAATAAGTATTATGATAGTTGGTCAAATATTGAAAAAAGCATGTCAAATAGCCGAAGAAAATAAGCAGTTTATTTAGCAAGGAGCCAAAAGTGCCAATTATAATAAATTTAGATGTAATGCTGGCTAAACGTAAAGTTAAATCTAAAGATTTAGCGGCTGCCATTGGTATTACTGAACAAAATTTATCTTTACTTAAACAAGGTAAAGTAAAAGGATTTAGGCTAGCAACACTAGAGGCAATCTGTAACTATTTAGATTGCCAACCTGGTGATATATTGGAATATATAAAAGAAGACGTTACGAATTAGTCGCTAACCATGCTGCTTCTTGAGCATGTAATAGGGCTGTATCAAAGAAAGGGATGGCGTGATCTTGTTGATTTATTAATAAACCGATCTCAGTACAGCCTAAAATCACCCCTTCAGCACCTTGCTTAACGAGTTTATCAATAATATTGAGGTAAGCTTGCTTAGATTCAGGTTTAATTTTCCCAAGGCAAAGTTCATCATAAATAATATTATTGATGATTATTCTATCTTGTTCATCAGGAATTAAAACATTTAAACCTTTTTCGATTAATTTTGATTTATAAAAGTTTTGCTCCATGGTGTACTTGGTACCAAGTAACGCAACAGACTTTATTTTATCTTTGATTAAATATTTGGCGGTCACATCGGCGATATGAATGATCGGAATAGTAATATTTTTTTGAATTTGATCAGCAACCTTATGCATCGTATTAGTACAGATAATAATAAAATTAGCGCCAGCTAGTTCTAATCTTTTAGCCGCATCAGTTAAAATAATCGCGCTTTTATCCCATTCATTATTTGCTTGGCAACTTTCTATTTCTTGAAAATCAACACTGTATAAAAGTGTTTTTGCTGAATGTAAACCACCAAGTGATTTGCTAATAAATTGATTGATGACTTGATAATAAGTTATTGTGCTTTCCCAACTCATCCCACCAATTAATCCAATTGTTTTCATATTACTCATACCTTATTTTTTATGATTACTTGCCACTAAAATCATTATCGTACATTATAATGATTTTATTCAATTTAAATTATTTAATATATTTTATAGTTTATTATTAAAATTATTTTTCGTGAATTATTATATAGATTAGGAATATAAAGCTAATGAAGAAAATCATTAATTATCTCTATATTATGCCAATAGTTTTTTCAATCTTTTCTTTTCAGGCTTTTGCAGAAACAAAAACTATTCATGTATTAGTCGCCTTATGTGATAACAAATATCAAAAAATAGTACCCGTTCCACAGGCAATTGGTAATGGTCAAGATCCCAAAAATAATCTTTATTGGGGGGCTGCTTATGGTTTTAAAACCTATTTCGCTAAACAAAAAGAGTGGCAAGTAATTAACATTAATAAACCCACATCTGGAAAAATATTAGAAGAGATAATTTATAAACATCGAAATAAGGATGTGTATCTCATTGCTCAAGCATATAATGGAAAATATATTGATAGTACTGTTAATGATTTTTTAGATTATTCGGCTGGTAAAAAAACACAGCAAATTAGACTTAATGATAAAACAGTAATGGCAGGAGGAAATGCCGATCTGGTTATATATATTGGTCATGATTATTTAATGGAATCATCATGGCGTGATTATTTACCTGATAGTTGGCGTTGGAATACATTGTCAAAAACAGAGCAAGAAAAACAAAAATTACGTTACGCTGCGGTATTTGCTTGTAAAAGCCAGAAATATTTTACTCCACCATTATCCCGTTTAGGTATTACACCATTAATTTTAACCTTGCATCGAATGGCGCCAGAAGCTTATAGTGTTCATGCAATGATTAACAGCTGGTTAAATGGTGAATCGAAAGATGAAATAAGGTTTAAAGTAGCAAGTGCTTACAGCCAATATCAAAAGTTAAGCAAACCAGCCTTACACATATTTACCACAGAATATAGCCAATAATATTTTTTCAGTAATTTATTTAATTTATTAATAAAAAAGGCGAATAGATATGTTGAAAACACCAAAAATCGTCATCTTAACCGGTGCAGGTATTTCTGCTGAATCAGGGTTATCGACATTTCGTGCCCAAAATGGTTTATGGGAAGGTTATTATGTTAATGATGTCGCGACCTACGAAGGATATATGCGTAATCCAGTCGCTGTTCATGATTTTTATAATATGTTGCGTAGAAAACTACAAAATCCTGAAGTAAAACCTAATATGGCTCATTTTGCTTTAGCGCAATTAGAACAAAAGTTAGGTTCGGATAATGTATTAATTGTTACCCAAAATGTGGATAACTTGCATGAACAAGCTGGTTCTAAAAATATTATCCATATGCATGGTGAATTATTAAAAGTGCGTAATGAAAAAACAGGACAGATAATCGATTGCTATTACGATGTGAATTATCATGAAAATAAATTAATTCGACCACATATTGTTTGGTTTGGTGAGATTCCACTACAAATGGAAGAAATTTATAACGCACTTTCGCAAACGGACTATTTTATTTCGATTGGTACATCAGGTAATGTTTATCCAGCTGCAGGATTTGTTCAAATAGCTAATCAAGCGGGAGCCAAAACTGTTGAACTTAACTTAGAACCAAGTTTAGGTGAAAATTTATTTGAAACTAAAATTTATGGTCCAGCGAGTAAAATTGTACCAGAGTTTGTTAAAAAATTTATATAAACTATTAAATTAGTTTAGCTGTTTTAAATAATTTTTACCACCAAGGTTATTCATTTGATTACGAATCCATTGCGCTTTTTTTTGTATATGATTATTAGGGTTAGCTGGATTCCATTTTCTAGGGTTAGGTAATGTAGCAGCGAGTAGACTTGCTTGATAAGGCGTTAACTTGTTAGCACTTACTTGAAAATAGTATTGCGAAGCTGCTTCTATACCAAAGATTCCCTCTCCCCACTCAACACTGTTTAGATAAATTTCAAGCGTTCGTCGTTTAGACCAGAGTAACTCAATTTCAAGAGTAAACAAGGATTCAAAACCTTTACGAATCCAACTACGCGAAGGCCATAAAAAAATATTTTTTGCTACTTGTTGACTAATAGTACTGGCGCCACGAATTTTTTTATTATTCCGATTATGTTGTAGAGCATGATTAATTGCTTTAAAATCAAATCCCCAATGATTAGCAAACTTTTGATCTTCAGCAGCGATAACCGCTATTTTTATATGATCTGATATTTGATTCCAATCTTTCCATGTACGTTGTTGAGTAATATTCCAGTGAGTGAGCTTTCTTTCTACCATTAACATTGAACCAAACGGAGTAATCCACCTTAATAAAACAACAATTAAAAAAGATAACAGTATAAACCCGATTATCATTTTTTTTGTAATGTTCAAAACTCTTTTTAATAAAAGCTTCATTTTGATTCAGGTAAAATAAAAAATTAGTAAATAAGATACGATATATTCTTATTTAAATAAATAAATTTTTCTAAACTCGGCTATTTAATGAAAATAGCAAAATGAATAAAAAGATAGTGCTGAGATAATTATGGTATAGCATTTTATGGTGTGGAATATTAAAATTTTCCTGATTTAATTTACTTGGATTTGGATCCTAAAAAAGATGGTTAACTTTTTTTAACTTATTAAAATTTTTGAATTATCAAAAATATCTATTAAAATTTATAATTTATTGCATTGTAAAAAAAATCCACTAAAATAGTATAAATAATAACTAAGAATGGTGAGCTATTTTGGATGATTTATATTTAATTTTTCTCTGTATAGGCTTGGTTTATGTGTCTTCATTCCGTAGAGGAGGATTTGGAGACAAACGTCCTAAAGTTCCAGGCTTTATTATTTTTCTTTATATCGTTTTATCTTTCCTCTTATTTGATGAACTATTTAATGTACTCCCACGAACTAAGCGATAGCATCGCTCTAAAGGCTAGTAATCTCAGAAATTTAAAATTATTTTGAATAAAATTTTTTATAGAGAAATTGTTAACTTTAGTCATGGTTGAGCAAGTAGGATTAATCAAGTTATCCGCGCATAAACAGTTTGATTGAAAATATATCGAATTGTTTCGTGAATCAAATGGTTATTTAAGTAGCTTAATTAATAATATATGTTATCTAACCTATTAGGTCATCAAAAAAATCATTAATACTTATGATTTATTGCGTTAGTAAGAAAATAGATTTAAATAGTATCAATAATAATTAGGAATAGTGAGCTATTTTGGAAGAGTTATATTTTATTTTTATCGGTCTATGTATTGTTTGCGTGTCAACCCACATCAGATTTTGTAGATTAAGAAACAAAAATAGTAATACTGGCATTATTGTTATTGGTTCAATAATTTTATTATTCCTCTTACTCGAAATGTTAGACATATTACACCTAAAAGAATGTATCAATCTAATAAAGTAAAGTATTTATTCTACTATAAACTAATGTGAACTTTTGATTGGTTGTCTAAGTGATAACATTAATCTTAAGGCTGACATTATCTAATAATCTATAACTACTTTAGTTTAAATAACAACTTAAATTAAAATATTGTTTGGGATTTATTAGTAAAATTTATGGATAGTGATTTTTATAATATCAAAAAATTATTAATAATTAAGTTTAACAAGTTAAAACCAATTGCTTTACAAAAAGTAATTGTTTAAAATTTATCATAAATAAAATGTAATAAATAAATAAATAATTTGTAAATAATAAAATGAAATTACCTCAATTTATCCAGCGTCGAAGTAACGCTTTAATATTACTTTTAGTTTATATCTTTCTCAGTTCAATTTTAGCTTATATTCATGCGAATAAGAATGATTCTTTTATAGTTATCCATTTTTTACTTATCTTATCAACTACGTCTTGTTTATTTTTAATTATTCATACATTAATAAAAAGTCGACGTCACTTTTTTGTTGTTATAGGTACGCTATTTTTATTTTTATTCTTATCTGAAATTAATTATTTGATTTATTTTGGTGAGGTTATCTCTGAAGGCGTACTGGATTCTATTACAGAAACGAATTCTTATGAAGCATTTTCAATGCTCAAGCCTGTTCTGTTTATAACTGTGCCAGCATTAATAGTGACTGTTGGTATTTTATTTATTTACAAGAAATTTATTACGGTTAAATTTAGACCTATACTACCCTTAACATTATATATAGTTATTGGAAGTATTTTTATATCTGTAAATACTAATGTACAAAATGATACCCATAAAGATTATAGACTAAAATTATTAATATTACGGGAGTTTTATCCTGCAGTACTCGGTAATATAGTTTATCTTGGAGTGACCTCTTTTTCTACTGACATTTACGCCGATACGAGCGAAATAGAGGTTTTTAATGATGCTATTATTTTACCTCCTCAGAATTTAAATGATGAACTTGTTGTGTTAATTATGGGAGAATCTTCTTTAGTTTCTCGATATAGTGCCTATGGATATCATAAGCTAACGACTCCGCTCATGGCAGAAGTTTTTAATCAAAAAAATGGTGGATGCATTATTAATAATAGTCATTCCTCTGCATCCTTTACTAGGGATTCCATACCAATGACTTTATCTTTCAGTATTCCTGAAAGTAATGATAACTTATTTAACAACAAGTCAATTATTGAAATGGCTAAATATAATAATTATAAAACCTATTGGTTAGCTTCGTATCGTCAAAATATTAAAGGAGCAAGTAATGCTAAATTTGGTTTCATTGCCCGTAAAAGTGATATCCTTGATTTTACAGATAAAGATCATGATGTTAATTTAAGTGAATTATTAGAACGATATCTTAAAAAAGATAATGCACCTAAAAAATTTATCTTTATTCATTTACGAGGAAGTCATCAACCTTATAGTGATGGGTATGATGAGATTGATAAACAAGCTTTGCCTGATGCTGAAGATTATGATTTAACTATTCATCATACTGATCGTACGGTAAAGGCAATATATGATGTTATCAATAAATATAGTCGTAATTATAGTATCATTTATACTTCTGATCATGGAGAAATTGTTAACCTTGGCCATGGGATGAGTAAGGGGATTGATCAATTTTTAATTCCGTTTATGTTTATCTCAAAGAATAACCAATTTGATTGCCAATTTATAGAATCGTATCGTGGATCAAATGGTTATTTAAGTGGCTTAATGAATAAATATATTTTATCTAATCTATTAGGTTATCAAATAGATCAATCAATTCTTGATAAAGAAAAAAATAATGATCGTATTCTATTACCGAATCATCAAAATGTAATTTTTTCAGATTATTTAAAATTAAATAAACAACCATAGTTTTGTAAAAACCCAAATGTTATAGATAATAAATAGTACATTTGGGTTTATTGTTTAAATAAGTATAAGCAATTAGTCCGCGTAAATTATGCATAAAATTGGTGACACCTCTGTGTCTTGGCTTTTTAATTTGATTTTAATTCAAAATAACTTTTTATAAATTCGGTTATCTGGCTCGGTTCATTGATATTAAGTTTTGGTAAATTAGTCTCTATTGGTTTATCACAGGCAATAGCGACAGTAAAATTATCTATAAAAAGAGGTTTTTGATTTGCGCTTCGGTGGCACATAATTTTAGGAATGGTTTCATCTTTAAATCCCTCAATTAATATAATATCAACATCTGAAAAATGATTAATCAATGTCTTTAAATCAATGGATTTATCAGGTGTTTCATGAATTAAGGCATAACGATTATTACATGCCACGATAGTTTGTAATGATCCAGCTTTACGCAATTTATAACTATCTTTCCCAGGTATATCAAATTCAATATCGTGATGGGCATGTTTCAACGTGGCCACTTTAAATCCTTGCTCAACAAGCAGTGTAATAACTTTTGTTAACAAAGTTGTTTTACCACTACCGCTATACCCTGTGATTCCAATAATTTTTCTATCGTTCATAGACTATTAACTCTAACATGTTATATTAAAGGTAAATATTACATCATTTTATACAAGATTAAAGGTAATGATATGTACGATTTTTTAAATGATTATAATCAAACCGTGCATCCAAGTTTATTAAAAGAATTTGTTGATATTAATAATAAAAAGTTGAGCGGTTATGGATTAGATGAATGTTGTAATGATGCAATAAATAGCATTAAGAAAATATTAAAATCACCAAATGCCGATGTACATTTTATGGCAGGTGGAACCATTACCAATTTGACCACGATTTCACATATTTTAAAACCTTATCAGGCAGTTATTGCTGCTGAAACTGGTCATATCAATGTTCATGAAACAGGTGCGATTGAAGCAACAGGGCACAAAGTTGTAACAGTTAAAACTGAAGATGGAAAATTAACGCCAGAATTAATTAAACCTGTTTTAGATTATCATTGTGATGAACATATGGTGCAACCTAAACTTGTCTACATTTCAAATACTACCGAATTAGGTACTCTGTATACGAAGCAAGAGTTAAAAAAGCTGTATCAATTTTGTCAAAAACATCATCTTTACCTTTATTTAGATGGTGCTCGTTTAGCAATGGCCTTGGCAGCAAAAGATAACGATATTACTTTTCCTGATTTGGCTAAATACACTGACGCATTTTATATTGGCGGTACTAAAGTTGGCGCTTTTGTAGGTGAGGCGTTGATATTTAATAATCTTTCAATTAATCATGATTTCCGTTTCAATATGAAACAGAAAGGTGCAATACTAGCAAAAAGTTGGATTATAGCTGTACAGTTTAAAGCGTTAATGGAAAATAATCTTTATATTTCGCTTGGTAAACATAGCAATGATATGGCTGAAAAACTTAAAAATTTGTTTGAGACTGAAAGATTAACATTTGTAGCTAAACCACAGTCCAATCAACTGTTTGTTAATTTTCCTAATCAACTTGCTAAAAAAATTATTTCACAGTATGCCGTAGATAATTTAGGACAAACCGATCCAAGTCATATTTGCTTACGTTTTTGTACCTCATGGGCAACACAAGAAGTTGAAATAGAGAATTTTGCTAAACAGTTAAAGGTACTGCTTAAAAAACAATAACATATTGTTATAAATGTATTTTCACGGTTACATAACATAAATTGAAAATATCGCCAAACGATATGAGAAAGAAAGGGGGAAAGTATAATGTTCAAATTCACCCCTATTTTTTTAAAAGATATTATTAATCATTTTGTTACCCAATTATTTATAACATGTTATGTTTTAATTCTGTACTGTATAAAACGACTAACTTACGGTTTAATAGTAATTATTTGATTGAAATATTAGCTTTTTCCAGCATTTCCAGAGTATTAATATTGGTAAAACCAGAAGGATTTTCACTGAAATCAACAGCGATAGCATTAATTTGCTTAAGAAACAGCATAAGTTTACGATCTCCGTTGTCTAAATATTTTTTTAGTTGAGGGACGATATTTTTATGGATCAATAAAATAGTAGGGTGATCATTTTTTCCATCGGAAGGATAAATTGCTTGGTGCGTTGTTGTGAATTTTATTAAACGAGCAATAAGGTCCTCCGGTAAAAAAGGGGTATCGCAGCTCACAAATAAATTCCAATCTGTTGTACTTCTTAACAAGCCACTATAAATCCCTGATAAAGGTCCTAAAAATCCTTTTAAATCATCAGAAAAAACAAAATAGCCTAATGAACTATATAGTTCAGTATGTCGATTACAATTAATCATAACAAAACTGACTTGAGGTTTAATACGATCAATGACATGTTGATAAAGTGGTTTTCCTGCTAACAACATTAAACCTTTATCCTTACCATTCATACGGCTACTTTGCCCACCGGCTAAAATAATCGCAGTAATTGACAGTTTTTGCATAAATTATTTCTCTTTTACATTGCCAAAAAACAAAATAGCATTACTATATAGCAAAGTTATTTTTTAGTCGCAAATAACCTATATCAGCAGTTTATGAATCTTTCTAAATGCACTATTTAAATTTAAAGTCGAGTATATAATAGAGGCCTTTTAATATATAGATAGTAAAGTAAAGATTAACATAAAGGTTTATATTATCACTTTCAACTTAGTTGAATATTTAAAAAGGTAGTTATTATGAAATGTCATCGTATAGATGAGTTAATAGAGTTATTACAACCAGCATGGGAAGCAGATTCAGATCTGAATTTATTGCAACTTTTAGATAAATTGGGTAAAGAAGCTGGTTTTGACGGTGACCTAAAAGATTTGAGTGATGAAGTGTTAATTTATCATTTAAAAATGCGTGACTCAGATAAAAATGAAGCAATACCTGGGTTAAAAAAAGATTATGAAGATGATTTTAAAACCGCATTGTTAAAAGCCCGCGGAATTATTAAAGAATAAGGAGAATAAATTAAATGAAAAAAACGCTTATTGCTATGGGTGTATTGTTATTTTCGGTAAATTGTTTTGCCGATGATTCTTCGACAAATGCTATATCAAAGACATCCCAAACTCCTGCGACAACACAAGCACAAATTGAAGAGGGTAAACAATATATTGTATTACCAACTTATCCATCACCTGAAAAAGAAGTCATTGAATTCTTCTCGTTTAATTGTCCTAGTTGTTTTCGATTCGAAACAAAATATCATGGTACGAACCTTATAGCTAAAGCTTTACCAGAAGAGATGAAAGTTAAACGTTATCACTTATTGGACTTTGGAGCGCTGGCTATGGAATTATCTGAAGCATGGGCAATAGCTAACGTTCTTGGCATAGAAGATAAAGCATCGGAAGCACTTTATGATGCAGTACAAAAAGATAGAACAATAAAAACGGCTGATGATATTAAGACAGTATTTGCTAAATTAGGCGTTGATGAGGAAACTTATGAAAAAACTAAAAATAGTTTCTTAGTAAAAGCATTTATGGCTCAACAAGCTGACGCTATTAAAGAAATGCAACCGTCATCTATTCCTTCTATTATTGTTAATCGTAAATTTTATATTAATTCTTCTGGTTTAGATACATCAAACGATGATGCTTATATAGCTGATTATGTTAGAGTTGCAACTTTTTTAGCTAGTTTAGATCCTAATGTTAAAACTAACGCAAAAAATAAAAAATAATTAAAGGATATGAGTGTTAATAGCCGATATAGAATAAAAGATTATTAAAAGACTCAAGTTTTAGTAAGTATTTAAAGCCTTTACGTGAAGAAATTCAGTAAAGGCTTTTTTTGTAACTATTAAGGTTACTCTCGTTCTAAAGCATAAATTGGATCGAGCTTTGCAGCACGTTTGGCAGGAAAGTAACCAAAAATAATACCAATAATACTTGAGCAACTAAATGCTGCAACAATGGCTATGGATGAAAAACTCATAGCAAAAGATGTAACTAACGCATTAAAAATAAATCCTACAACAAATGACAGTAAAATGCCTATTATTCCACCGGTTAAACATACTAATACTGCTTCAATTAAGAACTGTTGCAAAATGTCACTTGAGCGTGCTCCAACTGCCATACGAACGCCAATTTCTCGTGTTCTTTCAGTGACCGAAACGAGCATGATATTCATTACACCAATACCGCCAACAATAAGAGAAATTAATGCAATGGTTGACACTAATAGCGTCAAGACCCAAGCTGAAGAATTTATTGTTTCACGAACATTGTCTGAATTAAAAATGAAAAAATCTTTAGTGCCATGCCTTTGTAACATAATTCGATTAACAGCTTGTTCTGCAATCGACAAATCAATATTATCATTAATACGAACAGTAATGCTTCTTAATGAAGTTTGTCCAACCATACGATTGATAACAGTCGTATAAGGTAACCAGACATTTAGACTTTCATTACTACCAAATCCTTGCTGTTGCTTTGTTGCAACACCAATTATTTTAACTGGTAGCTGACCAACCATTAAAATTTTTCCAATTGGATCTTCATTTGCAAATAATCGTTTAACTGTATTTTCATCGATTACGGCATCTTGTGCCGAATTGTTAATGCTGCTTTGGTCAAAAGAGGTACCTTGTGTAATATCATAACCACGAACAGCAAAGAATTGTTCACCGACACCATTGACAGTTCCCGTTACAGCTAGATTATTAATTCTGAAATAAACACTGGTTGATAGGTTAGGAGTAGTACTATGGACAAAACTTTGCTGAGCTAAAAAATCAGCATCCGATGAGCGTAAAGTTGTAATTTTATCTGCATTACGATCACCAAAACCATTACCAGCATAAATTTCTAATGTACTTGTCCCCATAGAATTAATATTTGATAAGATTTTTTGTTTTGTTCCTTGTCCTAATGCCACCATTGAAACTACAGAAGCGATACCGATAATAATACCTAACATCGTTAAAAAGGTACGTAATCGCTGCGAAAACATTGATAAAATTGCCATTTTGAAAGCATCACGAAAACGATAATATTTTGCTCGAAAATTATCTTGAGTTTTAGCTTGCTCAATTTGTTTAACTTGGCGATTGTCGTTAGTTTCCGATTGATAATTAGGATTGATTGAGTCTGAAATAATATTGCCATCACTAATTTCAATGATTCGCTGTGCACTTTGGGCAATATTTGCATCATGAGTGACAATAATAACTGTATGACCTTGACTGTGCAGTTCGCGTAATATCGCCATAACTTCTAGGCCACTTTTACGATCAAGTGCACCAGTTGGCTCATCGGCTAAGATGATTTGTCCTCCATTAATTAGAGCACGACCAATACTAACACGTTGCTGTTGTCCACCTGATAACTGATTAGGTTTATTGTGAATTTTATCCGCTAGCCCTAAACGAGTTAAAATTTCGGTAGCACGTTTTTGCCTCTCTTCATCATTGACACCAGCATAGATTGCTGGAATTTCAACATTCCCTTGAGCAGTTAATGCATTTAACAGATGATAGCGTTGAAAAATAAAACCAAAATGTTCACGACGTAGTTCAGCCAATTCATCAGGCGACAATTTACTGGTAATTCGACCACTTATAGAATAAGTACCTGTAGTCGGTTTGTCTAAGCATCCTAAAATATTCATTAAGGTAGATTTACCGGAACCCGATGCACCAATAATTGCCACCATTTCCCCAGCGTTAATTGTTAAATTTATACTTTTAAGAACTTGTATGGTTGAATCCCCTGCAGGGAATTCACGAACAATATTTTCAAGCTTAATTAGAGGTGTGTTTTTGTTTGCCATAATTAGAATCGCATCCTTGGCCCTTTTGCATTACTACTTAGTGATGCACCATTAGTGCTACTAACTATAACGGTATCCCCTTCTTTAATACCTGATTTTATTTCGACATTTATATTATTATTAATGCCTACAGTAACTTCTCGTTCCTCAATCTCGTTACTTTTATTTAATAGATAAACAATGGCTTTATTGTCTCCTAGATTTTTTTGGAGAGCTTGAGATGGAATAGTCAATACATCTTTTGCTGAAGATAATACAATATAGACTTGTGCTGTCATGGATATACGTAAAATACGATCTGGATTATCAACATCAAATAACCCATTATAGTAGATAGCACTTTTCGTTGTTGATGAACTTGAACTTGTTGTCGTTTCGGTATTAATTGAATCTGGAGCTGGTTCAATTGCGCGTAATGTTAAACCATCAAAACGCTTATTGGGTAGACCTAAAATTGTAAAATAGACTGGCATACCTTTTTTAACATTAATGACATCGGCTTCCGAAATTTGAGCTTCAATTGTCATTTTATCAAGTTGAGCAACTTTTACGATGGTAGGTGCACTTTGTACTGAGTTAACGGTTTGACCTTGATCAACGGGAATTGCCACAATCACACCATCAATCGGCGAACGAATTTTGGTATAACCTAAATTAACTTTGGCGGTATCTACAGCGACTTGAGCATTTACAATATCTGCATCAAGGGCTGCAATATCGGCTTTAATTGCATCAA
Source organism: Gilliamella sp. wkB7 (assembly GCF_001693435.1). NCBI lineage: Bacteria > Pseudomonadati > Pseudomonadota > Gammaproteobacteria > Orbales > Orbaceae > Gilliamella > Gilliamella sp. wkB7. Next base: position 1,703,966 of record NZ_CM004509.1, read on the forward strand.
GATCAGCTTTTGCTGCATCTAAATCTGATTGAATACCAACGCCTTTATTAACCAATTTTAATTGGCGCTCATAGGTTAACTGGTAGTTTACCAATTTTGCTTTTTTAGATTTGCGTTGCGCTTCAAAACTATTAAGAGATGCTTCGGATTGCTTTAGATCATTATTTTGTTTTAGATCGTCAATCTCGGCAATCATATCACCTTGTTTAACTTCGTCGCCTAATTCAACATAAAGCTTTTTGATTTGTCCTGAAACCTGAGCCCCAACGCTTACTTGTTTAAAAGCGCTAATTGTACCGTCTGCTAGAACTGATTTTTCAATGTTACCTTTGGTAACGGGAGAAGTAATATAATTAACAGTTGTTTCTGTTGGAAATATAATTAATTTCGCAATAAAGAAAATTACGAAAATAATGATTGCTATTACTATATATTTAATTTTAATGAACTTTAACAATCTTTTCATCCTTTAAATTTGTTATTATTGTAGTATTACATATTTTATCGCAATAATTTAAACGATATTAATAATTATTCCTAATAAACTGTAATGAATATGAAAATAAATAAAACGCTATGAAATAAAAAGTAATCTAGTTTATCTTTTTCTTAAAAAATTAATAATAGAAAGATGTTATTGAATTTATAGAAAAAAACAGATTATTCTAGTAATATGTAGCCACTAACCCTAATTTATACATGTAATTAGATAAAAACAGTATACATAAGTCTTTTTGAAAATGCGTATTTTATTTTCTATTGTACTGTTTTTTATTAATAAATTAATAGCAATCTATTTAAAAAGTATCCTTGTGTGGAGCTCAATAAATGTCTTTTCAAAAACAACAATCCACGTTAGATAATGCCTTAACTTTGCTTGAAATAATTAGCCATTATTCTTCTGGAATATCTTTGGCAGAAATCGTTAAACTAAGTCGGATGGCAAAAACAACAGTATTTAGAATTTTAGACATATTAAAAAAAAGACAATATCTCTGCTATGATGCCTCCACTGAAAAATATTTTTTAGATGTAAAAGCTTTTGAGTTAGGCGTCAAAGGATTGATGAATATATCTTTAGTGGGTATATCAATTCCTTTTTTAAAAAAACTTGCTGCAAAGCTTAATGAAACCTGCTTTTTAGCGGTCTATCATGATGGTAGTGTTATCTATTTGTATAAAGCCGAAGGTGAACTCGCTGTTAAAACCAACTCACATATTGGTAGCCGAATGCCAGTATATTGTACTGGATTGGGTAAATCATTATTAGCTTATCAACCGTTAGTTGAAATTAATAAAGTTTTAAGTCGTCCACTAGTTCAATTCACCAGTAAAACCATTGTTGACCGAGAAGCCATCCATAATAGTTTAGCAAAGGTGTGTATTGATGGTTATTCTATGGATGATGAAGAAGTTGAAGAAGGCTTAACGTGTATTGCTGTACCAATCTTTATTAAGCAAAATAAAGTAGTAGGAGCAATAAGTGTTGCTGGATCTTCTTTTAGAATTGTTCAGAAAAAAGAACTTATCATTAGTGAATTAAAAAGTATCTCATCATCTATATCGGTTGAACTAAAAAAGAAGAATTAACTTTATCTAAATGTTGAATTCATTTTATCTATTTTTTAAAGGTTTAAAACCATGATCCAAAAAGAGACAACTTCAGCAATAGATAAAGCCATTGCTGTTTTAGATGTAATTAGTAATTGTGCAGCAGGCGTAACAATTACTGAAATAGTTGAAGCCACTAAACTTAATAAAATTATAATAAAGAAGATTCTAAACACATTGCTTGATCGTGAATATGTTTTTTTAGATGAAAAATCAGGTAAATATACTCTAGGTTTTAAATCGTTAGAGCTTGGAATATCCAGTCTTGTCAATGTTAATATTGTCGATATAGCGATTCCGCATGTTAAATCGCTTTCAAATACAATCAATGAAACCTGTTTTTTAGGGGTTTATAATAGTGGTAATGTAGTCTATCTATATAAGAGTGAAGGTAACAATGCTATTCATACTAGTTCCAATTTAGGTCATTTGCGACCGGCATATTGCACAGGGTTAGGTAGAATATTACTTGCTCATCAATCACAAGATGAGATTGAACGCATTTTACAATCATCATTACCACAATATACACAAAAAACCATAACCGATTCACAGCAACTCAATGAACTTTTAGCTAAAGTTCGTCGTGAAAATATCGCTTATGATTGGGAAGAAGTTGAAGAAGGTCTTGTTTGTGTTGCTTCTGGCATATTTAATTATAGTAACGAGGTTGTAGCAGCTTTAAGTATTGCTGGTCCTAGCCATCGAATGCATAATCAAATTGAAAAATGCGCCTCTTTATTAAAAGAGACGACAAATTTGATTTCTAAACGACTAGGGTATATTTCGACATAACATTTGGATTAAAATAATTTTTAATTTCTGATTAAATAGATATTAAATTACTCATTGCTTCACAAGGTATGATTGCACCACGATATTGAATAACTGTTGCTGCTAAATCATGTCCTTGCTTAATTGCCGCCTTAATTGAACCACCGAGTAACCTAATTGATAAATACCCTGCACTAAATGAGTCTCCGGCAGCCGTTGTATCAACAATTTTTTGCTTAGCAATAATATTTGCTGGAACTTCTACACGATCATTTGTTGTCGCTACAATACAACTTTCACTTCCTCTTTTAATAATGATCTCATTTACGCCCAATTTACGACTACGAACAATACTATCTTCATAATTATCATTTCCCCATAGCAGATATTCATCTTCTTGGGTTAAAAATGCGATATCGGTATAGGATAGAATTTTAGAATAGACGTTTTGAGCGTACTCCTGACTACGCCATAATCGTGGGCGATAATTATTATCAAAAATAACTTTACCACCGTTAGCTTTGAATGTTTCTAACAATTCAATGAGCTTATCTATACTGTATTCATCTAAAATAGCAACACTAATACCACTTAAATAAATGTAATCAAATTTAGTTATTGTTTCACATATTTGCTGTGTTTGTTCAGTCTGTAACCAAAATTTTGCTGCAGCATCGTTTCGCCAATAATAGAAAGATCGTTCACCATGGCTATCGGTAACAATGGCATATAATCCAGGCATTTTATTATCCATTTGTTGAATAAGATTGGTTTTAATGTTTTCCTTTTGCCATTGATTCAACATTTCTTGGCTAAATGGATCAACGCCAAGACCCGTTACATAGTAAATTGCTGCTTGATTGTCAGTAAATAACCGAGACAAATAAACTGAAGTATTTAATGTATCTCCACCAAAGCCTCTTGTCGTTATCTTATCTTTAATTGAGAGTTCAATCATGCACTCACCAATTACTGCTATATTTATGGTCATTACTTGTCCTTATCAGATATTATTTGTAATTGAAATTAAGTAATTAGATCCCATTTGGCATTATTTCCACCATAAATGGTCAACTAATCTAGGCTGACTTTAACGACCACTTTACGAATTTTTTCAGTTTTCCCACCGACAATACAAAGAGGTTTATGTACTTCATATGGGTAAAAAATTACAAAATCTTTTGGTTGTAATACAAACATGGTTTCTTCTATTGGCGCTTTCACAAAGGCAATATCCCCATTGATTAGCTTATCTTCAATTATTTCGCTATGAGGGGGTAAAGTTGATACCGCCATGCCTTCTTGACCGGATAATACAATTTGAATATCAATGTATTTAGCATGATATTCATATTTACCTTCTTCTTGAGTTCGGGATAACGTTTCTGAAACCATGTAAAAAACTTTATCACCATCAATTGAATACCGACCATTTTCGGTATTGTCATTTATCTGTTGTTTTACTAATTCTATTGCATGTTTTAATTTTTGAGGTAAATAAGGGGTTAAATCCAAATGTTCAATATTGCCAATAATCATTGTAATCTCCTTGAAAAGTTAATTATTGGCTGTAACAGCTAGCCAATAATTAAGCCAAAATACATGTAAATTTATATTGAATTATCTGCCTAACCAGCCGCCATCTACCGCAATGGTAAATCCATTAATATAATCGGATGCTGAGGAAGATAAAAATACAGCTGCCCCTCCTAAGTCTTCAGGGTTACCCCAACGCCCGGCTGGGATCCGTTCTAGGATCTGGCGATTACGAATTTCATCATTCATTAAAGCAGTATTCATTTCTGTTGCAATATAACCTGGAGCGATACAGTTGATTGTGATACCTTTTGATGCCCATTCATTGGATAAAGATTTTGAAAACCCTGCCACCGCTGATTTTGCTGCTGTATAAGCGGGAATGGTATATCCACCTTGAAAAGCAAGTAATGAAGCAATATTAACAATTTTCCCGTATCCTCTTTCAAGCATATGTTTACCTACTTGTTGACACATAAAAAATACAGCATTCATGTTAATATTAATAACAAGATCCCAATCATGCTTAGGAAAATCCACAGAGGGATAGCGCCGTTGTATACCAGCGTTATTGATTAAAATATCAATGTGCTGGTATTTTTTAATAATACTGGAAATGAGGTCGGCATACTGCTCAAAATGAGATAGATCAAAAGTGATGGTTTCACAAGTTACATTATATTTTTTTATTTCTTGTTCGGTTTGTTCATCTCGTGTGACATCAATAATGATGATATTAGCTCCGGCATTGGCTAAACTGATTGCTAAAGACTTACCGATTCCCCGTGATGCACCTGTAACAATTGCATTTTTACCTATTAAATCAAATGGATTTTTATTTTTCATGATGATATACCTTAATTTTTTATATTTTTATTAATCTGAAAATTTAAACAAAGTTTTAATCACATTCTCACCCGTTAATGCATTAGCAAACCCTTGTTTTGCCTCTTCTGGAGTTAATATGGTGAGTAATTTCTTGTATGGAAAATCTTGTTGTATAAATTTGATTGCAGTTTCAAAATCTCTGGCTTCATATACTCGAGTACCAATAATCGTGAGTTCTTTAAATTCAATGTCGAGTAATTTAAATTCTGTTGGTTTTTTATATGAGCCTACAATTTCGATTGTTCCTTGAACTTTAACTAAATCAGTTAATTGCAAAGCAACGGATGGATGTGCAGCACAATCATAAACAATATCAGCGCCTATATGATTGGTTAATTTTAAAACAGCAGTTAAAACATCTTCCTGTTTAGGATTAATGACGATAAAACCAAGTTCTTTGGCTAAATTAATACGGAAATCATTGGTTTCGATAACAATAACTTGTTTCGCGCCAGCAAGCTTTAATACACTGGCAACACATAATCCAATGGTACCTGCACCAAAAACGACCACTGAATCACCAACCTTAAATGGCGTTCTTGATACAGCATGAATTCCTACCGCTAATGGTTCAACAAAGGCACCTAGATCCATTGGAAAATCATCAGGTAGTATATGTATTTTGCTTTTATCTACTTTTACATATTCAGCCATACCACCTGCAGTATCAATACCATACAGTTTAAGCGTTTTACAAACATGGCTATTACCAGATTGACACGCTGAACATTGACCGCAGGAAATAAGCGGACGAACACATACTTTCGTTCCTGTTGGTAATTGTTCATCACCATTGACGACATACCCTGAAAATTCATGACCTAATACTAAAGGCGCTTTTGCTCTTGGATGTACACCAAGATAAATATTGAGATCAGAACCACAAATTCCAGCATGACTTACTTTAATTAGTACTTCGTTTTCATTAACTAATGGCTTGGATGTTTGTTCACAAACTACATTATTCGGTCCTTTATAAATTATTGCTTTCATTATTTATTTCCTTGATTTATTTTTAATTGTTTAGGCAATATAAAGGTTTTTCACCTTTAGCTAATCGGATAGCTTCTTGTGCAGCTTTACGTTTTAAATCTTTTTGGGATTGTTCGGAATACCAAGCTGCATGCGGGGTTGCAATAAAATTATCCAACTCGAATAACTTTCTATCTGTAGGGGGTTCATGCATAAATACATCAAGCGCTGCGCCTGCAATTGTCTTATTTAATAAGGCCTGATAAAGTGCCTCTTCATTTATAATGCCTCCTCTTGCGGTATTAACTAAATAGCAATTTTTTTTCATTACTGAAAATTGCTCATAACTAATTAAATTTTGTGTTTGTTTAATTAGCGGCAGATTAAGTGAAATAATGTCTGACTCAGTTAATAATTTTTCAAAGTTAACGCACTCGATAAAATCGGGAAGATCTTCTTGCTTCGCTAGGGGATCAAAACCAATGACTTTAAGTCCAATGCCATGTAGTTTTTTAGCTAATGAAAGGCCAATTCTACCTAATCCGATAATACCTGCTGTTTGTTCTTGTAAACGATAGATTGGAATTGCTTTCTCATAAGCCCAAATTCCCTTTTTTGTATCATTAACAAATAATGGCAATTTTCTTGTTAGCGCCATGATGAGTGATAAGGCATGATCTGCCACTTCATTGGTACCATAATCAGGCACATTGCAAACTGCGACATTATTTTTTGTTGCAGACTCAATATCAATGGTATTGACACCAACGCCGTAGCGTACAACACCCTTTAAATTTTTAAGATTATTTAAAACATCATCCGATATGGTTGCATATTGTAAAACTAAAGCATCAGCATCATGACAATATTTAATAATATCATCTGGTTGCGTAATGTTTAGTATGGCAAAATCGACACCATTTTGTGTAAAAGTTTGTTTTTCTATTTCCATGGATTCATGGTCACAATCTGTAATATAAATCTTCATCCATTCTCCTTAATTAAACCGGAATAACATTCCTAAATAATATTAATTAAGAATTTAAAAGAATAATATTCCATTTTATTGTTATTGTGATCGTAATCACATAAAACTTTAATATTAAAAAATATCAATATACAGATAAATTAAATTATTTTAATTAGTTATATTTTATTTCCGTCGTTCTTTACTGTAAGTTTTTTTATCTTCTTTGCTATATAAAAATTATTTAGTTGCTTTTTGTTTATTTATTTTTATTAAAAAAATAAATTAAAATAATATTAATTTTCAATTAATTATTTTTTATTTGGTGATGTCTATCACAAAACTATTAAGCAAATTTGATTTTATTTTATTATTTTATATATTCAAAAAAGGAATGTTATTCCGAATATTTTATATTGTGCTTGGTGTTAATTGGATAGTCTAAATTAATTAATTTAAATCATGTTGTTATTTTTAAGGGATAGATAATGAAAATAAAAAAATTTATTGATCAAATACCTGGAGGACTAATGTTAATCCCTCTTTTCTTGGGAGCATTGTGTAATACATTTTTTCCTGGAGGAGGCAAATATTTAGGTTCTTTTTCAAATGGTTTGATTTCTGGCACAGTACCTATTTTGGCTGTTTGGTTTTTTTGTATGGGAGCATCTATAGAATTAAAAGCAACAGGCATGATGTTAAGAAAATCAGGTGTATTGGTTGTGACCAAAATTGCTACAGCTTGGGTTGTTGCACTTATTGCCGGCACTTTTTGGAGTAAAGGTTACATGGTTGAAGGAGGCATATTTGCTGGATTTTCTATTATTGCACTCGTTGCTTCAATGGATATGACTAATGGAGGATTATATGCAGCCTTAATGAACCAATATGGCTCAAAAGAAGAGGCCGGTGCGTTTGTTTTAATGTCTTTAGAATCTGGACCTCTTATGACAATGGTTATTCTTGGTACTTCTGGGGTTGCTTCGTTTGAACCAAGACTATTTATCGGCGCAGTATTACCATTTTTAATTGGTTTTATGTTAGGAAACTTAGATTCTGATCTGCGTAAACTATTCGGTAGTGCCGTACAAACATTAATTCCATTCTTTGCCTTTGCACTTGGTAACAGCATAAAACTACAAGTCATTTTTGAAACAGGATTAGCCGGTATTTTACTGGGTTTACTGGTGATCGTAATTACTGGTATTCCACTTATTTTGGCTGACAAATTCTTAGGTAAAGGTAACGGTACGGCAGGTGTTGCAGCATCAAGTTCGGCTGGCGCAGCAGTTGCAACACCTTTATTAATCGCTGAAATGGTACCCGAATTCGCACCTGTTGCCTCAGCAGCTACAGCAATGGTTGCAACCAGTGTGATTGTCACATCAATTATTGTGCCAATTATTACATCAATGTGGGCAAAAAAATTCAGCCCTAATTTTATTAAAAATGATACGCAATCTGAAATTTTAGCTGCAACAAAAGGCGAATAAAACGATTGAATTAATTGATCAACAAAGGAGAAATAAAATGAATAAACTATTAAGTCTAGTATTATTAATGATGCTATCTATTGGTAGCAGTTATGCAGTAACATCAAATAATCAATCTACTGTAGAACAAGCGGTAGAAACTATGCGTTTAGCGATGCTTAGTGCCGATAAAACTCAGTTAGAAAATGTGGCATTACCATCTTTAACTTATGGTCATTCAAGTGCGGTTATCGAAAATAAGGCTGAGTTTGTGGATGCTATTGTCAGTGGCCGTTCTGGATTTATTACGCTTGAATTTCAAGATCAATCCATTGTTACCGAAGGTGATACTGCAATTGTTCGTCATGTGTTTTCTGCTGATACAAATAATAGTGGCCAAAAAGGTAAAGTTAAAATTGGCGTTATGCTAGTGTTTAAAAAAGCTGGTGAAGATTGGAAATTATTAGCTCGCCAAGCCTATAAACTTCCACAATAATTATTCAAAATATTAAAATGGTTTGATTTCGATAAGAAATAATAGAAGCGTTGCTGATCAGTATTTAAGTGGATCAACAGCGCTTAATATTTTCAATTAGACAATAAAACAAATAGTTATATTCCATTTATAACGTTATTCTCGCTGATTTGGTTAAGTTTTTATACTCAAACATATACTCAAACATATAGTTAACCTGAAACTTTTTGACAAAAATTGACCTTGTTAATCAGTGATAATGTGATCTTTATTCGGAATTATTGGTGATTGCGCTATAATGACGCCAATTTTTTTCAGTTAATAAAGATAGCAAAGAGCATGGCGTTAAAAATAACCAACAAATGTATTAATTGTGATATGTGTGAGCCTGAGTGCCCTAATGAGGCAATCTCAATGGGCTTTGATACTTATGAAATTGATCCTAATAAATGTACAGAATGCGTTGGCTATTATGATCACTCCACATGCCAGCGTGTTTGCCCAATTCAAAATGCTATTATTGCAGATCCCGAGCATGTTGAAACACAAGAAGAACTATTAGCAAAATTTGAACGAATTAAGCACTCATCTTAAATCAAACAGCTTTAACTTCTATTCGTAGTTCTTTAGGAATTTCAAAAGTGATGTTTTCTAAAATCCCATCGGTTTCAATAAGTGATGTGCAACCTAAACCTTTTAAGTGCTCGATAACTTGCTGCACTAAAATATCTGGTGCTGATGCGCCCGCGGTTACGCCAATTGTTCGTGCGTTAACTAACCACTCTTGTTGAATATCCGACGCATAATCGATTAAATAAGCATTTTTGCTGTTTCGTCGTGCGAGCTCTGCTAAACGATTTGAATTCGATGAGTTTTTAGATCCAACAACTAAAACAATATCAGCACGAGATGACAATTGTTTAACCGCTTGTTGGCGATTGGTTGTGGCGTAGCAAATATCATTTTTACGAGGACTACGAATATTTGGAAAACGTTGTTTTAACGCGGCAATAATTTCGGCTGTATCATCAACAGATAAGGTTGTCTGAGTGGTAAAGCAGAGATGATTTTCATCTTTAATTTTTAACTTATTTACATCTTCAGTCGATTCAATTAAATAGATGCCACCTTGAGGATTATTGTATTGGCCCATAGTACCATCGACTTCAATATGACCTGCATGACCGATTAAAATAACCTCTTCACCTCGATAACTTGATCGAGCTACTTCCATATGCACTTTGGTCACTAATGGACAAGTTGCATCAAAGATGCGCAATTTACGTTGTTTGGCTTCTTCTCGAACTGCTTTAGATACGCCATGTGCTGAGAAAATAAGGATGGTATTATCAGGTACTTCACTGATATCTTCAATGAATATTGCACCTAACTGCTTAAGACGATTAACTACATAACGATTATGCACCACTTCATGGCGGACATAAACAGGAGCACCAAAAAGTTCAATGGCTCGCTCAACAATGGTAATTGCGCGATCAACACCAGCACAAAATCCACGAGGATTAGCTAAAATTATTTGCATATTACTCAGCAGTCTGTTTAGGTTTTTTATAGTTACAAAAAATAAATAATCCAATGCCTATACAGATAGCGCAATCTGCAACATTAAAAGTTGGATAGTGCCAACTACCAAAATTAACATCTAAAAAATCAACCACAAAACCATGGTAAAGGCGATCGAATAAATTACCTAATGCTCCACCTAAAATTAGTGATAATGAGAAATTCTCTAATTTTTTTTGGCGTGAATTACGATAAAGCATATACATAATGACAACGCTGATAATCAAGGCAATAGCAACTAGCATTTCACGTTGTCCCTCGAAAAAACTAAACGCTGCGCCGATATTACGTACATAAGTAATAGAGAAGAACGGTAAAAGATTTACTGATTCAAACAGAGAAAATTTATCAATAATAAAAAACTTACTTGCGATATCAATTACAAAAATCACAATTGTAACGAGTAACCAGTAAAGTCCATTATCTTTTTTCATATAGTATGCTCATTATTATATTTCCGCCGACAGGTGTCGGCGGTAAAAATATTGAATTGCTATAGATTTTATTCTATAGCGTTTTTTAAATGTCGAATTATTAATGACTAGGCGAAATGTCTAACTTCACCCTTACCATTAATATTTTCTTCACAGCGTTTACATAAATGCGTGGTTGGTTCGTTATCGATAGTATAGTGCCAGCAACGAGGACATTTATCGCCTTGTGCTTTAGCTAGTTCAATTTTTAATCCATCAATATCACTTTGTACTGCATCTGCTGGTGCCGCTTGTAATGGCTTAACACTCGCTTGTGAGGTGAGTAATACAAAGCGTAATTCGTTTTCTAGTTTAGCTAAAGTTGCCATGATATCTTCATTAGCATAAAGGGTTACCGCAGCTTCAAGAGCCCCACCTATCACTTTATCATTACGACCTTGCTCAAGCACTTTATTTACTTCACTACGAATCGCTAAAATTTGTGCCCAATATTCACTATTTAATGTTTCACTTTCTGATAATGTAAATAGTTTTGTATACCACTCATCTTCAAAAACAAATTCCTGTTTTTCTGCTGCTGGTATATATTGCCAAATTTCATCTGCAGTGAAAGATAAAATTGGGGCAATCCAACGTACCATCGCTTGTGCAATATGATATAGCGCAGTTTGACAACTATGACGAGCAACACTATCACTTTTAGCCGTATATTGACGATCTTTGATGATATCTAAATAGAAAGAGCCCATTTCGATTGAGCAAAATTGCATAATACGTTGTACCACTTTGTGGAAATCATAGTTTTCATAAGCCTGAATGATTTGCTCTTGGGCTTCTTTAGCCATACTCACTGCCCAACGATCAAGTACAACCATATCTTCAGGTTTTATCATATCTTTGACTGGATCGAAACCATTTAAGTTTGCCAGTAAGAAACGTGCAGTATTACGGATACGACGATAGCTGTCCGCAGCGCGCTTGATGATTTCATCTGAATAGCTCATTTCGCCTGAATAATCGGTAGAGGCGATCCATAAACGTAAAATATCGGCACCTAATTTATTCATAACTTCTTGAGGAGTCACAATGTTACCGAGTGATTTAGACATCTTACGACCTTGTCCATCAACCACAAAACCGTGAGTTAAAACTTGTTTGTAAGGTGCTTTATTATCAATAGCTGTTGATAACATTAATGATGACATAAACCAACCACGATGCTGATCGGATCCCTCTAAATACATATCGGCTTCGTGTCCTGCAAATTCAGGACGAACACCAACCACTGAATAGAAAGTTGATCCTGAATCAAACCATACATCTAATGTGTCGGGTACTTTACGGTAATCATCGGCATCAGGGCCAAGTAGATCTTTAATATCGGCATCCCACCAAGCTTGAATCCCATTTTGTTCAACTAATTTAGCTACTTTTTCAACAAGTTCTAAAGTATCTGGATGCAGTTCTTCCGTTTCTTTATGTACGAATAGCGTCATCGGTACGCCCCATGTACGTTGGCGAGAAATACACCAGTCAGGGCGATTTGCTACCATGGTTTCAATACGTGCTTGTCCCCAATCTGGGATCCAACGGACTTGTTTAATCTCTTTTAATGATTGAGCACGTAAACCTTGTTTATCCATGCTGATAAACCATTGTGGTGTTGCACGGTAGATAACAGGGGTTTTATGTCGCCAACAGCATGGGTAGCTATGTTCAATATTTTCAAAGTGTAGTAACGCATTGCGTTCTTTTAATAGTTCAACTACTACTTTATTGGCTTTAAAAACAAATAAACCATCTAAACCAGCGCCAGTTCCCGGCAAGTAACAACCATTTCCTCCAACAGGATTGGCCACTTCAAGACCATATTTTTGACCGACAATAAAGTCTTCAGCACCGTGTCCAGGTGCGGTATGTACAGCGCCTGTACCTGCATCAACCGTAACATGTTCACCAAGAACAATTGGTTCATCAAAATCAAGGAAAGGGTGTTTGAAACGTAGTAATTCAAGATCCTTACCATGGCAAGAACCTAAGATTGCCCAATCAGTGATATCGGCACGTTTCATTACTGATTCAACTAATTCTGCTGCCAAAATTAAGCATTCTTTATCGTTGATCTGTACTAGTTGATATTCTACCGTTTCATTAAGTGCGATTCCTCGGCTAGCAGGAAGAGTCCAAGGTGTTGTTGTCCAGATAACGGCATTAATCGTTAAATCAGTATTAATACCAAATTTATTCGCCACCGTTTGATTATCAGTTGCTTTGAATTTTACATCAATTGCAGGTGATGATTTATCGTAATATTCTACTTCCGCTTCCGCTAATGCAGACATACAGTCAGTACACCAATAAACAGGTTTAGCACCCTTTACTAAATGCCCATTTTTTATTACTTTACCTAATGCACGAATAATATTTGCTTCAGTATCGTAATTCATTGTGCGATAAGGGTTTTGCCAGTCACCTAATACGCCCATTCGGATAAAGTCGGCTTTTTGTAGTTCAACTTGCGAAGCGGCATAATCACGACAAATTTGACGAAATTCAGCTGGCGTTACTTTTACGCCTGGTTTCCCGACTTGTTCTTCAACCTTTTGCTCAATGGGTAAACCATGACAATCCCATCCTGGAATATACGGGGAGTCATAACCACTTAACCCTTTTGATTTGATGATAATGTCTTTAATAATTTTATTGACAGCATGACCAATATGAAGTTTACCGTTTGCATAAGGAGGGCCATCATGCAAAATAAAGGCTTTTTTACCTTTTTTTACTTGGCGGATTTTACGATAAAGCTCTTTATCATACCAATTTTGCAACATCGCAGGTTCACGTTTAGCAAGATCGCCTCGCATTGGAAACCCAGTTTCCGGTAAATTCAATGTATTTTTATAATCTGTCATGCTGATTTATTCCAGTTAATTTTGTTGATACTACTTTTTAATTGGTTAATTTTGCACTGATCTCTTTCGCAGTGCAAATATCTTGTGTTATTTGTTCTTTTAAGTCTGACAATGAATCAAATTTTTTCTCATCACGTAATTTATAAACAAAGGTAACGTCTAAATATTGTCCATAAATATCACCTGAAAAGTCAAACAGATTCACCTCTAATATTGCTTTTTTGCCTTGAATTGTGGGTCTTATCCCTATGTTGGCAATACCCTGATAATCTTGATTACTACAGCAGTTTTTGACTTTAACCAGATAAACACCTTGTAGCGCTGGTTTTTTGCGATGTAGATGAATATTGGCTGTGGGAAACCCTAATTGTCTAGCTAAAGCATTGCCATGTATTACACGCCCTTCAATAGTATAATCACGTCCTAAAAGGGAATGTGCTAATTTAAAGTCGCTATTTAATAACGCTTCTCGCACCGCAGTGCTACTGATTCTTAAGTTATTCCAAACCAATGTTGGCATACTTTGAACGACAAAGTGATGGTTGTGAGCATAATTTTGTAAAAGATGAATATCGCCTTTACGCTCATGACCAAATCGAAAATCATCACCAATAGCAATATATTTAGCTTTTAATTTGTTAATTAACCAATCTTGAATAAAAGTATTGGCTGACATATTGGCAAAGGTTTGGGTGAATGGAACCGCAATAATATAGTCGATACCGAGCTTTTCAATTAACATCACTTTTTCTTTAAATGAAGTTAATCTTGCTGGGGCTTGTTGCTTGCAAAAAAACTCTAATGGTTGAGGTTCAAATAACATAACCACTGTGGGTAAATTTAATTTTTTACCTTGTTCTATTAAATGGTTAATTAATTGTTGGTGTCCTAAATGCACACCATCAAAATTGCCCAATGTTAGTACACATTGAGTAAATTCATTGTTTAAATTGCCAATACCGCGGATTATCTTCATTAAAGCGTGTTAATTAATTGTTATGTTTTAACTAAAATAGTTGCCAATTATACCAATCTTTCTTGAAGATGCACGCAATAACAACTGTGCTTTTTATGGTTATATATGGAATATTATGCTTATTGAATAAATAAGACTTGATTGTGATATCAAGTCTTAACGCATATTTTAGGTTTGCGTAAATTAATATTGATTATTAGATAAAATTTCACAACAAAATAGCTCATTAGCTTGTTATGTATACTTTTATTACTTTACTGATAAATAACACATCGTATTGGTATATATCTATAATTTTATTAATAGTGTTTTAATGCCCTTAAAAATTCTTGCCGAGTGCTTGGATTGGTTTTAAATCCTCCACCTAAGGCGGTTGTTGTCGTTAGACTGTTCGAATCTTTAATTCCGCGAGCTTTTACGCAATAGTGTGTGGCATCAATTGAAACAGCAACATTAACCGTTCCTAACAGAGTTTGCAGTGCAACCAAAATTTGTTGGGTTAATCTTTCTTGTACTTGTGGACGTTGTGAAAAAAACTCAACAATCCTATTAATTTTTGATAGACCGATCACTTTATCTTTTGGGATATAAGAAACTGTAGCTTTGCCATCGATAGTGACAAAATGGTGTTCACACACACTCGTTAAAGTAATATCCCGAACGGTTATCATTTCATCAACCTGCATTTTATTTTCAATTAGGGTGATTTTTGGGAAGTTATGATAGTTAAGTCCAGAAAAGATTTCGTCAACATACATCTTTGCAACGCGGTGCGGAGTTTCAGCGAGGCTATCGTCACTCAAATCAAGTTCCATAAGCTTCATAATTTCTCGAAAGTGTGCTTCAATTTTAGCTTTCCGTTCACTACTATCCATATCTAAACGACTTGATGGGGTTTCAAGATTTTTAGCGGCGAGAGCTTCTTTGACTTTTTGCGCAGCAAGACTTAATTCTGTCATCTATTACATACTCAGGCGAAAACAAAAGCAGTATTATATAACACTTATTAAACAATATACAGTTGTTTACTGGTTTTTTATACTGAAACGTATACTTAACCTGAAACTTTTTTACATTATATTATGGTCATGAATAAGAATATTAAGGTTAATTAGGTTATACTATCAGCCATTGACTTGAATAACATTTGGGTAATAGAAATGCCAAATAACACACCAATTATTTTAATTGATGGATCTTCATATCTTTACCGTGCTTTTTTTGCATGCCCTCCATTAACTAACGCCAAAGGTGAGCCAACTGGTGCTATTTTTGGTGTGATTAATATGATTCGCAGTTTGATTAATCAATATAACCCTACTCATATTGCGGTGGTCTTTGATGCGAAAGGGGGCTCATTTCGTAATGAGATCTATAGCGAATATAAAGCTACGCGTGAAGCGATGCCTGAAAATCTTCGCCCCCAAATTGAACCGATTCATACTATTTTGAAAGCAATGGGGTTGCCATTACTATGTATTGAAGGTGTTGAGGCTGATGACGTTATTGGTACCTTAGCCAGACAAGCTGAACGCGAAAATCTGGACGTGCTAATTAGTACTGGCGATAAAGATATGGCGCAGTTGGTGAGTGATAAAATCACTCTAATTAATACAATGAATAATGCTGTGCTTGATCCAAAAGGTGTGATGGATAAATTTGGTGTTCCGCCCGAAAAAATTATTGATTATTTAGCGTTAAGAGGCGATTCCTCCGATAATATACCGGGTGTGCCTGGTGTGGGTGAAAAAACGGCACAAGGCTTATTGACTGAATTTACCAGTGTTAAAGATATTTATGCACGCTTAGATGATATTGAAAAATTATCGATCCGTGGTGCAAAATCCTTAAAACAAAAATTAATTGATAATCAAAATGAAGCTGAACTTTCTTATTTGCTTGCTACCATCAAAACCGATGTCAAATTAGATTTTACTAATGAGCAACTGCTAATTACCGATATTGATGTCAATAAATTGGTTGAATTGTTTGCTTATTATGGTTTTCATCGTTGGCAAAAAGAGTTAATTGCAGGTACGTTCCTAAAACAGCAAAAAAATGGCATCGTAGGTGAAAGTTTATCGTTATTGGCAGATCATCAACAACATTCAGTTACTGCACAAAAGAAAGAGACCGATTATCAGTGTATATTAACGCATGAACAGCTTGATGACTGGGTTATCAAGTTAACCAATAGCAAGCAATTTGCTTTTGATACTGAAACCGATAATGTTGATCATGTACATGCTAAATTAGTGGGTATATCGCTAAGTGTTGAACCTTATCAAGCGGCCTACATTCCACTGGCTCATCAGTATTTAGGGGTACCAGAGCAATTACCTTTAACCGAGGTATTAGCCAAATTAAAACCTGTACTTGAAAATCCAGAGATTAAAAAAATTGCGCAAAATGCTAAATTTGATTACAGCATATTAGCTAATTATGGCATTAAGGTGTGTGGTATTGCCTTTGATACCATGCTTGAATCTTATGTATTAAATAGTACTGAACGTCATGATATGGATAGTATGGCAAATCGTTATCTCAATCATAAAACCATCACTTATGATGAGCTAACTAAAGTAGATAAAAAGAAAGTTACCATTGATGCTATTGAAGTAGAAAAAACGACTCAATATGCGGCTGAAGATGCCGATATTACATTGCAACTGCATGAAAAATTGTGGCCAGAACTTGAAAAAGACCAAAAATTAACAAAACTATTTACAGATATTGAGATGCCACTGGCTATTGTATTAGCTGAAATGGAAAGAACCGGTGTATTAGTTGATGCTAAACAATTAAATGACTATTCTATTGAATTAGCTAAACAGTTAATTGAAATTGAAGCGCAACTGCAATCACTCGCTGGCGAAAAATTTAATCCAGCCTCACCAAAACAGATTCAAGCGATTTTATTTGATAAGCATAATTTACCTGTTTTAAAAAAGACGCCAAAAGGTGATCCATCAACCAGCGAAGAAGTATTAAGTGAACTGGCTAACGAATACGAATTACCGCGAATGATTTTGTTCTATCGTGGATTAGCTAAATTGAAAAATACTTATACCGACAAATTACCATTGATGATTAGTCCAATCGATCAGCGTATTCATACTAACTATAATCAAATCGGTACTATCACGGGTCGATTATCATCCAACGATCCAAATTTACAAAATATTCCGGTACGTAATGAAGAAGGTCGCCGTATTCGACAAGCATTTATTGCGCCGAAAGGTTGTAAAATCATTTCTGCTGACTATTCACAAATTGAGTTACGTATCATGGCGCATTTGTCGCAAGATAAAAGTTTACTTAATGCTTTTGCTCATGATAAAGATATTCACCGAGTAACCGCTGGTGAAATATTAGGTAAAGCTGAATCGGAAGTTACCAATGAAGAACGAAGACGCGCTAAAGCGGTTAATTTTGGTTTAATTTATGGTATGAGTGCTTTTGGGTTATCTAAACAGATTAATATCCCTCGTAAAGAAGCGCAGTTTTACATCGATCGTTATTTTGAACGCTATCCAGGTGTTCAGCAATATATGGAACAAACTCGCCAACTTGCTGCTGAGCAAGGTTATGTTGAAACCTTATCTGGTCGCCGTTTGTATCTACCTAAAATTAGATCAACTAACGGTATTGAAAAGCGTGGAGCAGAACGAGCAGCAATTAATGCACCAATGCAAGGTACCGCGGCCGATATTATCAAAACCGCCATGATAAAAATGAGTGAGTGGATAAAAAATCAATCCGCAGATAATATTAAAATGGTGATGCAAGTACACGATGAATTAGTATTTGAAGTAAAAGATGCGTTTGTTGAGCAATATTGTACAGAAATTAAAAAGATTATGGAAAATTGTTATCAGTTATCTGTACCTTTAAAAGTTGATGTCGGTATCGGCAATAATTGGGATGAGGCGCATTAATTATTCAAAATACAAAGGTTAAGTATCAATGTTTTATACTCAAACGTATGCTTAACCTCAAACTTTTTTACAAGTTCGTTATTAATTTTCTAACATTAACATGACTATTGCCGAAACCTTTTAGCATGTTAGAATAAGCAACTAAAATGAATTTATATCAAAAAGTTATTCTATTAATTGATATTATCAAAATAAAAAGAGCGCAAATGATAACCTTATAGTATCGCGCTCATTTCTGTTATTATTAGGATTATTTCATGAAAATTAAAACCCGTTTTGCACCTAGCCCAACAGGCTATTTACATGTAGGTGGTGCACGTACAGCGCTTTACTCTTGGCTCTATACTCGTCATGCAAAAGGTGCGTTTGTATTGCGCATTGAAGATACTGATCTCGAGCGTTCAACACCAGAAGCGATTGAAGCGATTATGGAAGGTATGAATTGGTTAAAATTGTCATGGGATGAAGGCCCTTACTATCAAACTAAACGTTTTGATCGCTACAATCAAGTTATTGATGAAATGTTAGCTAAAGGTACCGCTTATCGTTGTTACTGTTCGAAAGAACGTCTTGAAAAATTACGTGAAGAGCAAATGGCGAAAGGTGAAAAAGCGCGCTATGACGGTCATTGTCGTTGTGATGAAGTACAAAAACAGCACTCACATACTGAACCGCATGTTGTCCGTTTTGCTAATCCAGTAGATGGCGTAGTTGTTTTTAATGATTTGATCCGTGGTCCAATTGAAATTGCTAATAAAGAGCTTGATGATCTAATTATTCGTCGTACTGATGGTTCTCCAACTTATAACTTTTGTGTTGTTGTTGATGACTGGGATATGGAAATCACCCATGTTATTCGTGGTGAAGATCATATCAATAATACGCCTCGCCAAATTAATATTTTAAAAGCATTGGGAGCACCACTGCCTGAATATGGGCACGTATCAATGATTTTAGGTGATGATGGACAAAAATTATCTAAACGTCATGGTGCAGTGAGCGTGATGCAATACCGTGATGATGGTTATTTGCCAGAGGCATTACTGAACTATTTAGTTCGTCTTGGTTGGTCCCATGGTGATCAAGAGATATTTTCAGTGCCAGAAATGATTGATTTCTTCTCACTAGATGCAGTGAGTAAGTCTGCAAGTGCATTTAATACTGAAAAATTACTTTGGTTAAATCACCATTATATTAATCATTTAGATGCTGATTATGTTGCTCAGCATTTAGTTTGGCATATGAATCAACATGGCTATGATTTATCACAAGGGCCAGATCTGATTACAATTATTAAGTTATTTGGTGAACGTTGCAAAACACTAAAAGAGATGGCTCAATCATGTGCTTATTGTTATCAAGATTTTTCTGATTTTGATGCTGATGCAGCAAAAAAACACCTACGCCCAGTTGCCAAAGAGCCACTAGAAAACATCCGAGCAAAAATTGAAGCTATTGCTGATTTTGATTGGGAAATTCATAAAATCCATGAAGTTATTGAAGCGACGGCTGCTGAGCTTGAAATAGGCATGGGTAAAGTAGGTATGCCACTTCGTGTTGCGGTAACAGGTATTGGTCAATCCCCATCTGTTGATGCAACGGTATTTGCTATTGGTAAAAAACGCACGCTAGCAAGAATCGATAAAGCACTAGCATATATTAACCAGCGAGAGCAAACATCCGCATAATCATCCTATTATTGCCGGATGATTCCGGCAATAATTTTAGCTAAGTCGAGAACGAATATGGCTCGTTTAAAAAAACGCTATTGGATTTCACTCAGTATTTTAGTATTTATCACGGTACTTGGTCTATTTGGTTGGCGTTATTGGCAAGAATTTAAACACGAGTATGGATTCTCAATAAACTGGCAGGGTGCCCATATTAACCTATCCGGTCTTTCATTTGATCAATTAACGGTTAATAAAGAGGCGCAATTTACGGTTACGGCTAAAGATGTATTTATCTCCTTGTCAAAACTATCAGCGCAAAATCTTAATATTAATTGGCAATCAAGTGATAGCAAAATCGTCACAGATAATACCAAAAATATCATTGAAACGGCATCTGAAAAGCAAAATCAATCGGGGTTTGATTATTCATCCATACCAACCATTGTTTACTGGCTACCATCGACGATCGATATTGACTCATTGCGATTTTATGAACAAAATCATGAGTTGTTTGATGTGAAAGTTAAAGCAACGAAACAGCAACAAGCTATTCATTTGGATGTATCGGCAAATAAACAATATGTTGCCAATCTTTCGGCCACATTATTATTCAATCAAAATGATTTGCGTATTGATATCCAAAATGGTGTTTTAACCACTACTTTAAATCAGTTTGGTATAGAAAACGGCAAAATATTATTGCCATTCACGGGTTGGATTACCAATAATCGATTTGAATTCACTAATTCTGGTAATGCTTCTGTAAATATAGAGAAAGCGAATTTATCTGACGATTCTATATTTAGCCGATTAAATGGAGCGTTAACCTTTAAAGTACAATCTCCCATTCCGGTTGAGCCTAAAAGAATATTAGCTACAGCTAAATTAACTCTTAATAAGTTCAGTGGGATTTACAAAAATAGTGAAATAAAATCTGCTACGGGTAATATTAATGTTGATATCAAAAATAAGCAATTTACTGTTTCAGTGCCAACACTCAATATACAAGAGATAAATATGGGGATCGCTTTGCAACAGGTAAAATTGTCTGGTAGTTATACCGCATCGTTTAATACACCAAGCAAAGGTACGATTATTTGGAAAAAGGCACAAGCGGCTATTTTTTCAGGCTCTATCTTTCTTGAAGCCAGTAAATTGAATTTAGCTAAATTACCCCAACAATTTAATTTAAGATTAAAGCAGATACAATTAAAAGATATTTTCGCCGCATATCCTGCTGAAGGACTGGCTGGTGATGGTGCTATTGATGGGTTATTACCTATTACATTATTATCTGTGAATAAAAAAGAAGGTGTAACTTTTGAGCCCATAATTAAAAAAGGACAGTTAACCACAACCAATCAAGGCTATTTACAGTTTGAAAATTCAGCTCTAAAAAATTATGCTAAAAGTAATCCTAATATGAAAATACTCACAGATATTATTAAAAATTTTCATTATACTAAACTAGATGGAACGGTTGATTATGCTGATGATGTTGCTAAATTAGGGCTTCATATCCAAGGACATAATTTGGATGTTGAAGATGGCAAAGCCGTCAATTTAAATGTAACATTAGAAGAAAATATCGCCAAGCTGCTCATGAGTTTACAATTATCAGATCAAATTAGTGAACCAATTCGTAAACGTATTGAAGCGCATTTAAAAAAGGAATCTGCAAAATAAGAGGTCATTTTATGATACGACGAGTTATTGCAATAATGATATTAGGTAGTGCGTTAATGGGATGTTCGCCAACGGTTAAAGTACAAACGCCAAGCGAACCTATTAATATTAATTTAAATGTAAAAATCGATCATGAGATTAATATTAAAGTGGATAAGGCATTAGACAATATTATCAATAAATCTGGACTATATTAAAAAGTAAAATTTTATTAATGAGTGATTTATGGTAGGAAGATGGCAAAGATGGTTGATAATACTAATTATTATGCATAAAAAATCTTTTGCTACTTTTAAATTTAATTATAAAAAGTATGATTAAGGAGTGTGCTATGAGTATCTATAAAAAAGTGACAATAGCTTTATTTACTGCTGTTTTATCTTTTTCTGTATCAGCACTGACTTTAGAACAAGCCATCGATTCACTAAGCCAAGCCAAAGCGCAAGGATTAGTAGGAGAACAAGCAGATGGCTACTTAGGTGTAGTAAAAAATGTAGGCAATGCCAGTGAGATTGCAAATTTAATTAATCAAGCTCGCAAAGCACAGTACCAAAAAGTTTCTGCTGAAAGTAAAGTTCCATTAAATGAAGTGGAAAATCGAGCTGGTAGTAAAGCACAAGACAAAACGCCAGCAGGTCAATATATAAAGCAACAAGGTCAATGGCAGAAAAAATAATTGTGATCTTTTTGCAATGATAGGAAAAGTATAACGATATTGTACTTTAATTGTGTATCAATAATGTGTATGCTGTTTATTTAGAGTTTTGCTCACATTCATTATTTTGAAAAGAGCATAATTACCAATAACAACAAAATGATATGAATATTTTCATACAGATAGTTAGTTTTTACTTGTAAATTGTATCGCCTAGGCGATTTTAAATGGAGAAAATCAATGTGTTCGATTTTAGGTATTCTTGATATTAAATCAGATCCAGAACAACTACGAACAAAAGCATTAGAGCTATCAAGTCTACAACGTCACCGTGGTCCTGATTGGTCTGGTATTTTTGCTTCTGATAAAGCTATTTTAGCTCATGAACGTTTATCAATTGTAGATGTTAATACAGGATCTCAGCCACTTTATAATAAAGATAAAACTTTAGTTTTAGCAGTCAATGGCGAAATTTATAATCATCAAGAACTCCGAAATCAGTACAAAGATCGTTATGAATTTCAAACAGGCTCTGACTGTGAAGTAATTTTAGCTCTTTATCAAGAAAAAGGTATCCATTGTCTTGATGAATTACAAGGTATGTTTGCTTTTATCCTTTATGACATCAATAAAGGTACTTATTTCATTGGTCGTGATCACATAGGTATTATTCCTATGTATATGGGATATGATGAAAATGGTACGTTTTATGTTGCTTCAGAAATGAAAGCATTAGTACCCGTTTGTAAAACCATTGAAGCTTTCCCTCCTGGAAGTTATTTATCTAGTACTGAAGGTGAAATTAAAACTTATTACCAACGTGACTGGATGGACTACGAGAATGTAAAAGATAACAAGACCGATATTAATGCGTTACGTATTGCTTTAGAAGAGTCTGTTAAAAGCCATCTTATGTCTGATGTGCCTTACGGTGTGTTATTATCTGGCGGTCTTGACTCTTCAGTTATCTCTGCAATTACCAAAAAATTCTCAGCTCGCCGTGTTGAAGATCATGAAAAATCAGAAGCTTGGTGGCCGCAGTTACACTCATTTGCAGTAGGTTTAAAAGGTGCGCCAGATTTGAAAGCTGCACAGGCTGTTGCTGACCATTTAGGCACAGTTCATCACGAAATTAACTTTACTATTCAAGAAGGTATTGATGCGATTCGTGATGTCATTTATTACATCGAAACTTATGATGTAACAACCATTCGTGCTTCAACGCCAATGTATTTAATGGCGCGTAAGATCAAAGCAATGGGTATAAAAATGGTTCTATCTGGTGAAGGTGCAGATGAAGTATTTGGTGGTTATTTGTATTTCCATAAAGCGCCAAATGCAAAAGAATTCCATGAAGAAACTGTACGTAAATTAGCTGCCTTACATATGTACGACTGTGCGCGAGCAAATAAAGCTATGGCTGCTTGGGGTGTTGAGGCTCGGGTACCATTCTTAGATAAAAAATTCTTAGATGTGGCGATGCGCCTTAATCCAAAAGATAAAATGTGTGGTAGCAACGGTAAAATGGAAAAACACATTGTTCGTGAAGCATTTGAATCTTATTTACCTGCATCGGTAGTTTGGCGTCAAAAAGAACAATTCTCTGACGGCGTTGGTTATAGCTGGATTGATACATTAAAAGAGATTGCTGAAAGCAAGATTACTGATCAGCAGCTAGAAAATGCAAAATTCCGCTTCCCTTACAATACACCTGCATCGAAAGAAGCATACATGTATCGTGAAATTTTTGATGAATTATTCCCAGTTGAAAGTGCTGCCCATTGTGTACCAGGCGGTCCAACGGTTGCATGTTCAACGGCTAAAGCAATTGAATGGGATGAATCATTTAAAAATTTAAACGATCCATCAGGCCGAGCGGCAGTTGGTGTGCATAATGATGCTTATAAAAAATAATCGACTTTAATCGCTCTTATTGGACATAAAAAAACGGGGATATTTCCCCGTTTTCATTGCTCACTTAAAAAAGTCAATTGTATGACTGCTTAATTTTATTAATGCGCTGCGCCTTTAGGTGCACCAATAGGCAAAATAGTACGACCAAATTGTTCGTTAATCACTTCTGCCATTGCCAAATAAATTGCACTTGCACCACAAATAATGCCTTCAAAACCAGCAATATGAATAATGCCATGATTACCTGAAATATTACCAATTGCCAACAGAGCAAATAACAGTGTTAGGCTAGCAAAAACAAATTGTAATGCTCGATTGCCTTTCAAGGTACCAATAAACATAAAACCAGTAAAAATTCCCCATAAAGCAAGGAAGATCCCCACAAAGGTTGCATCAGATGGTGCAGTTGCTGGTGAAGTTGGTAAATACCAAATGCCAACTAATGCGATCCAAAAGAAACCATAAGAGGTAAATGCTGTTGTTCCAAACGTATTGCCTTTGCGGAATTCTAAAATACCAGCAATAACTTGTGCAAGACCACCATAAAAAATACCCATTGAGACAATTACAGTCATAACAGGAAAGAATCCTGCATTATGAATATTTAATAAAATTGTTGTCATACCAAATCCCATTAAACCCAGAGGGCCGGGATTTGCAAGTTTTGTTTGTTCCATAAAGATCCTATAAATTAAGTTCTACAATAAAAAAGAGCGGCAATGATAAGTGCAGAGAACCTAGCAATCAAGATATATTAAAAAATTTTTATATTGCCCCTTGATATTAACAATATTGTTCCCATCTATGTGGAAACAAAAAATATTACTTTGTATAAATTTAAAGCTTGAAAATTAAAATTTAAGACTTATATACAAGAAATAAAATACAGGTTTTGAGGAGACAAAGATTATGGGTAAAATTATTGGTATCGATTTAGGTACAACAAATTCATGTGTTGCAGTGATGGACAATGGGCAAGCAAAAGTATTAGAAAATGCAGAAGGTGATCGCACAACCCCTTCCATTATTGCTTATACACAAGATGGTGAAATTTTAGTTGGTCAACCAGCAAAACGCCAAGCAGTAACAAATCCACAAAATACATTATTTGCTATTAAACGTTTAATTGGCCGTCGTTTTGAAGATGCTGAAGTACAACGTGATGTGGGTATTATGCCATACAAAATTGTAAAAGCTGATAATGGCGATGCGTGGGTTGATGTTAAAGGTCAAAAAATTGCTCCACCACAAATCTCTGCTGAAGTATTAAAGAAAATGAAAAAAACAGCAGAAGATTATCTTGGTGAACCAGTTACTGAAGCCGTTATCACTGTTCCAGCTTATTTTAATGATGCTCAACGTCAAGCAACAAAAGATGCTGGTCGTATTGCTGGTTTAGATGTTAAACGTATCATCAACGAACCAACAGCAGCAGCGCTTGCTTATGGTTTAGATAAAGATGTGGGTAATCGCACTATCGCAGTATATGACCTTGGTGGTGGTACATTCGATATTTCAATTATCGAAATTGATGATGTTGATGGTGAAAAAACATTTGAAGTATTAGCTACAAATGGTGATACTCACTTAGGTGGTGAAGACTTTGATTCTCGTTTAATTAACTATTTAGTTGATGAATTTAAACGTGAACAAGGTTTCGATCTTAAAAACGATCCACTTGCAATGCAACGTTTAAAAGAAGCTGCTGAAAAAGCGAAAATTGAATTATCATCAGCACAACAAACTGATATCAACTTACCATATATCACTGCTGATGCAACTGGACCAAAACATTTAAATATCAAAGTAACACGTGCAAAACTTGAATCTTTAGTAGAAGATTTAGTTAAACGTTCAATGGAACCAGTTAAAACTGCTTTACAAGATGCTGGTCTTTCTGTATCTGATATTAAAGATGTAATTTTAGTCGGCGGTCAAACTCGTATGCCAATGGTGCAAAAAGCGGTTGCTGACTTCTTTGGTAAAGAGCCACGTAAAGATGTAAACCCTGATGAAGCAGTAGCTGTTGGTGCTGCAGTACAAGGTGGTGTGCTTGGTGGTGATGTTAAAGATGTATTATTACTTGATGTAACACCATTATCACTTGGTATTGAAACTATGGGTGGTGTAATGACTACCTTAATTGAGAAAAACACAACTATCCCAACTAAACATAGTCAAGTGTTCTCAACAGCTGAAGATAACCAATCAGCAGTAACTATCCATGTGTTACAAGGTGAACGTAAACGTGCTAGTGATAATAAATCATTAGGTCAATTTAACCTTGATGGTATTCAAGCTGCACCTCGTGGTATGCCACAAATTGAAGTAACTTTTGATATCGACGCTGACGGTATTTTACATGTCTCAGCGAAAGACAAAAATACAGGTCGTGAACAAAACATTACTATTAAGGCTTCTTCTGGTTTAAGTGAAGAAGAGATCCAAAAAATGGTAAATGATGCTGAAGCAAATGCCGATGCTGACCGTAAGTTTGAAGAGTTAGCTCAAGTGCGTAACCAAGCGGATCATCTTGTTCACTCAACTCGTAAAAAAGTGACAGAAGCTGGTGATCAACTATCAGCAGATGATAAAAAAGCGATTGAAGATGCGGTAAGCGCTTTAGAAGTTGCTGCTCGCGGTGAAGATAAAGCTGAAATTGAAGCAAAAATCAATGCGTTGATGGAAGCATCTAAAAAATTACTTGAATTAGAACAACAACAAGCTCAAGCTGGTCAATCTGCAAACCAAGCTAACAGCGGTTCTGCGGCGCAAGATGATGATGTTGTTGATGCTGATTTTAAAGAAGTTGATGACGAGAAAAAATAATAAGCATTGATAAAGATGTTTTTTAATGAGTTATTTCAACGAGTTTTAAACATGTAACACATTAAACGGGCGCGAGGTAACTCAAGCCCGTTTAGTTGTTTATGTTATGATAAAAATAAAGGTTAATTATGGCGAAGAAAGACTATTATGAAATATTAGGCGTAAGCAAAACAGCCACAGAAAGTGAAATAAAAAAAGCCTATAAACGCCTTGCCATGAAATATCATCCTGATAAAAATCAGGATAATAAAGCCGAAGCTGAAGCAAAATTTAAAGAAGTCAAAGAAGCATATGAGATTTTGACCGATGCCCAAAAGAAAGCTGCTTATGATCAATATGGCCATGCAGCATTTGAACAAGGTGGCGGCGCTGGAGCAGGTGGTTTTGGCGGTTTCGGTGGTTTTGGTGGTGGTGCATTTGATGATCTATTCAGTGACTTCTTTGGAGGAGGGCGTGGACGTGGTCAAACGGCATCACGAGGCGCTGATCTGCAATATAATATTACGCTAACGCTAGAAGAAGCGGCTAACGGTGTCAGCAAAGAAAT
This sequence comes from Gilliamella sp. wkB7, assembly GCF_001693435.1. Taxonomy (NCBI): domain Bacteria; kingdom Pseudomonadati; phylum Pseudomonadota; class Gammaproteobacteria; order Orbales; family Orbaceae; genus Gilliamella; species Gilliamella sp. wkB7. The sequence continues at coordinate 1,731,812 of NZ_CM004509.1, forward strand.
TAAAGTACCAACTTGGGTCACATGTGATACTTGTCATGGACAAGGTACTGAAAAATCATCGGATGTCGTTACTTGTGATACCTGTCATGGTTCTGGTGTTGTACAAATGCGCCAAGGATTTTTTGCTGTACAACAAGAATGTCCAACCTGTCATGGTCGTGGTAAAGTTGTTAAAAATCCATGTAAGAAGTGCCATGGTGAAGGTCGTGTACAAAAAAATAAAACACTATCAGTAACTATTCCAGCGGGTGTTGATACTGGAAACCGAATTCGACTTGCTGGTGAAGGTGAAGCCGGTTTAAATGGTGCTCCAGCAGGTGATTTATATGTTCAAGTACAGATCAAACAGCATGCGATTTTTGAACGTGATGGCACTAATTTACATTGCGAAATACCGATTAACATTGTTTTAGCATCACTGGGTGGTGAAGTTGAGGTTCCAACCCTTAACGGAAAAGTAAGTTTAACCATTCCAGCCGAAACGCAAACAGGCAGAATGTTCCGATTACGTGGTAAAGGTATTAAATCATTGCGTGGTAGTTCGGTTGGTGATCTTTACTGTCATGTCGTAGTTGAAACACCAGTTAATTTAACCAGTAAACAAAAAGAGCTACTGAAAGAGTTAGGTGAAAGTTTTAAAGCGGACAAAAGCTCTAAACATAGCCCGAAAGAAAAAAGCTTTTTTGATAAAGTGAAAAAGTTTTTTGGTTAATATCAATCAATAATAATGCAATCGAGCCATTAAGGCTCGATTTTGTTATTGTCTTATTCATATTGTAATTTTTATCTTCTTTCCTTTCCTGCACATCCAATATTTAAAACAAATGTTTGACATTAAACCATACTTTATTTGGCATATAAAAATAGTAAGGGTACTAACTAATTTGTGAAATTTATATATGCAACTAGAAAATCGATATTTATCTTTTTGTAATATTTTGAAAAAAGAAAATACTATTAATTTAGAAAAAATTCGGACATGCTTTTACTTTGTTATCAGTGTCTAGTTTGATTGATATTGAATGTTCTAAGCGACTGCAACAATTTCACCTTTCAGAGAGTCGGTTAATTATTTTAGTTTTATTACAAGAATATCAAGAATTATCTTTACAAGAAATTGCAAAATATCTAGGAATAACTAAAGCTTCTACAACTACTCTCATTAGTTCATTATTTAATAAGAAGTTAATATCAAAAAGAAACGATCAAAAAGATAAAAGAATTACTTTGGTTTCTTTAACTTCTGCAGGTACTGTCTTATTAACGGAAACATTGAAACAGCATAGTTTATGGATAGAAAAAATAACGAATAATTTATCTGATAATGATGTTGCTATATTTAAAAAAGTATTGAGTCAAATTTATGAAAATGTATTAACAAAGGATATTACTTAATGAAAACAATTGAAGAATTAGAATTATTAAAACAAGGTATGATTGAACAATTACCTCAAGATATGTTAAATATCATGGAAAGTTCATTATCAGATATGTTAAGTAAAAAATTAGATAGTCATGCTTTGCAATATGGAGATATTGCACCAAATTTTTCATTACTATCAACAGAGAATCAGCCGATTAATTTATATAAATTACTTGAAAATAAACCAGTCGTAATTAGTTTTTTCCGTGGTAGTTGGTGCCCATTTTGTGTCAAAGAATTAGAACATTTCGAAAATAATTTAAAATTGATCCAACAAGAAAAAAATATGCATTTTATTGCCATTTCGCCACAAAAATCTGAAATTAGTGCACAATTAAAAAAAGAAAAATCGCTATCAATTAATATATTATCTGATGTTGAAAATCAGGTCGCTAATAAATTTGGTTTAGTTTTTACATTACCAGAAAATGTTAGAGAACTATACAAGTGTTTGGGGGCTTATTTACCTGATTTTAATGGTGATGATAGTTATAAATTACCTATACCTGCAACTTATTTAATTGGTCAGGATAAAAAAATTCATTTTGCCTATGTAAATGTTAATTATATGGAGCGAGCTGACATATCAGCATTAATTAATTCATTAGATTAAAATATAATTTATTGCGATGATTTTTTAACAACTTTGATTTTTAGTGTTTAATTTTATCAATTCGCTTTGATCAGATAATGGGGATTTTTTATTCTTGACTTAAAACTAGCACTATTAAGTTATTTAATAATTGTATAAGTAAATGATCATTTCAATAAAAAAAGGATAATTTTCATTATCCTTTTTATGTTAATTATTATTAGGCACAAATAATATTAAAACTAATTACATTTTTGTTGTAAAAGTACGTGCAATAACATCACGTTGTTGTTCTGCTGTTAAAGAATTAAAACGTACTGCATAACCAGAAACACGAATAGTTAATTGTGGATATTTTTCTGGATGTTTTACTGCATCTTCCAAGGTTTCACGACGAAGAACATTAACATTTAAATGTTGACCACCTTCAACTTTGATTGTTGGTGCTACATCTAAAGGTACTTCGCGATATTCAAATTGACCTAATTCAGCAGTTGGAATAATTTGATCTTCTTTATAAACAGATTTAGCAGCTACACAACGCGCTTCTTTTGTTGAATCATCTAATAACCAAAAAGAGTTAAGTAGTGCAGCATTGTCAGCTTTAGTAATTTGGATACCTGTAATCATTTTTAAATCCTCCTAATGGGCCTTATTGCCCTTATTAATTATAGGTTAATATAGCACTTTCAAAATTTGATTAAAGTCAAAAAGAACTATCAATTCAATAAGTAATACCTTTGTTTAGCTTTTTCACTGTAATTGCAATACTTACAAGCAACTGTTTAAATATTTTAAAATTTATTGTTTAATTTAGATGGATCTTTTTTGAGGAAATTTAAAATATACAGCAACAATTAAAACTCCAAAAATTAATATGATCAATAAGAGATATAAATATGTTCAGCTTGAAATTTAACCTCTTTTTTATCCATATTAAGCAATTCTCCAAGTGTAAAAGCAAATTTAAATGCCATACCGAGACCTTTACCACTAAAAAGATTTTTATCTAAAACGACATCTTGATCAACAAAAACACCGTCATGAGCATTTTTATACAAATCACCGGAACATACGTACTTTCTGCCTTTGAGTAAATTGTTTTTATTTAATACTTTTACGGCAGCAGAGCAGATTGGACAGATCCATTTACCAGCAGCATCGTGTGATTGAATAAATTGAATTACATCTGGATTCTTACCTAAATTGATCGTTCCGTCAGGTCCTCCAGGCAAAATGATCGCATCATAGAGCGTTGATTGTTTTTCCATAAGTAACGCATGTGCTTTCATCTCAATATTATGATAACTAGTGACTATAATCTGATTTTGGCATGCTAATAAATGAACTTCAATTTTGAGACGACAAAGCGCATTATAAATAATGATTGCTTCAGCTTCCTCAAAACCCTCTGCTAATAGAATAGCAACTTTTGGAACAGTCATATAAATACCCACAACTTAATTAAAATAAAATTTAAATTATTGTTTCATAAATTTTTTTTAAAAATAAAAAGATTTTGAAGAAAATAAGATATTTGTGATAAAAATCACGCCGACTTTTAAATTTTTGCCACTTTTATAAAAAGTTGGCATTCACGTTAAAGTTTAAGAAATTCTCTCACCATAGACTACAACTAGGATCAATCTAGAAGTAATACTTCTTTTTTGGGATAAGTTGGAAAAATGTGTGGGGTAAATATGAAAAATAGAGTAATAGGATTAAAAAATTACTTAGCTTATGGTGGCGGTGATTTTTTAGGTGCAGGAACTACTGCATTAACTGCGGTATGGTTATTATATTTTTATACAAATTTCTGTGATTTAACCCCTATTGAAGCAACATTTATTTTTGCTGCAGCTAGAGTACTTGATGCCGTAATTAGTCCGTTAATGGGATATTTAACGGATAATTTTGGTCGAACTCGCTTAGGTCAGCGTTTTGGTCGCCGTAAATTTTTTATACTACTCGGTATCCCTCTCATTTTTAGTTATAGCGTAATGTGGGCTCCAGGTATGAGCTATATCTATTACTTATTAACTTATCTCTTCTTTGATATGGTTTACACCATGGTACTTGTTCCTTACGAAACGCTTGTTCCAGAAATGACCGATGATTTTAAGCAAAAGACAAAATTTTCTGGAGCACGTATATCTATGGCGCAATTGTCTGCAATTTTGGCGGGCTTTTTACCGGGAGTATTACTTACTTATTTTGGGAAAGATAATGCTATATCGTTTTTTTACGCCAGTTTAGTATTTTCTGTTTTATGCTCTTTTGCTCTTTGTATGGTGTACTTATTTACTTGGGAAAGACCAAAAGAGCTTAAATCTAAAGAAGCTTTACAAGCTGAACAAGAAGCCGCTTCATTATCATTTAAAGAAAGTATTCGTCATTTAATTATTGAACTCCTATCTACATTTAAAATCAAAATTTTTAGACAGCATTTAGGTATGTATTTAGGTGGGTATATTGCACAAGATGTTTTTAATGCAGTATTTACTTACTATGTAATTTTTGTGTTATTACAAGAACCGACAGTTGCATCTATGCTAGTTGGTACTATGTCTATAACACAGTTTGTTGCGGTATTAGGTATGATGCCGTTATGTATTAAATATGGACCAGCACCTGCATATCGCGGTGTTATCACCATTTTTGGTATTAGTTGCTTAGCTTATGGTGTGATTTGGTATTACAACTTAAGTAATATTCATACACTATTGGTTATTGTATCAGCGATAGCTGGATTGGGGCGCGGAGGTATCAACTATGTCCCTTGGAATATCTATACTTATATATCTGATGTGGATGAAATTATTACTGGTAAACGTCGCGAAGGAATTTTTGCCGGTGTAATGACTTTTACACGGAAAGCTTCTCAAGCAGGGGCGGTAATGTTAATTGGTATTTGTTTACAATACTCAGGGTTTGTTAAAGGGCAAAATGAGCAACCACCAGCGGTATCACAAGCTATTTTAATCTTATTAGTCGTTGGAACTATCTTTGTTTTAACTTTAGGTTTTTTGATTTCATTAAAATTTAAACTTAATTTGAAAACTCACAAAATATTAATTGATGAAATTAATAATATAAAAGGAATTGGAACAAATTCAGAGAAAAGAATTAGTGATAAAGGTAAACCTATTGTTGAAATGTTGACTGGAATGCCAGTTGCCAAACTTTGGGGCAATAATAATATTGGTTATAAAGCTAAATAAATGAGTGTTAGTTGTTTTTATATAAATTTAATCAAAGGATGAGAAGAGATGCAAATATTTCCTGTAAAACATAGTAAATTGCTCTGTAAACCTGAGTACTTAATTTCTAGAACTGAGTTGCAAGAATTAATTCACAACATTATAAATAATTTAATTAATATAAAGGATGAAACAGGTGAATTTTTATTGCGCTTGGACGATGGACGAATTATTGATACTAAAGGTTGGGATGGATGGGAATGGACTCATGGTATTGGTCTTTATGGCATGTACCAATTTTATCAACAGACTGGCGATAAGACTACGTTAGACATTATTGATAATTGGTTTAAGCGACGTTTATCTGAGGGTACACCAACTAAAAATGTAAATACTGTATGCCCATTTCTAACATTAGCTTACCGTTATGAAGAAACTAAAAATCCAGTTTTTCTACCATATTTAGAACGCTGGGCAGATTGGGTAATGTATGAGATGCCTCGAACTAAATTTAAAGGTTTACAACATATCGTTTATAACAATGAAAATCATCAACAACTTTGGGATGATACATTGATGATGAGCGTATTACCTATTGCCAAAATTGGTAAATTACTCAATAAACCTCAATACATTCAAGAAGCAATTTATCAAATATTAATTCACATTCAATATTTAATGGATCGTCAAACAGGTCTTTGGTTCCATGGTTGGACTTTTGAAGGTAATCATAATTTTGCTAAAGCAAGATGGGCCAGAGGAAACAGCTGGTTAACCATAGTGATTCCTGAATTTATTGAATTACTTGATCTTCAGGAACATGATCCTATTGGTAAAATGTTGATTGAAGTTTTAAATGCTCAAGTTGAAGCATTAGCCAAATATCAAGATGAAAGTGGTTTATGGCATACCATTATTGATGATGCTACCTCGTATTTGGAAACATCAGCAACTGCAGGTTTTGCCTATGGGATATTAAAATCAATAAGAAAACGTTATATATCTGATGATTACAAAGTTATTGCTGAAAAAGCAATTAAAGGTGTAATGGCAAACATTAATGATGAAGGTACACTCTTAAATGTTTCATTTGGAACAGCAATGGGTAACGATCTGGAGTATTATAAAAATATTCCACTAACATCGATGCCATACGGACAATCTATGGCGATTTTATGTTTAACAGAATATTTAAGAGTCTTTATTTAAATTGCATAAAATTGATTAGCAATAGGCTTATTATTATTTTTAGGTATAATTATTGCAACCAGTAAATTATGTTGTTGAGCCATAAAATAATATAGGTATTGTATGACTAATCAATTAACATGGCATGATGTCATTGGATCCGAGAAAGAAAAACCTTATTTTCAACAGATAATGCAATTCGTCGCATCACAACGTGCTGAAAGGAAGATTATTTATCCTCCTCAGCACGATGTTTTTAATGCTTTTCGTTTTACTCCATTTAATGAAATTAAAGTGGTGATTTTAGGGCAAGATCCTTATCATGGCCCTAATCAAGCGCATGGTCTTTCATTTTCAGTGTTACCAGGTATAAAACCACCACCTTCTTTATTAAATATTTATAAAGAACTCTCAACTGATATTGAAGGATTTAAAATTCCTTCTCATGGTTACCTTGCCTCTTGGGCAACGCAAGGCGTATTATTGTTGAACAATGTATTAACTGTTGAGGCCGGCCAGGCTCATTCACACGCGAAAATAGGTTGGGAAACATTTACCGATCACGTAATCGCTGCAATCGATAAATATCTTGAAGGGGTGGTTTTTTTGTTATGGGGATCACCTGCGCAGAAAAAAGGTCAGTTTATTGATCGTCAAAAACATCATGTATTAACTTCCGTTCATCCATCGCCATTGTCTGCACATCGTGGTTTTTTTGGTTGTAAGCATTTTTCAAAAGCGAACGATCTTATTCGGCAACAAGGAAAAACACCAATAAATTGGCAACCTGTGCTTTTGGAAAATATTAATGAGTAGTATAAAAAAAGATGGTTAGTATAAAAAAACGTCGCACAGGTTTGCAGGAAATAGCTGATTTTATTGGTATTAGTAAAATGACAGTAAGCCGTTTTTTACGTGATCCTAATCTTGTATCAAAACCACTTCAGTTACAAATATCAGCAGCAATAGATGAACTTGGCTATATCCCTAATAAAGCGCCAGATATGCTGTCTAATGCAAAAAGTAATGCGATTGGTGTCTTATTACCATCATTGACCAATCAGGTATTTGCTGATGTATTGAAAGGCATCGAACTTGTAACAGATAAACATGGTTATCAAACCATGATTGCACACACAGGATATAATCCTGAAAAAGAAGAAATGCGCTTGCGATCGTTACTTGCTTATAATATTGATGGATTGATACTAACTGAACGAACTCATACCGCTGCAACACGAAAGATGATTGAAATATCAGGTGTACCTGTAGTTGAAATTATGGATAGTGTTTCGCCTTGTATTGATATGGCTGTTGGTTTTGATAATTATGAAGTAACTAAAAATATGGTTAATCGCATGATTAAGAAAGGTCATAAACATATCGCTTATTTTAGTGCGCGTCAGGATGATAGAAGTATTATACGCCAGCAAGGTTATGAACAAGCCATGCGAGACGCAGGACTGTCTACCAAAACTTTTGCGACAAAAGAATCTTCATCTTATTCATTAGGTAAGCACTTACTTCATCAGGCCTTGAAGGAGTATCCTCAAATTGATGGTGTTTTTAGTACTAACGATGATTTAGCGCTTGGGGTATTGTTTGAATGCCAACGGTTAGACATTAAAGTCCCCGAACAATTAGCTATTGCTGGTTTTCATGGGCATGATGTTGGGCAAGTCGTCACGCCAAAATTAGCTTCTATTTTGACACCGAGAATTGAAATTGGCCAGAAATCAGCCGAAATGTTATTGAAATGTATTAATGGTAAACAGATTGATCAGAATGTAATTGATTTACCTGTTGAGTTTTTAGATGGCGAAAGTATTTAATAACATAGTAGATAACACTGAAATTTAGTTAACCTCATTACATCTAGTAATGAGGTCATTGACACATTAAAACCCTTTAGGATTTTCGCCATATTGATTAGTTCCTGGTGTCGAATCTATTAAACAAAAGATGAATAATATAAGACTGCCAAATGGAACAAACTGCAGCAATAACCACCAGCCTGATTTGCCTGTATCATGTAGGCGTCGTACGGTAACAGCTAAAGAAGGAAGCAATATTCCCAATAGATATATTAAACTCAATATATAATTAAGTCCTAACGCACCATCAAGCAGCATGACAACAAAGCAAATAATACAATTAAATAAAGTATACATCCAATACTCTTTTCGACGTGCTCTTCCGCTGAAATTTACATAATTTTTTGTAATACAATCAATAAACCAATCCATCCTTAAATATTCCTTTTTAATTTAATTAGAAAAAAACCCTTTCAGGAGTAGGTATTTTAATAAAAAAAAAATAAAAATAAAACTGATTTTTATCATTAAAATCAGTTTTTTTATTTTAATTTCAATGGTTATACCATCAGATTTCTTATTGATTTCAGGTTTACATATAGTAAGAATTTATATTCGTATAATTGCTCAGTGGTTATTTATACCTACTCATTATATCTTCAAAAATAAAAATGAGGTCACATGAAAATTATTTAAATAATGACCATATTGATTGAAACTTGATATAAAGTCTTTTAAGAAAAAGATGAGTAATATAATACCGCCAAATGGAACTAACTTCAGCAATAACCACCAACCTGATTTATCTATATCATATTAAGCGTCGTACTGAAACCGCTAAAGTGGGGGAGTATATCATAGTCACAATTGAGTTAAGTCTCAAAGAAATATCAAGCATTACTGTGAAAAAGTAACAATGATAGAAAATAAAATATACATTCTGTTCATCCATTAAAATTTACTTAATCCTTTGTAATACAATTAATAAACCAATCTATTTTTTTATATTCCTTTTTAATTTAATTAGAAAAAATCCTTTAAATTTTATTTTTTAACAAAAAATTTAAAATAGAAGTGATTTTTTATCATTAAAATTAATTTTTTATTTTATTGGCAATGGTTATGCTAACAGCTCTCGTATTGATTTCAGGTTTTCATAAAGTCAGATTTATGTTAGAATTATCGCTCAGTGGTTATTTATATCTACTAATTATATCTTCCAAAGAATAACACTGAGGCCCCCATGAAAATTGTTGAAGTAAAACATCCTCTTGTACGTCATAAAATTGGCTTAATGCGTGAACATGATATTAGTACAAAAGATTTCCGTGACCTTGCCAGTGAAGTAGGCAGCTTATTAACTTATGAAGCAACGGCGAATCTTCCAACAGAAACTGTAACCATTGAAGGTTGGTGTGGTCCTGTTCAAGTAGAACGCATTAAAGGTAAAAAAATTACTGTAGTGCCAATTTTGCGAGCAGGCTTAGGTATGATGGATGGTGTATTGGAACATGTACCGAGTGCAAGAATTAGCGTCGTTGGTTTTTATCGTAATGAAGAAACATTAGAACCAGTCCCTTATTTCCAAAAATTAACTTCTGATATTGAAGAACGAATGGCTTTGGTTGTTGATCCAATGCTTGCAACAGGTGGTTCAATGGTTGCAACTATTGATCTGCTTAAGAAAGCGGGCTGTAAAAATATCAAAGTATTAGTTTTAGTTGCTGCTCCAGAAGGTATTAAAACACTTGAGCAGGCGCATCCTGATGTCGAACTTTATACCGCTTCAATTGATGAAAGGCTGAATGATAAAGGCTACATCTTACCAGGGCTTGGTGATGCTGGCGATAAAATATTTGGCACCAAATAAAATCTCAAATTTTAGACCGGTTTATCCGGTTTTTTTATGCCTATTAATTATTAAATTATTTATGAGCTACATATTAAGTTGAAAAGGAGATTGTCAACGTGGCAAAAATCACAACAGATGAAGTAAAGCATCAAGCCCTCCAGTCTAAACACTCATGGCAGGACATTTTTACCGGAGCTCAAATGTTATTTGTCGCATTTGGTGCATTAGTTTTAGTTCCTTTATTAACTGGATTAAACCCAAATGTGGCACTGTTTACAGCTGGTGTTGGTACGCTATTGTTTCAACTTACCACTAAAGGAAAAGTGCCAGTATTTTTAGCTTCTTCCTTTGCCTTTATTGCACCAATTTCATTTGGTGTAGCGCAGTGGGGAATACCTGCAACGTTAGGCGGTTTAGTTGCTGCAGGTTTTGTGTTTATGTTTTTTGCTTTTTTAGTAAAAATTAATGGAAATAATGTAATTAACCGAATTTTACCACCCGTAGTGACGGGGCCCATTATTATGGTTATTGGTTTATCCCTAGCGCCGGTCGCAGTCGGCATGGCAATGGGTAAAGATAGTGGTTTACCAGCTGAAAACTATCAATTAATTATTATTTCAATGGCATCACTCATTACCACTTTAGCTATGGCGATTTGGGCAAAAGGTTTTTTTAAATTAGTACCCATCATTGCTGGGATCATCGTAGGATATACGCTTTCGTGTTTATTTGGTATTGTCAATTTTCAATCTGTTATTGATGCTCCATGGTTTAAAGTTCCTGATTTCACGTTTCCAACATTTCAATGGCAAGCTATTTTATATATGATTCCAATTGTTATTGCACCAACCATTGAACATGTAGGTGATATTATGGCAATTAGTTCTGTTACAGGTAAAGATTATACCCGTGAACCTGGTTTACAACGTACTTTGTTAGGTGACGGACTCGCAACCTCAACTGCTGGACTTTTGGGGGGGCCACCTTGTATTACTTACGCTGAAGTAATTGGTGCAGTAACGTTAACGCGTAATTTTAAAACAAGAGTGATGACGTGGGCTGCAATTTGGGCGATTTTAATGTCTTTTGTTGGAAAAATTGGCGCTTTTTTAAGCTCCATTCCAACGGTAGTTATGGGGGGCATTATGGTACTACTGTTTGGGTCAATTGCATCGGTTGGCATCAATATTTTAGTCAAACATAAAGTGGATCTATCCGTTTCTCGTAATATGTGTATTGTTTCATTGGTATTAGTATTTGGTATTGGTGGAATGATTTTTGATTTTGGCTCTTATGCACTACAAGGAATTAGCTTGTGTGGTATTTTAGCTATTGTATTAAATTTAATATTACCTCATCACACTAAACCGACCAATATTAGTTAATCTAAATTAATAGGCCGTTAATGATGAATATCATTAACGGTTTCTTATTCTCATAACTGACTATTTTATTAAATGTTTTTAACTCGATCGTGACTTGATGTAAGTGATGACGTTCTTTGTAATAGTTTGAGTTTTCAGTAAAGGTTTTAGCTTAATTTTTTCTTTTATTATCATTAAAAGACTTAATCAATATTGATTAGGGAAGTTAGCTATTGTTGTCTCAATAGACTGATTAACACCACTCTAGTTATTATATCTCTAACCATTAACTAATCAGATTTTAGAGTAATATTTAGAAAGCCTATAAGTGTTCTTTGTGAAGTTTAGAGTTGGTATGAATGATAGTATTTTAATTTAATTGCAATGAATAAAAGATTTTTACTTAATTATTTTATTTTAAATGTTTTAATGAGATAGAAATACCTGAATAAAGTTAATATCAATTGTTTTTTATTATAATAAAAGAAGTATTGTAAAAAAGTTTGAGGTTAACTATACGTTTGAGTATAAAACCTCACCTATCTAATAATAAGTGAGGTTTATTATGGTAAGAAATTTTATTTTATTGGACGCATGGTCGGGAATAAAATTACGTCACGAATGGTATGACTGTTAGTAAATAACATTACTGTGCGATCGATACCAATACCAAGTCCTGCTGTTGGCGGTAAACCATGTTCAAGAGCAGTGATATAATCATCATCATAGAACATCGCTTCATCATCTCCAGCATCTTTTTGTGATACTTGATCAGCAAAACGTTGTGCTTGATCTTCAGCATCATTAAGTTCTGAGAATCCGTTACCAATTTCTCGTCCACCAATAAAGAACTCAAAACGGTCGGTAACAAATGGATTTTCATCGTTACGACGAGCAAGTGGTGATACTTCCGCTGGGTATTCAGTGATAAATGTTGGTTGAATTAAGTTAGCTTCTGCAACCTCTTCGAAGATTTCTGTAACAACACGACCAAGACCCCAACCTTTTTCAACTTTGATACCAACAGCTTTTGCAATAGCACACGCTTTATCAAAATCATCTAAATCGGCATTATTGGTTTCTGGTCGATAATGACAAATAGCTTCGCGCATGGTCATTTTGATGAAAGGTTTTCCAAAATCAAAAGTATGATCGCCATATTGCACAACAGGATTACCTGTTACCGCAATGGCTAAACGACGGAATAACGACTCAGTTAAAACAATCAGATCTTTATAATCCGCATAAGCCATATACATTTCCATCATGGTGAATTCTGGATTATGTCTTGGCGATACTCCTTCATTACGAAAGTTTCGGTTAATCTCAAACACACGTTCAAAACCACCCACTACCAAACGTTTTAAATAAAGTTCAGGAGCAATACGCAAATACATATCAAGATCGAGCGCATTATGGTGCGTGATAAATGGTTTAGCCGAAGCGCCACCAGGGATCACTTGCATCATTGGAGTTTCAACTTCCATAAAGTGGTTTTCAAGCATAAAGTTACGAATTTCTGTTACCACTTTTGAACGAGCAATAAAGGTATTACGCGACTCTTGGTTAGTGATAAGATCTAGGTAACGTTGACGATAACGCATTTCTTGATCAGCAAGACCATGGAATTTGTCAGGTAATGGGCGTAGTGCTTTAGTTAACAGACGAATTTCTTCACAGTGGATTGACAGTTCGCCAGTTTTTGTTTTAAACAAATACCCCTTAGCTCCAATGATATCCCCAAGATCCCACTTTTTAAATTGTTCATTATAAAAATTTTCAGGTAGATCATCACGAGTAACATAAAGTTGGATTTGTCCAGCAACATCTTGCAATGAAACAAACGATGCTTTCCCCATAATACGGCGCATCATCATTCGACCAGCAACAGTAACGGTAATTTTATTTTCAATTAACTCTTCGTTAGTTTTATCGTCATATAATTTATGAAGATCGCTTGAAATTGCGTCACGGCGAAAGTCATTAGGGAAAGCAATACCTTGCTCGCGGATATGTGCAAGCTTTTCACGACGTATTGTAAGCTCGTTATTTAACTCTTCAATATGATTTTGTTGCTCTTGCTGTGTTGACATAATTTTACCTTTTATTTATCACCAAGCAGGGTTATAAACCTGCTTTTAAGCTTTCTTCAATAAATTGATCTAAATCACCGTCTAAAACGGCTTGAGTATTGCGTGTTTCTACACCAGTACGTAAATCTTTAATCCTTGAGTCATCAAGGACATACGAACGAATTTGACTGCCCCAACCAATATCGGATTTATTGTCTTCCATCTGCTGTTTTTCAGCATTCTTTTTCTGCATTTCAAGCTCATACAATTTAGCTTTCAACTGCTTCATGGCTTGATCTTTATTACTGTGCTGAGAACGGTTATTTTGACATTGCGTTACAATGCCTGTTGGAATATGGGTAATACGTACCGCTGATTCAGTTCTATTAACATGCTGACCACCCGCACCGGATGCACGATAAACATCAATACGAAGATCGGCAGGGTTAATATCGATATCAATATTATCATCAATTTCAGGGTAGACAAAGACAGATGCAAATGATGTATGACGACGGTTACCTGAATCAAATGGACTTTTACGTACTAACCTATGAACTCCTGTTTCGGTGCGCAACCAACCATAAGCATAGTCGCCAGATACCTTAATTGTTGCTGATTTTATACCAGCAACATCACCATCTGATACTTCCATAACTTCGGTGGTAAAACCTTTTGATTCGGCCCAACGCAAATACATTCTGAGTAGCATTTCTGCCCAATCTTGCGCTTCAGTACCGCCTGAACCTGATTGAATATCTAAATAACAGTCAGCACTATCGTAATCGCCAGAAAACATACGGCGGAACTCAAGGCCTGCTAGTTTTTTTTCTAATTGTTCAAGTTCTAGATTGGTTTCATTGAAGGTATCTTGATCTTCGGCTTCAATAGCAAGCTCAAGTAAACCTTCGACATCGTCAAGTCCTTGCTCTAATGAATTAATGGTATTGATGATATCTTCAAGTGCTACTCGTTCTTTACCTAAAGCTTGTGCTTTTTCAGGATCAGTCCAGACTTCAGATTGCTCTAATTCGGCGTTGACTTCTTCTAGTCGTTCTTTTTTTAGATCATAGTCAAAGATACCCCCGAATCACAGCAGTGCGTTCGGTAAGTTCAGCGATCTTTGATTTAACCGGATTAATTTCAAACATGTTTTAAATTGGATGCTCAGTTTATGATTTTTAAATAAGCATTCATTGTAGCGGATTTAAGTATAATTTAGCAATTACCAATTTAGGCTTGGTTCATTGTGATTCAATAATTTTATCCAACAAAGTGAGGGATAAAGTAACATTATCAAAAAGAGGTGAACATTGATAAAAAAATGGTTCAAATTTTACAAAATAATTTAAACGTAATAACGTAATATAGCCACAATGGTAAAGAATAATTACTCTAAAACGGTAATGACGCACAAGGCGTCATTATCAGGTAGTTTGGATAAAGTTATTTAAATTATTTTTTAGCTTCTGCGTATAACTCGGCGACTTTATCCCAATTAATGACATTCCAAAATGCCCCAATGTAGTCAGCACGACGATTCTGATATTTCAAATAGTAAGCATGTTCCCAAACGTCAAGAGCCAAAATTGGTGTGCCAGATACACCAGCAAATTTTTCACCCATAATTGGTGAATCTTGGTTAGCGGTGGAAACAACTTCAAGCTTACCATTTTTAAGTACTAACCATGCCCAACCTGAACCAAAACGGGTTGCAGCTGCAGCAGAAAATTTCTCTTTAAATGCATCAATCGAACCAAAATCTTTTTCTATGGCAGCTTTCAACTCACCTTTAAGTTCAGTTCCAATTTTTAACAATTCCCAGAAAAGAGTGTGATTAACATGACCACCAACATTGTTTTTGATGCCAGTAACTTTGTCTGATGGGACTTTATCTAGGTTTTTTAGTAATGTTTCAGGACAAAAGTCTTTAACTTCAGCAGGTAATGATTCTAATAATGCGTTAGCGTTATTTACATAAGTTTGATGATGTTTATCATGATGAAGATGCATGGTTTCAGTATCAATATAAGGCTCTAAAGCATCATAAGCATAAGGTAGAGGGGGTAATGTATAAGCCATGAAATTGCTCCTTTCATTTATTGGTTTTTTACTTTTTATGTTAAAAGTATACGAGCTATTACTAGTGTCCACAAACTATTATTTAGATAGTTGATGACTATCTAATTAATGTAATTGCTGTACGATTTTTACGGTTAGTTTTGCTGAGTTAAATAAGGTGTATACATCATAATTGCATGATTTTCACTAATAAGGTTTTCCTCTATCTGATTATCAAGCAAATGCGTTTTACGTTGCCATATCTTATTGTGCCTCGTGTATCCACCCCACCATTGTTGCTCAATGACGTGATCAGTTTCGAATATTTCATAGTGATAAGATAGCGGTGTATTGGCTAGCAGTTCACCATGTAAGTATTCATCATCTAACCAAAGGTTAAGTCGGTATGTTGTATTTGTTTTATTGAGCAATTGTAAATCTATATAGTTATAAGATAATGTTGCACCACAAGCAAATGGAATAGTACGATTAACATCAGGAAAAACATCAAAACTATGTCGCCACCGTTCAATAATTGTTAAATCAGAGTGCAGTGCAATCCAGTAAATTAAATTGCCAAGTTGACATAAGCCACCACCAATATCTTTACCGATTTGACCATTATGTAGTGAGAGACCTTCTAAAAAACCACGTTCTTTAGACGGCCGCCCCACTTTTTGCCAAATTGAAAATCGTTGATTGGGCTTAATTATCGAACCGTTAATCTGTTCAATCGCTAAGCGAAGATTAGTGATTTTGTTATATTGCAAATACATATCAACATCTTTTAGTTGTCTTAACAATACAGATTGATGTTTTTTATGAGAATAGCAACAAGTATTATTATTCTTATCTATTACGCAATAGGCGTGGCGGTTGCGCCACCAATCTAATTTACGCTTAACAATAAAATACTCTTTACCTAATTTTAATCTTAACTGACTGCGTTTTTTAGGTTTTTCTACAATAGTGTTTTGCATACAACTCCATCCTAACCACTGAGTTGATTATTTTTTATAAGTGATAAATAATTAATGCTTAACTTATCAAGAAAAACAAAAAGCTTTAAATTCATTTGGCTATAATCATGTTCCCGTAACATTTCGGGTGTATCAACAAAACGATAATTTGCAGCTTGATTCAGATCATTTAGCGAATGAGGAATGAGTTTTTCAATGACTTCATGTGTTAATTCTAAATGACACTGAAAACCATAAACAAATTTACCATAAGCAATAATTTGCCGCGGACAGCCTTCACTATATGCAATTATTTGTGCATCTTTTGTTAATCCCGGCATATCATTGTGCCAATGACCTACCGCTAATTCATCACCAAAATGCGTAAATAAAGAGTGATGTTTTCCAACTTCAGTTAATATAATTGGGAATTTGCCAATTTCTTTTTCTGGGCTGTGTTCATGAGTCGCACCTAATGCCTCACCAATCAATTGTGAACCTAAGCAAACACCGATAACGACTTTCCCTGCTTCAATGGCTGACAAAATTACTGCTTGTTCAGCTAATGAATCAAAATGTGCACATTCTTGCTTCGTCGTTGCCGGTGATTGCGGCCCACCCATGATAATCAAAAAGTCAATGTCATTGATATTATCAGGTAGTGATTCACCAAGATAAACGCGAGAATAACTAATAGTATGTTGATGTATTTTTGCCCACTGTTCATAGGCTCCTGGTGCTTCAAATTCTTCGTGGACTATAAAATGTATATGCATGGGTTCCTAATTCCTAATGTATTAAAATTATTATATTAATTGACAATAAACTTAGTATTAATTATCTCAAAAATACTCAACAATATATTAAGCAATAACAGTTATAAAAACAAAATATTTGTATTTCAATAATTATCATTTGCAATGATAAATTCAATTAATACCATTATAGTCATCTTTAATTAGATGATTTTAAAATAAGAAAAGTAACTAACATCATCCTTTTCATATAAAATAGTCTGCACATTATTTTTAATAAATGCTAATTTCTAACCTTAAAATTAAATAAATAAGTGTTACAGGTAATTGACATTTTGTATCGATTATTTAGCTTGCTAACAGAGTAATTTTAATCATGCTAATAATGGTTATTTGACTATAACCTGATAAAAAATAACACATAATCAAGTTAAAAAAAACATAATAACAGATTGAAAATCATACAAATAAATTATATCCTTTATACAAAATGTAATGTACTTATATTAAAGTTAATATTGGAAATATTTCATTTTAAAAAATAATAAATAAAATTTAGCTTGTCAGGATATGTAAGGAAGTAATGGAAACATCTTTTTTAAAAACAATATCAGCCAGTGTTAATGCACTTTCTAAAACGGTTTTAAAAAATCGTGATTCGCTTGAAATTGATATCATAGCCAATAGATTAATTTCTATTTTTCCAGTTGCAATAGACGAACAATTAAATCAATCTTGCAATTATTCAATTATTTCCACTTTCAGCTACAAAAAGTTATCGGTCAACCCAATGTTAGATCTAACTGATTCATTTATTAAAATTAACGAAAACGTCATTGAGTTGGGGATCGTCGATAATGTCTACTTAAAATGTAACGCGATGAAAAACGAGCGTTAACAAAAAAGAACTATTTTACTAAAAATGAGTGAAATTAATGATAAACGCTGTACGAAAAAAGGTTAAAAATGTTCAATGAACTAAATAGGTACGATAATTTTAGTCGATATCGTTATCTTTTAATTGATAATAGGGTTGTACTTCATTGGGCAAATCCGTTATCACTTGAAAAACTAACTCAACAATTTGGTGAAAATAAAGCTTTTGGTGAAAAAAAACTAACAACAGTATTACGTACTGATCTAGATTACGATCCGAGTGTTTGCCCGACATTGATTCAATTGGCAGAGCCAAGTATATTGACCGATGATGTCATTATTGATGACATTAGCCGACAAGCCACATTAGAGCGTTTTTGGTCACAACGTTATATCTGTGCTTATCTGGTTAGTGACCAAAAACCATCAGCGTTGGCAAAACAATTAATCGATATTGGTAATTCAATTGGTCGAACTTTGAAAGGATCGTATTACCCATTTTTTGAGCCTTTTCGGATGCAATTTTTAGATGAAGTGGGTTCAAATCAAAATAAAGCGTGGTTAAAAGCGCAATTTTCTCAAATTTACAACTATTATTATCCTTCAATTCATAATGGTAAATTTATTCAATTTACTGCTAATAAAGAAACTATGCCAGAAAAGAGTTGGGATGTTGATGACAATCTGCCTATTAAAAATATTCGAATAATTCGTACTTTGGTTAATGCTTGGGCAAATAACCGATTACAATTTGAAGAGCAACAATCTTTACCATTATCAAAAGATGTTATCACTGAGGCGACACAATTGGTTGAGCAAGCCGAGCAATTAGGTTTAGTTGATGCTGGTGATATCTTATTTTGGGGAATTTGTGGTTTAAGGTACCATCAAGCCTTTACCCAAAATCCAAAAGTTTTAATGTTAACTGAGCTTGCTAAAAAAACACCTGGAACACTATCAACACAAATTAATAATGCCAATATTATTATTGAAAGTACAAACATTAAGTAAATTAGATAAATAAAATAATAAAATAATAAAATAATAAAATAATAAGGAATAGCCAACATGCAAAAAGAAATAAATACCGCCAATCAAAATAAAAAACAAGCTGCTGGTAAATGTCCTGTATGTGAGCGGAAAGGGATTCCGGTGTTTTTACTGCGTCAGGCGGTAATTAAGTTAGCTCCGTTTGACGGCGCAAAAAGTGATCTTGATTATCAATCGTTAGCTAATTATGCACAAAAAATAAACTTTAAAAATCGCATGCCTGACGAACAGTTAAAAGATTATGGTTATATTTTGCGTACCCTGCGCAATGGTTATGTTTATGTGATGCAACAAAAAGGGGATGATATTAATACACGAATGCTTGAAGCTTATGAGTGTATTGATGGTGCATTACGTTTAAAAGATGCTTATAGTTTAAGTGGTACAGAACCAAGACCATTATCAAAAGCGTGTTACAATGCCTGTCACTCCATTCCAGCTTCATTTATTAATTTAGATGATCGAGTCTATACCAATGCATGGGTAGCGTATGTATCACAACCTTGGTCTAGCGAAACAATTAATCAATATATTAAAGAACAAGACAAACTGGCGCTGTCTCGTTTTACCCATATTGATATAACCAAATTGAAAGACGATCCCGATCATGCAACTAACAATCGAGCAGTACCTTTTGCGGATATTTTTGGTAAAGCGGATGATACCGAAAGTGTCAGTAACGTACTTGAATTTAGAATAAAAAAAGACCCTTTGACAAACTTCAAATCGGCACATCCATTTGTCAGTCTTTATAATCAAAAACGTTTATTTGCCTACCATGTCAATCAATTATCAGATTCCTCATGTGGTGTCGTTGTGGAAGACACCTTTGGTATTGCTGAAGAGCTAAACTCTCAGCGGCTTTCGCATTTGCATATATTCAATGAAAAACCGCTGACCGATGACGAATTAAAACTTGCTGAAGAAAGTATTGATAATTTGGATGACATCGATAAAGAAACCAAAATTTATGAACAACGTGCCAAAAATATGCTCAAAACAATCAATCCAGATTTGCAACAACGCTTTAAATATTATGAAGCTGGAATGTTAAAAAAACGGATGATATTTGAATTGATGACTCAGTACCGTCAGTCAATTGTAACGTTTTATGATCGTGAAATTGCTAAAGTAGAGGAAGAAATTGAAAAAGTTGTAAATTCTGGTAATGATCATCTTGTCTATAACGGTATTACCGTATCAGCAGCAATGCGAGCTATAATAGGCAATCTATCATCCGACAAAAAGCAAGCATTAGACGATTTTGATGATTGTGTTGATCAAGGTAAAATTCAGATTTTTACTAGCGAATTAGAGTCAGCTTATAACGAAGTCGTTAATTATTGTCGAGAATGGTCACAAGATTATTATACTTATGTTCGCTGGTTGTTTGGTAAGCAAGAGTTTATATCGGACTATGGTGAATCAAAACCAAGCAACTTTAACCTAGTCCATTTTTGGCAACGTGAATTTGATTTTTCGGTTGAAACAGCCTTGATGGCGCATGTAACAGAAGTTACGCAAATACTATTAGATTCAACCCATTCAGAAATAAAATTTGCCAATGATAGCGCCTTGTGGGATGAGCTGCTTAGCAATCCAGAAAGTATCTATTACATTATTGACTATAATAATCCTAAAGGTATTGATCGTGATGAAGAAGTGTATGTTGAACTGACGGATAACCGACTGCTCAAACCTAGCGATATAATATCAAATGTTTTGAGTTTTGCACCTGTTGTAAATAAAGTAATTGAAGAAGTAAACAAAGACGCACTAAAAAGAAAACAATATATATTAGAACAAAATAAAGCACAGTTAGAAGCTGAAATTAAAATCAATCAGCAAAAAATAGAACAACTGGAAAGCAAAAAAAAGAGTATTCCAGTCCATAATCAAACTGAAATTCAAGAATTGATAAAGGCAAAAAGAAAGTACAACGCTGAAATTCAAACATTAAATAAAGAGCTTGAAAAGGTTAATCAACAAATGTCAGAAATGGCTCAACCAAATGTGTCAAACTTAGGGCAGAGCGCTAATAGAAATGATTTATTAAATAATACCGCTCTTAAAAAGCAGGCTGTACTAATTAAAGACCAATTACATATACCTATAAAATCACAGTGGATGCGACTTAACGCTTTTGATCAACTAGCCAGAATCGGGGCGATGCCCGTTGAAATTAATATACAGATAAAACCTGAGAATATCGCTAAAATCCAAAGTTTATTTACTCAAATGCAGCGAAGTTTTTTTAATCGAGGTCTTTATCATCCACACGAACAGGAATTTTTGCAAAATTTTGACATTGATGAAGAGGTAACCAAAACAGGTACAACTAAAACCAGAAAAGCTAAATTTACGCTCTGTTTTCCAGACAAAGTAACAAGAAGTTTATTTGTCGAGTTTATTAAGAAAACCAATGGGATATTAAACCCCTACGAATTAAAAAAATTTATTGAAAATGCGTATAAAGACTATTTTAAGCTAATTTATAAACAAAAAAATCTTCAAGCACAGCTTGAGAATGCAACCAAAAATAAAACGTCAATCAATGAAAAAATAAATCAAGGTAGTAGCAAAAATACTAGCAATAAAACCACAAAAATCAACCAAAAAATAGAAAAGATAGGAGATCTTTCAAACAAAAATAAAATTGATTTAGAAACTGTCATTAATAAAATTGAGTTAGAAGGCGTTAATAGCGAAATCAAAATTGGAAAAATAACTTTTGCCATTAATCTGGCAGTGGATGCAATATCATGTGTTGTCACTTTGATGAATATAAAAGACACTCTCAAAGAGTGGGGAGTTGCTAAAGAGGGCAGTGGCGAACAAAAAGTAAAAGTACAACTAATAAAAGATGTGGTATCACTAGCTTTAATGAGTGTTGATTTAACCAGTCAATATCAAAATATTAAACTCAATAAGCAATTAGAAAATGCTATTAATACCAATAAGCAAGCCATTCGTAGTCAATTAAAATTAAATACTCTAATTAATAAAACAGTTTCCAGAGTAACAGCAGCAATCACCGTTCTTGAAGCCATTGGTGAGTTAAAAAGTTCGTTTGATATGGTGGATATGGAGGATAATATTTATTTTAAATTTAGAATGGTGGGAGCTATCCTTTTAGGAGCTGGTGCTATAGTTTTACTAATTGGAACACCCATCACTATTGTTATAGGTATTGTAGTAATGGTGATTGGAAATTTATTAATTCTCTTCAGTAAAAAGTATGATAAATTCACGCCTATTCAGCATTGGTTAAATCGCTGCTATTTTGGCAAACAAGCAGAATTAGAATATTTAGGTTATGACGCTTATCATGAAGAAGATCGCTATTCACACAGTGGTTTTGGTTTAGCACTCAATGACTATACCGTTATGATCTATGGCATTCAGACCTTTATTCGTAAGAAACCACTTTATAATGGTGCCCCTGTTGTGTCAATTGGTGATTCTGCCAATATGTTTCAGGAACATATCTATTTTTATGTGGATATTCCCGATTTTGCCAAAGCCAATCCTAACGAAGTGCTAACGGCTTCCATTCGTTTATATCTTTATAACTAGGAACATCTTGATAACCAATCCAGTGTGATAACCGATAAATATATCGATTTAAAATGTCGCGTAACAACCAACGGTATTGAAGTTTTAGAGATTAAAAATGGTCCTGGAACCGACAAATATATTTGTACCGATAAAAAAATGTATTTCAATAAATATGAACTGCCGTCATTGATAAGCAAGTTTCCTTCCTCAACTGGGGAGCGTTATATCGATGAGCCAGCTGAATTTCAATTAACGCAAACTCTAGAGAATGGAACAAAAGTGATCGAAAGCAAACCAAAATTTAGTGATATTAAAAATATTATGGTTAAACAAGGTGATAGTATTGACAGTGATGGGTTAATTATTAATAAATGGATTGCAGGCACAATTGGCGCTAATAGTATTAAAAAATACCATATAATCATTGAGTATAATAACCGTGAAGCAGTTCCATTAGTCATTACCAAAAAGTCTAACAAAATTAATTAACGAAAAGGAGCAACAATGCCATCACAATATCGTCCACAAATATTAGGCTGGATAGGGGATTTAGATAAAGGCTCAAAAAATATTTCAGGAGCCGATGATCGTTTACTGTATGCTAACGATAACTATTGCGCTTTCCTTCGCAAAACATCTTCTGATCAGATTTTTTATTTATGTATTTCTACAATTATCATTGTGTGTTTAATTCCAGCAATCTACATATGCTTTTTGTTAATTTTTGATTTAATTTCTAAAAAGGAAAATTTTATATTACTTATTGTTATTATTGGACAAATTGCTTCCTTTCTTACCATATATCTAATGATTCCCGAATTATACCAAAATCTTTTTACACGAAAAGGTAGTCCAATAATCTTTAATCGTAAAACCAATAAAGTGTATATTAATGAAAGTTATTTCTTTAATTTTACTTCGTTTAAAAATCCGATTCATTTTTTACAGCCTAATAAAAAACGAATAAAAGAGTATGATTGGGCCGATTTACATGGGGTTGTGGTGCATAACTTTTCCACCTATTCACTCAATACTACTATTTTAATGGTGTGTGAGCCGGGCACACATAAAACTATTGACCATGTGCTATTAGATCCACTGCGTAATGGTATTGGTAGTTATCAGGTCTGGGGATGGGTTAATAATTTTATGTGCTTTAACGATTTAATCAGTTTAAACGACGGAAAATATACGTGGGAGCAAGAAACACCTTTTAAAAAGGACATCATCCAAGATCAAGGCTGGCCGGAATGGATGGTGGAAGCGTTTAACGCCCTGTCGCCCGAACACCTTACTGAGATTAAGCAAAAATATCATGTGCAATAACTAGATTTCTCAAGAAATAAAAACAAAGCAAAAGGAAAAATTAGGAATAACAATGCCATCACAATATCGTCCACAAATATTAGGCTGGATAGGGGATTTAGATAAAGGCTCAAAAAATATTTCAGGTGCCGATGATCGTTTACTATATGCCAACGATAATTATTGTGCTTTTCTTCGTAAAACATATTCTGATCAAGTTTTTTATTTATGCATTTTTACTATAGTTTTTATTGGATTAATACCGACAATTTATTTAGGTTTTTCATTACTATCTGACATACTAGATAAAAATGAAAATTTAATTTCACTTCTTATTATTATCGGACTAATTGCTTGCTTTCTTGCTATATATATATCTATACCCGAAATTTATCAAAATCTTTTTACACGGCGGGGATGCCCAATAATCTTTAATCGTAAAACCAATAAAGTGTATATTAATGAAAGTTATTTCTTTAATTTTACTTCGTTTAAAAATCCGATTCATTTTTTACAGCCTAACAAAAAACGAATAAAAGAGTATGATTGGGCCGATTTACATGGGGTTGTGGTGCATAACTTTTCCACATATTCACTCAATACTACTATTTTAATGGTGTGTGAGCCGGGCATGCATAAAACTATTGACCATGTGCTATTAGATCCACAACGTAATGGTATTGGTAGTTATCAAGTCTGGGGATGGGTCAATAATTTTATGTGCTTTAACGATCTAATCAGTTTAAATGATGGAAAATATACATGGGAGCAAGAAACACCTTTTAAAAAGGATATCATCCAAGATCAAGGTTGGCCGGAATGGATGGTGGAAGCATTTAACGCCCTGTCGCCCGAACACCTTACTGAGATTAAGCAAAAATATCATGTGCAATAACTAGATTACTCAAGAAATAAAAATAAAGAAAAAGGAATAATTAGGAATAACAATGCCATCACAATATCGCCCACAAATATTAGGCTGGATAGGGGATTTAGATAAAGGCTCAAAAAATATTTCAGGTGCCGATGATCGTTTACTGTATGCTAACGATAACTATTGCGCTTTCCTTCGTAAAACATCTTCTGATCAGATTTTTTATTTATGTATAAGCTTAATTTGTATAATTGGGAGTTTTTTTTTGATACCATCATTAACTTATTCACTTCCAAGTTGTAAGAATAAGGCTATTTACTTTTTATTATTAGCTGGTTTAGTTTGTTCTATTCTGATTTTATATGTAATGATTCCCGAATTATACCAAAATCTTTTTACACGGCGGGGATGCCCAATAATCTTTAATCGTAAAACCAATAAAGTGTATATTAATGAAAGTTATTTCTTTAATTTTACTTCATTTAAAAATCCTATTCATTTTTTACAGCCTAATAAAAAACGAATAAAAGAGTATGATTGGGTCGATTTACATGGGGTTGTGGTGCATAACTTTTCCACCTATTCACTCAATACTACTATTTTAATGGTGTGTGAGCCGGGCACGCATAAAACTATTGACCATGTGCTATTAGATCCACTGCGTAATGGTATTGGTAGTTATCAGGTTTGGGGATGGGTCAATAATTTTATGTGCTTTAACGATTTAATCAGTTTAAATGACGGAAAATATACGTGGGAGCAAGAAACACCTTTTAAAAAGGATATCATCCAAGATCAAGGCTGGCCGGAATGGATGGTGGAAGCGTTTAACGCCCTGTCGCCCGAGCATCTGAGTGAGATTAAGCAAAAATATCATGTGCAATAACTAGATCCCCCAAGAAATAAAAACAAAGAAAGAGAAAAAGGAATAATTAGGAAAAACAATGCCATCACAATATCGTCCACAAATATTAGGTTGGATAGGGGATTTAGATAAAGGCTCAAAAAATATTTCAGGTGCCGATGATCGTTTACTATATGCTAACGATAACTACTGTGTTTCTCTTCGTAAAATGTAATGGTTATATCTAAGATTCGCTCTGTGATCTGAATAAAAGTATTTGGGTTAGATTAAATAAAAAGATTGCCATATTGAGCACAAAACTGATAAAAACATAAATTATTGAGATCCATCTATTTTTTAACATTAAATTAGAAATTATTTTTATAGACTAACTAGCATTTTTGTTCAAGATGCTTGAAAGACACGTTCTTTCCCAATCACTGTATTCATTTAAGATAACAAAGAAGCGTGATTGATAATTTTATTTTTTAACATATTGAATAAATGTAATTATGGTATGGGGTAAGTAATTTTTATTTATGATTTTTTAAGAAATTTATTAATAATGTAAAGTTAGAATAATAGTAAATGATAATTGAAATTTGGCGTTTTTATGGCAGATAAAATAATGTGAGAAGTTGGCTCCTCCAACAGGACTTGAACCTGTGACATACGGATTAACAGTCCGCCGTTCTACCGACTGAACTATGGAGGAACCGAAATGTAGCGCGCATATTATAGATTTAATGTCGTTATGTCAATAGTTAATTATCTGAAATTTCTTTTTTGTTCAATTTTTAACTTATTATCGTTATTTAATATTATTTAAGTGTCAGGATTGTCTTAAATAGTTCTTTTTGTCTTAATAGCTGTTGTGGATGTGAGCCGAGCTCTCCTTGAGGGATCGGTTGTTTTAATTCTCGATAATAATTGATCCAATAGGGGAGAATCTGGTCAGTGGTTAAATTCTTAAAATTCATAGGATAGAGTTTAAAGTAGTCTTTACCTGATTCATACTTAAAAGCATAAGTAATAAGTTGACTACAGTAAAACCCTTTAGCATCTGAACGAAAACTGTGGTTATAGGGCAATCCTAAACAGTCTTGAACACGAATTAATGCATTTTTAATGATAGTTTTATTGCCAATCGTTGCAACCACATTATATTGGGCGGAGTCTAAAAAAGATTTAAGTGGTTGCTTGATTACTCCATGCTTTTGGGTCGCCTCAATCACCAGATCATTGCCGATATATAAGCCGACATGGCTTATTTGATTGATTATATCGTTTGAACTAGGCAGGGAACCAGAATGAGTAATTGCCTTATTAAATTCGCTTTCCTCATTCTGAGATTGAAAAATGATATCGCCAATTTGCATCTTTATTGATGTTTTTTCGCGTGATAACGCCATAATGAAAACATAACACAAGTCGCAATGATAAACTTGAGCACATCAACACCAACGAAAGGTAAATAACCCACTTGTAATGCTTCGGTAAGTGAAATATGAAAATAACCCATTAAATAAGTTACACCAAATACAAAGATTAATTGATGAGCGCAAGCAAAGGCGATTAATCCTAAAAGAAAGCGACGATCATAACCTTTTTCAGCAGCAAATCCGGCGATATAAGCACTGAATGCATACCCATATAAGTAACCAGCTGAAGGCGATATTAGCGCCATAAATCCACCACTACCATTAGCAAACATTGGTAAACCGAGCGCACCTAAAAACAGATATTGGAGAATCGCTAATGCACCTAGTTTACGACCTAGACAAGCACCAATCAGTAAAACACCTAAAGATTGTAAGCTAAAAGGTACTGGGTAAGTGGGAATGCTGATATTCGCAGCAAGGCCTAGCAATAGTGCTGCACTGGTGGTTGCACATAATTTGCGTTGCCAAGATGATAAATTGAACAGCGTGTTAATGAATGTAGGGTAATATGTTGTTAATTGTTGTTTCATTATTTTCTACCATTAAAAAATAAACAGTAGTGCCATAATAATACAAAAATTTATAATGTAAACTATTTTGATATTAAAAAGTTTACATTATTGTTTTCAACATTTTTTATTAAACTAAGAAAGGATTGGTCATTCGTTCATTTCCAAAACTTGACATTGGACCATGACCGGGAACAAATATAAAGTCATCGCCAAGAGGAAATAGTTTATGGGTAATTGATGAGATGAGATCAGCATGATTCCCGCGAGGAAAGTCTGTTCGTCCAATACTGTTTTTGAAAAGTACATCCCCAACAAAAGCAATTTTATCTTTTACATTGATAAATACAATATGCCCAGGAGTGTGACCAGGGCAAAACAGGACATCAAGCGAGATATTGCCAATCTGAATTTTATCGTTCTCTTTTAACCAACGATCAGGTAAAAAACTTTCGGTATAAGGAAAACCAAATTGCATAGATTGTTGTGGTAAGGCTGTAAATAAGAACTCATCTTCTTGGCTAGGACCAATGATTTTGACATCATAGTGTTTAGCTAATTCAGCAGCTACGCCAACATGATCTAAATGCCCGTGTGTTAATAAAATTTGTTTAATATTAACCCCAAGTTTTTCAACTGCTTTTTTGAGTAATTCTGGCTCTCCACCGGGATCAATAAAGGCAGCCTCATTTGTTTCATCACACCAAATAATACTGCAGTTTTCTTGAAAATCCGTTACTGGAATGATTTGATATTGAAACATAATTGTTATCTCCTTGTCGCTTAATGCCGAGCCGTTAAATTCTCACCATCTTGTTTTTTCAATTGAGCAAAAATCATGCTTGATAGCATGGTCACAATACCCAGTATAACAAAGGTTAGTTGAAAAGCGTGAATAGTTGTTGTTGTGTAACCAAATAATCTTACCAATAAAGCACCAAAACCAGTACCAAAACTGATCGCTAACTGTTGATTGACGGCCATCAAACTATTGCCACTACTTGTGCTTTCTCCTTGTAAATTTGCTAACGTTATACTGTTCATTGAAGTAAATTGCATTGAATTGACGCCACCAATACAAAATAGCAAAATCCCTAATATCAAAAGTGGGGTACTTAAGTTTAATAACGACATTAAAAGGATTAAAATTCCTGCCAAAATAGTATTTGCTATTAGCACGAAACGATAGCCTAAACGACCAAGAATCCGAGTAATAAAGAACCTTGTACAGATTGATGCGATTGCCATTGGCATTAGCATCATACCAGCAAAAATTGCCGAATAACCGAATCCAACTTGTAGAAATAAAGGAATAAGAAAAGGCACACCAGAAATACCTAATCGACAAACTAAATTACCAATAATTCCTATTTTAAATGTTCGTATATCAAATAAAGAGAGTGGAAATAAGGGGGCTTGTTTCTTTTTTGCATAGTTGCGATAAATAAATAAAAAAGCAAGGCTAATGACAGCGAGAGTCAGAGGTAAATAATATTGTTGACCTTGATTTAAACATTCAACACTAAGGGTTGCACTAATAAAAGTAATAACGATAAATATAAATCCAAATGAATCAAAAGGCATATGTTCGCCTTTTATGTTCGGCATATATCTTAAGCTAATCATTACCCCAATAATACCAATGGGTAAATTAATAAAAAAGATCCAGTGCCAACTAACCATATCAACAAGGTAGCCACCTAAAACCGGCCCTAGTACTGGGCCGATTAACCCCGGAATTGTTGCTGTGTTTAACGCTGCTAAGAACTCATTACGTTTGAATGCTTTAATCAAAACCAAGCGTGAAACAGGTACCATCATTGAACCACCAATACCTTGAATCACCCTTGATATATCTAAAAAAACTAATGAATTGGACAAAGCACAAAGCAATGATCCTAAGGTAAAAAGTGATACGGCCATCACAAAAATATTTCGTGTGCCGAATTTATCCGATAAAAAACCACTTACTGGAATAAATAATGCCAATGTTAGCGCATAACATATAACTGCTGATTGCATGTTCAAAGGTGATTCATTAAGGTCTTTAGCCATAGTTGGCAGAGCAGTATTTAAAATTGAGGTATCAAGTGATTGCATAAAAAATGCAAATGCGGCAATCCAAGGTAATATTCGATAAACAAAGGGCGGTAACTGTAATTCGCTATTCATTTTTTCAGCCTAAAATTGATTGATATGCTGGGGAGAGAAGGATCATAGTAAATCCTAAGGTCACACTCTCCTACATATGATTAATGAGTAAGAGAGTGAATGAATTCTATTTTACAATATTCACGATTAATTGTTAGATTTTTTCTTATTTTTAACGGGTTTTCCTTGCCAATAACCAGCCAAAATCGAACCTGAAATATTGTGCCAAACAGAAAATACGGCAGCAGGTAGTGCTGATAGGGCTGAAAAATAAGTAGTGCCTAAAGTAGCGGCTAATGCGGAGTTTTGCATACCTACCTCTAATGACATAGTTCGACAAGTTGATTCATCGAAGCCAAATAATTTTCCTCCCCAATAACCACCTAGTAAACCAATGCCATTATGAATAATCACAGCAAAAATAACTGTTATACCAACTTGGCCAATTAGATCATGACTACCAGCGACAACAATACATATAATTAATAAAATACAGATCATTGACATCAATGGTAAAAATCGTTCGCATTTTTTTACAATTGAATGTAAGAAGTGGTGGACAATCAAGCCTAGAATAATAGGAATTAGAACAATTTGGATAATATGCACTAACATATCCCAAACAGGAACTTCAACAGTTGTACCAACGAGTAAAAGCGTAAGAATCGGGGTAACCACTACACCAACAAGGGTTGAAACCGACGAAATGGTCACTGACAATGCTACATCACCTTTAGCTAGATAAATCATCACGTTGGAGGCAGTTCCACTCGCTACACTACCAACTAGAACCATCCCTACTAATAACTCTGGTCGCATAGTAAATAATTTAGATAAGATTAAAGCGGTAAGTGGCATAACAATGTAATGCAGTAGGGTACAAATTATGACTGCTTTAGGTTTAGTTACAACTCTTTTAAAGTCATTAATACTTAACGTTACTCCCATAGTAAACATTACAAACATCAATAAGTGTGATGTATGTGGTCGTATTGGAACGAATGTATACGGTGAAAAATAGGCGATTATTGCACAAAGAATTGCCCATAACGGAAATAATCGAGTAAGTGAAATAATGGATTGCACAAAAAGCTGACTATGACGCTGAGACATAAAGCACCACCTTGTGGCTTATTAAACTATTAATAATTAAATGGTTATTAGTGTATTTGGTTTTGTATTTTCATTTTATTAATTCTATTAAATAGCGTCAAGGTATTTGTTAGAATCGTTCTATCGATTTGTTTAGAATCTTCAGTACGTAATTGACAAAAAATATTAAAAATATCGACAATGTTTTCTGGACGATTTATTTGCCCTTGTCGACCACTTAAAGGCATATCAGGGGCATCGGTTTCTAATACTAGGCTTTCGAGAGGTAACTTTGCAATGGTATGGCGAGTTTTATTTGCTCTAGCGTAACTTATTACGCCACCTACACCAATATAATAGCCTAATTTAATAAATTGCATTGCTTGTTGATAGCTTCCAGAAAAACCATGGATCACCCCACGACAAGGTAAATTAGCTTGATGTAATTCATGATAGATAACATCATGAGTTTTGCGAGAATGAATTAAAACAGGTAATTCATAACGCTTAGCTAAAGCCAGTTGAGCTCGAAAAAAAGTAAGTTGCTGTTGCCAATCAACGGAAATGTCATAACGGTCTAAGCCGATTTCGCCAATGGCAACTAACTTATTAGGATAAGTACTAACGATATCCGATAATTTTTCAAGATCAGCGTGGGAATGTTGATAGATAGGGTGTAAGCCCAGAGCAGCATAAAGTTCATCATACTGTTCAGTTAGTTTCAGAATTTGACTGAAATGATCTGCTGATACAGCAGGTATAATTAAACTGGCAATTTTAGCTTGTTGAATACGACTTATTGAGTTGTCTAAATCTGTAACAAAAGCAGGGAAATTGAAATGGCAATGCGTATCTATAAACATAATGCCTCCTATTCTACTGTTACTTGATGTAATAAAATTGGTAGTAAAAATTGCTTAGCAAAATGGATGATCTGTTCTATCAGTTCATCGGTTAATTCAGGATACAAACGTTCATAGTAACTGTCGCACTCGGGTGATTGAAATGCGCCACCTTGCCAAGTATTTATAAGCTGACTTTTAGCTCTATCACTAGCAACAATTTCACCAGTTTTTTTATTATAAGCCGAAGTTAACCAACTCCATGCACTTTGGATTGGCATTAATAAAGGTTGATTGATACCTTGCAAAAATCCTTCAACTAATGAGGTTAAGTAAGTTAATGCCTCGTTGGCTTCTAAATGCGAAAATCGCCATTCTTGTTCATCACGACCGTAAATACGGCTTTGGTTATCAACTTTCTCAGGGTATAAAATACAATAAACCAAATGATCTATCCATAATGAGATACCATCACGAATTGAGAGCTTTGATGGGCGCCAAGTTAAAATGCCATCGGCTTGTACATGTGTTAACCACCCCTGAAGTGGGTAATATTGCTTATTTGTGTCAATTGTTAAATTGACTTCCTCGCTGGTCATCTCTAACCGTTCTTGACGGATTTTATCTGCTAAAGATTGCATTGCTTCAGTTTGTTCATCATAAATGATCTCACCAAAAGCGCCATCAGGTAATTCACCCGTTAATCTTAATTGTTGATACAGAGCCTCTGAATCTTGGGCGGTTTGAGTAATTAAATGATTTAAAATTTGTACATTAAGTTGATAACGTTTTAAGCTATCAAGATTAAAGTTTTCGGCATCAGGTAAAGTATCATCAAGATAACTGACATAAAAATTAAATCGTTTTTGTAAAAATAACCGAATAGAGTGCTGAAAGAATCGTTTTAACTCATCAAGATTAATATAATCAACACTTATAGCAGGTATTTGACTAATAAATGTTTGGCTTTCTCCTTTTTTCAGGGCTGCAGGTAACCACTCATCAGCATAACTTTTCGGCTCTTGTAAAAAATTTACAGGATTAAATGGCGTTCTGGTATGCAACACTCTTAAAAAATTGAGATTTTTTTCTAAATTTTTGGTTGATTTACCATAATATTGAACAATATATTCCCAAAGTTCATCAACCAGTACTGACGGGTAACGTTCGCTATTATCTTTTATATCCCGCCCGACATAACTGATATATAGCTGATATTGTGTGGATAAAATAGCTTCTAAAAATAGATAGCGATCATCGGTTCGACGGCTACGATCGCCTCGTCTTGGGTATTTGGCGATTAAATCAAAATCCAGCGGTAATGATGTTCTTGGGTAGTCACCATCATTCATGCCTAGCAAACAAACTACTTTAAATGGAATGGATCGCATAGGCATCATAGTACAAAAATTGATTTTACCCACTAAAAAACGGTGTGCTAAGTGATTTTGTTCTAAACGTGCCTGCATTGCATCATGCAAAACCGTGATTGAAATAAGGTCGGTAAACTGAGCTGTTAAACCACTATTAATTAATTGTTGCCATTCATCTTCTATCATTAATAAAATAGCATCGCGTTGCTGATTGTGCATAAAAAAATCATTAATTAATTCAAGGCAACAACCTTGCCAATCAGACAATGATTTTTCTTCATTTAAAATCGTAAACCATTTACGGACAACTTTAATAAACTCAGCTAATTGACCAATAAGTTCCGCATCTAATCCTGTTGCACCATCATAAGGTAAAATTTGTAACCATCCGCCTTGTTCACTATTCATGGTATAACCCAGCAATAACCGTTCAAGACCAAATAACCAGCTGTGTGCACTTTCAAGACCAAAGCGGATACCAGACTCAATAATCCAAGTTCGCAGTAATATTAATTGTGATTCATTTATGGAAAATTTTTCAGCTACGGCTGGAATTTCCAGTAAATTAAATAACTCTTCTGCGGTGAATCGACTGTTTGGGAAGTTTAAAATAGCAAAAAAACCTTGTACGATGGGATCAATATTGCGAGCTTTTTGATCAGAAATGGTAAAAGGTAAATAGCGCTCATTACTGGCATTACCAAAAACAGCACGAATATAAGGCACATAGCGATCAATATCTGAAACCATAACAATACAATCGCGTAGTTCAAGATCAGGGTTTTCATCAAAAACAGATAATAGATAATCGTATAATACTTCGACTTCCCGTTGTTCACTATGGCAAGCATGGAATGAGATAGATTTATCTGAATCATCAATTTGTTTATCATTCAAATCATTTTGATACAGCTCTAAAATATCTTGCTGAATTGCGTGCAATAGACATGTCCGTTCTTGATCAACAAATGCCTCAATATCCTGTTTGCTATTAAATTCTTGCAATAAAAATAAATTGTCGCGACCTAGTTTTCCCCATGAAGTTAATAGTGGATTAGGGATTTTATCGGGAGTATTTAAAATATCGGATAGTTGTTTTTCAACAATATCGCCCCAGTACCATTTACAAGGATTGTTAAACATCAAATGTACATTGATGTGTTGACCAAGTGCTGAGAGTAATGACAGATAAATAGGTGGAAGAGAAGTGATCCCAAAAATATAAACTCGTTTAGGTAAAGAATTTAACCGTAAACGATCAAAGTCTTTATCTAACAAAATATCTAATATTTGCTGATAAATATTGGCTCGGTGATAGGGTAGGCTGATTGAAATAAGTTGCCGCCATAATTCTGCTTGCCAAATTTCATCAGGATGATGATTTAATTCACTTACGGTTTGATTGGCTTCCCATTTTGCTAACCAATCAGGACGATATACCAAATATTGGTCAAATAATCGTGCTATCCGCGTTGCTAATTGATAGTTTTTGCGTTCTTCTTTATCAATATTTAGATAATGTTTGATTGTCTCAAATTCAGGTCGTTCAATGATCTTAGGCAATAAATAGTATAAACGCCAAGTCATTGATTCAACGTCATAGTTATTTTCAGTTGGTGAATCCGGTAAAAGGCTTTGATATATTTGCCAAATAAATTGGCTAGGAAAGGGAAAATCAACATTGGCAAGAATACCAAGGTCGTTGGCCAATTCAATTTGTAACCACTGCGCCATACCTTGGCTTTGTACAATTATCATATCGGGCGTAAAAACCTGTTCTATGGGGTCTCTGCGCATTAATTCACTGACTAGGGACTTGAGTAAATCGACTTGATTTGAATGATAAATAGTAAACATAGTTACATTAATATTAATATAATTAGTCAGATTATCGCTGATTGTTATAAATAAATCTAGCTACGATTAGGTTGTGCATTTTTACAGCTAAATAATTTTATAAAATCCAAATAGATTTTAAAAAAATGTTAAGGAATATTTTTAAGATAAAAAATCGTGATTTTTAGATAGAATTTTTTTCAAATAAGGAGTTAAAAAAGCAGTTAAGTAAAAATTAAAAGGTTACAATTTATTAAGTTGTAACCTTTTATGGGTTTATCTAGTAATTAACGTATTTTTTATTGACCCATGCGACGAGTTAATTCAATAACACGAATTTTTGCCAAAGCTTTTGATAGTTCAGCCGATGCTTGAGCAAATGTCATATCATCACTTGGATGATTAATATGTTCTTTTGCTTGTCTGACTGCTTCTTGTGCTCTGGCTTCGTCTAAATCTTCACCACGAATTGCCGTGTCGGCTAAGATTGTGACGATATTAGGTTGAACTTCTAAGACGCCACCAGAAAGGTAGATAAACTCTTCTTCACCATCCGCTTTTACAATACCTACCATACCCGGTTTAATCATTGTAAGTAGAGGAGTGTGACCTGGGTAGATCCCAAGTTCACCTTCTTGACCTGTGACTCTGATTCGCTGAACATCACCCGAAAACAGGTGAGATTCAGCACTAACAACTTCTAATTGATAGGAAGTTAGTGCCATAATACTATCTCCGTTCAATGAATCTCTTAGAGAGATTTAGCTTTCTCAATTGCTTCGTCGATTGAACCAACCATATAGAATGCTTGTTCAGGAATGTGGTCGTAGTCACCGTTCATAATTCCTTTAAAAGCACTGATGGTATCTTTCAATGGTACATATTTACCAGGAGATCCTGTAAATACTTCTGCAACGAAGAATGGTTGAGATAAGAATCGTTGAATTTTACGTGCACGAGCAACGGTTAATTTATCATCTTCTGATAATTCATCCATACCAAGAATTGCAATAATATCTTTTAATTCTTGATAGCGTTGTAAAATTGACTGAACGCCACGAGCACAATCATAGTGTTCTTGACCAACAACAAGTGGATCTAATTGACGGCTGGTTGAATCTAATGGATCCACCGCAGGATAGATACCTAATGAGGCGATTTGACGACTCAATACGATTGTTGCATCTAAGTGAGCAAAGGTGGTTGCTGGCGACGGGTCAGTCAAGTCATCGGCAGGTACATATACCGCCTGAATTGAGGTGATTGAACCTGTTTTAGTTGAAGTGATACGTTCTTGTAATAAGCCCATCTCTTCTGCTAATGTTGGTTGGTAACCTACCGCAGATGGCATACGACCTAATAATGCAGATACTTCAGTACCCGCTAAGGTGTAACGGTAAATATTATCGATGAATAATAATACGTCTTTACCTTCGTCACGGAATTTTTCAGCCATGGTTAAACCAGTTAACGCTACGCGTAGACGGTTTCCTGGTGGCTCATTCATCTGACCATATACTAACGATACTTTATCAAGTACGTTTGATTCTTTCATCTCATGATAGAAGTCATTACCTTCACGGGTACGTTCACCCACCCCAGTAAATACTGAGTAACCAGAGTGTTCAATAGCGATGTTACGGATTAATTCCATCATATTAACGGTTTTACCCACACCTGCACCACCGAATAGACCAACTTTACCACCTTTAGCAAATGGACAAATTAAGTCGATAACTTTTATACCTGTTTCAAGTAACTCAGTTGAGTTAGCGAGTTCTTCATAAGTTGGTGCTGCGCGGTGAATTGCCCAACGCTCTTCCTCACCAATTGGACCTGCTTTATCAACAGGATCACCTAGTACGTTCATAATACGACCAAGTGTTTTAGTACCTACGGGTACTTCAATACCGTGACCTGTATTTACTACTTTAAGTCCACGTCTTAAACCATCAGATGAGCCCATTGCGATACAACAGACAACGCCACCACCTAATTGTTGCTGAACTTCCAGAACTAATTTTTCAGTGCCAGTTTCCACTTCTAATGCATCATATACCTTCGGTACTGCATCTTCTGGGAATTCGACATCAACCACCGCACCGATGATCTGGACAATCTTTCCAGTAGCCATTTTTAATCCTCTACGTCTTTTTCTTAACTATAAGCCAATATTTAGCACTAACCTGAAACAGCGGCTGCACCGGATACAATATCAATCAATTCATTTGTGATAGCACCTTGACGTGCTTTGTTATACACAATTTGTAATTCATTAATTAGGTTTGCACCGTTATCTGTTGCTGCTTTCATGGCCACCATTCTTGCCGCTTGTTCACTCGCTAGATTGTCAACCACAGCTTGATAGACTTGTGATTCAATATAACGACGTAAAATCACATCTAATAGTGATTTAGCATCTGGCTCATAAATATAATCCCACGATGAAGCTTTAAGTGCTTTATCTTCTGAAGGTGGTAATGGTAATAATTGCTGTATTGTTGGTTTTTGCGACATAGTATTAATAAATTTATTAGTAACAATATATAATTTATCAATATTACCTTTGTCATATGCCTCAAGCATTGTTTTTACCGGCCCAATTAAATCGGATAAAGTTGGTTCATCACCTAAATTCGTGACTTGTGTTAAGATGTTTGTTTTTACTGATGAGAAAAATGAAACACCCCGAGAACCAATTAAAGCAACATCAGCTTCAACATTTTTTTCCTGCCATGCTGACATATCAGCAATGACAGTTTTGAAAAGATTGATATTTAAACCACCGCATAAACCACGATCGGTTGAAATGATAAGATAGCCAACTCGCTTTACATCTCTTTCTTCTAAATAAGGATGCTTGGCGCCTATCTGAGCTAACGCTAAATGTCCAATTACTTCACGAATCATTTCAGCATATGGACGACTTGCTGCCATTCTATCTTGTGTTTTACGCATTTTAGAATTGGCAACCATTTCCATCGCTTTAGTGATCTTTTGCGTACTTTGGATACTGGCAATTTTTGTTCTAATCTCTTTTGCATTAGCCATTTTTTACCTCACCCTTACCAAGTTTGAGTTGATTTAAAGCTTTCAAGTAATTCTTTTAACTTACTTTCAATCTCATCATTGTAATTACCCGTTTCGTCGATTTGTTTGACAAAATCAGCATATTGACTATGGGCATAAGCAAGGAGTGCCGTTTCAAATGGTAATACTTTAGCAAGTTCTACATCTTCAAGATAACCACGTTCAGCAGCGTAAAGTACAATTGATTGCTCAGCAACAGTCATAGGAGAGTATTGCTTTTGTTTCAATAATTCAGTTACTTTTTCACCATGACTTAATTGGTTTCTTGTTGCTTCATCTAAGTCAGAAGCAAATTGTGAGAACGCAGCTAATTCACGATATTGTGCAAGCGCCGTACGAATACCACCTGATAATTTTTTCATTATTTTGGTTTGTGCTGCACCACCAACACGAGAAACTGAAATACCCGGGTTAACGGCAGGGCGAATACCTGAGTTAAATAGGCTCGTTTCCAGGAAGATCTGACCATCAGTAATTGAAATTACGTTTGTTGGTACGAATGCCGATACGTCACCAGCTTGTGTTTCGATAATTGGTAATGCCGTTAATGAACCTGTTTTACCTTTTACTTCGCCTTTGGTAAATTCTTCAACATAAGCTTCGTTAACACGAGCAGCGCGTTCAAGTAAACGAGAGTGAAGATAGAATACATCACCAGGATATGCTTCACGTCCAGGTGGGCGACGAAGTAATAACGAAATTTGACGGTAAGCAACCGCTTGTTTAGATAGATCATCATAAACAATTAATGCATCTTGACCACGATCGCGGAAGTATTCACCCATGGCACAACCCGCGTAAGGTGCTAAATATTGTAATGCAGCTGATTCAGATGCTGAAGCTACAACAACGATAGTATTTTTTAATGCACCATGTTCTTCAAGTTTACGTACTACGTTTGCAATAGTTGACTGTTTTTGACCAATTGCTACATAGATACATTTTACACCCGAATCGCGTTGGTTAATGATTGCATCGATTGCTAATGCTGTTTTACCTGTTTGACGGTCACCGATAATAAGTTCACGCTGACCACGACCAATTGGAATCATTGAGTCGACGGCTTTATAACCTGTTTGTAATGCTTGATCGACTGATTGACGCTCGATAACGCCAGGTGCGACAACTTCAACCGGCGAAAATCCGTCATGTTGAATTGAGCCTTTGCCATCGATAGGTTCACCAAGTGTATTGATAACACGACCTAATAAGCCATCACCAACGGGTACCTGTAAAATACGGCCAGTACATTGTACTTTCATCCCTTCCGATAAGTCTTCGTATGGTCCCATAACCACCGCACCGACTGAGTCTCGTTCTAGGTTTAATGCCATTGCATATCGATTACCAGGTAATGCAATCATTTCGCCTTGCATTACATCGGTTAATCCGTGAATTCGAAGAATACCATCACTTACTGAGATGATGGTTCCTTCATTGTGAGCATCACTCACAATATTGAACTGAGCTATCCGCTCTTTAATTAGTTCACTTATTTCAGTTGAATTTAGCTGCATTATCAGTCCCCTTAAGACTGTAGAGCGTCATTTAAACGATTTAAACGCCCTCTGATACTACTATCAATAACCATATCGCCCGTACGAATAATAAAACCAGAAATGAGCGATTTATCTATATGACATTTTAGTTTTACTTTTCGTGATAAACGTTTTTCGACAGCGATAGAAATTTTATTAAGTTGTTCGCTAGTTAGCTCATTAGCCGAAATGACATCAACATCTGCTTGAGCATCTTTATCTAAACAATATTGTTCAAACAAAGTTAAAACTTCAGGAAGAAGTGATAATCGTTTGTTTTCAGCCATAACTTTAATAAAATTAGTGCTAAACTCATCTAATACATCTTTACAGATGTTGATGAGTAAATTAGCCACCGAATCAGTTTTCATATCAGATGTTAGAATACTTCTTACTTGTGCATCTTTGCTTACTTGAGAAGTTAATACCAACATTTTATGCCATGATTCGATGCTGTTTCTTTCTACCGCAAAATCAAAAGCGGCTTTAGCATAAGGACGAGCAATTGTAATTAAGTCAGCCATTGCTCTATTCTCCTTATAATTCAGCTACGAGTTTATCAATGATGTCGCTATTTGCGGCTTCATTAACAGAACGTTCAATAATTTTTTCTGCACCGGCAATAGCGAGTGTAGCGACTTGTTGTTTAAGCTCTTCTCTAGCGCGTTTGCGTTCAGCTTCTACTTCGGCAAGTCCTTGAGCAACAATACGTTCTTTTTCGCGGATCGCTTCTTGTTGTGCTTCTTCAAGAATGATAGCTTTGCGTTTGTTTGCTTGCTCAATAATTGCATTAGCCTCTACCTTAGCCTGTTGCATTATGTCAGATGTATTTGCTTTGGCTAATTCCAAATCTTTTTTTGCTGTTTCTGCTGAAGCGAGACCGTCTGCTATCTCTTTTTGGCGTTTTTCAATCGCATTAATAACAGGTGGCCAAATAAACTTCATACAGAACCAAACAAACAATACAAATGTAATTGCTTGGCCGAGGAGAGTTGCGTTCATATTCATGAGACGATTCCTCTTAAAAGTTTATTAACCGGCAACAGCAAAAATAACATAAAGTGCAATACCCACACAGATCATTGGAATTGCATCAACTAAGCCCATAACGATAAAGAATTGGGTACGTAACATAGGCATTAATTCAGGTTGACGAGCGGCACCTTCTAGGAATTTACCACCTAGTAATCCAATACCAACTGCACCACCAATTGCAGCTAATCCCATCATTATGCCCGCGGCTACAAATAACATACTATCCATTATATACTCCAGTTTATTATCAAAAAAATATTGAAATTAGTGATCTTCCGTTGCCGATGCCATTGCTAAATAGACGATCGTCAACACCATAAAAATAAAAGCTTGTAACGTAATAATTAAAATATGGAATATGGCCCAAGGTAATGAGAGTACCCATTGTGACCACCAAGGTAATAGTGCAGCAATTAAGATAAAGATAAGTTCACCTGCATACATATTACCGAAAAGTCGAAGTCCTAAAGAAACTGGTTTAGCTAATAAGCTAACAAGTTCAAGGATTAAATTGATTGGCGCAAATGCCCAATGATTAAAAGGATGAAGTGTATATTCTTTAATAAATCCAGAAATACCTTTGTATTTAATTGAATAGATTACGATAAGAATAAATACGCCTAATGACATTGACATTGTGATACTGACATCTGCAGAAGGGACGACTCTTAAATGTGAAAGACCTAAATATTGTGCAGCGTAAGGTAAAAAGTCTACTGGAATGAGATCCATTAAGTTCATCAAAAATACCCAAGTAAACACAGTTAAGGCTAACGGCGCAATGAGTTTATTTTGACCAGTGAACATGTCTTTAACGGTGTTATTAACAAATTCAAAGAGCATTTCTACTGCACATTGCAATTTACTTGGTACACCACTGGTAGCTTTTTTAGCTACGCGATGAAATATCCATAAAAAGATAACACCAAGTACAATTGAAAAGAACAACGAGTCCAGATTAAAGGTCCAAAAACCAGAACCTACTTGCAAGTTCTCAAGATGATGCTTGATATAAGCTTGTGGTGAAGCTGGAGAGGAAACTGACATAAAACCCTCTTACCTTATTCCTAAAATTTAAAAATACTGCTTACATCTCTTTTAATAAAGATATAAGCAATCGCTGTAATAATTCGAAGCTACTATTTTAAACCTAATTGCCTATAATAAGTCAACCTTTGATTAACAAAATTAAGAATTTAGACACTTTTTACTAAATTTGTGTAAAGAATAGCAACTTTATAATGTCACTTTAGTAGAAATAATCCCCTATTAATCGCCAAATTAATAGGGATAAAATAAGCTAATTTGATGCGTTAACTGCTTCAGCGATTTGTTCTGCCAGTTTTTGTACTTCAGCAGCATCACTACCTTCAACCATGACGCGAATAAGTGGTTCTGTTCCTGATTTACGAATTAAAACACGTCCATGAATACCAAGTTGTTTTTCGGCTTGTTCAATGGCTAATTTGACATCAAGGTTTGTT
This sequence comes from Gilliamella sp. wkB7, assembly GCF_001693435.1. Taxonomy (NCBI): domain Bacteria; kingdom Pseudomonadati; phylum Pseudomonadota; class Gammaproteobacteria; order Orbales; family Orbaceae; genus Gilliamella; species Gilliamella sp. wkB7. Next base: position 1,773,991 of record NZ_CM004509.1, read on the forward strand.
AATGGATCGTGTTTTTCAGCAAATCGAACATTGATTAATACTTGTGGCATCATGGTCATGCCACTACATAAATCAGCTAATGACATGTTATTGCGTACCATTGCGGCTAATACTTGTAAACCCGCAATAATACCATCACCAGTGGTAGTTTTATCTAATAATAAAACGTGACCAGAGTTTTCAGCACCTAAGCGCCAATTTTTTTCAAGCATTTTTTCAAGTACATAACGATCACCAACTTTAGCGCGTACAAATTGAATACCCAAATTTTTAAGTGCGATTTCAAGTCCCATATTACTCATTAATGTGCCAACAACGCCACCTTTTAATTGACCTTGTCTTAATGCTTCACGAGCAATAATATAAATAATTAAATCACCATCAATTTTACGCCCTTTATGATCAACCATGATAATGCGATCACCATCGCCATCTAAGGCAAATCCTAAATCGGCTTTTTCATCAATAACGCATTTGGCCAATGCTCTAATATCTGTTGCACCACAATTATCATTGATGTTAACGCCATTGGGGTCACAGCCTATCTTTATCACATCTGCACCAAGTTCACGTAAAACTTTAGGAGCGATGTGATAAGTGGCGCCGTTAGCACAATCGACGACTATTTTTAAACTGGCTAAACTCAAATCATGATCAAAGGTGCTTTTACAGAATTCAATGTAACGACCTGCCGCATCGGTAATTCGGCTTGCACGTCCGAGTTGTATGGATTCAACGCAGTCGATCTCTTTTTCAAGCTGAGCTTCAATTTCTAATTCGATTGCATCATCGAGTTTCTTGCCTTCGGTCGAAAAAAATTTAATACCATTATCATAAAATGGATTATGTGATGCTGAAATAACAACGCCAGCATCAGCTCTAAATGTTCGTGTTAAATACGCAATAGCTGGAGTTGGCATGGGACCAGTAAACGCAGTAGCAACACCCGCCGAAGCAAATCCCGCTTCAAGTGCTGATTCAAGCATATAACCAGAAATACGGGTATCTTTACCAATTAATACTTTTTTTACCCCATCTTTAGCAAGTATACGACCTGCTGCCCACCCTAGTTTAAGCGCAAAATCTGGTGTGATAGGGTACTCTCCAACTTTGCCTCGAATCCCATCAGTGCCAAAATATTTTCGATTAGACATTTTATTCCCTCACACTAAATTTTATTGTTGGCCTACTTCTTAAGTATAAAATCGTAATTTAAAAATTATTTTAACTAGACGTATTGTTTATAAGCTTTTTTGTAAAAAAGTTTGAGGTTAACTATACGTTTCAGTATAAAATCATTCCCGATTATCATTAGCAAATTTTAGTAAAACCTGACTTTCTTTAATAAAGCGCTGAGCATAATTACCAAACCACTCGGTGACATTATTAAAATTCTCAATAAATTTTACTTTGTCGCGTTGCTCAATTAATTTCACCATTTCTCCGAAACATTGATAATAACGTTTGATTAGTTCAATGTTATCATCAGATGCCATAATAATATCGGCATAAAGCACCGGATCTTGTGCAAACAATCGACCTACCATCATTAATTCTAATCGATAAATAGGGGAGGATAACGCAATCAGTTGTTCTAAATCGGCTTGTTCTCGCTGTAAATTTACGCCATATGAAAAAGAGGTAAAATGGCGTAAAGCTTGAATAAATGACATACATTTATCATGCTCTTTGGCATCAATTGCACATAAATTGGCCCCCCAAATGCGCATTTGTTCAATTAACCATTGATATTTATCTGGCTCACGCCCTTCACAATAGACAATAATCTGTTTTGCTAAATTTGGTACATCAGGACCAAACATTGGGTGCAGTCCAACGACAGGACCAGGATGCTTTTTGAGCATAGCTTCAAGCGGTTTAACTTTTATTGAGGTAAAATCGGTTAAGATACAATCCTTAGGCAATGGCGGCAATTGATCGATGATTTCGCAAGTTTTGTTAATCGGTACGGTCACAATCACAGCCGCTGCATCAGCAACTATTTCGGCTGCTTGATGCATAGTTTTAGAACCTAAAGTTTTAACATGGTAACCAGACAGGGTGAACAAACGAGCAAACAATCTACCCATTTGTCCATTACCTCCAACGATAACGATAGAACCTGAACCGGTATAGACCTTTTTAAAACCTTTGTCATTTTCACTTATGTATGATTCACGCATTAAACGGCGTAATATATCTTCAATTAAAGCAGATGATACACCAATATTTTCAGCCTCTTTTCGTCTTTGGGCTAACATTTCTGCTTCACGCTTAGGATCGTAAATAGGAATACCGTGTTTGCTTTTTACATCGCCAACTTCGGCGACTAAAGCTAATCGTTTATTAATTAAAGATAAAATTGATTTATCGACTTCATCAATTTTATCGCGCAAGGCAAGTAATTCCGTAGACATATTCGGTTATTCCTTTTCTCACAAATGATAACTGTTTCTGTAATAGCTTAACAGTATAACGTATTTTTGGTAGGATGGGACTATTGCAACCTTAATTCCAATACAATAAATTCATCATGAAAGTTATTTCTTTTAATATTAATAGTCTTCGGGCTCGAATCCATCAATTAGCCGCCATTATCGATAAGCACCAACCAGATGTGATAGGTCTGCAAGAAACCAAAGTTCATAATGATCAGTTTCCAGTTGAGGAGCTTGAGCAGTTTGGTTATTACTTAAATTATCATGGACAAAAAGGGCATTATGGTGTGGCTCTGTTAACTAAGCAAAAGCCACTTTCAGTACAATGTGGTTTTCCTACTGATAGCGATGATGCACAATGCCGATTAATTATCGCTCAGTTGCCAACCAAGCAAGGTGAGTTAACCATAATTAATGGTTATTTTCCGCAGGGTGAAAGTTTGCATCATGAAATCAAATACCCTGCGAAACGTAAATTTTATCAAGATTTGATTGATTATTTAAAGCAACATCAATTAAGTGATCAGCTTTGCTTGATTATGGGCGATATGAATATTAGTCCAACCGATTTAGATATCGGTATTTCGGACGATAGCCGTAAACGTTGGTTGCGTACTGGTAAATGTTCATTTTTACCTGAAGAGCGAGAGTGGATGAACAATTTAATGTCACTTGGGTTTGTTGATACTTATCGTAATGAGCATCCAACAAAACAGGAATATTCCTGGTTTGATTATCGTTCTAAAGGCTTTGATACCCATACTGGATTAAGAATTGATTTGATTTTAGCAAGTGAAAAGTTGATGGCGCATTGCCAACAAACTGGCATTGATTATGATATCCGCGCTATGGAAAAACCGTCTGATCATGCGCCAATTTGGGCTCAATTTGATTTAGCTTAAATAGGTAACAGTATAATAATAGAGGAATAGTATGCAGCACAATAGTTCAATTCTATCGGTTAAAGATCTTAACCAAATGGTGAAAGATATTCTTGCTGATGCTATTGGTCAAATTTGGCTGATGGGCGAAATTTCTAATTTTTCTCGCCCCGCTTCTGGACATTGGTATTTCACCTTAAAAGATGATACAGCTCAAGTTCGTTGTGCCATGTTTCGCAATAGTAATTTTCGCGCTGGTTTTACACCACAAAATGGCCAGCAAGTATTGGTTAGAGCAACGGTTACGCTTTATGAAGCACGGGGTGAATATCAACTTGTTATTGATAAAATCCAACCTGCTGGTGCAGGGTTGTTGCAACAAAAGTTTGAACAATTAAAGCAAAAATTATTTGAAGAGGGATTATTTGAATCTACTTATAAACAATCATTGCCTGAAAATATTCGTACTGTTGGCATTATTACTTCTTCAACTGGGGCGGCATTACATGATATTTGTCAGATCTTAAAACGTCGAGATCCAAGTTTGCATTTAATTATCTATCCAACTCAAGTACAAGGCACAGAAGCTGCTGCGCAGATCGCTAAAATGATTCAAATTGCTAATACTCGTCAAGAATGTGATGTGTTAATTGTTGGTCGAGGTGGTGGTTCACTCGAAGATTTATGGTCATTTAATGAAGAAGTAGTCGCAAGAGCGATTTTTGCTAGCCAATTGCCAATTGTCAGTGCAGTGGGGCATGAAATTGATTTTACCATAGCTGATTTTGTCGCTGATGTCAGAGCAGCTACTCCATCCGCGGCTGCGGAATTAGTTAGTCGCGATTGCTTAGATCAGATTAGACGGATTCAAGTTCAAGAACAGCATTTATCTATGGCAATGGATTATTATTTGACTCGACGTCGTGAAATGCTCAATAAGTGGCGTCACCAATTGCAAACCCAACATCCACAAGCCAAACTAGCAAAAAAATTAAATCGATTACTATCTTACCAGCATGCTTTATATGAAAATATGCAGCAATATTTACTCAAACAGTCAAATCGCCATAACTTTTTAGATAAACAACTGTTACGGCTATCTCCACAAAATAATATTACCTACTTGAGTCAGATGATTCGCCAGAAACGTCAGCAACTTATTAATTTAATTCAGCAAAAAATAACCCAGTCACGACATCAATTTGTCTTACAAACCTCGCAACTTAATAGTGTTAGTCCACTTGCGACATTAGAAAGAGGATATTCTGTAACGACCAATCAACAAAATACGGTGGTACGTCGTGTTGAACAAGTAAACGTTGGTGAGCTTATCACAACCAGATTAGCTAACGGTCAATTAATTAGTCAAATTATTGATATGCAAAATAAAGATAATTATTAGTGTCAATTTTTAAATGACGATTGGTTTAATGGTTATTTATTGAGAATAATCGATACAGATAGTAATTATAATTTTTGGTGGTCTAATTTTTAGACATATATAAAATAATGAGTTAAGGCAAATTGAATATTTTAGTGTTTGATAAAATTGTACCTTGAGCAGTATTAACTATATAATATTGTTGATATTAACTTTAATAATAAGAAGAGAACAAACCAATTATGCATCACCCCATAGGAATTGATTTAGGTACTACTAATAGTTTAATTTGTGTCTGGCAAGATGGTAAGCCAATACTTATCCCCAACTCAATCGGCGAAGTTGTCACTCCATCAGTAGTAAGTGTTGATGATGATGATTCTATTTTAGTTGGGCGTGCTGCATTGTCTCGCTTAACAACGCATCCAAGTCGAAGTGCAGCTGCATTCAAACGCTTTCTTGGCTCTAATAAAGTATTTGAATTAGGTGACAAGAAATTTACGCCAACCGAACTTTCTGCCATGGTGTTAAAATCTCTTAAGGCCGATGCCGAAGCGTTTTTAAAACAAGAAATACACGATGTAGTGATTTCTGTTCCTGCTTATTTTAATGATGAACAACGCAAACAAACACGTTTTGCTGCGGAATTAGCTGGTTTAAATGCTGTACGTTTAATAAATGAACCAACTGCAGCAGCTATGGCATATGGATTACATGAAGAGCAATCAGGTAATACTTTAGTTTTTGACTTAGGTGGCGGTACCTTTGATGTGACCGTACTGGAATATGCTTTGCCAATTATTGAAGTACATGCATCTGCCGGAGATAACTATTTAGGTGGTGAAGATTTTACCGATGAACTGGTTAAAGCCTGTTTAAGTGATTGGAATCTTAAACAACAGGATATACCCGTTGATGACTATGCACGTTTATTAGATTTAGCGGAGCAATTAAAGTGTAAGTTAAGTGGTGATGAATTACACAAATTAACTTGGTTTTGGCAAGATAAGCAGTGGGAGTTTTCCTTAAATGAAAATCGAGCCAAAACGCTATGGTTACCACTTCTTAATCGTTTACGTTCGCCTATTGAACAAGCCTTAAATGATGCGCGCTTAAAGCCTAACCAGCTTGAACATATTGTGTTAGTCGGTGGCTCATCACAACTCGGTGTGGTGCGTGAGCTGGTAACGAAATTATTTGGCAAATTGCCTTATCGTCATATTAATCCTACCACGATTGTGGCACAAGGCGCTGCTGTTCAAGCTGCTTGTCGGTTACGTAATGCTGATATAGAAGAAGTTATTTTAACTGATGTATGTCCTTATACGTTAGGTATTGAAAGTAGTTCAGGTAATGTTGGTGGATTATTTGCACCGATTATTGAGCGAAATACCATTGTTCCGACCTCGAAAGTAAAAACTTTTTATACGGTGCATCCACAACAGAAGATTATTGGCATTGCGGTTTATCAAGGTGAAAGTCCACGCGTAGAAAATAATGTGCTGATAGATGAGTTTGAAGTGCCTGTAACTCCGATGGAGAAAACACAAGGTATTGATGTTCGTTTTAGTTATGATTTGAATGGTTTGTTAGAAGTTGATGTAGTTGTTCTTGAAACAGGTATTAAACATGGAAAAGTCATTGATCATAGTCCAATAGGTTTAACTGATAAACAAAAACAAGAGAGCCATGAACGATTAAAATCACTCAAAGTTCATCCTCGTGATGAGATGCCAAATCGGACCTTATTAGCTAGGTTAGAGCGAGCATGGGCACAATCATTAGGTGATGAAAGAGCATTAATTGGGTCGTACATTGAAGCTTTTATTGAGGTATTAAATCAGCAAAATTCAGAAGAAATTGATGAAATGCGCTGTGAAATTGAAGCAAATCTACAAGAACTCAATCGTTAACCATTATAGATTTTTATTAGATCACTTTTCCCCCTTTTATACGAATCAAAAGGGGGCTTTTTGTGTAATTTACTTTTCCTTAGTCTTTTTTTCTATTGGTGGTCCATAGCGATTGATTTTTTTTAATTCTGAAAGCCAACATGGTGATAACAATAGTGGTAGCAAAAATATTGTTGCAACAAAATATAAAGGTTGTCCTTTATCTGTGTCGTTGATACGTCGTTTGATAGCAAAAAGTGTATTAATTGCTACTAATATCAAAATGACATAATTTGTTATATTATCAAAATTATTTTTATCTAAAAACATAAGCATCGTAATCGATAAAATTAACTGTACTATAAAGCCCTGTATATTGGTACGTCCATTCCAACGCCAAAATTGCCACCATTTATTTTGAGGTAGAGATTGTGACTCAAGCCATTTTTGATTTTCAGTATTTTTTGCCAAAAGTAATGCCGCACAGAGTCGTAATACTAAATCGTTATCGCTATCATTTTTAAATTCATCTAACATTTTTAGTTCATCATCATCGCATACGCTGTATTGATTAGATAAGCGTTCAGCAAGTGATGTGATTTCGTCTACTTGTTTAGTATAGTGGTATCTATTTTTGTTAACCGATAAAGGAAAACTCCAATTATTTTTTAAACCATTTGCTATCTTTTTCAGATCTTTATTATCACCAACCAGTTTTTGTAACGTTTGATCTAATTTGGCTTTTTGCTCGGGTTTGTTTAATACAATCAGATATAGCAATATCACATAAACTGGATTTTTTTTAGCTAATTTTGGTGTCCATAATTGTTCTATTTTTTGTTCGAAATTATTAAAATCGATATAGTCAGGATCATCAATAAACCATTCCATTGAATCTGGATAATTGTTTAAAATACAATTAATGAGCTTGCTGTCATTATCAATTAGGTTGTAAAGTTCAGTTTCATTTTGCCAATTACCATGTTTAAATATTTCTATTAACGGTTTAAGTTTGTCATCATCCTTAATAGTAAAATTATTATTTTCTTGCTGTAGATATATAGCGACATTAATCGGTTGGTTAACGATAGCTAAAACTAATAAACAATGATGAAACCATTGCCAATACGCATTTTTATTATTCATTTTTGTTGATGCATTTGGTGGTTCGGGCAATAAGTAATATTTCATGAATTCTAAATACATAGCCCAATCAAACATTTCCATATTTGAATAATGAAAACTATGATATAAATGTAATTTAGCAACCTCAGGGAGCTCTTGAAATCTATCTAACCATAAACGACCATATAAAACCAGCTCACCTTCTTCATCTGGATCGAATTTTTTTGGTAACAGGGCATTTTTATCATCATCAAATAGCCATGCTTTAAACTCTTGTATTGGTGAGAGTTGTTTAAGCCATGTAAGATGTTGTCGTGCTTGGCGTTTTAAATGATGCAAAATAAATTGTTCAAATGGATCATTACTTTGCTCATCTAAAATTTCTTGTAACAGAATTTCGTTACCATGGCGCAACATCACAGCATGCCGATATAATCGATATAATCGATGTGAACCGTCATCGCGTAATAATATCGATAGAACTTGTCGGTAACTCCAGTTTACGCTTAGACTCCAATTGACAAAATCAACAATTTCTTTTGGATAGCTGTCGATATCATCTATTCCTGCTAATCGTGCTGTTGTGGTTGTGGTTAATTGCGGAATGGTGTGTAGATAAATTTCTGTTTTATCGGTGTCAATACAGTGGCTGTTATTTAACGCCATAATTAATAAAGGGAAGTAATCTTTTTCAAAATAGACGCACCAACCTGCTATCCAACTTTCTGCTTTTTCTTGATAATGCCCAGAATAATATAGATCTAACCAAAATTGTAATGCATTATGTTTGTCTTCAAGCAAAGTATATTGAATGGCAGCAATATATTTCCAATCGATAATAGTTTGTTCACCTTGATCATTTTCAGCAATGCATTTTAAAGCATAATCCAAGATAAATTGATTTTTCATATTTGCTTCACTATGCCAAAAAGCAAATTCAAGCATAAGTTTTTTATCATCAGGAAGATAAAAGACAGTATCTTGTGATAGGAATATATAAACGTCGTCAGGTCTACGTTCCCAATATATCCATTTAATAGAATAAATATAATCAATGGTAGCATTTTGTAATGCTTTGTTGGTTGTAGGCAAACACGTGTAATCAAATAAATCACCATGATCGATGTGATTTAAATAACTATCATATATTTGAAAGTCATCGGTGAACTGTGTCATTAATTGCTGACGCCAACGTAAATTATCAGCTAGAATTTTGACACATGATTCTGAGATATTTGTTGTTTCATAGCTTAAAGTTAGTAATCGCCACTTGACTGAATCAATAACCGACATTGGGTAATCATAAAATGAACCAATAAATTTTTGCCATTCATCTACTTTATAACAGCGTTGAGGATCTTCTAATAGAGCTTGGTAAGCGTTGTAAATTTCATTTGCTTGAATTTGTTCTTCTGTTAGTTGTGGTACTGATTCTTTTTCCGATTGTTGAGTTGTTGTATCAACAGCTGTTTCAGGCGACTTTGCATAACTTATTGCTGATTCGTAAGCTTCGCGCAATGCTTTAAATCCATCAGGATCCGTTTCTGGATGATATGAGGGTAGCTTTTCACGATATGCTTGACGAATAAGCGCGGTATCTGTAGTTTGTTCGATGCCTAATAATTCCCAAAAATTTGTACTCATGACCAATCATACTCCCTTAATGATTCAGGTTTTTCGAGTTCTTCAATATCAATGTACCAAGGTAGGCGATTGCAAGGTGAATCTTCGTCGTTAATTAATATTTTCATGGTGCGCGTTTGCGATGCTCTGGTTAATTCACAACGTAAAGCTTCAAGATCTTCTTTATTGTTAATTGATTCCCAAAATTGAAATCCAACTGACCAAGCAGCAAAGTAGTTATGCCAAGATTTATAAAAATATTGAGAACGTGAAGCAATTCTTGTAAGAATCCATAGCGCTTCCTCTTCGGTAATATATTTGTTGGTTGTGCCATTTCGTAGTATATATCCCATACGTGCATAATCCCAACTACGAATGCCACCAATACCGCATACACAAAAAGTTTGTTCAACAAATTTCATTAGGACTTTTTGATAATCGTTTTGATCTTGGCAGTAATTACGCCAATCAGCTTCGGAAGATCGACAGTATCTTGAATAATAGTGAGATAATAGTGTCGCATGTCCATCATCAACCATATCAAAAACACAATTAAGTAGAGTTTCGCGAGAATTAATCCCCCCAACTTTCGTTCAAATCTACAAAATCCCGTTCGGGAATAAAGTATGCTGAAGTATAACTTGCACCATTATCTTTGCTTAAAGCAACCATTGGCGCGGACAATCCATATAGCCAATCAATACTATCTTGATTCATATTTTAATTCCGATAATTACATATATTCCACCATATTGATGACATTAGATTGTATCAAAAAAAGTAACCGTTATTAGTGATAAAATAACACAATTTTTAAATAATTTATGTTCGATTATTGTTATTGGTTTTTATCATAGTGTAAAACACAAAATTGTTTTGCAAATCATTATCAAAAAGGCATAATAACAACGATTTTTAGTATTTGATTACAATGTTATAAATTGTAAGGAGTAATAATGAAGAGAGCTGCCTTAATAGCTATGTTAATAACAGGCGCATTAATGTTACAAGGCTGTATTACCGCCGCAGTAATTGGCGCAGGTGCTACAGCTACTGCAAAAGTTGCTACCGACCCTCGTACTGCGGGCACACAAGTTGACGATACTACCTTAAATTCACGTATGGGGATGAAAATTAAAAATAATGGTCCTCAATTTATTGGAGCACGTATCGTTTCCAGTACGTATAGCGGTGATATTATCTTAACGGGTCAAGCCAGTCGTGAGCAAATTGAAAAGGCCGAAAGCCTAGCTTATGAAGTTGAAGGTGTAAAAAAAGTCTACAATCAAATTCGAGTTGGTCAACCCGTTAGTGCAGGCACTATCACCAATGATACATGGATCACAACAAAAGTTAAATCTCAGCTAATATTGAATGCGAAAACCAAAGCACGCAACATTAAAGTCGTAACTGAAAATAGGGAAGTATTTTTGATTGGTATTGTGACACCAGAAGATGGTAAAGCTGCTGCACAGCTTGCTAGTAAAGTCGATGGCGTTAAAAAAGTGATCACACTTTTTACCTATATTGAAAATTAATCAACAACGTTATCAGTTAGCAATAATCTTAGTAAAACAGGGGGGAAGATAACCCCCTTTTTTTATACAACGGATTGAATATACTCAATTAGTTTAGTCAAGCCTTGTAAACGCGATTGACTTAGCTCATCAGTAATTTTTAACTGGTTTAATAAAGATTGAAAATCAATTGCGGCAATTTCTTTTGCTGTTTTGTGGTTAGCAATAATAATTAAAATTGCCAGTAACCCTTTAACGATGCGTCCTTCACTGTCACCTTGAAATATAAAGGTATTATCGTTTTGCTTTTGATAAGTTAGCCAAACGCGATTTTCACAACCATTGACTTGGTTTTCATCCGTTTTTAAATCTTCAGGCATTGGCGGCAATTGTTTTGCTAATACAATTAACTGGCGGTAGCGATCTTGCCAATTATGTTGCTGTAAAAATAATTTGGTTAAGTCTTGCTGTGATAGCATAATATTGACCTATAAATAATTAACTATTTGTAAAAAAGTTTCAGGTTAACTATACGTTTCAGTATAAAATTAGGCTAAAATTTCAATTGCATTTTGTAATGCCAAAATAAAAGCATCTACATCTTGCTCATTATTATATGGCATTAATGATAGACGAATAACCCCATGACAACCCAATTTATTCATTAAAGGTTGAGCGCACAGTTCGCCAGTACGAATCGCAATATTTTGCTCGCTCAGTAAAATCGCTACATCATTATGATGAATATGATTAATATTAAATGTGATGATTGGGCTGTTTTCAACACTGTAAAATTGTAGATTCGACAGCTTGCTTAGCTGTGATTTAGTATAATGGGCTAATTGTTCTGTGTAATTTTCTGCTTTCTTCATATCCCAATTGTTTAACCAATCAAGTGTTGCATTAAAGCCAACAATGCCAGCTATATTGGGTGTGCCTGCTTCAAATTTATAAGGTATATCTTCTTGAATAAAATCATCAAATGAGGTGCTTTTTAGCATTTTTCCACCGCCATGCCAAACTGACATTTGCTCAAGTAATGTTTGTTTACCATATAAAACACCCAGTCCCGTAGGACCATACAATTTATGAGCTGAAAAAGCATAAAAGTCGATATCAAGTGTTGTTACATCAATATCATGATGGACAATTCCTTGAGCGCCATCTACTACTAAAATAGCATTATATTGATGAACTATTTGGCTAATTGTAGCTAAATTTGGGCAAAATCCAGTTACATTTGACATATGGGTTATTGCTACAATTTTAGTTTTTGATGATATTAGTGATAATAATTCATCTATATTGGCAGACCATTTAATGATTTTAGCCCCAGTTTGTTTAGCCACAATTAACCAAGGTATTAAATTACTGTGATGCTCTAATTCGCTGACAATAATCTCATCATTAGGTTGTAATACACCGCGAGCATAACTTTGAGCAATTAAATTAATTGATTCGGTAGCACCACGAGTCCAGATAATTTCAGTGTTATTGCTTGCATGAAGCAAATTAGCAACATGTTGTCGTGCTTTATCGATAGCCACTGTTACTTGCAACGCATCGTGGTGCAAACTGCGTTTGGCGGTCGCAGTGTTGTGTGCATAATAGGCTACTGTGGCATCCACCATTACCTGAGGTTTAAGAGCAGTTGCCGCGGAATCAAGATATACACTATTACTATTTAGTGCTGGAAAATCAGCCCTAAACTGCTTTGGTGTAAAATCTTTATTGGCTAAGTTCGAGTCCAGCAATACCATTCCAGTAACCATTACAGTCGCGTTTATGTTCAATATGCAGTGGATTAGAGCCATCTTCATTGGCTTTAAATTGTTTTACAATATCGAGTGTTTCAAGTCCTAATGGCGATATTCGCACAATATCAACTAATCCTTTCATCTCTTTTAAATTATTACCTAAATTATAACAATAGCCGCTTTGTGTTTGGATACCGTTTAGTACAAAAACTTTTTGCTTTTCTTGAGAAAACACTTCACGACCAACAGGATATTTGATGCAGCAAGTTTCACATTTATCTTTTGGTCTATCTTCTGAACGAGCGGTAAAACAACGTGCGGAATAAGCTAAAGGTAAATAACCATAACTAAAGACTTCCACTTCAAAGTTTTTTTCAATATTTAAACTCTCAAATTGTTTAAGAACATTATTTAGCCAATCACGTGAAAGTTCAACCGGCATACACCAACGTACCATACCTTGCTTTTGTAATAATTTTAAAGTCAAGGCGTTATAGCAGTTAATAGCAGGGCCAGCAACGAATGGTAATTTATTTTCTTGAGCAATATTGATGGCCGCTAAATCATTGGCTTCCACCAAAAAGTCTCCATTATTGACTAGTTGTCGTAAATCGTTTAATTCTGACGGGGCTTCAAGCAAAGCCAATGTTGAAAGCACCACTTGCTTGCCAGATTTAGCGATTTCTTTAGCTAATTCTAGCCAATTGGGAACTTTCATTTCTCGGCGTTTTGTACAAACCGTTTCACCCATATAAATAATGTCAGCTTCACTCTCTTTTGCTGCGTGATAAAAGGCTTCGGTTTCAGTTTTAGGCCAATAATAAAGCACTGGTCCTAATGCATATTTCATAGTTTTGCTCACTATAATTTATTTATCTTAAATCTGTTTTCATTTAATAAAAATGGCATAACCTAAGTTGTAGAGTACATAAAAAATCAAGATGTGATATGTTTTATAATCAATATTTCTTGATAATTAACATAACGGTAGACTTAGTATTATGTTATTGCCATTTACGGTGGTAAGCACCTAACGTGGTTTGTGTTCCTTCTGAAACAGAACCCAGCGTATCCATCCAGCTTTTTTCCGCCTGGAATGATTGTGGATTTGCTTTATAGCGATCGATTGCTTGACGCCATACTTTAGTTACTTGTTCAACATAGGCAGGGCTACGCTGACGGCCCTCAATTTTGACTGATGCAATATTGGCAGCAAACAGTTCAGGCAGTAGTTCAATTGTGTTTAAACTGGTTGGTTCTTCAATAGGATGATAAAGCTCATCGCCTACATAATAACGACCTTTACACAAGGTTGGATAACCAGCATTTTCACCTTTTTTATGGCAATCAATTAACACGTTATTTAAGCGGGACTCAAGACCTTTTTCGGTCTCTTCCCAGCGAACAAATTTTGCTGGTGAACAAGCGCCAACGGTATTAGGAGATTCGCCGGTAAGATAGGAAGATAAATAACAACGTCCTTCAGCCATAATACATAAACTACCAAAGGCAAATACTTCAAGTGGAACTGGTGATACTTGCGAAAGTTGCTTTACTTGATGCATAGAGAGTACTCGCGGTAACACGATACGATGTACATGAAAATTGTTATAGTAGAACTTAATTGATTCTTCATTGGTTGATGATGCTTGCACTGAGACATGACGCTCAAGGTTTGGATATTTTTCAGCAGCATAATCTAGCATTGCTAAATCCGCAATAATAAGTGCATCAGCACCAATATTGGCTGCTGTATCAACTGCATATTGCCAACGCTGGAAGTTTTCAGGATGCGCAAAAGTATTAATTGCAATATGTAGTTTTTTACCACGTTTATGCACATAGTCAGATGCTTCAATTAAGCGCTTCTCGTTAAAATTCAAACCAGCAAAATGACGGGCATTAGTATCATCTTTCAAACCAATATAAACAGCATCAGCGCCATTATCGATGGCTACTTTAAGTGATGGTAAAGATCCCGCTGGACAAAGAAGTTCCATAATTATTCCTAACTTAAGTTCGCTATTTTATACGCAAGGTATTATGCAATAATTCTTAATTTATTGCGAATAGAAAGCCAATCATGCGATGAAAAAAGTTACGATAGATTGATTTAGTCATTCTTTTACCCTAATTGATCGTAGTTAATTAACGGAACCGTTATCAATAAAATTTTCACTTAGATGCAACATATAGATGGAATAAATTTAGTAATAAGGTAAGCAATAATGCTAGTGTTACGAGAATATGGCTATTTTAGCCATTAATCCTAACATAGTCTGGCAATGAAGTGGTAAAACCTTTATACTATGCCGTAAATTTTAGTATGACTGTGTAAGTTTTACTAAAACTATCCGTTCTTTAACATCATCAATTGGAAGAAATTTATGCATCCGATGCTTAATATTGCTATTCGCGCTGCTCGTAAAGCAGGTAATGTGGCCATAAAGGCTTATGAAAACCCTAGTTCAATCGAAATTGACACTAAAGGCGCAAACGATTTTGCTACTAATGCTGATCGCGCTGCTGAAGCTTTGATTATTGAGACAATCAAAAAAGCGTATCCTGATCATACAATTATTGCCGAAGAAAGTGGTTTGGCTAAAGGTAATGATGCTGAAACACAGTGGATAATCGATCCAATTGATGGTACGACCAATTTTATTAAAAATATTCCGCATTTTGCTGTTTCTATTGCTGCTCGTGTTAAGGGCAAAACTGAAGTTGCTGTGGTTTATAATCCAATGAGTAATGAATTATTCACTGCTGCGCGTGGTAAAGGTGCTCAGCTTAATGGTTATCGTATTCGTGTTGGTAACGCTAAAGATTTAGATGGCAGTGTACTCGCTACGGCATTTCCATTCAAGGCTAAACAACATAGTGATAGCTATTTTGCGGTTTTACAAAAGTTATTTACTCGATGTGGCGATTTTCGCCGTAGCGGTTCGGCAGCTTTAGATTTGGCTTATGTTGCAGCTGGTCGTTTAGATGGCTTTTTTGAGATTGGTTTAAAACCATGGGATATCGCTGGTGGTGAATTGATTTTGCGTGAAGCTGGCGGTGTGATGACCGATTTTGCTGGTAATAATAATTATATGGTTTCTGGTAATGTAGTAGCTGGAAATCCTAGAATTGTTAAAGATCTATTAGTTTCAACTCAAAACGATTGGCCAGAAAAATTACGTAACTAATTTTTAGATTAAAATAACAGGGTTACTCACACCCTGTTATTTTTCATATAGTTTTTGAGTATTTATCTAACTTATTGAGTTAAATTTTCATAATTAATCTGTTAGCTCAACCATTGAACAATTAACTTCTAATCCTTGGCTATCTAAGCAGTGGTTACCCCATTTATACATTGCTTTTAATACGGGTTTAATACTTTTACCAAAATCGGTTAATGAGTACTCGACTTTTGGTGGGACAACTGGAAATACTCTGCGATGAATTAAGCCACTTGTTTCAAGTTCGCGTAGTTGCTGGGTGAGCATTTTAGGTGTGGCACTTGGAATCTCTTTACGTAATTGAGAATATCTCAGTGTTTTTGTTGTCATCAATTTCCATAAAATTAGAGATTTGTATTTTCCTCCAATGATATTTATTGTTGTCTCAACAGGGCAGCGGATAGTAGGTTTATAATCTTCATTAGAATCTGATTTATTCTTCATTTTAATGTCTCAATAGTATCTTTTTGGGAAGTATATATCAAAAAAGTGCATTCTTGCTAAAAGAATAATAAACATTAGAATAGTCATTAAATAGGTTAGTAGTTGCGTTTGTATTGCTATTCTTACAGAAGTATAACCTTTGAAGTTATGGCTATTATTAATGAGGTATTTAAAAAGACTTGTTTTGTAAGTGTCTATAGTTATTTGATATCAATTAATATAACAAGCCCTTTTTAATAGAGACAAAAAGTAACCTGTCTCTATTTGTTAAAACAACAGTATATTTTGTTGGAAAATAGTTTCTTAATATTCAGCCAATACTAAATCTAAACAACATCGACAGTTAAGGGATGCATCAAATGAAAACAGTTGAATACAATTTTTTTGTTGAGGATATGAGCTGCGCATCATGCGTTAGTCGAGTTGAGAAAGCGCTAAAGAAGATTGATGGTGTGATTGACGTCAGTGTTAATCTTGCTACAAAAAAAGCAACCGTTAACGCTAATACCAATGTTGAATTAGATACATTAATGTCGGCAGTAGACAAAGCAGGTTATCATGCAGTTAAAATTAACGATCAACAAAGACAGTTAAGGGATGCATCAAATGAAAACAGTTGAATACAATTTTTTTGTTGAGGATATGAGCTGTGCATCATGCGTTAGTCGAGTTGAGAAAGCGCTAAAGAAGATTGATGGTGTGATTGACGTCAGTGTTAATCTTGCTACAGAAAAAGCAACCGTTAACGCTAATGCCAATGTTAAATTAGAAACATTAATGTCGGCAGTAGACAAAGCAGGCTATCATACAGTTAAAATTAACGATCAACAAACTCATATTAAGGATGCTGAGAAACAAGCATCACTTTGGCCGATTATTATCTCTGTTTTATTAGCGATACCTTTTGTTCTGCCTATGTTATTTGAACCCTTCGGGATACATTTGATGATGCCCGCTTGGTTGCAATTAATAATTGCGTCGATTGTGCAATTTGGGTTAGGCGCTAAATTTTATCGCAGCGGTTTCAATGCCGTCAAAGCGTTGTCCGGTAATATGGATTTACTGGTCGCTATTGGTACTAGTGCTGCTTATGGCTTATCGCTGTATCAATGGATTATCGGTAATAATGATCACCTTTATTTTGAGTCGTCAGTTGTTATTATTACTTTAATCTTGATTGGTAAATGGTTAGAGTCAAGAGCGAAACATCAAACGACCCAAGCTATCGAAGCACTGTCTGCCTTACGACCTGATGTTGCTTTAGTTAGGCGGGGCGATCAAGAGATAAGTTTGCCCATTAACCAAGTTGTTGTTGGTGATGTAGTGATAGTGAAGCCTGGTGAGCGTATTCCTGTTGACGGTATCGTGATTGAAGGTGCATCAAGTAGTGATGAGTCGATGTTAACTGGTGAAAGTTTTCCAGTCAACAAAGCAGTCAATGATATTGTCACAGGTGGTACTATCAATGGTGAAGGATTATTAATGGTAAAAACAACGGCAATTCAAGCTGATTCTACCTTGTCAAAGATTATTAACATGGTAGAGTCTGCTCAAGCTAAAAAAGCACCTATTCAGCGAATTGTAGATCGAATTAGCGCGATTTTTGTACCTGTGATTTTATTGATTGCGCTTATTACATTACTTGCATGGGGCGTGATTTCTCAGGATTGGCAACAAGCTTTACTTCATGCTGTCGCGGTGTTAGTGATTGCTTGCCCATGTGCTTTAGGACTAGCAACACCAACGGCTATTATGGTGGGTACTGGCGTTGCGGCTCGTCATGGTATTTTGATTAAAGATGCCGAAGCTCTCGAAACATTACATAACGTTAATACCGTAGCGTTCGATAAAACAGGAACTTTAACCATTGGTAAACCTGAATTGGTTGAAATGGATGTGATAGGGACACAAACCCCTGAGCAAATATTAGCGATTGCTGCATCGTTACAAGCAGGTAGTGAACACCCACTAGCAAAAGCAATTCTAAAAAAAGCAAAACAGCATAGTTATGCTCAAAATATTACTTCTGTAACAGGTTCGGGTGTCATGGCAACGATTGATAACACTGAATACTATTTAGGTAGTTTGCGTTGGATGAAATCATTAAACGCCCATTTTGTGGATATGGACGATAAAATCAATGAGCTAACTAATAAAGGTTATACGATTTCATTTTTAGCAAAACAACAGTTAGAAGCAAACGTTGTGATATTAGCTCTATTTGGCTTTTCAGATGTCATAAAAGAAGAAGCAAAAACTGCGATTACAGCACTGCATCAGCTAAATGTTAAAACGGTAATGTTAACCGGAGATAATCAACAAGCAGCTAATTATGTAGGACAGCAATTAAATTTAGATAAGGTTATTGCTGAGGTTTTACCGCAAGATAAAGCGAATTATATTTATCAATTACAAAAAGAAAGTCAAAACACTAACAATAGTGATAGCAATCATAAGGTTGCAATGGTAGGTGACGGTATTAATGATGCGCCAGCTTTAGCTGCGGCTGATATTGGTATTGCAATGGGTACGGGAACCGATGTGGCAATGCATGCGGCCAGTATTACTTTAATGCGTGGCAATCTGTTTTTAATTGCTGATGCTATTGATATCTCTCGAAGAACCTATAATAAAATCAAACAAAATTTATTTTGGGCATTTTTCTATAACTTAATTGGCATTCCACTGGCTGCTTTAGGTTTCTTAAATCCAATGATAGCTGGTGCTGCTATGGCACTTAGCAGTGTAAGTGTGGTGACTAATGCTTTATTGTTAAAACGATGGAAAGCTCGTTCTGAGTCAAAATAATTTGATATTTTATAATTTAAATTAAGGAGATGTATTGTCTCCTTATTTTTTTTAATTATGGAGTATTACTAAGATTAAACCCAATTTGTAAACCCTTACCTTGTTCGGTAACAAATACCCCAACGGCAGTAATTAATTGTTCATTATAATAAATTAAAGGAATACGGGTACGCATCCAAGGCGGAATATGATGCTCTTGCCACAATTTTTTTATCGATCGTGATCCTTTGCGCTGAACAATTTGAAATTGACCTTGGGCATGGAAACGCACTGAAACAGTTTCCTCTTTTTGCGGTAAACGGCAAGTTAAATCGGTTTGATAATTGGGCTGTAATACGCCTAAATTATCCGGCAAGATTAGCGATGTACTTAGATCCCAAGGCAAGATTTGCTGTTCGATATCTTGATATAAAGGCAACAAATAGAGCCGGTTTTGATATCGGCGAATTTGCCAATTATGCAAAATAAATTGTGGATTAGCGTCTTCTTTTGCTAAAGCCACTGTTTGCCAAATTAGTGATAACTGTTTTTGGCTTGGCATATTGATCTGTTTAGATCGAAACCACATGCGCAATATAGCATTACGTTTGTAGTCCGAATAGTTATATAACGGTGTTAAACATAACTGCCCTTCAGGTGTTGTAACGAGTTTAAAATCAGCTAATAGTAGCTCGTTAAGTAGTATTTCTTGCTGTTGACATAATTCGGCACTGCGAGCAACCATTTGTGAAAAATGAGGCCAACGTTGGTTAAGTGTTGGTAGAACATTTAAACGTAAAAAGTTGCGATCGTAATGGTCATCTTGATTACTTTCATCTTCTATCCAACTTAATTGGTGCTGATTGGCGTACTGTTCAATATCTTGACGAGATATCGTTAGTAATGGTCTAAGATGCTGACCATTTTCAAGTGGCATAGCGGATAAGCCCGCTGGGCCACTTCCACGCTTTAACGCTAAAAAGAACGTTTCACATTGATCGTCAAGGTGTTGGGCTGTACATAAAAACTCATTATTTTTTAAATGTCGATAAATAGCTTGGTATCGAGCTTCTCTGGCTTGTTCTTCAATATTGCCCGTCGATCTATCAAGTTTGACTTTTTCAATAATCAAAGGAACTTGCCAAGTATGGCATTGTTGCTGGCAATGTTCAGCCCAACTATCAGCGTTTTCGCTTAAACCATGGTGAATATAAATGGCTCTAAGTTGTAAATTATGAAGCTGTTGCTTTAGGGTGACTAATGCATGCATTAATACGGTCGAATCAACGCCACCACTAAAGGCAACGAGTAGCGATTGCCGACCGTTTAGGTGTTGTAAAATAGTTTGTTCTATATTACTTTTAGTCTTAGCTTGGTTTTGATGGTTCATCCGCTATCCATTTACACTAAACTTTGTAACGCATTAACTTTGTTTTTATGTAATTTGATTCTATCTAAGCCTGCAGCAAGATCGGCAATTAAATCATCAGGATCTTCAAGACCAATATGTAACCGGATTAGTGTACCTGTGAAATCAACACCGGATACTGGTCGTATTTTTACTAGATCTTCAGGTTGATTGGCTAAAATTAATGATTCAAATCCACCCCATGAATAAGCCATTGAAAAGTGAGTCATATTATCTAAAAAATCAGACAATTGAATATAACTTAAATGATCTTTAAGTACAAATGAAAATAAGCCACTAGCACCGCTAAAATCGCGTTTAAAAAACTCATGCCCTTTACAACTTGCTAATGCAGGGTGATTAACGGTTGCAACTTTAGGATGATTGGCTAACCAGTTTGCCACTTTTAAACTGCTTTCGTGATGTTGCTTGAGTCTAACCGCTAGAGTTCGTAATCCACGAGCTGCCATATAGGCGGTATCTGCATCACACATTTGTCCCATTAAATAAGAACGTTCACGCAAGGTATCCCAACAACGTTGATTGGCAACGGCTGTACCTAGCATTGCATCGGAATGCCCAATTAAATATTTTGTACCAGATTGAATAGAAATATCTACATCATGCTCTAAAGCTTTAAATAAAACACCTGCTCCCCATGTATTATCCATCATGATAACAATTTCTGGATTAACACTGCGAATCGCTTTAACTATAGCTGGCACATCGTGTACTTCCATAGTAATGGAACTTGGTGATTCAAGAAACACTACTTTCGTATTTGGTTGAATATGATTGGTAATATACCGTCCAATCAAAGGTGAAAAATAATCTGTTTCGACCCCAAAATCTTTTAATATATGTTCACAAAATTCTTGTGTTGGTTCGTAACTGGCTTCTGATACAAGGATATGATCGCCTTTTTTTACAAAAGCTAAGATGGCATTAGCAATGGCTGCTGCACCACATGGATAAAGGTAACAGCCTGCACCACCTTCAATTTCGGCCATTGCATCTTGTAGGGCAAAATGAGTTAGCGTGCCACGACGACCATAAAATAGCGCTCCTTTAGCTCGATTTTCCATTGCCTCTTTTTTGGCTTCTAATGAGTCAAAGACCAGCGATGATGCTCGCTGAATAACTGAATTGACTGCACCTTGGGTATAACGTTTTTTTCGACCGGCATGAACTAATTCTGTTTGTAATGACATGATGCATCCTTATTGATCTAATAAATTTCGATAACAGTTAGCATAGCATGCTGTTAAAATAGTAAAAAATAATTTTTGTTTAAAATGGCTTATATAAAATGTTAATTGTCCAACTTGCCCATTTAGACACGGTGGAAGTGAACTATTCACTATTATCAAAAAAGATCATTAACGATGCTGAATTATTCAATGGCAGACGTAAAAAACAGTTTTTAGTCTGTCGTTCAATCTTAGCTAGCTTGCTTAATCAGTATTGTCAAATTGCTATTTTACCAACTATGGTCATAGGTGATAATAATCGACCTTGTTTTTTAGATCGCAATCTTCCTGATTTTAATATCAGTCATAGTCAAGATTGGGTAGCGGTTGCAATATCGTTAGATGGTAGAGTTGGACTTGATATAGAAGTTGCTCGCCCACGTAAAAATTACTTAGATGTAGCCAAAAACTTTTTTGCGGATGCTGAGTATCAGTGGATGATGCAACAAGCAGATACCTTAACGGCCTTTTGGCAGCTTTGGACTTTAAAAGAATCAGCACTTAAATTATATGCTAAAGGCGTCTGGCAAATAAAATCAGTAAAAGTAGATATTGAAAAGCAGTTGATCAGTGCACCATTTGGTCAACATTTTTATTATCAATATCAGCAAGTTGCATCAGTTCATCTTGCTGTTAATCATAATAAACCTATCACCGAATTTATCTTACAATCTTAGTAAATAAATATGCTGTTCGATATTGATCCTGTAATAGTGTTAATGAAATGAGTTTATTCTATACTTGTAATAAGTAATTCCAACTTACTTATAATAAAGGTAACATGATTGTTAATAAGGGGATAGTAAACCCCTTATTTTATTTAAATTAGGTAAATATCTTGAAGAATTTTCCTGTTTTTATCATCTAATTGATATTCTTTAATTAACCAATTGTCGATTGTGTCATATCGTTTTTTGATTTCATCAATAGCCGCACTTAAAAACTCTTCTTTAGCTGCGAAAATAGTTTTTTGTTTTTCAAATTCTTCTGATGATAATTTATTTTTATTTTGACTAAGTATGGCTTCACGATAATCATTTAAATAGCGTTCGGTGAGTAAATAATCTTGCATAACCACTTCTTCACTCACACCCAATGCAAATAGGGTTAAGGCAACACCTACACCTGTTCTATCTTTACCTACTGCACAGTGTTGCACTAACGGTTTACCGTTGGCATTGAGCAGCAGCGATATTAGCTTTTTATATGCTACATTATTAAATGGTAATAATTGATAAAGTTTAACCATAAAATCAAAAGGTGAGTATTTTTTCATAACGAAAATATCATCACTGGTTAGGCTTGCTGTAATTTCATCACTTAATGGGTTTGCAGGCACATTAATATATTGACTGTTATTCCAAAGATTATCGGGATTACGATCAATTTCATGTTGATCTCGATAATCTAATACATAATGCAAATTAAGCTCATCAGATAAAAAGTTTTTTTCACTATCATTAAGGCGTGAAAATTCACCTGAACGATACAACATTCCTGAGCGGATTTGACGACCATCACTGGTTTTAATGCCACCTAAGTCACGAAAATTGATTCCATTTTTGATTTGTACAACTGATGTCATTATAGGTCCTTATTTATGCTTAACTTTGCTTGCTATATTAACATGTTTCTGATTAGAATTGATTCACCGTTTTTGCATTATTATTGTTTGAGGAATTTATTATGTCGACTTTATCTATATTACTTTCGGAAAAACCTGCTCCATCAAAGTGGGGTAAAGATGCATTACTCAGTTTTTCAGAAGATGCTGTTACCATTCATTATCAACCCGAGCATCGACATGGTGCCATTCAGCGAGCTGCACGAAAATTAGATAATCAAGGTATTAAATCAGTTAAACTTAGTGGTGACAATTGGGATTTAGAGTCATGTTGGCATTTTTGGATTGGTTATCGTAATGCTAAAAACAATAATAAAGTCAGTTGGGCAAAATTAAATAAGAAAGATAAGCAAGAACTAAAAAATCGCTTAGCCATCATTGATTGGTGTCGAGATATTGTTAATCAACAAGCAGAAACATTAAGTCCTTTAGAATTAGCAACGCAAAGTGCAAAATTAATTAGCAATTATTCCTCTGATATTTCCTATAACATTATTTCAGGAGAAGCACTAAAAGAACAAGATTATATGGGCATCTACACAGTTGGTAAAGGTTCTGACAGACCAGCTGCCTTACTCGAGCTTGATTATAATCCGACTAAAAATCCAAAAGCACCAATTATTGCTTGCCTAGTCGGGAAAGGGATTACTTTCGATTCTGGAGGTTATAGTTTAAAACCAAGTAGTTTTATGGAATCAATGCGATCGGATATGGGTGGCGCGGCATTGGTGACTGGTGCTTTGGCTCTTGCTATTGCTCGCGGAGTCAATCATCGCATCAAACTTTATTTATGCTGTGCTGATAATTTGGTAAGTGGTAATGCATTCAAACTAGGTGATATTATTCGTTATCGTAATGGTAAAACAGTTGAAGTTGATAATACCGACGCCGAGGGTCGCTTGGTTTTAGCTGATGGATTAATTAATGCAGATAATGATAATCCTCATTATATCATTGATTGCGCAACGCTTACTGGTGCAGCAAAAATTGCTGTAGGTAACGATTATCAATCATTACTATCATTTGATGACAAATTTGCTAATCAGTTATTAGCAAGTAGCCAAGCTGAACATGAGGCATTTTGGCGATTACCATTAGCTGATTTTCACCGTTGTCAATTTCCATCCTCGTTTGCTGATATGGCAAATTCTGGATTACCGAATACCGCTGGTGCAAGCACTGCCGCCGCATTTCTGTCCCATTTTATAAAAAATTATAAACAAAATTGGCTACACATTGACTGTTCAGCTACATTCCGCAAAAGCGCAACCGCTTTATGGGCAACTGGAGCAACAGGCATTGGGATAAGAACGCTTGCTAATTTGTTAAATGTATTAAAATGATTTTTAATAAATTTATGATTAATTGAATAAAATTTTAAAAAATTTATGAATATATAAGGAATATCATGAACATAAAAAAATTACTATTAGTTATGCCTATCTTATTTTCTTTTGCTGCTTATGCGGGGGATTGTACAACAGAATTTGAAAATAAAAATTATGAAAAGGCACTTATTGAATGTACACAAGAAGCAGAAAAAGGTAGTTCAAAAGCGCAGTATCTTTTAGGTGACTTATATTTTGATGCTACAACAGGAGTTGAGCAAGATAAGGCACTATATCAAAAGGCTATTTATTGGTATACAAAATCAGCCGAACAAGGTTATGTAGATGCACAATATGCTCTAGGCATATTGTATGATCAAAGTGATGATGAAACACAAGATTCCCAAAAAGCGTTATTTTGGTATGAGAAAGCTGTAGAACAAAATGACCCCCCATCACAACATAATTTAGCTATTATGTATGAATATGGTCATGGCGTTGAACAAAATATACAAAAAGCTTTAACTTTGTATATAAAATCAGCTGAACAAGGTTATATAGAGGCACAAAACAAGTTAGGATATATGTATAATCAAGGTGATAAAATAGAACAAGATAAACAAAAAGCGATATTTTGGTATGAAAAAGCTGCAGAACAAAATGACTTCAATTCACAATTTGAGTTAGCTCTTATGTATGATGAAGGTGATGGAGTTGAACAAAATAAACAAAAAGCAGCATTTTGGTATACTAAATTAGCGGAGCGGAATGTCGTCCCTGAAGCACAATACAGGTTAGGAATTATGTATGATAAAGGTAATGGGGTTGAGCAAAACAAATTATTAGCTAATAAGTATTTTAAACAGTCCTGTGAGCGGGGTTTTGAAAAAGCTTGTAATAAATTAAAAAATAATTAAATTTTTGAGGAAAACCATCTTAAATGATTAAGATGGTTTTTTTAGGTTTTCATCTCTTTTTAAATAATTTATTGTTTTTCTTCAATAACAGTTGCCTTTTTAATATAAACCGGCTCAACAGGTACATTTTGATGAGGTCCTACATGGTGAGTTGCTACATTTACAATCTTATCAACAATATCCATTCCTTTAATCACTTTACCAAAAACGGCATAACCGTAATTTTCAGGTGATTGATAATTACGAAAATCAATAATGGCGATTATTTTTGATATATACTTTTATATATAATAGGTAAATAAAAAATATTAATTCTTCTTTAAACATGTATAGGAAATACAATGAAAAAATTTTTATCTTTTTGGTTATTATCTCTTTGTTCTTTTTCAATATATGCAAGTCAATGCAATATTGATTTTGAAAAAAAGAATTATGAGAAAGCATTTGAAAAATGCACACAAAAAGCAGAACAAGGAGATGCAAATGCTCAGGCTGTTTTAGGTTTTATGTATTATAAAGGTGATGGTATAGATCAAGATAAAGTCAAAGCTGCATATTGGTATACAAAAGCTGCAGAGCAAGGTTTATCCATCTCACAATTTAATTTAGGGCAAATGTATTATGAAGGTGATGGAATAAAGCAAGATAAACAAAAAGCTGTTTATTGGTATACAAGAGCAGCAGAACAAGGTTTATCCAATGCCCAAAATAATTTAGCAATTATGTATGATCAAGGTAATGGCATAAAGCAAAATAAACAAAAGGCTGTTTATTGGTTTACTAAAGCAGTAGAACAAGGTTTATCCAATGCTCAAAATAATTTAGCAAAAATGTATAATGAAGGCGACGGTATAGAGCAAGATAAACTTAAAGCTGTATATTTGTATACAAAAGCAGCGGAACAAGGTTTCGCGAGTGCACAATTTAACTTAGCACTTATGTATTATGAAGGTGATGGAATAAAGCAAGATAAACAAAAAGCTGTTTATTGGTTTACTAAAGCAGCAGAACAAAATGATACAAAAGCACAATATAATTTAGCTTTTATGTATGAAAAAGGTGATGGAATAAAGCAAGATAAACAAAAGGCTATTTATTGGTATACAAAATCAGCGGAACAAGGTTTCGCGAGTGCACAATTTAATTTAGGGCTTATGTATGGTAAAGATGAGAGTATAAAACAAGACAAACAAAAAGCTGCATTTTGGTTTACTAAAGCAGCCGAACAAGATGTATCATCAGCACAATACAATTTAGGAATTATGTATTATGAAGGTGA
The DNA here is from genome assembly GCF_001693435.1 of Gilliamella sp. wkB7. Taxonomy (NCBI): domain Bacteria; kingdom Pseudomonadati; phylum Pseudomonadota; class Gammaproteobacteria; order Orbales; family Orbaceae; genus Gilliamella; species Gilliamella sp. wkB7. The sequence continues at coordinate 1,800,869 of NZ_CM004509.1, forward strand.
TGGAGTTGAGCAGGATAAATCTTTAGCTAACAATTATTTCAAACAGTCTTGTGAGTTGGGCTTTGAAAAAGCTTGTAATAAATTAAAAAATAATTAAATTTTTGAGGAAAACCATCTTAAATGATTAAGATGGTTTTTTTAGGTTTTCATCTCTTTTTAAATAATTTATTGTTTTTCTTCAATAACAGTTGCCTTTTTAATATAAACCAGCTCAATAGGTACATTTTGATGAGGTCCTACACGGTGAGTTGCTACATTTACAATCTTATCAACAATATCCATTCCTTTAATCACTTTACCAAAAACGGCATAACCGTAATTTTCAGGTGATTGGTAATTACGAAAATCAATAATGGCGATTATTTTTGATATATACTTTTATATATAATAGGTAAATAAAAAATATTAATTCTTCTTTAAACATGTATAGGAAATACAATGAAAAAATTTTTATCTTTTGGGTTATTATCCCTTTGTTCTTTTTCAATATATGCAAGTCAATGCAATATTGATTTTGAAAAAAAGAATTATGAGAAAGTATTGGAAAAATGCACACAAAAAGCAGAACAAGGAGATGCAAATGCTCAGACTGTTTTAGGTTTTATGTATTATGAAGGTGATAGGGTTGAGCAGAATAAATCTTTAGCTAAAAATTATTTAAATCAGTCTTGTGATCTGGGATTTGAAAAAGCTTGTAATAAATTAAAAAATAATTAAATTTTTGAGGAAAACCATCTTAAATGATTAAGATGGTTTTTTTAGGTTTTCATCTCTTTTTAAATAATTTATTGTTTTTCTTCAATAATAGTTGCCTTTTTAATATAAACAGGCTCAACAGGTACATTTTGATGAGGTCCTACACGATGAGTTGCTACATTTACAATCTTATCAACAATATCCATTCCTTTAATCACTTTACCAAAAACAGCATAACCATAATTTTCAGGTGATTGGTAATTAAGAAATTCGTTGTTTACTGTGTTGATAAAGAATTGGCTAGTTGCACTATCCACATCGCTCGTTCTTGCCATGGCTATTGTGCCACGATTGTTCTTTAAACCATTATTTGCTTCATTTTTTATCGGAGCATTACCATCTTTAAATTTTAATTGATCATCGGCACCACCACCTTGAATCATAAAACCAGGTATGACGCGATGGAACGTTAAATTTTCATAAAATCCACTGTTAACATAATCAAGAAAGTTTTTCGTGGTTATTGGCGCATGTTCACTATCTAATTCAATTTCAATATCACCAAGACTCGTTTGTAATAAAACTTTAGTGTCAGCGAAAACAACACTAGTAAAAAGAGTTAATAGCAATGATATAAATAATAATTTGATTTTTTTCATATATTATTTCCTTAATCCAATATAGTTGGTTGATTATACCTAATATTTGATTATTTTAAATAATTTTTATGTAAAATCAGATGAAATTATGTGTCATAGATCGCAATTTTATTTTTTGTTAATTACAAGTTTTTTAAAATATTTATATAAATAAACTTATTTGGTTGTGATTTTGGTATAACGTTTTAATTCGTATCCATATTAATTTTGATATTGAGCGAAACGAATAAGCCATTTTTATATTGAAACGTTATGTTAACCTGAAACTTTTTTACAAAAAAGTAAACTATATGCGTTGTATTTTATGTAATATGCCTTTATTTTTATCTCATCATGGTATTTGCAGTCAATGTGTTAAAAATCTACCTAAATTCAATAAAATTTGTTGCCAATGTTGTCTACCCCATTCATTATCAACGAATGTATGCTATCGATGCCGAGAACATAAACCTTATTGGGACGAACTTATTGCTGTTAGTGAATATACTCATCCATTGAAAAACTTAATTCATCAATTAAAATTTTATAAAAAAGTTGAATTAAGCCTAGCATTAGCGAGATTAATGTTTTTAGCATGGTATCAACGACGAGAAATAGAAGGTTTAGCTAAACCAGATTTGGTTACGTGTGTGCCTTTGCATCATCTTCGATATTGGTCACGAGGCTATAATCAAGCCGAATTGTTGGCAAAGCCTATTGCTAAATGGTTAAATTGTGATTTTTATCCTCATCTGTTATCAAGAAAGAAAAATGCAACAGATCAAAAGAAATTATCACTTAAACAAAGAATGAGCAATGTTGAGACACTTTTTGTTTGTAACCAAAATGTTGCTAATAAATCAGTGATGCTTATTGATGATATTGTTACTACTGGTAATACTATAAATGCTATTAGTAAGCAATTAAAACAGTGTGGAGCAACCCGTGTTCAGATAATTTGTTTATGTCGAACGGTATTGTAAAATCCTAAACAGTCCCTATAATAACCAAGAAAGTTAGTCAACTATTATAAATGGTGTTAAAGTGAGGAGTTATGTCTATTATTACTATTTCTGAATCAGCTCAACAGCACTTTAAAAAATTGCTTGCTAATCAACCAGAAGGCACACAAATTAGAGTATTTGTTATGGATCCGGGTACGCCTAGTGCAGAATGTGGAGTTTCGTATTGTCCGGCCGATACAGTTGAAGATAATGATATAGAAGAAAAGTATGCAGATTTTTCAGTGTATATTGATGAATTTAGTGCCCCATTTTTGGAGGAAACTGTAATTGATTATGTGACAGATGAATTTGGTGCACAGTTAACATTAAAAGCACCAAACTCTAAAATGAAAAAAGTTGCTGATGATGCTCCGTTAATTGAGCGAGTCAACTATGTGATTCAAGCGCAGATTAACCCTCAGTTGGCAAGTCATGGTGGGCGCGTAAATTTAGTTGATTTGACCGATGATAACTATGTCATCTTACAATTTGGCGGTGGGTGTAATGGTTGTTCAATGGTTGATTATACTTTAAAAGAAGGTATCGAAAAGCAACTAATGGTTGAATTTCCTGAGCTTGCAGGAGTGAAAGATATTACTGAACATCAAGCAGGTACACATTCATTTTGTTAAAATGCATGGAAAATAATTTTTATTTAAAACTTGCTTATTGCTGGGATTAAGTCATAATCAAGGGTTATGTGTCTGTTCACTTTATGATGGGGTTTTATGAATCAAGTTAGTATTATTTCAGATCTTATCGTTTGGATTGAGAAAAATTTAGAACAGCCATTGTCTATTGATAATGTATCGCAAAAGTCTGGTTATTCAAAGTGGCATCTACAACGTATGTTTAAAGAAGTGACGGGTCAAGTTCTTGGAACTTATATTCGTCATCGTCGCTTAACTTATGCAGCGCTCTCTTTGCGTATGACCAGTAAACCCATTTTAGACATTGCTATGCAATATCGTTTTGATTCGCAACAAACATTTACCCGATCTTTTAAAAAACAGTTCAATGAAACTCCAGCAAGTTATCGTCGAGGTGAATTTTGGGATCCAGCAGGATTAACACCAGCAATTGAGCTTAATAAAAATCAGCTTTCACTACCTGAACCCAAATTTGTTGATATGCCGAAACAGACTTTTTGGGGAATTTCTTTCAAAAATAATTGTAATTTAGGGCAATTATTAGACGAAGAAAATAGACTTAGAACACAGTTTTTTCATAATTATTTATCCCGTTGTACAAATAAAAACGAAGATTTGCCTGATAAAATCTATGCTTTTAGTCGCATATTAAAAAGTAAAGATAATACCAATGAACAAGAATTACTTTATACTATTGCGTTAGATCATAATAATAATCTTGAACATATTGAAGAAGTTGTCAGTGAAGGTGGATTATATCTTTGCTTTAAATATATTGGTTCACCAGATAACTTTAGAGATTTCATTTCTCAAGTACATTTAGCCGCAATGCCAGCTCTAAAAGTTCGGTTACGTAGTTCCAGCTGTTTAATCGAAATCCATCATAATCTTCATGATGATACGGTTGCCTCTGTTAAAGATATTAAGACTATGGAATGTGATTACTGTGTGCCAGTTGTTACAGAAACTGAGGTTAATATCCAACAAAATTTATAACTCTGATTGTTACAAGTGTAACGAATAGATATTAGCTAGTGTTTTAGTTATCTGAGCTTAATAGAATATTCTCTAACCATTTTTTAAATTCAGGTGTTGCCTCTTTTAGACTATTAGAACCTCGAGTTACTGTAGCAATGCCTATTTTTAGTTGATCTTTTAGTTGTCGTTGGTTGATTGAACCATCAAGTAATGAATGTACGATTTTTACTCGAGTTATCAATGCATCGCGCTCATCGGCGGTCATTAATAATTTTAATATATCAATTGAATAACCATCATTAAATGCTTGGTGTAATAGCTTAACGGTTTGTTGCCATTCGTTAGTTTTCATTATAGTCACCATTAATATTGTTTATTAAATTCATGCTGAGTCAAAATATGTGGATTTTTTTTACCTAAGATTATTTGATAGATATAGTCATACACTAAAACACTTTTCACGTAATTACGTGTTTCAGTAAATGGAATACTATCAATAAAAGCAACGGCATCAAGTTTTCCACCACTCTCTTTTAACCATCGTTTAACGCGATTAGGTCCAGCATTATAAGCAGCTGAAGATAATATCCGATTATTACCATTTTGTAGATAAACTGAATTTAAATAGTAACTACCCAATTGTATATTGATTTCAGGATCGAACAGTTGTGTTGATGAAGCATAAGTAAGTAAGCCCATTTTTTTAGCTGTTTCTTTAGCGGTTGCAGGCATCAGTTGCATTAAGCCTCTGGCTCCAGCTGAAGATTGTACCGAGGTATCAAGCGCACTTTCTTGACGAGAAATAGCTAAAGCATAAGAAAGAGGGATAGCTTTATCTTTTAGGGTATCATGGTATAAGTCTTGGTACATGATGGGCAAGCGTTCAGTCCAGTTATTCCATAATTTGCCTACAATCGTTGCTTGAATACTTAGATCTCCCCAACCTTTATGTAAAGCATATTGAGCCAATTTTAGATATTCATTACTATCCACTTGATTATTTAGCATATATCGCCATTCTCTGCTTGATTCTGGCAACATTCCTAAACTACGTAATTCATTAATTCTTTTCACAAATGGTTTATCATCAAACTTAGACTTTAATGCTGAAATTTCGGTATGAGTAATTTTTTTTGATTGATTATTAAGAGAATAATGTCGATTCAGCGTTTGCGCACTGATCATACCATAAAAACCACGTTTAACTGTGAGTGTTTGTAAAATACTATTAGCTTCTTTTTTTCGATTATTTTTTAATAACACTCGTGCTTTCCAATATTGCCAATCTTCTTTTAATTGATCTTCTGGTGATAGTTGTTCTAACCAATAAGCAATATCCTTGTAATTATTTTCATCAATAGCTAAACGAATACGTTTTTCAACCAAAGATAAATCATGGCTTTTTGCAATATAATTATCTCGCCATTTAATTTGTTCATAAGTGGCTGAATCATTAAAGTAACGGTTTGCTAAACTTTTTTGCAATAAACTTTGTTCATTTTCATTTAATTTTTGCTGTTTGATGAATTGTGGTAATAAGGTCTCAGCTAATTCTATATCGACTTTAGTTAAACGAGAAAATGATGCTAAAATAATCTTTTTAGTAAAAGAACTCGCTTTAATATTTTTTGAAAAATTGTCTAATTTTCTCGGATTATCAAATAAAGCTAGTAAATTACTTTTAGTTGTTTTGTAATCCTCATCTAATAAATTTGTTAGATGCCGAGCTAATTTTAAATTATTCGCTTCAACTGCCAATTCAACACGTAATAATATTAAATTGTTTGTTCGTTTACCGGCTTTAGCCCAAGCATTAAGTAATGGATCACATGCAGAAGAAAGATCTTTTCCTGTCATCCAAAGTGTTTCTACATCTTTAAAAACTGATTTATCTCCGTTTTTCATGAGTAAAGCATATTGGTAGCGACAATTAGAAGATATTGAATTATCTTTTGGGAATGAAATTATTGAACTCCAATCTTGGCGATTTGTTAACTCTTTCAAGTAGGATTGTGTTAAAGAGTTTGTTAAAGGAAAATCCTGATTTTTCTTTACAAAATCGCTAACTACATCAGGGGAGACAACTTTTATATTTTTTTGAAAAAATTGCACAGCAGCGTAAGGATATAATGGATAATTTTTTATGGTTGCAAGTAATGTTTTTTGTTCTTGAAAACTTAACGATTGATATGAGTTAATCCATTTTTGATAATTTTCTCGTAACATTTTTTGAGAGTTATTTGCGAAAGCGTTACTTGTAAATATTAAACTTATTATCAATAAGTAACGTGATACCAATTTCATCCTTTAGCTCCCATATGAATTTATCTAACTAGATTAGCATATTTCATTGTGTTTCGTCGATGATGAACTAAGAGAGGATAATTCCCACTAAAATAGTCAACTAAATACTTGACTAAAATAAAAGGATATATACAATAAATATTATAACACATAGGGGGATGATTAATGAAATTGACATCAAAAGGAAGATACGCGGTAACTGCAATGTTGGATGTAGCATTACATTCTGATTCAGGACCTGTATCACTTGCCGATATTTCAGAACGTCAAGAAATCTCACTTTCTTATCTTGAACAATTATTTGCGCGGTTACGAAAAAATGGTTTAGTAACCAGCGTTAGAGGCCCTGGTGGGGGTTATGTGCTGAGTCGGTCAATGGATCAAATTGCGATTAGCTCAATTGTAAAAGCCGTTGATGAGACGGTACATGCAACTAAGTGTCACGGTCAAGATGGCTGTCAAGGTGGTGTTAGATGTCTAACTCATACACTATGGAATGATTTAAGTGAGCGAATTGAAGACTTTTTAACCAGTATTACACTTAGCGAATTAGTCAATAATAATGAAGTTAAAGCCGTAGCTAATCGACAAAGTAATATACGACACGTCAGCATTAATTAAAAAATAAAATACAGAATTTGTTATTGGGAGTAATTAATGAAATTACCTATTTATATGGATTATGCAGCTACAACACCCGTTGATCCTAGAGTTGCTGAAAAAATGATGCAGTATTTAACACCAAATGGTATTTTTGGTAATCCTGCATCTCGTTCTCATAAATTTGGTTGGCAAGCCGAAGAAGCGGTTGATATTGCTCGAAATCAAATTGCAGATCTTATTGGTGCTGATTCCCGCGAAATTGTATTTACTTCTGGAGCAACGGAAGCTGATAACTTAGCTATTAAAGGTGCAGCGCATTTTAATAAATCTAAAGGTAAACATATTATTACTTGTAAAACGGAACATAAAGCGGTACTTGATACTTGTCGTCAACTTGAACGTGAAGGTTATGAAGTGACTTATTTGGCTCCAGAGTCTAATGGGATACTGGATTTAGATAAGCTTGCAGCAGCCATGCGCAGTGATACAACCGTTGTATCAATTATGCATGTCAATAATGAAACTGGTGTCATTCAAGATATCGAAAAAATTGGTGAGATGTGTCGTGAAAGAGGTATTGTTTTTCATGTTGACGCAACCCAAAGCGTTGGTAAATTACCCATTGATCTGTCTAAATTAAAAGTTGATCTTATGTCATTTTCTGGACATAAAATTTATGGGCCAAAAGGGATTGGTGGACTTTATGTTAGACGTAAACCTCGTGTTCGTATTGAAGCGCAAATGCATGGTGGTGGTCATGAGCGCGGTATGCGTTCTGGTACGTTGCCAGTGCATCAAATCGTTGGTATGGGCGAAGCATATCGTATTGCTAGAGAAGAAATGGCAACTGAAATGCCACGTTTATTAGCGTTAAAAAATCGCTTATGGAATGGCTTAAAAGATATCGAAGAAGTTTATCTTAATGGTTCTTTAGAACATAGTGTCCCTAATATATTAAATGTAAGCTTTGCTTATATTGAAGGTGAGTCACTTATGATGGCTTTAAAAGATTTAGCCGTATCATCCGGTTCAGCATGTACTTCTGCAAGTTTAGAGCCATCTTATGTATTACGAGCACTTGGCCTTAATGATGAACTTGCACATAGCTCAATTCGATTCTCATTTGGTCGATTTAGTACTGAAGAAGAAGTAGATTATGTTATTAAACTAATTAAAGATTCTATTGGTAAATTAAGGGAATTATCTCCACTTTGGGAAATGTTCAAAGATGGTGTTGATCTAAGCAAAATCAAATGGTCAGCCCATTAAAATTAGGAGTAAATTATGGCATACAGTGAAAAAGTAGTTGATCACTATGAAAACCCTCGTAATGTTGGTTCTTTTGATCAAAATGATCCTAATGTTGGTAGTGGCATGGTTGGTGCACCGGCATGTGGTGATGTTATGCGTTTACAAATCAAAGTAAATGATGACGGTATAATTGAAGATGCTAAATTTAAAACTTATGGTTGTGGTAGTGCAATTGCATCAAGTTCTTTAGTTACTGAGTGGATTAAAGGTAAATCTTTGGATGAAGCGCAAGCAATCAAAAATACAGATATTGCTAAAGAACTTGAGTTACCACCTGTTAAAATTCACTGTTCGCTTTTAGCGGAAGACGCAATTAAAGCAGCAATTGATGACTATAAAACTAAAAAAGGTCAAAGTTAATGGCAATTACACTAACAAATAGCGCCGCTAATCGTGTTCAGGCTTTTCTTGCCAATCGAGGAAAAGGGGTAGGATTGCGGTTAGGCGTTAAAACATCCGGTTGCTCTGGTATGGCATATGTTTTAGAGTTTGCTGATATTATTAACGATGATGATAGTGTGTTTGAAGATAAAAATGTTAAAGTCATTGTTGATAAAAAAAGTTTAGTTTATATCGATGGTACCGAACTGGATTTTGTTAAAGAAGGATTAAACGAAGGTTTTAAATTTAATAATCCCAATGCGCAAAATGAATGTGGCTGCGGTGAAAGCTTTAATGTGTAATTGGGGTAATGAACATGCCTAATTACTTTGAACTATTTGATTTACCTGTTAAGCTACCAGTAGATGTTTCGTTACTAACAGCGCATTATCAACAATTACAAAGACAATATCATCCAGATAATTTTGCCACTGCTAATGATAACGATAAAATGATGATGGTACAAAAATCAGCAATGATTAATGACGGTTATCATACACTGAAAAATCCCATTAAAGCTGCTGAACATTTGTTGTCTTTGCAAGGTCTTGATGTGGCAACTGAGCAAAATATCATTCATGATGCTGATTTTTTAATGGAACAATTTGTTTTACGTGAAAAATTAGAAGATATTGAAAGTCAGGATGATTTTGTTATATTAGATAACTTTCATTCGGAAGTTTTTGCGCGTCAACGTGATGTTTATAAAGAATTATTAGAATTTATTAACAAACAAGATTGGGAAACTGCCCTTAATCAAATCTTTAGAATCCGCTATTTAACTAGATTGATAGAACAAATCGAAAAGTTACAAGAAAAACAATATGCTTTATAATTTTAATTAAGCATATATCAATTAGAGACAATTCAAATGGTATTATTACAAATTAGTGAACCTGGACAAACTCCTGAACCTCATCAGCGCCGTTTAGCTGTGGGAATTGATTTGGGGACAACTAATTCACTAGTTGCTACTGTGCGTAGCGGACAAACCGAAGTGTTACCAGATTTGGATAATGATTTTCTATTACCTTCAGTAGTTCATTACGGCTTAGATGTTGATGATAATCTTGTTATTACCGTTGGTAAGCATGCAAAATCTAATGCTGTAAATGATCCTCAAAACACGGTGAGTTCTGTTAAACGGTTAATGGGTAGAAACTTATCTGATGTTGATGCTGTACATTTTCCTTATACTTTTTCACAAACGGATAATGGTGTTCCATTATTGAATTTGCCTAATAATCAAGTTAACCCAATACAAGTCTCCTCGGAAATTTTGATCGCTTTAGCTCAACGTGCAAAACAGAGTTTAGGTGGTGAAATTGATGGTGCTGTAATCACAGTGCCAGCCTATTTTGATGACGCGCAACGGCAAGCAACTAAAGATGCGGCTAAATTAGCTGGGCTGCATGTTTTAAGATTATTAAATGAACCAACTGCTGCTGCTATCGCTTATGGTTTAGATACTGACAAAGAAGGCGTTATTGCAGTTTATGATTTAGGTGGCGGTACATTTGATATTTCTATTTTGCGTCTACATAAAGGGGTATTTGAAGTTTTAGCAACCGGTGGTGATTCAGCGCTAGGAGGTGATGATTTTGACCGATTGCTTGCTGATTATTTAAAAAATCAATTAGGTTTAGAAAATAATACTGATCCCTATATAAACCAAAAAATTATCGATGAAACAGTTAAAATAAAAATAGCATTAAGTCAGCAAGACTTAGCTTTAGCCAATATAGAAGGTCAATCTTTAACTATAACGCGTCAACAATTTCAAGACTTAATTGAACCTTTAGTTAAACGAACTTTGGCGGTTTGTCGCCGAGCATTAAGAGATGCTGAAATCAATATTGATGAAGTGGTTGAAATTGTCATGGTCGGAGGATCAACTCGTGTCCCTTTAGTTCGACAATTAGTGGGTGATTTTTTTAGAAAAGAGCCTTTAACTTCCATTGATCCTGATAAAGTTGTTGCTATTGGTGCGGCAATACAAGCTGATATTCTGGTTGGTAATAAGCCCGATTCAGAGATGTTATTGCTTGATGTCATTCCTTTATCTTTAGGAATAGAAACAATGGGGGAATTAGTGGAAAAAATCATCCCTCGTAATAGCACAATACCATGTGCAAGAGCTCAAGAATTTACCACATTTAAAGATGGCCAAACAGCTATGATGATTCATGTGTTACAAGGCGAGCGTGAAAGTGTTGCAGATTGCCGATCGTTAGCTCGTTTTACGCTAAGAGGTATTCCCCCAATGCCTGCTGGCGGGGCACATATTCGTGTTACTTTTCAAGTTGATGCTGATGGTTTATTAAATGTTACTGCAATGGAAAAATCAACAGGTGTTGAAGCTGCGATTCAAGTTAAGCCATCTTATGGTCTAACTGATAATGAAATTGCTAACATGATTCAAGATTCAATCAATTATGCCCAGCAAGATAAACAAGTAAGAATGCTTGCCGAACAAAAGGTTGAAGCGGCTAGAGTACTAGAGAGTTTACAAAGTGCTTTAGATAAAGATGCTGATCTGTTAAATGAGCAACAGCTTAATCAGATTTTAATCGCTAAGCATCAGTTACAGGCAGTAAGTGAATTAGATGATAGTGATGCTATCAAAAAGCATATTAAGATTGTTGATAATATGACACAAGAGTTTGCTGCTAAACGTATGGATAGATCAATTCGTCAAGCCTTAACTGGCCATAAAGTTGATGACATTTAACAAACGAGATTATTATGCCCAAAATTACATTTTTACCTAATGCTGATCTTTGTCCTGAAGGCAAAACAGTTGAAGCTGAAGAAGGTGAATCTATTTTAGAAGTTGCACTTCGTAATGATATTGAAATTGAACATGCATGTGAAATGTCTTGTGCATGTTCAACGTGCCACTGTATTGTTCGTAAAGGTTTTGATTCGCTAGAAGAAAGTGATGAGCAAGAAGATGATATGCTTGATAAAGCTTGGGGAGTCGAGCCTCATAGTCGATTAAGTTGCCAAGCTCGAGTTACTGATGAAGATCTTGAAGTTGAAATTCCAAGATATAGTTTAAATCATGCCAAAGAAGAGCATTAAAAAGACCGCCATAATGGCGGTTTTATCTATCACAATTTGATTTAAATTTCTGCAAAGCGCTTTTCTTTCCTTAAATAATCTATTTTAAAAAAGGATGTTTGAAGAATGATATATTGTAATTAAATTCACTCTTCAAGCGTCAAAACTCGTAATTATACCTATTATTTAAAAAATGTTTGTTAGTTAAATAATTATCTACATACTTTATTAATTACTCCTTGCATTCATTTATAATTTACGTATAATTGACGCACTTTGTTTGTTGATTTTTCAACAGCAAATGCGTATAAAGATATAGTTAATATATAATGTATTGAATTATATCAACAATACTCCCGATTTGGGGGTTACGAAAAGAACGGATTACACTCTCCTGTCAATCGAAACAGGGTAGGAGGAGTAGTCTTTTGTTATAACTTTTAAATAATGGAGCTCTGGTCTCATGTCGAACCAAAGAATCCGTATCCGGTTAAAAGCGTTTGATCATCGTTTGATTGATCAATCAACTGCTGAAATTGTAGAAACTGCGAAGCGCACAGGTGCGCAAGTTCGTGGTCCTATTCCATTACCGACACGCAAAGAGCGTTTCACTGTATTGATTTCTCCGCACGTAAATAAAGATGCGCGAGATCAATATGAGATTCGCACTCACAAACGTCTAGTTGATATTGTTGAGCCAACTGAAAAAACAGTTGATGCCTTAATGCGTCTAGATCTTGCTGCCGGTGTTGATGTGCAGATCAGTTTAGGTTAATCCTAAGCTGAATGATTGAGAGGTCGAAACAATGATTGGTTTAATCGGTCGTAAAGTGGGAATGACACGAATCTTCACTGAAGAAGGTGTTTCTATTCCCGTCACCGTAGTAGAAGTTCAAAGCAACCGCGTTACTCAAGTTAAAACTCTTGAGAATGATGGTTATCAAGCTATTCAGGTTACTACTGGCAGCAAAAAAGCAAGCCGCGTAAATAAACCTGAAGCAGGTCATTTCGCTAAGGCTGGCGTTGAAGCTGGTCGTGGTCTATGGGAATTCCGTTTTGAAGAAGGCGAATTTACTGTAGGTCAAAGTATTAACGTTGATATTTTCACTGACGTTAAAAAAGTTGATGTTACTGGAACATCTAAAGGTAAAGGTTATGCTGGTGTAACTAAACGCTGGAATTTCCGTACTCAAGATGCAACTCATGGTAACTCTTTGGCACACCGTGGTCATGGCTCTATCGGTCAAAACCAAACTCCAGGTAAAGTGTTCAAAGGTCGTAAAATGGCAGGTCACTTAGGTAATGAACGTGTAACTGTTCAAAACTTAGATATTGTGCGTGTTGATGCAGAACGTAACCTTTTATTAATTAAAGGTGCTGTTCCAGGCGCAATCAATAGTGACGTAATTGTTAAACCGGCAATCAAGGCTTAACGTCGAGGAGATAGAGATGGAATTAGTAGTAAAAGACGCGCAAGCGCTTTCTGTTTCCGAAACTACCTTCGGACGTGAGTTTAATGAAGCGTTAGTTCACCAAGTAGTTGTTGCTTATGCATCTGCTGCTCGTCAAGGCTCTCGCGCACAAAAAACTCGTGCAGAAATCGCTGGTTCAGGTAAAAAACCATGGCGTCAAAAAGGCACAGGTCGTGCTCGTTCAGGTTCTATTAAGAGCCCAATCTGGCGTAGTGGTGGTGTGACATTTGCAGCAAAACCACAAGATCATAGCCAAAAAGTTAACCGTAAAATGTATCGTGGTGCATTAAAGAGTATTTTCTCTGAATTAGTGCGTCAAGAACGTTTAGTTGTGGTTGAAACATTCACTGTTGAAGCACCTAAGACTAAATTATTAACTCAGAAATTAAATGATATGAACCTTAATGATGTTCTTATTATTACTTCTGATGTTGATGAAAATCTTTTCTTAGCAGCACGTAACTTACATAAAGTTGATGTGCGTGATGTGGCAGGTATTGATCCAGTTAGTTTGATTGCATTTGACAAAGTGGTTATCACTGTTGATGCTGTTAAACAAGTAGAGGAGATGTTAGCATGATTCGTGAAGAGCGTCTGCTTAAAGTCCTGCGAGCACCACATATTTCTGAAAAAGCATCTATTTCAATGGAAAAAACAAATACATTAGTATTGAAAGTTGCTAAAGATGCTACTAAGAGAGAGATTAAAGCCGCAGTTGAACAACTATTTGAAGTTAAAGTAGATGGCGTTAATACACTTGTTGTTAAAGGCAAAGTTAAACGTCGTGGTCAACAAATCGGTCGCCGTAGCGACTGGAAAAAAGCTTACGTTACTTTAGCAGAAGGTCAAAATTTAGACCTTGCTGGCGTCGCTGAGTAATTCGGAGGAGTAAGAACAATGGCAGTTGTTAAGTGTAAACCTACATCTCCGGGTCGTCGCCACGTTGTTAAAGTGGTTAACCCAGAGTTGCATAAAGGTAAGCCTTATGCACCGTTGCTTGATTCAAAAAGCAAAACTGGTGGTCGCAATAATAATGGTCGTATCACTACCCGTCATATCGGTGGTGGTCATAAACAACATTATCGTATTGTTGACTTTAAGCGTAATAAAGATGGTATTCCAGCAGTTGTTGAACGTTTGGAATATGATCCAAACCGTAGTGCAAATATTGCATTGGTTTTATATAAAGACGGTGAACGTCGTTATATTTTAGCGCCTAAAGGCTTAAAAGCAGGTGATCAGATCCAATCTGGTGTTGATGCATCAATTAAAACAGGTAACTGTTTACCGATGCGCAATATTCCAGTCGGTTCTACCGTGCATAATATTGAAATGAAACCAGGTAAAGGCGGACAACTTGCTCGCTCTGCTGGTAGTTATGTTCAAATCGTTGCGCGTGATGGTGCTTATGTAACATTACGTCTACGTTCAGGTGAAATGCGTAAAGTGTTATCTGATTGCCGAGCCACCATTGGTGAAGTTGGTAACTCAGAACATATGCTTCGCGTATTAGGTAAAGCGGGTGCAGCGCGTTGGCGTGGTGTTCGTCCTACTGTTCGTGGTACAGCAATGAACCCGGTAGACCATCCACATGGTGGTGGTGAAGGTCGTAACTTTGGTAAACATCCTGTGTCTCCATGGGGTCAAAAAGCCAAAGGATTGAAAACGCGTAGCAACAAACGTACTGATAAGTATATTGTTCGCCGTCGCAATAAGAAATAATTAATATAGAGGATTAGCTATGCCACGTTCTCTCAAGAAGGGTCCTTTTATTGACCTACACTTGCTGAAGAAGGTAGAGAAAGCGGTGGAAAGCGGGGACAAGAAACCAATTCGTACTTGGTCCCGTCGTTCAACGATCTTTCCTAATATGATCGGTTTGACCATCGCTGTCCATAATGGTCGTCAGCACGTTCCAGTTTATGTTTCCGACGAAATGGTTGGTCATAAATTGGGTGAATTCGCGCCGACTCGTACTTATCGCGGCCACGCGGCTGATAAGAAAGCTAAGAAGAAATAAGTAGGAGAAAGAGATGGAAACAATTGCAAAGTATCGCCACGCTCGTTCTTCTGCGCAAAAAGTTCGCTTAGTTGCAGATCTTATTCGCGGTAAGAATGTGTCTCAGGCACTTGATATTTTAACGTACACCAATAAAAAAGCGGCTGTACTTGTTAAAAAAGTATTAGAATCTGCTATTGCTAATGCAGAGCATAACGATGGTGCTGATATTGATGATCTAAAAGTTGCGAAAATTTTCGTAGATGAAGGCCCAACCATGAAGCGTATTATGCCTCGTGCGAAAGGTCGTGCAGATCGAATTTTGAAGCGTACGAGTCACATCACCGTGATCGTCTCAGATCGCTAGGCTGGAGAATAGCAATGGGTCAAAAAGTAAATCCAAATGGTATCCGACTAGGCATCGTCAAGCCTTGGACATCTACATGGTATTCGGGTACAAAGACATTCGCTGATAATTTAGAAAGTGATTTTAGAGTGCGTGAATTCTTGAACAAAGAATTAGCACAAGCATCAATCTCTAAGATTGTAATCGATCGTTCAGCAGAAACTAACGTTCGCATTACTATTCACACTGCTCGTCCAGGTATTGTGATTGGTAAAAAAGGTGAGGACGTTGAAAAATTACGTAATGCCGTAGCTTCTATTGTCAATAAATATAAAGACAAGAGAGAAAAACGTGATGTTGCAGTACAAATTAATATTGCCGAAGTTCGTAAACCTGAACTTGATGCTAAATTAGTTGCTGACAGCATTACTTCTCAGTTAGAACGCCGTGTTATGTTCCGCCGAGCTATGAAACGTGCGGTTCAAAACGCAATGAAAGCGGGTGCTAAAGGTATCAAAGTTGAAGTAAGTGGTCGTTTAGGCGGCGCTGAAATCGCTCGTAGTGAATGGTATCGTGAAGGTCGAGTACCTTTACATACATTACGTGCTGACATCGACTATGGTTTGTCTGAAGCATTAACAACCTATGGTATTATTGGTGTTAAAGTGTGGATCTTCAAAGGTGAGATCCTTGGTGGTATGGCTGCCGTTGAACAAGCAGAGAAACAACCTGCTGCTCAACCGAAAAAGCAGCGCAAAGGCCGAAAACAATAAGGAGCGTCGCTGATGTTACAACCAAAGCGTACAAAATTCCGTAAAGTGCACAAGGGCCGCAATCGTGGTCTTGCTGTAAGTACTGACGTTAGTTTCGGTACATTCGGTCTTAAGGCTGTGGGTCGTGGTCGTTTGACTGCGCGCCAGATCGAAGCGGCACGTCGTGCAATGACTCGTGCAGTTAAGCGTCAAGGTAAAATCTGGATTCGAGTTTTCCCTGATAAACCAATTACTGAAAAACCACTTGAAGTGCGTATGGGTAAAGGTAAGGGTAACGTTGAATACTGGGTTGCTCAGATTCAACCAGGTAAAGTCCTTTATGAAATGGACGGAGTACCGGAAGAAGTTGCTCGTGAAGCATTTGCGTTGGCAGCTGCAAAACTGCCAATTAAAACCACCTTTGTGATTAAGACGGTGATGTAAATGAAAGCAAAAGAGCTACGCGAAAAAAGCGTTGAAGAGTTAAATACTGAACTTCTTAATTTATTACGTGAGCAATTTAACTTACGTATGCAATTATCTGGGGGTCAGTTGAAACAGACTCATATGTTAAAACAAGTGCGTCGTAATATTGCACGAGTTAAAACGTTATTAACTGAGAAGGCGGGTGCGTAATATGACTACTGAAGTAAAAATTCGTACTCAGCAAGGTCGTGTTATTAGCGACAAAATGGATAAATCTATTACTGTAGCTATTGAACGTAAAGTGAAGCATCCGTTATATGGTAAGTTCATTAAACGTACGACTAAATTGCATGTACATGATGAAAACAACGAGTGTGGTATTGGTGATACTGTAGAAATTAAAGAGTGTCGTCCATTATCAAAAACTAAATCTTGGACTCTTGTTCGAATCGTTGAAAAAGCGGTTAGTTAATCTATTTGATTAAAAACTGCACATAATATAATAAACGGCTCGACGGCCGTTTATTTTATGCTATCCATTTTATTTGAGTGGTGTTATACTATGCGCCCTCACGTAAGTGGGTTTTTGGTTGTCTATTCTTATCCATGGAAGTTGAGGTGGATGAAGGTAGATTAGACAATAATTAATTTATACGGAGCATTAAAATGATCCAAGAACAGACTAGGCTAGATGTTGCCGATAACTCTGGCGCACGTAGCGTAATGTGTATCAAGGTTCTCGGTGGATCGCACCGTCGTTATGCAGCGGTAGGTGATATCATCAAAGTTACTATCAAAGAAGCAATTCCACGTGGTAAAGTTAAGAAAGGTGATGTACTTAAAGCTGTGGTAGTGCGTACTAGAAAAGGTGTTCGTCGCCCTGATGGATCTGTCATTCGTTTCGATCGTAATGCTTGTGTTATTTTAAATAATAACAGTGAGCAACCGATTGGTACGCGTATTTTTGGACCGGTCACTCGTGAACTTCGTTCTGAGAAGTTTATGAAGATCATTTCATTAGCACCAGAAGTACTGTAAGGAGCGGGTAATGGCAGCGAAAATCCGTCGAGAAGATGAAGTTATCGTGTTAACTGGTAAAGATAAAGGTAAACGCGGTAAAGTAAAAAGCGTTTTGTCTACAGGCAAAGTGATTGTTGAAGGTATTAATTTGGTGAAAAAACACCAAAAACCTGTACCTGCATTAAATCAAGATGGTGGAATTGTTGAGAAAGAAGCAGCTATTAATGTTTCTAACGTAGCAATTTTCAACCCAGCTACAGGCAAAGCAGATCGCGTAGGCTTTCGTATTGAAGACGGTAAAAAAGTCCGTTTTTATAAGTCTACTAATGAATTAATCAAATAAGTAATTTGGAGTGTACGATGGCGAAACTGCATGATTACTACAAAGCACAGGTAGTAAATAAACTGCAAGAACAGTTTGGCTACAAATCTGTCATGCAAGTCCCTCGGATCGAAAAGATCACCTTGAATATGGGTGTGGGTGAAGCAATTACTGATAAAAAATTATTAGATAATGCTGTTGCAGATTTAGCTGCAATCAGTGGTCAAAAACCACTAGTCACTAAAGCACGCAAATCAGTTGCTGGTTTTAAAATCCGTCAAGGGTATCCTATTGGTTGTAAAGTCACTTTACGTGGCGAACGCATGTGGGAATTTTTTGAACGTCTAGTTTATATTGCTCTTCCTCGTACTCGAGATTTTCGTGGTTTAAGCGCGAAATCTTTCGATGGTCGTGGTAACTATAGCATGGGTGTTCGTGAACAAATCGTTTTCCCTGAAATCGATTATGATAAAGTTGATCGTGTTCGTGGTTTAGATATTACTATCACTACTACTGCACAATCAGATGAAGAAGGCCGAGCTTTATTATCTGCCTTTAACTTCCCATTTCGTAAGTAAGGTAGGGCATAATGGCTAAACAATCAATGATTGAACGCGACAAAAAACGCGTAAAGCTAGCAGAAAAATATTTTGCAAAGCGTCAAGAATTAAAAGCGATTATCTCTGATCTTAATGCATCAGATGAAGATCGTTGGAATGCAGTGCTTAAATTGCAAACGCTTCCTCGTGATTCTAGTCCATCACGTCAACGTCGTCGTTGTCGTCAAACTGGTCGTCCTCATGGCGTCCTTCGTAAGTTTGGTTTAAGCCGTATTAAGGTTCGTGAATCAGCCATGCGTGGTGAGATTCCTGGTCTTAAAAAGGCAAGTTGGTAATCAGGGGAGTGTTATAGATGAGCATGCAAGATCCTATAGCAGATATGTTGACCCGTATTCGTAACGGTCAAGCTGCGAATAAAGTTGCAGTCACCATGCCTTCCTCTAAGCTAAAAGTGGCAATTGCCAATGTGCTAAAAGAAGAAGGTTATATCGGGGACTTTAAAATTGTTGGTGACACTAAGCCAGAATTGGAAATTACTTTAAAATATTTCCAAGGTAAAGCTGTTGTAGAAAGTATTAAACGTGTTAGCCGTCCAGGTTTACGTATTTATAAACGTAAAGATGAATTGCCAAAAGTTATGGCTGGACTAGGTATCGCAGTTGTTTCTACTTCTAAAGGTGTTATGACTGATCGTGCAGCACGCCAAGCAGGTCTTGGTGGTGAAATTATCTGCTACGTAGCGTAAGGGAGAAAAAAATGTCTCGTGTTGCAAAAGCACCTGTCGTTGTTCCTGCTGGCGTAGAGGTAAAACTCAATGGTCAGGTAATTACGATTAAAGGTAAAAATGGCGAGTTATCTCGCACAATAAATAATGCTGTTGTAATTAATCAAGAAGAAGGTCAAATTAAATTTGGTCCTCGTGATGGTTTTGCAGATGCTTGGGCTCAAGCTGGAACTGCACGTGCATTGGTTAACGCAATGGTTATTGGTGTTACTGAAGGTTTTACTAAAAAACTTCAGTTAGTTGGTGTCGGCTATCGTGCACAAGTTAAAGGTAATGCGATTGGTTTATCTCTTGGATATTCTCATCCAATTGAACATGAATTACCAGCTGGTGTAAAAGCTGAATGTCCTTCACAAACTGAAATCGTACTAACAAGTGCGGATAAACAGTTAATTGGACAAGTTGCAGCAGATATCCGTGCTTATCGTCGTCCTGAGCCTTATAAAGGTAAAGGTGTTCGTTACGCAGATGAAGTTGTGCGTACTAAAGAAGCTAAGAAAAAGTAAGGTAACACTATGGATAAGAAATCAGCTCGTATCCGTCGTGCAACTAAAGCGCGTCGCAAGATGCATGAACTACTTGCAACTCGCTTGGTGGTTCACCGCACTCCGCGTCATATTTATGCGCAGATTATCGCACCAAACGGATCAGAAGTACTGGCAGCAGCTTCTACGTTAGAAAAAGCTATCAGTGAAAGTTTAAAATACACTGGAAACAAAGATGCAGCGGCAGCAGTTGGTAAAGCAATTGCAGAACGTGCATTAGCGAAAGATATCAAAGAAGTTTCATTTGATCGTTCAGGTTTCCAATATCATGGTCGAGTTCAGGCGCTAGCAGATGCTGCTCGCGAAGCTGGCCTACAGTTCTAAGGTAGGAGTTAAAGATGTCAAACATCGAAAAACAAGCTGGTGAACTGCAGGAAAAATTAATCGCAGTTAACCGAGTTTCTAAAACCGTAAAAGGTGGTCGTATTTTTAGTTTTTCTGCACTAACAGTAGTTGGTGACGGTAATGGCCGCGTAGGTTTTGGATATGGTAAAGCACGTGAAGTGCCTGCAGCAATCCAAAAAGCAATGGAAAAAGCACGTCGTAATATGATTAATGTTGCTTTAAATAACGATACTTTACAGCATCCAGTTAAAGGTGCTCATACTGGGTCTCGTGTTTATATGCAACCAGCATCAGAAGGTACTGGTATCATCGCTGGTGGTGCAATGCGCGCTGTTTTAGAAGTTGCAGGAGTTCGTAACGTTCTAGCTAAAGCATATGGTTCAACTAACCCAATTAATGTGGTTCGTGCGACGATTGATGGCTTAGAAAATATGAAATCACCAGAAATGGTTGCTGCTAAACGTGGTAAAACCGTCGAAGAAATTTTGGGGTAATTAGCCATGGCAAAAACAATTAAAATTACACAAACTCGTAGTTCTATTGGTCGTCTACCGAAGCATAAAGCAACGTTAGTTGGTCTAGGATTACGTCGTATTGGTCATACTGTTGAGCGTGAGGATACTCCTGCGATTCGCGGTATGGTAAACCAAGTTTATTACATGGTTAAAGTTGAGGAGTAATAGTAATGCGTTTAAATACTTTATCTCCTGCTGAAGGTTCAAAGCATGCACCTAAACGTGTAGGTCGAGGCATTGGTTCTGGATTAGGTAAAACTGGTACTCGTGGTATTAAAGGTCAAAAATCTCGTTCAGGTGGTGGCGTACGTCGCGGCTTTGAAGGTGGTCAAATGCCTTTATATCGTCGTTTACCAAAATTTGGTTTTACCTCACGTAAAGCTCAAGTTACAGCTCAAGTTCGTCTTTCAGATTTAATGAAAGTTGAAGGTGATATTGTTGACCTAAATAGCTTAAAAGTCGCTAATGTGATTAATTCACAAATCGAGTACGCAAAAATTATGTTATCTGGTGAAGTAACTAAACCTGTAACTGTTCGCGGTATTCGAGTGACTAAAGGTGCTAAAGCTGCAATTGAAGCTGCTGGCGGAAAAATTGAGGAATAATTAGAAAGATGGCAAAGCAACCAGGATTAGATTTTCAAAGTACACGAGGCGGTAGCGGCGAGCTTAAAAGACGTTTATTATTTGTGCTTTTAGCGCTTATTGTTTTCCGTCTTGGTTCTTACGTTCCGGTTCCTGGTATTGATACTAAAGCGTTATCGGACTTACTAGAACAAGCATCATCTAATGGTATTGTAGGTATGTTCAACATGTTCTCTGGTGGTGCTTTAAGCCGTGCTTCGATTTTTGCTTTAGGGATAATGCCTTATATTTCTGCATCAATTATTGTGCAATTATTAACGGCCATTAGCCCTAAACTTGCAGAATTGAAGAAAGAAGGTGAGTCAGGTCGTAAGAAAATTAGTCAGTACACTCGTTACGGCACATTGGCTTTGGCGATGATACAAGCTGTTGGTATTGCGACTGGTTTACCTAATATTCCTGGTTATGGTCAAGTGGTCATTGATCCAGGATTTTCTTTCTATTTTATTGCATCGGTTAGCTTAGTTACTGGCACTATGTTTCTTATGTGGTTGGGTGAACAGATCACGGAACGCGGTGTAGGTAATGGTATTTCAATCATTATCTTTGCTGGTATCGTTGCAGGTCTTCCTCATGCAATCTATGAAACGATTGAACAAGCTCGTTCTGGTTCATTGCATCCGATTTTATTATTAGTCGTGGCAGCATTAGTGGTTGGTGTGACTTATTTTGTTGTATTTGTTGAACGTGGTCAACGTCGTATCGTTGTCAATTATGCTCAACGTCAACAAGGTCGTAGAGTTTATGCGGCACAAAGCACACATTTACCATTAAAAATCAATATGGCAGGCGTTATCCCTGCAATATTTGCTTCAACAATTGTTATGTTACCATCAATGATGGCTTCTTGGTTTCAAGGAGATGGTGAAGGATGGAGATATATCATTGTTCTTATCGGACAATACTTCTCTCATGATCAACCATTATATATAATCTTTTTTGCAGCAGCGATTATCTTCTTTTGTTTCTTTTATACGGCGTTGGTTTTCAACCCAAGAGAGACAGCAGATCAGCTAAAAAAATCTGGTGCATTTATTCCAGGTATCCGTCCAGGTGAACAAACATCTAAATATATCGACAAAGTAATGACTCGTTTAACGCTGGTTGGCGCAATCTACATTACTTTTGTATGTTTGGTTCCAATGTTTATGACAAGTGCAATGAAAGTTCCGGTTCAATTTGGTGGAACTTCTTTATTAATTGTGGTTGTTGTAATCATGGATTTTATGGCACAAGTACAGACTTTAATGATGCCGAATCGTTATGAGTCAGTGTTAAAGAAAGCGAACCTTAAAGGCTACGGCCGATAAGTTAGCCAGAAGTTACGGAGAAAAACATGAAAGTTCGTGCTTCAGTCAAGAAATTATGCAGAAATTGTAAAATCATTAAACGTAATGGCATTGTTCGTGTTATTTGCGTTGAAGGTAAACATAAACAACGTCAAGGCTAATTATTTGGTTGCGAAGTTGTAACTTTTGCATATTTTACTTGCCAAAGTATAGTAAAGCTGGCTAGAATAGCCAGCCTAAATTTATTTGTAAAATCGCTGTTTGAGTATCCTGAAAACGGGCTTTTCAGTATAGTGATTTTACTAAACATTAACAATAAAGGAGTGCATAGTGGCCCGTATAGCAGGCATTAACATTCCTGATCAGCAACATGCTGTAATTGCATTACAAGCAATTTATGGTATTGGAAATACCCGCGCTAAGACAATTTGTGCTGAAGCTGGTATTCCAGAACATGTTAAGATCAGAGAACTATCTGAAGATCAGATTGAAAAGTTACGTGAACAAGTCGCTAAATTCACAGTTGAAGGTGATTTGCGTCGTGAAGTAACTATGAGTATCAAGCGTTTATTAGACCTTGGTTGTTATCGTGGCATGCGTCACCGTCGTGGACTTCCGGTTCGTGGTCAACGCACTAAGACTAACGCTCGTACCCGTAAGGGACCGCGTAAGCCAATCAAGAAATAATTGAGGTATAATTAAATGGCAAAGACACCTGTTCGTACACGTAAACGTGTTAAAAAGCAAGTTTCTGATGGTATAGCTCATATTCATGCATCATTTAACAATACAATCGTAACTATTACCGATCGTCAAGGTAATGCGTTGGGTTGGGCAACCGCTGGTGGTTCTGGTTTCCGTGGCTCTCGTAAGTCAACACCTTTTGCAGCTCAAGTAGCAGCAGAACGTTGTGCTGAAGCCGTCAAAGATTACGGAATCAAGAATCTGGAAGTTATGGTAAAAGGACCTGGTCCTGGTCGTGAGTCAACAATTCGTGCATTAAATGCAGCGGGTTATCGCATCACTAATATTACTGATGTTACTCCGATTCCTCATAACGGTTGTCGTCCACCAAAGAAACGTCGTGTTTAATTTTGTTAAACATTGAATGTTTAGGATTATTGGAGAAATAAAATGGCAAGATATTTGGGACCAAAGCTCAAATTAAGTCGTCGTGAAGGTACAGATTTATTCCTTAAATCTGGAGTCCGAGCGGTTGATAGTAAATGTAAATTAGAACAAGCTCCTGGACAACATGGTGCGCGTAAACCGCGTTTATCAGATTATGGTGTTCAGTTACGTGAGAAACAAAAAGTTAGACGTATTTATGGAATCTTAGAACGTCAATTCCGTAATTATTACAAAAATGCTGCGCGTATTAAAGGCAATACCGGGGAAAACCTACTTGGTCTTTTAGAGCGTCGTTTAGATAACGTTGTTTATCGTATGGGATTTGGTGCAACTCGTGCTGAAGCTCGTCAATTAGTTAGTCATAAAGCTGTCCTTGTTAATGGTCAGGTAGTGAACATTGCTTCTTATCAGGTTTCACCAGAAGATGTAATTAGTGTTCGCGAAAAATCAAAAAAACAAGCACGTATTAAAGCCGCTTTAGAGTTAGCTGAACAACGTGAAAAACCAACATGGTTAGAAGTTGATGCTAGCAAAATGGAAGGTGTATTTAAACGCTTACCAGAACGTTCAGATTTATCTGCTGACATCAACGAACATTTGATCGTCGAACTTTACTCTAAGTAAAGTTTAGCACTTAAGAGAGGACATAATGCAGGGTTCTGTAACAGAGTTTTTAAAACCTCACCTAGTTGATGTTGTTCAATACAGTCAAACTCATGCTAAAGTGACTTTAGAGCCACTTGAGCGTGGTTTTGGTCATACTTTAGGTAATGCACTACGCCGCATTTTATTATCATCTATGCCGGGACATGCAGTAACCGAAGTTGAAATTGACGGTGTTCTGCATGAGTACAGTACTAAAGAAGGCGTTCAAGAAGATGTGCTTGATATTTTGCTTAATTTAAAAAAATTAGCGGTTCGAGTGCATAATAAAGATGATGTTATGCTGACTTTAAATAAATCAGGTATTGGTGCTGTAACTGCATCAGATATCACTCACGATGGTGATGTTGAAATTGTTAATCCTGATTTAGTAATTTGTCATCTTACTGATGCCAATGCTTCAATTAGTATGCGTATTCGTGTACAACGAGGACGTGGTTATGTCCCTGCTTCTGCTCGTGTCAAGTCAGAAGATGAAGATCGACCAATTGGTCGTTTGTTAGTTGACGCATGTTATAGTCCTGTTGAGCGTATCGCTTATTCTGTCGATGCTGCTCGTGTGGAACAGCGTACAGATTTAGACAAACTTGTTATCGATATGGAAACAAATGGTACTATCGATCCTGAAGAGTCTATCCGTCGTGCATCAACAATTTTGGCTGAACAACTTGAAGCTTTCGTTGATCTACGTGATGTACGTCAACCTGAAGTTAAAGAAGATAAACCGGAGTTCGATCCAATTCTTTTACGTCCAGTAGATGATTTGGAATTAACCGTTCGGTCTGCTAATTGCTTAAAAGCAGAAGCAGTTCATTATATTGGTGATTTAGTGCAACGTACTGAAGTTGAGTTGCTTAAAACTCCTAATCTTGGTAAGAAATCACTTACTGAAATTAAGGATGTGCTCGCATCTCGTGGTTTATCTTTAGGCATGCGTCTTGAGAATTGGCCACCAGCAAGTATTGTTGAAGACTAAGATAAAATTTATAAGAAGGATAAAGTTATGCGCCATCGTAAAAGTGGTCGTCAACTGAACCGAAATAGCAGCCATCGTCAAGCAATGTTTCGTAACATGACTAGTTCACTTGTTGAACATGAAATCATCAAAACTACATTGCCTAAAGCAAAAGAGTTGCGTCGTGTTGTTGAACCGTTAATTACGCTAGCCAAAAGCGATAGCGTAGCTAATCGCCGTTTGGCATTTGCTCGTATCCGTGATAAAGATACAGTGAAAAAATTATTTTCAGATTTAGGTCCACGTTTTGCTACCCGTCCAGGCGGTTATGTACGTATTCTTAAATGTGGTTTCCGTGATGGAGATAATGCTCCAATGGCTTATATTGAATTAGTTGATCGCCCTGCGGTAGAAGAAGCAGAAGCAGCAGCTGAGTAATTATAAAATCATTGTGTACAAAAACCGGCTATATGCCGGTTTTTTATTAGTAAAATAAATTTTCCGTTTTATAAGAGATTTAATTCTTAAGTAATGACTTATTAACTTTATTATTGAGTTTTGAGTTATAAATTAAAAGGGAATCACTATAAGATACAGCAATATACATTAATAGTGTGGCGGTGGAGTCTCTTCAGACAAGCTAGCAATATTTGATACTTGTGTTGCTTGAAGTTTTTGCGACAATAATGTTAATTGTTCTTTAAGTTTACTGATATCAGATTGTAGATTAACCACCATCTGATTTAATTCTTCAATGGTCATTTCTTGAAATGCAACTTTTGTTTCTAGTAATTCTAATTGATGTTTCATAAAGTGTTTTTGTGGATTCTATTCAATTTTTCATATTGTAAGCAAAAAGACCTATGAAATCCATCCTCGTTCGGCAAAAGAGACGTATTCCCCCTTACCTATTACAAGATGATCAACAATTCGGATATCAATTAATTCACAAACTTGCTCTATTTTTTGAGTTAATATACGATCTGCTTGACTTGGTTCAGCCATCCCAGATGGATGATTATGCGCTAAAATCAAACCCGCAGCATTATGTTGCAATGCTCGTCTAGCAACTTCTCGTGGATGCACTTCGACACAATTATAAGTACCAATAAACATTTCTTCAGATGTAATTACTTGATTTTGATTATTTAAAAAAACTACCATAAAAATCTCTCGATCTTTATTTGCTAGTCGACTAGCTAAGTAATGATGAGTTAAGGATGGTGAAGAAAGAAAGTTCTCGTTTGCCATTTTAACTTTAAGGTATCGGTGTGAAAGTTCAATGACTGCTTTTAATTGTGTGTATTTTACTGTCCCTAATCCATTTTTTTTACAAAATTCACTATGGCTTGCATTAATTAAATTATACAAAGAACCAAATTCACTTAATAATTTTTGCGATAACTGTAAAACAGGTAAGTTACGTGTACCAGTACGTAAAAATAACGCTAGTAATTCAGCATCACTTAATGTTTCTACTCCAAATTTCAAAAGCTTTTCTCTGGGCATTAATGTTGTGGGTATTGAAGACATAATACAATTCCTATTATTCAAAACTGAATTATTAATGGAATAATAGATAAGATAAAATAATCAGTAGAAATATTATGAGTTATTTCACAAAAAAATGAGAAAATTTGCACCATACAAAAAAAGCGCCTAATGGCGCTTTAGAATATTATAATCGTTATCGAAAAAATCAATGACAACCACAACCACCGTGACCACCACCACAACAACCTTGATTATCATCTTCTTCGTGATCGTGTCCACCACAGCCACAACCGCTATGTCCATGATCGTGACCATGTTCACCATGAATATGTCCATGAGCAATTTCTTCTTCTGTTGCTTCACGGATAGCTAATACTTCACCAGTAAACTTCAAATCTTGACCTGCTAACATATGATTGCCATCGATAGTGATATTATCTCCATCAATTGCTGTTATTTCCACTGGTAGCGGTCCATGCTGAGTATCAGCAAAAAAGCGCATACCAACTTCTAATTCATCTACACCAACAAAAACATCTCGTGGAACATTTTGTACAAGTGCATCATTAAAATCACCATAAGCATTAATTAGCTCAACATCAAATTTATCACCGATTTGACGACCTTCTAATGCTTTTTCAAAATCTGGTAATAAGTTTTCTGCTCCATGCAAATATTCACAAGGTGCGACTTTAGTTGCTTCATCAACCAATACACCATCTTTAGTTCGAACTTGAAAAGCTAAACTGACAACTTTATTTTTTGCTATTTTCATTTTTTCTCCAATAAACTTTTATTGAGCAAATTAAGGTAGATTTTAACGGAAAAAATCTAATCTGTATGCTATTTTCTTCTGAAAAAATTTGAGGTGAAAATTAGAAGATTCCTTTTGAATCTTCAGTAAGATTTTTTTAAAAAGCGATACTTAAATTGGTTAATATTTGTAATATGTCTACTAATATTTTATATTGTTTTGTATAAATCTGTCATTGCTAAATTAAAGTTATTCTGTTTTAGAAATTAATCATTCATAGTTGTAATTAAATAATTTATAGATAACTTATTTAATTAAAAATTTGAAACTAACTAAAAATGATAAGGAGTGATTGTGTTAAATATAAATCAATATTTTAATGGTAAAGTGCAGTCCATTGGTTTTCAAAATGCCTCTCTTGGCCAAGCTTCTATTGGAGTAATGTTACCTGGTGAGTATATTTTTAGCACCGACAAACCAGAAGAAATGACCGTGATTACTGGTTCATTAAAAGTACTATTACCTACAGCAAAGGATTGGCGGATTTTTGAAGTAGGGCAGGTTTTCCATATCGCAGGAGAAAGCCAATTTGATGTTGTAGTTGTAGAGCCTACTGCTTATTTGTGCCGATATTTAGCAAAATATTAAATTTTCCATAATATTTTGGCAATATTCGATTTATCAGTTTTAGTTATTGATACGAATAAATATAACCGATAATCCATTTTATTAGCAGATTTTAATTTTACTACGAAATACTCTCCCGTAATTTCACGGGAGAATAATGGTGTTAGGAACTATTTAAGTTCTAACTCATTCATTGCTGCGATACTAAATCCGCCATCGACGTGTACCACTTCACCAGTAATTCCTGATGCAAGGTCTGAACATAAAAAGGCTGCTGAATTACCAACATCTTCAGTTGTTACGGTACGACGAATAGGAGTAACCGATTCGCAGTGAGATAACATTTTTTTGAAGTCTTTAATGCCTGATGCGGCAAGTGTACGAATTGGGCCTGCTGAAATTGCGTTAACACGTACTCCTTCTGGTCCCATGGCGTTTGCCATATAACGAACATTTGCTTCAAGTGAAGCTTTAGCTAATCCCATTACATTATAGTTAGGAATTGCGCGTTCAGCACCAAGATACGAAAGTGTTACTAATGCTGAATTTGGATTTAACATTGATCGACATGCTTTTGCCATAGCAACAAAGCTATAAGAACTAATATCATGTGCGATAGCAAACCCTTGACGCGTAACCGCATTAACATAATCACCATCTAATTGGTCACCAGGAGCAAAAGCGATTGCATGTACAAATCCATCAAATTTGTCCCATGTTTTTGCTAATTCAGTAAAAAGTTCAGTGATGCTTTCATCATGTGACACATCACATGGTAAGACGATTTTAGAACCAAAATCCGCTGCAAACTCTTCAACGCGTGTTTTTAATTTATCATTTTGATAAGTAAAAGCTAATTCAGCTCCTTCACGATGCATAGCTTGTGCAATACCATAAGCAATAGAACGATTACTAGCAACACCAGTAACTAGTATGCGCTTACCTACTAAAAATCCCATAATTTTTCCTCTAATATTTTTGCTATATAGTTTAGGATAGTTATGATTATATGTTGATAAAGTTAACTTCGCCACAAAAATTCATTTTTTAATTGGTTGTTTTCAGTTCCATAGCTTAAAACAAGTGTTGTTAATTTTATTAATAGTTGACTATAATAGTAAACTATTGTCGTTTGTAGATGGTGAAATTATTATGGAAAATTTAGTTTGTTATAAAACGTTACCTGTTTGGAATGTTAAAACACTACCACAAATGTTTTGCGAACAACACAATACTCAAGTTGGAACATGGGCAAAATTGACACTCATTGCTGGTTATTTAGATTTTGAGTTATTAACTGAACAAGGTGAAGTTTTAACTCGGCACCATTACGATATACAACACCAACCCCCATTTATCACACCTCAGCAATGGCATCGCATTGCTGAAGTATCCGATGATTTACAATGTCAATTAACTTTTTATTGTCAACCCGAAGACTATACTCATAAAAAGTATCAAATGACAAAAACACATTCTGAAGTAATATCTGCTTGCCATATTGTACCAGTTGGAAAAGCACTCGATCTTGGTTGTGGTTCTGGACGTAATTCACTATATTTACAGCTGTTAGGGTTTGATGTTGATGCAGTTGATAAATCCGAATTAAGTATAAATAATTTAGAGCAAATTATTAATAGTGAGCATTTATCTCGCATTAATGCTGATGTTTATGATATTAACCAAGCTAATTTACAAGGTGAATATGATTTCATTATTTCTACTGTAGTTATGATGTTTTTGCAATCAGACCGAATTGCAGACATTATTGATAATATGCAATTAGTTACTAAATCAGGTGGATATAATTTAATTGTTTGTGCTATGTCGACTAAAGATTATCCTTGTCAGGTCGGATTTTCATTCACATTTAAAGAGAAAGAATTGCTTCATTACTATCAAAATTGGGATATTTTAAAGTATAACGAAGATGTTGGTGAATTACACAAAACGGATATTTATGGTAATCGAATTAAATTAAGATTTGCTACACTTTTAGCTAAAAAACGATAAATATTACAGGATAGCATCCCGTAATATTAATATATTTAAATTGTTATTCGTTTACATTGAGTCTTTCACCAACCTCAAACCAAGCTTTACGAGAATTTAATAGATCTTGTGCTGACATAGGTTTTTTACCCGCAGGTTGTAGCAGTGTCATATTTAATGCTCCTTCACTGGTTGCAATACAAATTCCAGTTTTATCTGCCTGCAAAATGGTACCAACAGGTTTATTGTGATTAATTGCAATAGCTTGTGCTTGCCATACTTTAACCAATTCACTATTAACTTCAAAATAACTTACAGGCCAAGGATTAAAGGCTCGTACACAACGCTCAAGTTGCTGGGCAGAAAGATGCCAATCTAATTTGGCTTCTTGCTTTGATAGTTTTTTAGCATAAGTCGTTTGCGAAGGATCTTGTTTTTCAGGATGAATATTGCCTTCGCTGATTAAATCTAGTGTTTTGAGTAATGCTTGTGGACCAAGTTTAGCCAATTTATCGTATAATGAAGCGCTTGTATCAGTTGGTTCAATGTTACAGTTTAGTTTATATAACATATCACCAGTATCAAGGCCCGCATCCATTTGCATAATGGTTATACCAGTTTGTTTATCACCAGCCCAACAAGCTCGTTGAATTGGGGCTGCTCCACGCCATCTTGGTAATAACGAACCATGCACATTTAAGCAGCCAAGTTTTGGCGTATCTAAAACTGATTGTGGCAAAATCAATCCATAAGCTACAACAATCATAATATCAGCATTAAGATCACTAATGATTTTTTGATCTTCTGATGATTTAAGCGTTGCCGGTTGATAAATCGGAAGATTATTTTCTAACGCCAATTGTTTAACCGGACTGGCTGTTACTTTGTTGCCACGACCAGCAGGACGGTCAGGTTGTGTGAAAACTGCAATCACATTATGATTAGAGTCAATTAATGCTTTTAAATGAGTGGCTGCAAAGTCAGGCGTACCGGCAAAAATAATATTTAACGGTTTAGTTGTCTGTTGCATAAGTTTTATATCCATAATAAAAAATAATGATTATAGTTGAAATTTCGTTGAGAATCTTTAAACAAAAAAGGTGCCATTATTTATTACTGAAAGCACCTTATTATCATATAGGGTTGTATTGTATAAAATTAGTAGCAAAATTATAAAGGTAGGTTACGTTTAATCATTGCTTCTTTATAGGTATCGAAAACTTTATGTTGCAATTTTAAACCATATTGATAAAAGATCCCAAATATAAAAAATGCCCACATTGTATTATCTTGATTTTTTTTGGACATATTGTAGTTTTTTGTTAATTCCTCATCGCTCATTTCTCCTGATTCAACAAGTTTTATAATTCTTTGGCAATAAAGCTTATTCATAAGTCCAACAAATGTTGCTAAACCGATAAAAATAGCGGCAACAACGATAAGAGCCATAATAGTTTGTATGATATCACTCATTTTTTAATACCTTTATCTTCCTATAATTCAATTAATTATTTTTAATAATATATTTTTCAACCAATAAATTTTAACAAAACGTTTGTTATAAGCAATCAAAACATCATTAATTTTTAAAATGGAAAAAATATAGGTACTAGAGCAATGTCTACTACCATCACCAAAAATGTTAATGGTACGCCAACTTTAACAAAATCAATAAAACTGTATCCACCAGGCGCAACAACCATGGTTTTAACTGGCGAAGAAACAGGTGTAATAAATGATGCAGATGTTGCAATGGCGACAGTCATGGCAAAAGGATAAGGTGAATAATTAAATTTTACCGCTAAATCAATTGCGATTGGAGCAATCAAAATTGCAGTTGCAGTATTAGAAATAAATAACCCTACTGTTGAGCATAATAAAAAGATAAAGGTTAATACTATGTATGGACCAAAAGATCGTAGATGAATTTCTAGCCATTCAGATATTAGCGAAATTCCTCCCGTTTTATTTAAAGCTACAGCAAAAGGCATCATCCCAATAATTAAAATTAATGTTGGCCAATGAATGGATTTATAAGCATTGGCCATGTCAATACAACGAGTAGCTCCCATTAATAGACAGGCAATAAGTGCCGCAACTACATTTGGTACAATACCTGTAACCATCAATATAATCATTATCGCCAAATTTATTAAAGCTGCGGGGGCTTGTGAGCTTGCAGGAGCGATATCGTCAATATCTGCAGGGTAATCTAAGACCACAAAATCATTAGTACGTGTTTGCAGTTTTTGAATTGATCCCCAATCTCCACAGACCAATAATGTATCACTCATTTCTAAACGCTCTTGGAATAAGTTATTTGTTTCAACTGGAGCGTGATTGCGCCAAATGCCAATTACTGTTAGAAAGTATTTTCCTCTGAAATCTATTTCATTAAGTGTTTTACCACATAATGTTGATTCTGGTAGTAGTGCAACTTCGGCCATGCCAACTTCTTTAACTTGTTCAGAAAAATATTCACCGCGTAAAATTTTAGGTTCCAGATTATTTGTTGTCAGAAATGTTCGGTAATCGGCTTCTGAATGCGACATATCTAATAATAAGATATCATTTTCACGAAATTCGGTTGAACCATTTACTGGTATTAATACTTTATGAAATTTACGCCAACGTTCAATACCGATAACATTAACACCATGTTTAGTACGCAAGTGTAAACCATCAATAGTTCGTCCTACAAAAGGCGATCCGGCCAGTATTTGTGCGCGGTGAGCACGACCAATTAATTTATAGTCTCGAATTAAATCAGTTATTTTTCGTCTTTGTGGTTGAATATTAGTTGGTGTAACTTGTTCTGCAGTAAGCAACCAATTGCGTGTTAATATACAATAAATAACGCCAACAATTAAAACACCAATACCAATTGGCGTAATTGAGAAAAATCCAAACTCTTCAAGTGCGGCACGACTTAGTTCACTATTTACTACTAGATTGGGGGCGGTGGCAACCAATGTCATCATGCCACTAATTAAAGCTGCAATACAAAGAGGCATCATTAGTTTTTTAACATGAATACCTGTATGATTAGCAATACTAATAGCAACAGGAATAAAAATAGCAACAACGCCTGTTGAGCTCATCACTGAGCCAAGTAAAGCGACGCCTAACATGATACAAGTGATAATACGAATATCATTTTGGCCAGCTATTTTCAGAATATATTCGCTCATCTTGTATGAAATACCCGTTCTTACTAGGCTTTCACCAATAACAAAAAGTAGTGCGATTAAGATAATATTGGGGTCACTAAATCCAGATAGAGCTTCAGCAGGCGTTAACACACCTGTCATGGTGATAGCCGTAATGGTAAGTAGTGCAATTATGTCCATTCTTAACTTGCTAAGAGAAAATAAGATAATGGCAATAAATAGCAATATACAAACAACGATGAGAGGATAATATTGGGTTAAATAATCAGGCAAAAAAGCAGCAGTAAATGACATTAAGCCATGCTCAGATGACAAGTTTTTCACAAAAATAACTCAATGAAGTAGGTTTTATTTTATACATAATACCTTGATTTATTGTAATAGGGAATATTTTCTATTGCTGTTTATTTAACAATAATTGATCATTTATTACATATTTAACATTTTTTGCTATTTTTTTTATAACTCATTCGCTTTAACAAAACTTAGGTGTAATTTACTGAAATTAACTTATTCAACCGATAACCCTTGTTTAGGAGAGAATATGTCATCAAAGAAAACAGTTGCACAAATTATAGTTGATATTTTAGGTGAAGCAGGTGTTAAACATTGTTATGGTATTGTAGGCGACACATTAAATCAAATTACCTCCGCTATTAAAAAAAGTGATATTGAATGGGTTCATGTACGCCATGAAGAAGTTGGTGCTTTTGCTGCTGGAGCAGAAGCTTATCTTACCGATCAAATTACCGCTTGTGCTGGTTCTTGTGGACCCGGTAGTCTACATTTTATTAATGGTATTTATGAAGCACAAAGAAATAGAGTACCCGTTATTTTATTAGCGAGTCAGTTAATTACTTCGCAACAAGGAAACGATTTTCCACAAGAAGTTGATTTTGAATCAGTATATAAAAATTGTTCTGTATTTTGTCGGGAAATTAGTGATGCTACGCAAGTAAGAGAAATCACTACTGCGGCTATTCAAGCCGCTATTAATCAACGCGGTGTTGCGGTGTTGGTGATTCCTTATAATATTAGTTTAGAGAAAATAGAAGATAAATGTGGTCACAAGATTTACCATCCTAAACCAATAATACGCCCATCAGATAAAGAGTTGGCTGAAATTGCAGATATTATAAATAAAAATCAAAAAGTGACCATCTTTGCTGGTCAAGGTGTATATGATGCTCATAATGAGCTTATTACATTTGCCGAAAAAATAAAATCTCCTATTGTACATACCTCTAGAGGTAAAGATTTTGTTGAATATGATAATCCATATAATGTCGGTATGACTGGAATGTTTGGTGTTAAATCAGGAACGATGGCAATTAAAGAGTGTGAAGTTCTTATTCTGCTTGGTACTGATTTTGCATGGCCTCAATTTTATCCAAATAATGCCACAATTATTCAAATTGATATTGATGCAACTCACTTAGGACGACGTCATCCAGTAAATGTTGGTGTTGTTGGTAGCTGTAAACCAACTTTAGCTGCTTTGTTGCCTTTAGTTAACGAAAAGCATGATACTAAATTTTTAGAAACATGCCGAACATTGTATAGTAGTGCTATGAGTAAGTTGAATAAAAAAGCATTACCCTCCAAATCTACTATTCATCCCCAATATTTAACTGAATTAATTGATAAATATGCAACCGATGATGCTGTGCTTTGTGCCGATGTTGGTTCGGCTATGGTTTGGGCTTGTCGACACTTTAATACTAATGGCAAAAGACGAACTGTAATTAGTTTAAAACATGGCACCATGGCTAATGCTATGCCACAAGCTTTAGGTGTTCAAAAAGCGTTTCCTAATCGTCAAGTGATCACCTTATCAGGTGACGGTGGTATTAGTATGTTATTGGGCGATTTATTAACGACAATCCAAGAAAAATTACCGATAAAAATAATTGTACTTAATAATAGTTCACTTAACTTTGTAGAATTAGAACAAAAAGTAGAGGGTTTGGTTAATCACTATACTGATTTACAGAATCCAAATTTTGCCAAAGTAGCGGAATCGATGGGATTATTTTCAATAAGAGTTGATGATTCAGATTTACTTGAAGCTGCAATGCAAACATTTTTAACTCATAGTGGTCCAGCACTTTTGGATGTTAAAACCAGTACGGATGAACTTGTTATGCCCCCTGAAATAAAGGCTTCGCAAGTTATGGGGATGGCACTTTACAGTGTGAAAGCTTCTTTGAGTGGGAAAATAGGTGATGTAATGAATTTATTGGTTGATAACTTTATTAAAAAATAATTTATAAAGTTATTATTAATAATTTTTGTCAAAAAGTTTCAGGTTAAGGGTACGTTTCAGTATATTTTTACTGATTTCTGCCGCGTATTGCGGCAGAACTATTAATTTAGAAACTTACTGCACCTTCTTCAGCAGAAGTTAAATTTTCACGAATAATAGTAAACAGTTCTCGTCCATAACCAATATGTGAATTTGATAAATCAAAGCGATGAGGTTGGCGCTTAGCTAGCTCTGTCTCGTCTACTAATAACGTTATTTCACCAGTCTGTCCATTAACTCTTATCATATCTCCATTTTTTATTTTACTTAATAAGCCACCATCATAGGCTTCAGGTGTTACATGTATTGCTGCCGGTACTTTACCTGATGCTCCTGATAATCTACCATCGGTTAACAAAGCAACCTTATATCCTCGATCTTGCAAAACTCCCAATGGTGTTATCAATTTATGCAGTTCAGGCATACCGATTGCTTTAGGGCCTTGATAACGAACTACTACTACACAATTTTTATCTAACTTGCCGGCTTTATAGTCATCATCTAAGTCATATTGACTATTAAAGACAACAGCAGGAGCTTCAATGATCTGATGTTCTGGAGCAATAGCTGAAGTTTTCATTACTGCTCTACCAATGTTGCCTGACATTACTTTTAATCCACCATGTGAATTAAAAGGTTTTTTTATTGATGTAATAACATTTTCATCTAATGAATGATTTGGACCCTCTCGGAAAATAAGTTTACCATTTTCTAAAATTGGCTCTTTGATGTAATGGCTCAATCCTCGTCCCACAACCGTTTCAACATCTTCGTGTAATAAACCACCTTCAAGTAATTCTCTAACCAATAATGAAGTCCCACCTGCAGCTTGAAAATAATTAATATCTGCAGGTCCATTTGGATAAATTCGACATAAAAGTGGTACGACTGTTGAAAGATCTGAAATATCGTCCCAATTAACAATAATGCCGGCAGCTTTCGCTATTGCTACTATATGCATTGTTAAGTTAGTTGAACCACCTGTTGCAAGTAATGCAATTAAGCCATTAACGATAACTCTTTCATCAACCATTTTTCCAATAGGCATATAATTACCTGATTGCTTAGTCAGGCGAGTAATCTGTTTAGCTGCAGCATTGGTTAATTCGAAACGTAAAGTTGTTTCTGGATTGACAAATGCAGATCCCGGCAAGTGTAATCCCATTAATTCAATCACCATTTGGTTACTGTTTGCCGTTCCATAAAAAGTACAAGTGCCACTAGAATGATAAGATGCAGCTTCTGACTCTAATAAATCTTCACGCGAGGCTTTTCCCTCAGAGTAGAGTTGACGAATACGAACTTTTTCTTTATTTGATAGTCCAGATGGCATTGGTCCTGCGGGTACAAAAATTGCGGGCAGATGACCATAGGTTAAAGCTCCAACTAATAAACCCGGTACAATTTTATCGCATATACCAAGATATAATGCACCATCAAACATATTATGTGAAAGACCCACAGCAACCGACATTGCAATGATATCTCGGCTTATTAATGACAGCTCCATTCCAGGTTCACCTTGAGTTACTCCATCACACATTGCTGGTACTCCCCCTGCCATTTGTCCAACGGCACCAACTTCATGTAATACTTTGCGAATTTGTTCTGGGTAAAGCTCATAAGGTTTATGTGCTGAAAGCATATCGTTGTAAGAGCTAATAATACCGATATTACTTTTTAAGATATTTTTTAAATCATTCTTATCTTCAATACAGCAAGCTGCAAAACCATGTGCTAAATTGCTACATGGTAATTTAGAGCGGGTGACTTTATTAAGTGTTGCATCTTCTATTTTTTGCAGATAGGCTGTGCGAGTAGCTTTGGAACGTTCAATAATTCGCTGTGTTACATTTTTGACAGTTGGATTCACATTAACCTCTTGTATAATTTTTATTTTATATTCTATTTATCGCGCTGGCATATTGTGCATATGACTTGTTGGGTATCATGCACAACTCTTTCTAATGGTTGTTCTATATTGACGATATACACATCTTTTTCATCAGCGGCTGGTTCTTCAAGAGTGTCAAATTGCGATTGCAACATCCCTGTTTTTTGATAATGCCCCTTTCGTTTCGCTAAACGATCAGCGATTACATCATAACTACCTTTTAAATAAATAAAGTGTACATTTTCGTTTTCGCCACGGATGATATCTCTATATTTTCGCTTTAAAGCTGAGCAGATGATAATAGAAATATCATTAACGTTGCTCATTGCAAATGCGGCATTACTAATCAAATTAAGCCAAGGAAAACGATCTTCGTCATTTAATGGCGTCCCACTACGCATTTTTAAGATATTTGCTTTAGGATGTAAAAAATCACCATCAAGAAATGCTGCATCAAGGTTGTATGAAACTTGCTTGGCAACTGCGGATTTTCCACTACCAGAAACACCCATTAATACAAAAACTTGTTTATTATTTTTCGTCACAGTTGCTCCTTAATTGAAATATTGTTACGGGTAACATTTTTGCATATTAGATTTTTTTTTCAATTTAAAAAACTCCTTTTTGTGATCATGATCATATTTTTCCTCATAAACATAAATAATCACGAAGTTAAGTTTTTATCTTTATTTTAAAAAAATAGATTTCGATCACAAAAATATAAAAGTCTGTTTGCTTTTTAAATCGAAAGTAAATAATCTTTCGTTATATATTTTGTTTTCGAAAGTAAAATAAAAGAATTTAATAGAAGTACAACAATGGAGATTAAATATGAACAAGTGTCAGCTTCTTTTCGAAGACAAGCTCAAGTTTGACAATCAGCAAGAAGTATTAACTTATATTAGTGAGCATTTACAGCAAAAAAAAATCGTCAAAAAGAGCCACTTAAAAGCTTTAATTGAAAGAGAAGCTTTATTTCCAACAGGTATTGCCCTTGATGGTTATGCTGTAGCGATTCCACATTGTGAGGCTGAACATGCTAATACACCCGCAGTTTTTATTATTCGCACTCAAAGTCCAGTCGCTTTTAATCGAGCTGATGATGACTGTACTGTTGATGTTTCACTCATTATTTCATTAGTTGTAACTTCCCCTGAAGATCAACTTGATTTGTTGAAAGCACTTTTTTCAAATTTACAAAATAAAGAATTCTATCACTTCTTATTAAAAGCGCCGCCAGATGAAATTACAGAGCGTTTTAGTAAAGTGATATTTAATTAAAAAGTTATTTAGGAGGCATTATGAAAAAGAAGATTATTGTTGCATGTGGTGGTGCAGTTGCAACATCAACTTTAGCTGCAGAAGAGATAAAAGATTTATGTAAAGAAAATAATATTGAATTAGATCTTATTCAATGTCGGATTAATGAAATTAACACCTTTATTGATGATGTCGATTTAATTTGTACTACAGCAAGAATGGATCAGACTTTTGGTGACATTCCTATTGTACATGGTATGCCTTTTGTTTCAGGTGTTGGGATAGATCTGCTAAAAGATAAAATATTATCTATATTGAAAGGATAAATCTATGTTTACTGAAATTATGCAGTACATTTTGGATCTTGGTCCATCAGTAATGTTACCCATTGTCATTATTCTATTTTCATTAGCATTAAGAATGAAAGTGGGTGATGCTTTAAAAGCGGGCATTCATATTGGTATAGGATTTGTTGGTATTGGTTTAGTTGTTGGTTTATTAACAAGTTCAGTTGGTCCTGCTGCTCAAGCTATGGCTGAAAGATTTGATATCAGTTTGAATGTGGTTGATGTTGGATGGCCAGGCGCTGCGCCGATGACTTGGGCATCACAAATAGCCTTGGTTGCGATACCTATTGCGATCGCAGTGAATATTGTCATGTTATTAGCAAAATTAACACGAGTAGTTAATGTCGATATTTGGAATATATGGCATATGACATTCTCTGGGGCACTTGTTTATATTGCAACAGGTTCCTACTGGTTAGGTATTGCAGGTGTTATTGTCCATGCCATTATTGCGTATAAATTAGGTGATTGGTTTTCTAAAGATACTAAAGAGTTTTTTGAACTTGAAGGGATTGCTGTTCCTCATGGTACATCCGCTTATTGTGGCCCAATTGCTGTGTTTGTCGATGCTGTAATTGAAAAAATACCAGGGATTAATAAGATTAATTTTAATGCTGTAGATATGCAAAAACGGTTTGGTGCGTTTGGTGAACCAGTAACGGTTGGTTTATTTATGGGCATTATGTTAGGGCTTTTAGCTGGATATGGTGTGAAAGAAACATTACAACTTGCTATTCAGACAGCTGCGGTAATGTTATTAATGCCACGTGTAATTAAACCGATTATGGATGGCTTAACACCAATATCTAAACAAGCTCGTAAACATCTACAATCAAAATTTGGTGGTCAAGATTTTCTCATCGGTTTAGATCCTGCTTTATTATTAGGACATTCAACAGTTGTTTCTGCTAGCTTAATTTTCATTCCACTAAGTATTTTTATTGCCATTATTTTACCAGGCAATGAAGTTTTACCATTTGGTGATTTAGCTACTATTGGCTTTTTTATCGCAATGAGTGTGGCTATTCATCAAGGTAATTTGTTCAGAATCATTATTTCAGGTTCAATCATTATTGCTATCACGCTTTGGATTGCTACACAAATGGTTCCTCTGACAACTCAACTAGCAATCAATGCCGGTACTATCACTGATGGTAGTAGTATTAGTGTAGGAGCAATGGATCAAGGTGGCTCACCAATTACCTATATTATGGTTCAGCTAGTGAAATTAAAACAACCTATTGGCTTTGCTTTTATTGGATTGTTTTACCTCTTCTGCCTATTTTTAACATGGAAGCGAGCTAAAAGATATGAGCTATTTTTAAAAGAACAACAAATAGCACAATCAGATGAAATAAAAAAAATAGTCCATAAATCGTATAAATAAATGTAGTTTCAAGGATTTCACTGAATAAGCAGTGAAAGTCATCTCTCAAAATAATTTGATTACTAATTAAGGAAAATAAAATGAAAGCGGTCATTGTCAATGAAGGGGGATCTCTATCTATAGAAGATATTGACATACCCAAAATTACATCTCCAGATCAAATTTTAGTAAAAGTTGCTTATTGTGGATTATGTGGATCCGATATTCCTAGAATTTTCCATCATGGAGCACATTTTTATCCTATTACACTTGGACATGAATTTAGTGGCACTGTCATTGAAATAGGCGATGATGTAACTGAGTTTGACATTGGTGATTTAATTTCTTGTGTACCATTATTACCCTGTTTTAAATGTGATGAGTGCCAAAAGCATTACTATTCACTTTGTAAAAATTATACTTTTGTGGGTTCAAGAATAACAGGAGGTTTTGCTGAATATATTGTATTAAATAAAAAAAATGCATTTAAATTACCAAAAGAGGTAAGTGCTCTTGAAGGCGCCTTTTTTGAGCCGATGACAGTTGGAATGCACGCACTATTATTAACGGGTGGCTGCCAAAATAAACATGTCGTAATTGTTGGTGGTGGAACAATCGGTCTGCTTGCTATGCTTTGTGCCAAGGCAATGGGGGCGAGTTCTATTACCGTTTTAGATATTAATGATGAACGACTAAATCTTGCAAAACGACTAGGTGCTGATGCTAC
This sequence comes from Gilliamella sp. wkB7, assembly GCF_001693435.1. NCBI lineage: Bacteria > Pseudomonadati > Pseudomonadota > Gammaproteobacteria > Orbales > Orbaceae > Gilliamella > Gilliamella sp. wkB7. The sequence continues at coordinate 1,842,201 of NZ_CM004509.1, forward strand.
TTATAACTCTAAAAATCTTAGTTCTGATGAGATTTATCAAGCTTTATCTTACAATCGTTTTGATCAAATTGTATTAGAAACAGCTGGTTCGCCAATTACTGTCAGATTAGCCATTGAAATTGCTGGTCCTAGATCTAAAGTGGGCTTGGTTGGTACTCTCCATGATGATTTTACCTTATCAGAAAAAACGTTCGGTCTTATTTTACGAAAAGAGTTACAAATTTTAGGGAGTTGGATGAACTATTCTGCGCCATGGCCTGGTGAAGAGTGGTTATTGGTAAGTAGGTTTTTTGTAGAGGGTAAAATAAATCTTAATGAACTAATCGCTGTGATTGGTGATTTTAATATATTTATTCATAAAGTTAGCGATTTAAATGGGCATTCAATGAATGGCAAAATTTTATTAAATTGCAGTTAAAAGTTTGCTGTAGATTAACTATGAAAAATGAAAGCTTATCTTTTGATTTTGTTTGTTATACACTGCTTAAAAATTTTCGAAAAAGGAAATAATATGAATGCAAGTGAAAGACGTCAACAGATAATAGAATTTCTTAATATGAAAGGAACAGTATTAGTCAGTGATTTATCGGAACAATATGAGGTTTCAGAAGTCACTATCAGAACAGATCTTCGACTATTAGAGAAACAAGGTGAGCTAACACGATTTCATGGTGGTGCAACAAAAATCATCAATAATAATGATATAAAGTCATTTAAAGAGTTGCAGTTAGAAGAACGATATCAGCGATTTATTGAAGATAAAAAACGAATTGCAATTGAAGCAGTAAAACATGTTAAACAAGGCGATACTGTTATTTTAGATAGTGGTAGTACTACTATGTTAATAGCCGAAGAGCTTGTTAAATTAAAAAACATTACTGTTATAACAAATAGTCTTACCTCTGCTTTTATACTCTCTGATAATAGCGACATAATGTTATTTATGTGTGGTGGGACACTTAGGCATAAAACCCGATCTTTTCATGGAAAAATTGCTGAGCAATCGTTAGATGGTATCTCTGCTGATATTTTATTTGTTGGTGCAGATGGTATAGATGCAAAAAGAGGAATAACAACCTTTAATGAAGGGTACACAATTAGCAGTGTGATGGCTAATACCGCAAAAAAAGTAATTGCTGTGCTAGATTCATCTAAGTTCGGACGAAATGGCATTAATGTGGTTTTACCACTAAATAAGCTTAATACTATTATTACAGATATCAATGTTGATGGTAAATGTAAGCAGGAATTTGGAAAACAGGGAGTTAGTTTAATCGCTGTTTAATATTTCGATTGATAATAGGGTACCTGATTAAAGTAGGTTTAATTGATCTAACGTTTTTTAAAAGATAACGAATTACAGTTTAATAATTTATGAATTGTTTCCATACTTGCTTAAAATGAATTCTATCTAAAAAGTGATCATTTAAGATTGTTGTTTCTCCCAACAATATTAATTTGTAGGTGAGAATATGATATTAACAATTACGATGAATCCTTCGGTGGATATATCATACCCATTAGATAAATTAATTATTAATGATATTAATCGGGTATCTAATGTAAAAAAGACCGCTGGCGGTAAAGGGCTTAATGTTACTAGAGGAATTAAATTTTCAAATATATCAGTATTAGCCTCTGGTATTATTGGTGGAACAACTGGGAATTATATCCAAAAACAATTAGATGAAGATAATATTGATTATGATTTTTATATAACAAAGCAGGAATCAAGAAACTGTATTGCCATTTTACATGAAGGAAACCAAACCGAAATTTTAGAATCAGGTCCTGTGTTAGAGCTTCAGGACGCTAATCTTTTTTTAAAACACTATCAAACATTGCTTGAAAAAGCAGATCTTGTGACCATTTCCGGATCATTACCTCAGGGTTTTCCCATCGATTTTTATGTAAGTTTAATTGAACAAGCCGATAGGCATCAAATACCTGTTTTGCTTGACTCTTCTGGAAAAATGCTTCATGCAACACTCGTTTCCGAACATAAACCTTATTTAATAAAGCCCAATAAAGAAGAATTAAAACAAGTCATCCAAATGGATATTGATGATAGTGATAACAATTCATTAATTAAAGCACTTAATCATCCTCTGTTAAATGATATTCCTTTCATTATTATTTCGTTAGGTAAAAAGGGTGCGTTTGCTCGTTGTCATGACCAATTTTATCAAGTCACAATTCCTAAAATTAATGTAGTTAATCCAGTTGGTTCAGGTGATGTCACATTAGCGGGGCTTGCGGTAAGTTTACACGAACGCGAATCAGTAGACGGTATGCTGAAACGTGCTATGACGATGGGTATGTTAAATACGATGGAATCACAAACAGGTTTTGTCAATATGAGTAACTATGACCAATACTATCAACAAGTTAAAGTTAAAAAAATATATAAATCATAAGGTTAATTAGGAGTAAATTATGTATCTTATTTCCAGTCAAGAGATGTTAAAAAAAGCTCAGCGAGAACATTATGCCGTTCCCGCTTTTAATATACACAACCTTGAGACAATTCAAGTTGTAATTGATACAGCAAAAGATATGCAATCGCCTGTCATACTTGCAGCAACACCAGCAACGTATAACTATGCCGGCACACAGTATTTGATCAATATTTGTAAAACTGCGGCACAAATCCATCATTTTCCATTTGCGTTACATTTAGATCATCATGAAAACCTGAGTGATATTAAAACTAAAATCGAGGAAGGTATTCGTTCAATTATGATTGATGCTTCTCATTATCCATTTGAAGAAAACATTGATATTGTCAGTAAAATGGTGGCATTTAGCCATAAATATAACGCAAGTGTTGAAGCTGAGCTTGGCCGTTTAGGAGGACAGGAAGACGATTTGGTTGTTGATGATAAAGAAAGCGCATTTACCGATCCTGATGCAGCCAAAGAGTATGTAGAACGTACAGGAATTGACTCTTTAGCTGTGGCAATTGGATCTGCTCATGGCTTATATAAAGGGGAACCTAAGCTTGATTTTGAACGGTTAGAAAAAATACGTGACAAAGTTGAAGTTCCTTTGGTACTACATGGTGCATCGGGTATTCCAGAAACAATGGTGAAAAAATCTATTTCATTGGGTATTTGTAAAGTGAATGTCGCAACAGAATTAAAAATTGCTTTTTCTGATGCTTTAAAACAAGATTTTAAAATTCATCCTGATGCTAATGATCCTAGGCATTATATGCAACCAGCTAAATCAGCAATGAAAAAAATTGTTGAAGAAAAGATTCGTATTTGTGGTAGTGCAGGGAAATTATAGTATGCAAGCAAAGGGTATTTTATTTGATTTAGATGGAACATTAGTCAATTCATTACCAGCAGTTGAGCTCTGCTGGTTAGTATTTGCTGATCGTCATAAACTTAATCATTCCTATGTATTAAAAACCATTCATGGTCGTAAAGCTATCGACAATATAAAACTATTTTTACCTAATAAACCAGAAAGTTTTATCGAACAAGAGTATCGTTGGATGGAACAATTAGAGACTGAAGATATAAAAGATATTGATGAAATATCTGGAGCCAGTCATTTCTTACGGCAATTATCTTCACTTAATATTCCTTGGGGAATTGTAACTTCTGGTACAAAAAAAGTAGCTAATTCTCGCTTTAGTATTCTCAATGTAGCTAAACCAAAAGTTTTTATTACTGGTGAAATGGTCATTAATACTAAACCCGCTCCTGATGGTTATTTACAAGCAGCAAATTTACTTGGATTACCTGCTGATCAGTGTATTGTTTTTGAAGATTCTAAAGCAGGTATTGAATCTGCATTTAATGCACAATGTCAAATTATTAGTGTCAACTGTCCTAATTCATTTGATGATAATTGTATGATACATATTGAATCTTTTGACGAGCTAGTAATAAAAAAATTAAACGAGAACGATTTTGAAATATTAAAAAGCAATACATAAAACATAATTGATAAACTTATTTATTGCTTTATTTAAGTAACAGTTTAATCTCAAAGTATTTTTGCCGTGTAATTATTGATAATATGTTCAACACTTACCTAATTTGAACATATTATCAATGGAGTTACGCATTATTTATTTATATTGCCGATGATTTGTTTAAAGGTCGAAAATGAACAAAAACCCATTGTATTAGTTGGACAATTTTCCATTTCTAACGTTACTTTATGGGGTGGATTGTTACGATTTAATTGGGTCAAATTTCGGATTTGATCGGTTGATTGATAAAAATATTCAATTTTCATCAATGCTTCACCACTATGATTATCACGCCATTTTTGGAACACTACTTTGCCTCCAATTGGTGTCGTTTCAAATTGATCGGGTAGTGTATAAGATTTAATTTTTAGTGCTGAAAATAATGATGCTACATTTGAATCATGACCGACTAAAAAAGTAAATTTGGTATGATTTTTTTCTGAGAAAGTTTGATTAATATAGTTAATTAAATTTGCGGCAACCTGTTTAGCAATAACGGGTGAACCAAATAAAACAGTATTGTAATGTTCTTTTATCGCAACTAATTGTTCAAATTGTTTATTGTTTTTTATTTTTCCCCAAGCAATATCTTGCAATGGAGCGCCTTCATAATATTGTAAAATAAAAGCATCAGCGATTGATGTCCCAGTGCGAAGGGGGCCGGTTATGCCAGGTTCTTTGCCTTTTTCAATAATAATTTTGGTTGGTAAATCGGTAAAATCACACTGTTTATCGACCAAACAATTAGTTGATTGGGTATAATTTACGATATTAGACAGATCTTGATAAGTGTTATTAAGTTTTTGATTTAACCCTTCAATACCTTTCGCATGAGCAGTTTGGTTGATTGAAGTGATTGCTGCTTGTTTAAATTCAGGATTATCATCACTAATCACAGGAAAAAATACGGGATCCATAGTACCTAATTTTTCCTTATGAATAATTGGTACAATACAACCAGGAAAAGCACCAACTGTAAAGTACTGACCCGTTGCAATAGTACGTTGTAAACTGTTGGTGTAAATATACACTTCATTTTCACTTGGGCAGGTATTTTCGGTTAAAAGTTTATTATCAACCAACCATTCACTAAAGTAATGACCAAAATAGCTTTCTAATACCCCGCCGCGAGTAGTCAAATAACTGGCAGGAGTATCCCATTGTGGCCATTGATTGGGTGTAATTTTACCAAGCGTGCTTGTTGGACTGGAAAGAGGAGCCCTTAAACCATGTCGGCTAAATACGACTACTTGTTCTAAAGTATAATTGTCTAATGTCTCTATTGCTTGTGCAGAAAAAGATAAAACAAAAGACAGACCTAATATTATTTTTAATTTTCGCATAAATAAAAACCTCTTAATTAACTTTTAAAGAGATAATATCACCATGATATTTCTGTTATAAGTGGTCGGTGATCACTTACAATTCCTTTAATTAAGTAGTGCGCTTTTACACTATTAATATCCAAATTTTTGATAAAGGTGTGATCGATTTCGACTTGTCCTTCTCCATCATCATCCCACATATCGCCTGACGGAAATGAGACTTTATTCCCTATTTTTTCTAATCGAGTCCAATGTGAAGTTAAATATTGCATTAGCGTGTTATCTTTACCATGATCTATGGTTGAATTAACGTATTTAGTCGGTGAACTATTGGTTGGAGTAGTATTAAAATCACCTGTCACTATTAGAGGTAATGTTGATGACTTAACATAGTCAACAATGGCTTGTGCCTGTAATGTTCTTTCTTCAAGTGATCTATAAAGATGTACTCCTATAACATTTAGTTTTTTGCCATTAATATTAACTGTTGTCATTAATGAGGTTCTTGGTTCAGGACCATCTGGTAAAGGAATATTATATGAATCAATAATAGGGTAACGACTAATAATTCCCATGCCATATTGCCCTCCATCATAATCGAAAAATGCTCCAAATTTGTAATACTTTAAATTGGCTAATTTGGCAATTTGAGCTAATTGATCAACATTGTTGGTTCTTTTGGTTTTATCATCGACTTCTTGCAATACAATAATATCTGCCCTTTCTGTGATTATTTTATCGGCAATACTTGCAGTACTAATTGTTCCATCATGTTGTTCACTATGATGTATATTAAATGACATAATTTTGATTAACTCAGCACTGGCAATGTTACTTATGCATTCTAATAATACTATAAAAGTTACAAAAATAGATTTGATAAACATTTTGACTCCTAAGAAAGCAACACCGTTGACTCTTACTTTGATAAAAAGTTTATGGATTTTTAAATCAAAATATCGGTAAGATCTGCTGATGTTTGATAAACAATATTACCATTTACAATAGTTGCCATTAGTTGATTATTTGCATTTAATAGTACTAGATTAGCTTGTTTTCCAACAGCAATATCACCCAAGTAATGATCTATACCTAATGCTTTTGCTGGATAAGAACTACCATGTAACCACGCTTGTTCAAATGAAATATTCGCATAATCTGCAAGATTGGTAACTGCACGATTTATCGTTAGAGTACTTCCCGCTAATCCCCCATCTTCTGTACGTACAACATGATCTTGTACATGTACTTTTAATTTACCCAATTGATAATCACCATCAGACATCCCTGTTGCTCTCATTGCATCGCTAATTAATAATAAGTTTTTCCCACAACATTTATGAGCAATATTAACTGCTGCAGGATGTACATGATGACCATCTATGATAATTTCAGTTTGACAATTATCTATTGTTAGGGCTGCACCAACTACGCCAGGATTACGATGATGCAAACCTGACATGCCGTTATAACAATGCACTACACCACTTGCACCAGCAAGTAGCGCCGCTTTTGTTGTTTGATAGTCCGCATTGGTATGTCCAATCATTACCCTGATATTTATTGAACGTAACCATTCTATAATTTCTAATGCATTTGGATACTCTGGAGCAAGAGCTATACACTTTAATGTGCCTTCAGCAAGATCTAACCATTTTTCTATAAGGTTGCGATCTGGGGCATGTAGTAGCGTTTCTGGATGTGCTCCTTTATGTACAGCATTAAAAAAAGGTCCTTCAAGATATGAACCTAATAAAGTTGCACCAGCGACTCCTTGCTTTATGCTATGTTTTACTTGTACTAATGCTGCCTCAATTTTTTCATGACTTTCTGTAACTGTTGTAGCTAAAAAAGCACCAATACCATGTCGTGCTAGGAAACTGCTCATTGTATTAAGGGCTTCATGGGTTGCATCCATTGTTTCTGCGCCCATTACGCCATGAATATGGGTATCTATTAGTGCAGGTAACACCTTGATATTATCTGAACAAACTTTATTTGTTTGTTCAATTTTTATAATCTTCCCATTTTTAATGGTAACCATTGCATTTTCTAACCAACCAACGGGGGTTAGAACTTGTTTAGCATGTATTTTTTCAAATTCCATCTGAATATTCCTTTTTATCAATTGATTTTTTAATGTTTTCATCCCATAAACTGGTTATGCTAGATTTTGCAATATCTAATGCCCTCAGACGGAAACTTTCAGCATCTAATTCATCTCGTTGTAATAACATTTCTAATAAAATAGGTAAATTGGTACCACTAATTATCTCAACATTATTAAATTGATAGCTTAACATTGCAGATAATCGAAATGGAGAACCACCTAAAATATCTGTAAAAAATATTACGCCATCACCTTTATCGCACTTTTTTAGCGCATCAGTTAGTTGTTGTTCTAACACTTCACTACTCATCCCATCAGGAAAGTTAATAGCAGTAAATTGTGCTTGTTTTCCAATAACTTGTACTACCGCTTCATAAAGGCCGGTAGCAAAGCTACCATGGCCTGTTAAAATGATACCCAACATAATTTAACCTCTATAAGCATCCAACTAATTTACCTAATATGCCAATTACCACGGTTAAACCAATTAATTTTACAGGTGAGAAATTACGTTTCATTAAATAATAGACAATTAACGTAAATCCTAATGGTAATAAATTTGGCATAAGTTTATCTAGAACATCGGCTTGTAAAGCGATATGAGCCTTACCCGCATTAATCTCTAATGGTGTGGATAAATGTACATAAGAGGCTACAAGTGCACCAATAACTGTCATGCCGACAATTGATGCTGCATGTGAAATGCGTTTGGTATGGGTTTTCAATAAGGGTAATGCGCTAGTACCAGCATGATAACCATAATGAGCAAGACCAAAACGTAATCCAAAATGGACTAAATTAAACATTAATAAAAAAATTATTGGACCAAAAAAACTATTTTCTAGTGCTAATGAAGCACCAATTCCAGCACAAATAGGCAACAATGTTAACCAAAATAATGCATCACCAATACCACCTAAAGGCCCCATTAAGGCAACTTTAACTGAACGAATTGTTGAAATATTTTCTTTGCCTTTTTCCATAGCTAAAACTAAACCAGACAAAAAGGTAACATCGAAAGGATGGACATTGATAAACTCCATATGCATATGCATAGAGTTTTTTAAGTCATCTGAATTTTTATGAATTTTTCTTAGCGCAGGTAAAATAGTATAAAGCCAACCACCAGCTTGCATACGTTCATAATTGAACGAAGCTTGTAGAGCTAAAGAACGAAATGCCATTCGATTAATGTCAACTTTAGTTAATGCTACACTTTGGCTTTGATCAATATAAGTATCGGTTGATACTTTGCTTGTTGCTAGTGCTTGTTCCATGCGTTTTTCTGCTTTAGCAGCCATTATTTTATCATTTTCGTCATTAAATCCCATCTTCTACCTCCACAGAACTTGCCCGTACTGATTTGTCATTGTCGTTGTTAACTCGGCTATAATTAAAGAAATCAATCATTGCAATTGCTAAAGCGCCTAATGCAATTGCTAATATTGGCAAGTTAAGGTATGTCACGCCAAGGAAACCTAAAATGAAATAGGCAATATAGGTTTTTTTCATCATAATTTTCATTAACATAGCAAAACCGATTGCGGGCATCATTCCACCGGCAACGCTTAATCCATCAAGTAACCATTGTGGTGATTTTTTTACTAAATCTGTTGCTACATCAGCACCAAAGTAAATTGGTAAAAATGCGACAATGAAATAAAAGCAAAACAGGATAATCATGCCAAGGTAATTGACCCACTCAATACCTTTGAAATTAAGTTGATCAACATAGCGATCACATTTGTGCATCATTGGTGAATAGATAGTAAATAAAATAGTGATGCAACCTTGTACCGCTATAGCAAATGGAACGGCAATACCAATGGCAACTTTAGGATCGGCATGAGTTAAAATTGCAAAACTTGTACCAATTACGCCACCAATAACAACATTAGGTGGTTGTGCTCCAGCCAATGGTACCATTCCCATCCAAACAAGTTCTAATGAACCACCAACATATAATCCTGTTTTTATATCACCTAAAATCAATCCCACTAAAGGACCAATTACAATAGGTCTATGTAAATGAGTTAGACCATCGAATAAATCTACACCAGCGATACCTGCTAGTAATCCAATTAATAATGCATCGATTAACATAGTTTGCTCCTAGGTTAGGATTGATCAATTAGATCTATTATTTTTTCACCAGCCTCATCTGGTACACGGCGAATCTCACACGTTACACCTAATCGTTCAAGTTCTTTAAAAGCAGCGATATCTTCTTTATCAACAGATACTGTTTTATGAATTTGTTTTTTTCCTTCCGAAAAATGCATATTACCTACGTTAACAAATTTGATAGGTACACCTCCTTTAACGAGAGTTAAAACATCTTGTGGTGTTTTACAAACAATAAATATTTTTTGTCGTTCTGCTGCTTTGCCAATAATGTTGATGGTTTTTTGTAAAGTAAAATAACGGGTTTGTATTCCTTCTGCGATAACCATATCCATAAGATTTTGTTGAACGGGATCTTGTGCAGCATTATCATTAGCAACTAATAATAAATTAGCCCCAAGTGCATTGACCCAAGTTACACCAACTTGACCATGAACTAAGCGATTATCAATGCGTGTCATAAGAATATTCGGAGTGCTCATATGTTTTACATCCTTCGTTTTGTGATAATGGGATACTTTAAATTTAGTTAAATGGGTAAATAGTAACGCCTTTTACCACTCGATTAACTTCACCTGTTGGACAAGGATTATCAGGCGTTAAACCATGATTTAATGATTTCTCAAAGGCGAGCATCTGGGCAAAAACAAGATATGGGAAGATCAGCCAGCAATCCGCAAAATTACTATTTACTGCAAGTATATTTTGTTTATCGGTACTATTTTTTCCGCTTAACGCAAGTACATCCATTGCGATATGGTCATTAACTAATTCATTTAATAAATCAGTGTCATATTGATTAATATAATGATCGTTAGAGAAGAAACAGACGACTAAACTTTGTGAATTAATCATGAATTTAGGGCCATGACGTAAACCTAAAATAGAATCAAATCGAGAAGCTATTTTACCCGCTGTTAATTCAAGAATTTTTAATGCAGACTCTTGGGCGATACCAGTAAAACAACTACTACCGACATAGATAACTCTTTCATGGTTTTTATGTGCTAATTGTTTAGTTATTTCCTGCCAACTTTCTATTTTTTGTTCACAAATATTAGCAATTTCCATTACTGCTTCATGTGCTTCTACATGATCAATATTTCCCAAAAGGAGTAATGTTGCAAGCATCATACTACTAATACTTGATGTCATAGCAAAACCTAAATCATGAGCACCATCTGGCATAACCAGTTGAAGAATACGATTTGATGAATTGTTATTAGTTGCATAATCGTTTAAAGCACAGTTTGGGTTACATATTAAAAATAAGTGATAACAATCAGAAACTAATTCATCTGCTAATTTAACCGTTGCCACACTTTCAGGACTATTGCCTGAACGAGCAAATGACACCACTAATGTTTTTTTATTTGGTGAAAGATATTGTAATGGGTCAGCAACAATTTCAGTTGTACCATAGGCATGAACGTTTCGATGGGTATGCTCCCTTAACCAAGGTGCAAGCGCAACGCCACCAAAAGCTGATGAACCAGCTCCAGTCAAAATAATTTCTAAATTTGGATCCGCCAGTAAAGGTTCTAAAAATGTTTGTAATTGATCTCTGTTTTGTTCAATTAACTGTAATAAATCACGCCAAATTTTAGGTTGTTGACAGATTTCTTTAGCAGTGTGTTCTGCGCCGTGTTTTTTTAGCCAATCTAATGAATAATTTAAATACTGTTGCATAATTTCGATCCTGCCTTTTGAATAATGATATGGTTAAAAATAAGATCATTTATATATCTGCAATTTCCACATTAATTCCTAGTGAATGTAACTGCATTAAATGGTCTTTGGATATTTTTGAATCAGTGATTAGAGTGTTAATAAGATTAATTTTTTCTATCGTGCAGAAACTTTTTCGACCGAATTTTGTTGAGTCTGTTACTGCAATAATTTGTTCAGAGACTTGGCACATTACTCTATTAACTGAAGCTTCACCAAAATTTGGAGTTGTAATACCTGCATTGAGATCAAATCCATCAACACCTAAAAATAATTTATTAAAATGGTACATTTTTAATTGTTGCTCCACAGTTGAACCTGAAATAGAGTAAGCTTTTTTTCTAATATTACCGCCAGCAATAATCACTTCAATATTTGTATTGATTGATAATTCATAAGCAATGTTAATCGCATTTGTAAAAACGACTAAATTCTGTTTTTTACCTAAATATGGCACCATTGCAGCGGTTGTTGAACCTGAATCGAGGATAATTCGATCGCCGTCATTTACCATTTCAGCCGCTTTTTTAGCAATCTTATTTTTTATAATCGAATTAATGCGGCTTTTATCAAACAGAGGTCTATCAAAAGCAAAAGTTTTATTTATCATTGCTCCCCCATAAGAGCGTAATACACAGCCTTTTTGCTCTAAATGGCGAAGATCATTACGAATTGTGACTGTAGAGACTTTAAAAAGTTTACTCAATTTATTCACAGACACGGTATTTTCTTTACCCAGTAAATGAATGATTTTTTCTCGACGCTGAAGAGTGTTCATGATTTCATTAGTCATAAAGTTGCAACTTATTGAGCTTTCATTTTGTTATTAGATTTGAACACATGAAAAGGATTGAAAATGATAAATAAGTCACAAAACAGATTATGTATAGAAAAGCCTAAAAATCATTTCATTTGAAATGAAATGAAAGAATAAAAATAAAATTATATTTTAGATATAAAATTATTATTATTTTTATTCAAATAGTTAATGAAAAGATGAAAAATTATTTGAATAAGAAATGAAAGTATATAATTTCATTTTATAAAGTGATGTCCATCACAAATTTGATCATTAGATTTGAAATAATGATAATTTTGGTGAGATTTAACGTGAAAAATTATTTAAATGAAGAATTGAGGATGGGAAGTTATTGAAACCATATTATAGTTTCAATAACTTGTATTTTTTAATTCAATTCTGGCTCTGCAGCTGTTTTTTTAACTTGGTTAAAAACTATCATTACAACAAATGCAATAACGGTTAAATAAATAATAAATACTCCATATGTGGACATCATATCAATGAGTGAACGACCACGCATAGCGATATCACGGAAAAAACGGAATAACCAAACTAAAGGGAAAGCATGACTAACATAATAAGCCCAGATTGGCATAATACCAACAGCCATTGTTGATCCCCCCATAATAAAGCCTGGAGGTACTAAAAATACCATTTTACTTGCACCTTCACCTGGATTATTGGTTTTCCAAGAAAGTAAAAAACCTAACCAACCAAATGCTAATCCAGTCATAAATATACTCGGTACAAACACGAAGTAGTTACCATCAAAACGTAATTGTCCGAATAAAACAAGTACTGCGGTAATCAAAGTTAATCCGGTAGTATAAAACAAGGCATAAGGTATTGTTCTTGCTAATAAAGCCACAAAGCCTCTTTCTAAAACGGTATTCCACATTCCAGTAATTTTTAAACGACCTATAATCATCAATGATGTTAACCCATATGTTAAAGATGAGAAAAAGTAAACAAAATAGATGATAGTTGAAATTGTTGATGAACTTGCTGGATTAAATAGATTACGAGATTTTAGCTGCATAGGTGATAAAGTGGCTTCGGTGCCATCTCGACCAAACCCCAATGACGAAACTTTACCCACACTCAGTTCTGCGCCTAATTCAGGTATATATTCGTTGAGATTTTGAAGTACTTTAGCATTTTGGGCTTCATTCGTATCATCAGCAAAGTAACCTAAACGAACAGTCTGATCCCCTTTTTTTAAACTCTTTTCCAACCCTTTAGGAATATATAAAACACCTAAATTACGATCATGAGAAACTAAAGTTATAGGATTAATAGGCGATCTGATTACTTCCGAAACTTCAATGTAAGAAGAAGTATTTATTTTACTAATTAATTCAGTCGAATAATTAGAGCCATCAAGGTCTATAACTGCAATTTTACCTTCAAATACTGAACCATGACTGAGTACAATAGAGAAAATAAGTGCAACAATAGCGGCTAACCCTATAGCAACTTTGTAATACGGGATAAAGTGGCCTGATAACATTGCATCAAGCTCTTCTTGAATAGATTTAATGATGTTTTGCATCATTGTTTAACCTCAAGTGTCATTCCAGTTAATAGTTTTGGAATTGATTCCATATATATTCTGACTTGATAAGATGTTAAATCAGCTTGACCGCGTTCTCGAGTCATGCGTAAATCAGCAAAAGATGGTGCTGCTGTTGCAAAACGAACTTTACCTTTTACTTCTTTGTCCAGTGCAATCGCATTTGCTGTAACCGTTGTACCCGGTTGGTAGTCATTGACCATTTTTTCATTCACATAAATGTCGATATATTTACGATCGGTTTCTAACAGTACAGCGGGCGCACCTGTTGGTGCCAATTCACCATCTTCAAACATCAGTTTTAAAACTTTACCATCTTCAGGTGCTTTTAATGTGAGTCTTTGGTAATTGATTTGCAATTGTTTTAAATCAGCTTCGCCTTGAGCTAACTGTGCCTTGAGTTGTGCTAATTGATTTTGGCGATTTTCAAGCTTTTGTCTAGCAATTGTAATCGATTGTAGTGACATGCCAGTAGCATTTTGCGTTTTTTCAAATTGACTGACTTGTTCTGGTGTAGCACCAATCATTAATGTTGATAATTGGCTTTCAATTTGGATTACTTGCATTTTGGCTACAACAAAAGCATTACGAGCATTATCAAGTTGTGATTGTGAGTTTCCACCTGTTTTACGTAATTGTGTCTGACGATCAAACTCAGTACTAGCCAAATTTCTAGCAGATTTCGCCGCTTCTAAACTTGCTTTAACTTCTTCAATTTTACGCCAAGTCGATAGTTCAGAAAGATTGGTTTCGTTTTCAGTGATTTCAATTGCAGCTTGTTCTTGATTAACTGCTGCTCTTTGGCTATCAACTAATGCTTGTAAGCGATCAATTGCCAATTTTGTATCAACGTCCTCTAATTGCATTAAAGGATCCCCTTTTTTAACCATTTGTGATTCTTCCACAAATCGCTTAATGACTTTACCTCCTACATTTTGAAAGGCAACATTAATTTCATCAGCAGTTAACACTCCTGATTTAATGCTTTTCGCAACTGTTACAGCATCATTGCGGGAGCCCAAAAAGATTAAAAATGATCCAAAAAATAGAAGAAGTAAAAAGATAACAGGAATTTTGACATTTTTTTTCATATACAGCTTATTTTCCATTTATTTAGTCAGCTAATTATTTAATTAAAAAGAATGACTTCAATTTTCATTGAAGTCAGCTATTTCGTAATAATTTACGCAACATAAGTATTAAAGATTCTTGTTCTTGCGGGTTTAGTACCTGCGCAAAAGCACGAATCGATTTAAGGTGATCGGGTAATGCATTTTGAATAAGTGTTATTCCTGCTTCTGTCAAAGTTATCAAACGTGAACGACCATCTTCATCGTTTTTTGTCATGGATATTAATGGATTTGATACGGTTAACATCCGCTTAACCATAACTGATACGGTTGCCGGAGTTACTCCTATACGCAGTGCGAGATCGCCAGCACTGGTTTCACCTTCTGAATATAATGACATTAACAAAGCAAACTTACCTTCAGAAACATCATAATCTTTAGTCAGTTGTGCATAAATATTTGAACGGATCAAATCAGCTGTTGTTATCAAACTTAAAACTAGGTCAACACCAGATACGTCAATGATATCATCATTAAATCTTTGTGCTCGTGCTAATGTCTCACGAGATGGAAGCTTTCTTGACTTATAATTCAATTATCATTACTCAATTTAATTAGTCGGCTAATTATACTAATTTAATATTAATTGGCAATCATTTTCACTGGTTTTTTATATCTGTTAACGATTAATTAATAAGCGCATTTTTAAGATGGTTATAACATTTTTAATTTTACTTATATGTTCAATTGCCATAACATAATGATATTAAATAATATTGTTTAAGATTACTACTTTAGTAGTAACCCTTGAGAGTAGTTATATTCTGTATAAAGTTTCATACAATGGGAATAGTCTCAAAATTGATTATTTAAATTAGAATAAATTGGAGCTTTTGTATGAGTAAAACCAATCTCGTTATCATTGGTAATGGGATGGTTGGGCATCGTTTTGTCGAAGAAATTATCGACAAAATGCAGTCTGATCAATTCAATATTACTATTTTTTGTCAAGAACCTCGGGTCGCTTATGATCGGGTTCATCTCTCCTCTTACTTCTCAGACTTTACTGCTGAAGGATTATCGCTTGTTCAAGAAGGATTTTATGAAGAACATCACATCAATATTTTACTAAATGAACGTGTGATATTGATCAATCGTCAACTTAAACAGGTGCATTCACAAACTGGGCGAATTGTTGAATACGACAAGTTAATTATAGCGACAGGTTCTTATGCTTGGGTTCCCCCAATTAAAGGTGCTGATGGTGCTGATTGTTTTGTCTATCGCACGATTGAAGATTTAGACGCTATTGCACAATGTGCTAGCCATTGTAAAACGGGTGCCGTAGTCGGAGGTGGTTTACTCGGACTTGAAGCTGCAGGAGCACTTAAAAATTTAGGCATACAAACCCATGTGGTTGAGTTTGCTAACGTTTTAATGGCTGAACAGCTTGACATGATAGGTGGCGAACAATTGCGCCATAAAATTGAAG
This sequence comes from Gilliamella sp. wkB7, assembly GCF_001693435.1. Lineage (NCBI taxonomy): Bacteria > Pseudomonadati > Pseudomonadota > Gammaproteobacteria > Orbales > Orbaceae > Gilliamella > Gilliamella sp. wkB7. The sequence continues at coordinate 1,858,413 of NZ_CM004509.1, forward strand.
AAATGGGCGTTAGTGTCCATACCAGCAAAAATACTCAAGAAATTTTGCATACACCACAAGGTAAAGTAATGCAATTTGTTGATGGTACATCACTAGAAATCGACTTTATTGTTTTTTCCACTGGCATTAGAGCTAATGATCAGTTAGCGCGTGATTGTCAGTTAGACATTGGTGTTCGAGGGGGCATTGTCATCAATGATTATTGTCAAACTTCTGATCCTGATATATATGCTATTGGCGAATGTGCATGTTGGCAAGGTAAAGTCTTTGGCTTAGTCGCTCCAGGTTATAAAATGGCGCAAATTGCTGTTGTGCATTTACTTGGCGGCAATATTCCATTTGATGGTGCTGATATGAGTGCCAAGCTGAAACTGATGGGCGTTGATGTAGGTAGTATTGGCGATGCCAAAGCCAAAACGGTCGGTAGCCGTAGTTATATATATTTAGATGAAAATATACCTGTTTACAAAAAATTAGTTGTTTCTAATGATAATAAAAAATTATTGGGTGCGGTATTAGTAGGAGATACTAAAGATTACAGCAATTTATTACAATTAATGCTCAATAATATGGATCTACCAGAACACCCTGATACATTGATTTTGCCTGAACATGCCGGTTCTAAGCCAACAATGGGTGTGGATGCATTGCCAGATTCTGCACAAATCTGCTCCTGTTTTGATGTCACTAAAGAAAAAATCATCAATGCCATTCATGCAGGTTGCCATACTGTAGCTGCCATTAAAGCTCAAACCAAAGCAGGTACAGGCTGTGGGGGATGTATACCGCTGGTTACACAAATTTTAAATACAGAACTAGCAAAACAAGGTATAGAAGTCAGTCACTCCCTTTGCCAGCATTTTAAATATTCTCGCCAAGAATTATATCATTTGATTCGGGTTGAAGGATTGAAAACATTTAAGCAGGTGATAGATAAACATGGTATTGGTTATGGTTGTGAAATATGTAAACCAACAATTGCTTCGTTATTAGCTTCATGTTGGAATGATTATATTTTGCGACAAGATCTAATCCCTCTGCAAGATAGTAATGATATCTTCCTCGGTAATATTCAAAAAAATGGTACTTATTCGGTTATTCCACGTAGTGCTGGTGGTGAAATTACCCCTGAAGGATTGATTGCCATAGGGAAAATAGCTCAAAAATATCACCTTTACTCTAAAATTACTGGTTCACAGCGTATTGGTCTTTTTGGTGCACAAAAAGATGATTTACCAGCTATTTGGAAAGAGTTAATTGATGCAGGATTTGAAAGTGGCCATGCTTATGCTAAAGCATTACGAATGGCTAAAACTTGTGTAGGTAGCACATGGTGTCGTTTTGGTGTTGGTGATAGTGTTGGTTTTGGCGTTGAGTTAGAAAACCGTTATAAAGGTATTCGTGCACCTCATAAATTTAAATTAGGCGTATCAGGTTGCACTCGTGAATGTGCTGAGGCGCAAGGTAAAGATATTGGGGTAATTGCTACCGAAAAAGGATGGAATTTATATGTCTGTGGTAATGGCGGAATGAAGCCTCGTCATGCTGATTTATTGGCAGCTGATTTAGATAAAGATACATTAATTCAATATCTCGATCGTTTTATTATGTTCTATATTCGTACCGCAGATAAATTACAACGTACGTCTGTTTGGCTTGAAAATATGGAAGGGGGTATTGATTACTTACGCAGTGTAATTGTTGATAACAAACTTGGTATTAATGATGAACTAGAAACAGAAATGACTCGCTTACGAAGTTTATTTGTATGTGAATGGAAGCAGACAATTGAACATCCTGAAAATCAACATCGTTTTGCTCACTTCATTAATAGTAATCAACGCGATGAAAATGTCCAGTTTATTTCTGAGCGTAATCAACATCGCCCAGCGAGTTTACATGAACGCTATGCAATATCAGAGGAGCAATAATATGAGTGATTGGATAACTGTTTGCAAAATAGAGGATATTCTGCCAGAGACAGGTGTTTGTGCGTTAGTTGGGAAAGCACATGTAGCGATCTTTCGTCCTTACCACTCCAACGAACTTTACGCAATAAGTAACATTGATCCTTTTGCTGATGCTAGTGTGTTGTCTCGTGGCATTATTGGTCAGCATGATGATGAATTATGGGTCGCTAGCCCACTTAAAAAACAGCGTTTTCGTTTAAAAGATGGTTATTGTTACGATGATGAGAATAATTCTATCCCTCATTATGAAGTAAAAGTGAATGATGATGGCTCTGTACAAGTAAAAGCGGATTAAAATTTTGAAAGGATAACTTTGTTATGTATACCGATACTATCAATAAATGTGCCACTAATGCGGCACGCATTGTTCGATTTGCAAAATTTAATCCATTAGGATTTTGGTTAAGTTCAGCTATGGCTGGTGCATATGTTGGGCTTGGTATTATTCTTATTTTTACACTTGGTAATTTAATTGATCCTGCTTTAAGACCATTATTAATGGGGGCAACGTTTGGGATTGCTTTAACATTAGTCGTGATTGCCGGTTCCGAGTTATTTACGGGACATACCATGTTTTTAACCTTTGGTGTGAAATGTAAAAGTATTACTCATAAACAAATGTGGTTTGTATTACCACAAACTTGGTTAGGAAATTTGCTAGGTTCAATTTTTGTTGCAATAATTTACTTTTATGCTGCAACTCCTTTACTATCAACTGATACTAGTTTAGTGCATAGCGCTGCGTTAGCTAAAACATCAGCGTCCGCTAGTGCGTTATTTTTTCGTGGTATATTATGTAACTGGTTAGTATGTTTAGCTATTTGGATGGCTAATCGTGTTGAAGGTTCAGCGAAATTTATTGCTATCTGGTGGTGTTTACTGGCTTTTATTGCCTGTGGTTATGAACATTCGGTTGCCAATATGACACTTTTTTCTTTGTCTTGGTTTGGTAACCATAGTGATAATTATACATTAGCTGGCATAGGTCATAATTTATTATGGGTTTCATTGGGTAATATTGTATCTGGGGCTATTTTTATGGGGTTAGGATATTGGTATGCAACGCCTAAATCAGAACGCCCTTAGCACCAATTACATAGTTAAAGTGCAGGAATAAAAGTGTTATGGATTATTTTCCTCTATTTTGTAAACTACAAAATCGTCATTGTTTGTTAGTTGGGGGGGGTGAAATTGCTGAACGAAAGGCTCGTTTGTTGCTTGAAGCTGGGGCTAGTATCACTGTTAATGCTGTCACTTTTAGCCAACAATTTTTGGTTTGGCAAGATCACAAACAATTAACGTTAGTCCAAGATGAATTTAAAGCCGAATTACTAGATGATAAATGGCTGGTTATTGCTGCGACTGATAGTGATAAAACTAACCAACTAGTAAGTATTGAAGCTGAAAAGCGACGCATTTTTTGTAATGTGGTTGATTCTCCTAAAGATGCTAGTTTTATTATGCCTTCAATTATCGACCGTTCACCAATTATGGTAGCGGTTTCCTCCGCTGGGCATGCTCCTGTTTTAGCACGATTATTACGTGAAAAATTAGAGGCTATTTTACCGCAACATTTAGGTAAATTAGCGCGATATGCTGGTTATTTACGTAATAAAGTTAAACTTAGTTATAAAACATTGACAGAACGTCGTCGATTTTGGGAAAAGCTATTTAATCATGATAGGTTAGCACAAGCTATTGCAAATAATGATTCAGAACGCGTTGAACTATTGACTAATGAGTTATTTGATATGTCACTTGATGATCGCGGAGAAGTCGTTTTAGTTGGCGCAGGACCAGGTGATGCGGGTTTACTAACATTAAAAGGACTACAGCAAATTCAACAAGCTGATATTATTGTTTATGATCGATTAGTATCAGATGAAATTATGAATCTTGTTCGTCGCGATGCTCAGCGTATTTTTGTTGGTAAACGAGTAGGATATCATTGTGTTTCACAAGAACAAATTAACCAAATCTTGTTAGAACAGGCTCAAAAAGGATTACGTGTAGTACGCTTAAAAGGAGGCGATCCTTTTATTTTTGGTCGTGGTGGAGAGGAACTAGAAACATTATTTAACGCTAATATCCCTTTCTCAGTAGTGCCAGGTATAACTGCTGCTTCTGGTTGTTCTGCATACAGTGGTATACCATTAACACATCGTGATTATGCTCATAGTGTACGTTTGGTTACAGGACATTTAAAAAATGGTAATTATTTGGATTGGCAAAGCTTAGCAGCAGAAAAACAAACGTTAGTTTTTTATATGGGGCTTTCTCAAGCGGAAAATATTAGTAACCAATTGATTAAACATGGTATGAATGCTCAAACACCCATTGCTATTATCGAGGAGGGAACAAGTACTAAGCAAAGAGTCATTACCGGTTTGTTGGACAATTTAGCAAATCTGGCTTTGCAAGCGCATAGTCCGAGCTTAGTTCTTATTGGACCAGTGGTTGCGCTGCGTGAAAAATTAAATTGGTTTTCTAATCATTAATATCAATAGGCAAGTAAATGTCAATTTTTAGTCATATACTTGTCTGTTATTTATAGCATATCTTGTTTTTATAAAATTTAAAGAATTCATTTTAAATAGTTGTTATTCTATATAAAATAGATAAAAACTATTTGTCTTTCATCGCTAGATCTATTCCTTACTTTGTAAATACCACACAGTCATTTCCATACGAGATTTGAAGTTAAGTTTTTTAAATATGCTTTTGATATGAACTTTTACCGTGCTTTCAACAATATCTAAATCTTTAGCTATTAATTTATTGGATAATCCTTGCACTAATAGATTAAATATTTCATGCTCTCTAGGAGTGAGAAGATTGACATCATGGATCGGTTTTGTTGTCGGTTCATCACCGTGACGCATATAATTGAGAATAATATGTGAAATTGCATCATCCATTATTACCTTACCAATTGAAATATCTTGTAATGCTTTGATAAAGTCTTCTGGTTCCATATCTTTTAACAGATAACCATCAGCACCTATTTTAAGCGCCGTAATAATATCTTCTTTTGCATTCGATACGGTAAACATAATGATACGACTAGAGATATTTTTTTCACGTAAAGCTCGAAGAATATCTAACCCATTGACATCGTGTATATTAATATCAAGTAAAATAATATCTGGATCGAGCTCTTCAGCTAGTTTAATTCCTTCTATTCCTGAACCTGTTTCACCAACAATTTCAAAATGATTGACAGTATGGATTAATTGCTTTACGCCATTTCTTAACATAGGATGATCGTCAATAAGTAATATTGAACTTTTAATTTGTTCCATTGGTTACTCTTCTATTATTTTTAGGGGAGTAGATTCCATCGCTTTAAATGTTACCACAATTTGTGTTCCTTTATTGGGTTTACTATCAATGACTAGATTACCATTTAATATCTCAATTCTATCTCGCATGATAATAAGTCCATAATGGTGATCTTGTTTAATTTTACTTTGAAAACCTATTCCATTGTCTTTTATATTCAATGTAATTATTTGATTATTATCCATTTCTAATTTTATTATTACACTGGATGCTTTTGCATGTTTATATACGTTATTTAGTGCCTCACGAATAAATTGCAATAAATGAAAAGCATATTTACTATTGATAATATTTAAAGGCAATTGATATTTAAGCTGAATATTGAATTTTAATTTGATATTAAACTCTTCTACTAATTCAATTAAGCTTGCATAAAATCCTGTTTGGTTTAAGCGTAAACGAAAAGAAGTGATTAACTCTCTTAGTTGCGAGTAAGTAACATTGACTTCTTTGCGCATAGTAGTGAGCAAATCAACGCTGGTTGGTGAATTCAAATCAGACTGCATCTGTAAGCAACTGAGGTGAATTTTTAAACAAGATAGCGATTGGGCTATCGAATCATGTAATTCGCGCGCCATTGCCGAACGCTCTTTCATTAATAAATATTGTTTTTGTTGTTCAATTTGCCTATCAAGCATAATTGCTGTGGTCATTTGTTCAATTAATCCAGTAATTAGATTCTCTTGCTCAATGCTGAGTGTGACATCAGTGGGTTGAATAGCAAATAAAATTCCATATTTTTCGCCATTTTCTTGAAGATACCAAAGGCGTTGCAGCCCATTTTTTTGATCAATTTTTGAGGGAGTTAAGCAGGCATTACATTTTGGATTAAGACAATAGGGTAATTTTTGTTGGTTATCATAACTAATCTGTTGATAATGTTCTGGATTATCTGATTCATAAAAACGAATTTGAAATTGAGTGAGTGGCACCAATTCTTCTAATTCTCGTAATATTTTAAGAAAACGCTCACATAATGGTTCTGAAGTATGTAGTTGCTTGGTTGCATAACATTGAAAAGAAATAATTTGATTGGTTTTTTGTAATTCAGATGTTTTTTCGGCAACGCGCTGTTCAAGTAATAAATATTGTGATTCTATTTGTTCTGACATTTTATTAAAAGCTAACCCAAGTAAATCAAATTCATTCTTTTTTTTCCGAATGTTAAAACGTTTACTGAAGTTATGCTTTGAGATCGCTTCTGCCATATCAATCAGTTTTTGCCATGGAACTAAAATATAGCGACGTAAATAGGAGATTTGGATAATCAAAGAAAGTATGATAATAGCAATAAATAGTAGTTGTAACTGAAAAATATAATGGATCTGTGTTTCTGTTTTCTGATCAATTTTGTGTACTAAGTTACTAGTGAGATCAACATAGTTATCTATATCATTTTTTACTTCATCACTTTTTTTTGCTTGTTGTATTTTTGGTGCTATATTGCTTATCCACTCATTTTGCAATTGATTAAATTCATTGGTTAAGCCGTAATGTTCAAATAATTGCAAACATTGTTTGGAAGATGATAATTCTTTAAAAATATTGAGATGATTATAATCATTTTGGGATAGTGGGATAATTGTCAAAAGTTGATAACTTTTCATTCTGAGTAACCCTAACTGATTAATCATATAAGCACTGCCTTTGGTATCATTAGCGATTCTAATTGATAATGATAATGCTACTAATGCAATACCCCCTAAAATGAATATGAGTAGTGTTAAACGGCTAGTAATAGAGGCATTGTAGCGAACTTTTCTTCCCGACATATTGAAACTCTATAGGATTACAAATATTTTAAATAAATAATAATTTATAACTATTGTAGCGTGAAAGCAGTATATCTCTGATCTTTTTTGTAACTTTTTGCGATCTTTTAGTAAACAGCGCTTGCAACAAGCATAAATTTTGCGTAAAATTCACGCCCTATAAGATTAATCATACAGACATATATGTTCAATCAAGTAATCGTCTGTTTTTTATTGCGGAGTTAAGTATGTACGCAGTTTTCCAAAGTGGTGGCAAGCAACACCGAGTTAGCGAAGGACAAGTCGTTCGCTTGGAAAAAATTGAAGTCGAAACAGGTGCAGAAGTTGTTTTCGATAAAGTTTTAATGGTAGCAAATGGTGAAGACATCAAAGTTGGTGCTCCGTTTGTTGAAGGTGCAACAATTAAAGCAGAAATTGTTGAGCACGGTCGTGGTGACAAAGTGAAGATTGTTAAATTCCGTCGTCGTAAACACTATCGTAAACAACAAGGTCACCGTCAGTGGTTTACTGATGTGAAGATCACTGCAATCGCTTAATAGGAGTATCGAACAATGGCACATAAGAAGGCGGGTGGTTCATCACGTAATGGTCGTGATTCCCAGAGTAAACGTTTAGGTGTTAAACGTTATGGTTCTCAAGAAGTTCTTGCAGGTAATATTCTAGTTCGTCAACGTGGAACTCAATTCCACCCAGGCACTAACGTAGGTTGTGGTCGTGATCATACTCTATTTGCCTTAATTGATGGACAAGTAAAATTTGAAGTTAAAGGACCTAAAAACCGTCGTTATGTTAGTGTAATTGCTAACAGTTAATTAAAAACGGTTTGGACGTTATAGAAGCCTCACAGTTATTGTGGGGCTTTTTTCATTTCTTGAAATTCATATAAATTAATTGCGATATGATAAAGCAGCAAAATGTAAAATTAGGTTTTGCATTAGCCATGTTAACTGCGGTGATGTGGGGCGTAGTGCCGATTGCAATGAAATATGCGTTAGTGGTTATTGACCCCCTAACTTTAGCATGGTCGCGACTTTCTATTTCCGCCATTGGTATTACCATTTGGCTTGCATATAAAAAACAATTTCCAAATTTAGCAATTTTTAAAAAACGTCGTCGTTTTATTTTGTTGATGGTTGCAGGATTTGGATTATTAGGTAATTTTGCATTATTTGCTACTGCAGTACAGTATCTTAGTGCCACAACAGCTCAAGTTGTTGGGCAAATGGGTATTGTAATATTTATGATTTCAAGTGCTTTTATTTTTAAAGAAAGGTTAAGGTCAACGCAAATTATTGGTATAACAATATTGTTGATTGGATTAGGGCTATTTTTTAATAAAAATATTGTTGATCTTTTTGCTAATATGTCTACATATGGCATTGGTGTATGGCTTGCTTTACTTGCTTCGGTTTCATGGGCATGTTATGCGCTGGCTCAAAAAGTTTTATTGCAAAAATTACGTGCAGAACAACTACTTTGGTTAATTTACCTTATTTGTGCTGTATTTTTATGGCCTTTTGCATCACCTAGCATGATAGCTAATGCGGATGGCACCCAATTGTTTGCCATCATATTTTGTGGTTTAAATACCATTATTGCTTATGGTGCATTAGTGATGGCTATGGAACGCTGGCAAGCAGCACAAGTTAGTGCTATAACAACTTTAACGCCATTATTTGCACTAATATTTTCGGATTTGTTTGCGTTAATTTGGCCAGAAAAATTTGCTATGCAATATTTAAATATTTTAGGTTATATTGGTGCAGTATCTGTTGTTGCAGGCGCTATGTTTGCGACTATTGGACACCATATTTGGCATCCAAGAAAAGGTTGGCTAATTAACCGGAAAAAAGGGGAAGAGTAATGAAATTTGTTGATGAAGCTTCAATCCGAGTAGAAGCCGGCGATGGTGGGAATGGTTGTGTAGGTTTTCGTCGAGAAAAATATATACCTAAAGGTGGACCTGATGGCGGAGACGGTGGCGATGGTGGTGATGTATTTTTTATTGCTGATGAAAATTTAAATACATTAGTTGATTTTCAATTTGAAAAAAATTATCGCGCCGAACGCGGACAAAATGGTCAAGGTTCAGATTGTACAGGTAAACGTGGTAAAGATATTACCGTTAAAGTACCCGTTGGAACACGTATTACCGACAAATACACAGGTGAAATTATCGGTGATTTAACACATCACCAGCAAAAAGTATTAGTTGCCAAGGGAGGATTCCATGGTTTGGGTAATGCCCGTTTTAAATCCTCGGTAAACCGTGCCCCAAGACAAAAAACTGATGGTACTCCAGGTGAAAAGCGCGATGTGCTTTTAGAATTATTGTTACTTGCAGATGTGGGTATGTTAGGTCTACCGAATGCAGGTAAATCAACCTTTATTCGTTCTGTTTCTGCTGCTAAACCAAAAGTTGCTGATTATCCATTTACCACTTTAGTTCCAAGTTTGGGTGTAGTAAGAATGGATAATGAACAAAGCTTTGTTGTCGCAGACATTCCAGGTTTAATTGAAGGTGCATCAGATGGAGCAGGTCTTGGTATCCGTTTTTTAAAACATCTTGAACGTTGTCGTGTATTAGTTCATTTAGTTGATATAGCGCCTATTGATGGAACCGATCCTATTGAAAATGCAAAAGTAATTATTCAAGAATTACATCAGTATAGTGAAAAATTAGCTAATAAACCACGTTGGTTAGTATTTAATAAAATGGATGTGTTGGGTGCCGAAGAGAGCGCTAAGCGTGCAGCAGAAATTGCCAAAGCACTTGATTGGCAAGACAAATATTATTTAATTTCAGCTGTTAATCATGAGGGTGTAAAAGCTTTGTGTTGGGATTTGATGGAATACATGAATGCTCATCCACGTGAAGCTGAGCAAGAAGAATCATCACCTGAAAAAGTAGAATTTATGTGGGATGATTATCACCAACAAGCAATGGATGAAGCTTTTGACGATGATGATTTTGATGATTGGGACGAAAGTGATGAAGAGGGGATTGAGTTCATTTATCAAAAATAAATAAGTCTTTACTCTATTCTATATTCTACTGAACTTAACTACTTTATTTAATTATCTATTACAAGTAGAGGCTACCGCCTCTACTCGTTTCTTTTGTTTTTTTATTTGGTTAGATATTAATCTAATTTGTAAAACAATTCATGAAAAATTTATTTTAAAAAAGTCAAAAAAAACGCTTGCTTTTAATAATGAGAATCATTATCATCAAATTGTACTTTGTTAGAACGTCGAAAGGCTTCTAAGAAGTATGACATTGCTCACATTGCTTCCAATGTTTGCCAGCTTAGTTTACCTAGGCTGGCTTTTTTATTTTCATACTATTTAGAGTGTCGATACGTAAAAATTTAACCTCAATCATATTGACAATAAATGTTTATATTCAAGTAGTAATTTATTTTTAATCATTTTTACGTTACTCATATATTATATGAAAGTGATTAATGGTAGTAATAAATGATAGTAATAACTCATTGTAAAACTTTCATTTAGTATCGCTGCTAAATCTCTATATAATTTTCGTTACTCATTGGTAATATACTTATACTGCTACAAATTATTACAAATCGTGTATTAGTTATACAAATTTGGCGAGATTATCATATATATTTATATATTTTAATTAGTTATCATTAATTATTAGCAGATTCATCATTGATATCAAATAAAATGAGTAATGCTGCATTACCCCCAAATTCTTTTGGTGCTTGATGAAAGCAAATAATTTGTGGATGCTGAGTAAGCCACATTGGTGTTTGTTTTTTTAATATGTTTTTTCCATGTCCATACATAATGCATGCACATGGTGTTTTTTCTCGCAAACACGCAGCAATAAGCGCGGCTATCTCTTTTTTTGCTTCTCGTTGTGTCAATCCATGTAAATCTAAAAAAAATTCAGGTTCATAAAAACCGCGTCGTAATTTTTTGACTTCGTTAGGATCTGCATTTTCTCTACTATAACGAATGGGATCTTCTTGTAAAAGTGGTTGATAATCATCTGAAAAATAAAACTCAGTATTAACTTTTTCGTGTTGTTGTTTTTGAGTCTCTATGACTTTTTGTGAGCGCTTTTGTGGTTTGTGGAGCACAGTGTCTTGCCTTATCTTTTTGGTATCTCCAAGGCTATTTTTAAATAAGTTGATATCATCGTGGGTTAATTTGAATTTATTTATCATTATTTTTTCACTCAGGGTAAATTTTATCTTTAAATTCGCATAGATCTTCGATTACGCATGAACCACATCTGGGTTTTCTGGCAATACAAGTATAACGACCGTGTAAAATTAACCAGTGGTGGCAATTAATTTTATATTTTTCTGGAACAACCTTTAGTAATTTTTCTTCAACAGCTTCGACAGTTTTACCTGGAGCAAAACCCGTTCTATTACTGACGCGAAAGATATGGGTATCAACCGCAATTGTTGGCCAACCAAAAGCGGTATTTAGTACCACATTTGCTGTTTTTCGACCAACACCAGGCAAAGCAATAAGTGAATCAAAATTTTCTGGTACTTGTCCTTGATACTTATCCACTAATATTTTACATGTTTTTATGATGTTTTCGGCTTTGCTATTATAAAGGCCGATTGTGCGAATATAATCTTTTAATTTATCAACGCCAAGGGCTAAAATTTGTTCAGCAGTATTGGCAACAGCAAACAATGGTTTCGTTGCTTTATTGACGCTAATATCAGTAGCTTGAGCTGAAAGTACAACCGCAATGAGTAATTCAAAAGGCGTTTTGTATACAAGCTCAGTTGTAGGATCTTTAATATGTTCTTTTAATCTTTCTAAAATTTGAATTCGAGTTAATTGTTTCACAAAATGATTATATGAAAAAGTAATTTGCCATTTATTATATACCCTAATTTAGGGTTTATCTGTAGGTTAAATTTAGTTTTTAAATAGCTTATACCGATGAAGATATGTCGCTATTAAAATATAAATTAAATATTCTTAATGTTAGCATCAGGTTATCTTTAGTTTTTTGGTTCATAGATATCTATAAATCGCCTGCTTTTTAGCATAAGTTTTTTATGGTAAGCTAGCCAACTATTTTAAATTTCATTTTACAGGGTATATTATAAAAATGTCGTTACCAATGATTGTCACCTTTGCTGTGTACATTTTAGGAATGATTGCAATTGGTTTTTTTGCGTTTCGCGCAACACAAAACTTTGGTGATTATATATTAGGTGGACGTCGTATCGGTAGCGTTGTGACAGCACTTTCTGCTGGAGCTTCCGACATGAGTGGTTGGTTGTTAATGGGGCTTCCTGGCGCTGTTTTTTTATTTGGTATTTCGCAAAGCTGGATTGCAATTGGTTTAATAATTGGTGCATATCTAAATTGGTTACTGATTGCTGGAAGACTGCGTGTTTTTACTGAAATTAACCATAACTCATTAACATTACCCGATTACTTTGCTCGACGATTTGATGATAAAAGCTCATTACTCCGTATTATTTCAGCCATTATTATTCTTATTTTCTTTACTATTTATTGCGCTTCAGGTGTAGTTGCAGGAGCCAAGTTATTTGAAAGTACATTTGGTATGAGTTATGGATGGGCAATGTTAGCTGGGGCTGGAGCAACGATAGCTTATACATTTATTGGTGGATTTCTAGCAGTAAGTTGGACTGACACTATTCAAGCTAGTTTGATGATGTTTGCACTTATTTTAACTCCAATTATGGTTATGGTGAACGCTGGTGGATTTACTGATGCAATGAATTATATTGAATTACTTAATCCTGATTATGTTAATTTATTTGCTCATATGGATTTTGTTGCCATTATTTCACTATTGGGATGGGGGCTTGGATATTTTGGTCAACCTCATATTTTAGCAAGATTTATGGCTGCAGACTCGCATGATGTTATGAAAAATGCTCGTCGAATTAGTATGACATGGATGATTTTATGCTTGGGAGGCGCAATTACTGTTGGCTTTTTTGGTATTGCTTTTTTTGCTCATAATCCTGATTTAGCCTATCTAATCAATGATGGTAAACATGAACGTATTTTTATTGAATTGTCAAAATTACTCTTCAATCCTTGGATTGCAGGTGTTTTATTGGCAGCTATTTTAGCTGCGGTTATGAGTACTCTAAGTTGCCAATTGTTGGTTTGTTCAAGTGCATTAACAGAAGATTTTTATCGCGCATTTTTTAGACCAAAAGCAAAACAAAAAGAACTTGTTTGGGTTGGGCGTATAATGGTACTAATTGTATCAATTGTAGCAATATTATTAGCGATTAATCCAAATAACAGTGTACTTGATTTGGTAAGCCATGCATGGGCTGGCTTTGGTGCGGCGTTTGGTCCTATTATTGTATTTTCTGTTTTTTGGGCGCGCATGACACGTAACGGAGCATTAGCCGGTATGATAATTGGTGCAGTAACTGTATTACTTTGGATTAATTTTAATTGGTTTAATCTTTATTCGCTTATTCCTGGATTTTTATTTGCTTCTATTGGCATTATTATTTTTAGCCTTTTTGATAAAAAACCTAATGAAATAGTGGAAGATCATTTCAAACAAGCGTATAAACGTTATCATAACAAGACACAATAGATTATTATTTAAGATAAAATATAAATCGTAAAAAAATTTAATAGGTAGAATATTATGACAAAAAATGTGATCAAACAACTGCAAGAGCGAGGACTTATTGCTCAGCTTACTGATGAAAAAGCACTAATAGAACTAATTGAACAAAATTCTATTGCGCTTTATTGTGGTTTTGATCCAACAGCCGATAGCCTACATTTAGGGCATTTGGTGCCGTTACTTTGTTTAAAGCGCTTTCAATTAGCAGGCCATAAACCTGTTGCTTTAGTTGGTGGCGCGACAGGATTAATTGGTGATCCTAGTTTTAAAGCCGTTGAACGCAAACTTAATACTCAAGAAACAGTTGTTGAATGGAGTGAAAAAATAAAACAGCAAGTTTCACCATTCTTAGATTTTGATTGTGGTGAACAATCGGCTGTTGTTGCCAATAACTACGATTGGTTTGGTAGTATGAACGTTCTAACATTTTTACGTGATATTGGTAAATACTTCTCGGTTAATGCCATGATTAACAAAGAATCTGTCAAGCAACGTATTGATCGCGATGAAGTAGGGATCTCGTTTACAGAATTTTCTTATAGTCTATTACAGTCCTATGATTTTGCGTGCTTAAATAAATCTCATAATGTTGTTTTACAAATTGGTGGATCTGACCAGTGGGGTAATATTACCGGCGGTATAGATTTAACGCGTCGTTTACATCAAAAACAAGTTTATGGTTTGACCGTACCTTTGATCACAAAATCAGATGGAACTAAATTTGGTAAAACCGAAAGTGGTGCAGTATGGCTTGATCCTAAAAAGACGAGTCCGTATAAATTTTATCAATTCTGGATTAATACTGCTGATGCTGATGTTTATCGGTTCTTGAAATTCTTTACATTTATGCCATTAAATGAAATTGATGCATTAGAGGAAGAAGATAAAAATAGTGGTGTTGCACCTCGTGCTCAATATGTTCTTGCCGAGGAGGTTACTCGTCTCGTACATGGTGAAGAAGGACTAAATGCAGCTAAACGAATTACTGAAAGTTTATTTTCAGGGCGATTAAGTGATTTATCGCAAGCCGATCTAGAACAGCTTGCGCAAGATGGCATGCCAACGCTTGATGTTGAAAGTGATGTCGATTTACAACAAGCAATTGTCAATGCTCAATTTGCGCCATCACGAGGACAAGCTAGAACCATGATTGAATCGAATGCTATTTCAATTAATGGTGAACGTAATACAACAACTGATTATCGTTTTTCAGATAATGATAAACTTTTTAATCGTTATACCTTGCTTCGTCGCGGTAAAAAATATTATTGCTTATTAATTTGGAGATAATTCCATGAAAAGTATTTTATCGATTCAGTCACATGTGGTATTTGGTCATGCAGGAAATAGTGCAGCAGTGTTTCCTATGCGTCGAATAGGCGTAGATGTTTGGCCTCTAAATACAGTACAATTTTCTAATCATACTCAATATCATCAGTGGACAGGAACGGTAATGCCTGCATCTCATCTGATTGAGATTGTTGATGGAATTAATGCCATTGATGAATTAAGACGTTGCGATGCAGTACTAAGCGGTTATATGGGATCACCAGAACAAGGTGATGCCATTATTGAGATTGTTAAAAAAGTAAAAGCTGTTAATCCAAATGCTATTTATCTTTGTGATCCAGTGATGGGGCATCCTGAAAAAGGCTGCTTTGTTGCACCAGGTGTATCTGCATTTTTATGTAATACTGCATTACCTATGGCAGATATAATGGCACCCAATATACTTGAGCTTGAAGAACTTAACGGTAAACAACATATCAATAATGTTGATGAGGCTGTATTAGCTTGCAGAGCCATATGTGAAAAAGGGCCAAAAGCTATTTTGGTTAAACATCTAAGCCGGGCAGGATATCATAATGATCGTTTTGAAATGTTACTTGTGACTCAAAATGAAGCATGGCACATAAGTAGACCGTTAGTTGATTTTGGTGTAAAACAACCGGTTGGTGTTGGTGATATGACCAGTGGATTATTTTTAGCTAATATTCTACTTGGAAAATCATTGGTAGAAGCTTTAGAACATACTACTGCTGCGGTGTATGCTGTTATGCTCGAAACTTTAAAACAAAATGAATATGAATTACAATTGGTTGCAGCACAAGATGAAATAGCAAAACCAACTCAGTGGTTTAGTGCGAAAAAAATTGATTAATTATCAAAATATGTAAAAATGAGATATCTTTCTGGATTATTATATACATGAGGGGATAATGGATAACATTTCATTGGGAGGAAAGCTTGCCTATTTAAGAGAGCAAATGGGATTCACTCAAGATGATATTGCCAATAAGATTCATGTCCGTAAAACGATAATTGATGACATTGAAAAAGAACAATTGATTCGGACTTCTTTTGTTTTTGTTAAAGGGTATATCCGTTCTTATGCTGAACTTGTAGGTTTATCCGCTGATGAATATCAACCTTATCTTGATGAGTTATCCCACCACTACCAATCCTATGAAATGAAAAATTATTCACAAAAATATAAAAAAAGACATGGAAAAAAAATATTTTTTATGATTGTTTTAGTTTTTTTATGCGCATTAGGTGTTACCCTATATTATGTTAATAAAGAAAATAAAAGTAATCTTGTGGAAGTTAGTCACTATATTTCTCCATCACTATCTAAACATGTTAATAGTTAGCAAATTTTCTTATTCTCATACAGACTTTTGCTTTAAATCTTGTTAAGATTGCTGGCTAGTTATTTTGTAATATAATTAGGCATGTTATGAGTCATCAAGATTCACCTATTATTAGACGAGAATCTACCCAAATTTATGTCGGCAATGTTCCTATTGGTGGTGGGGCTCCAATTGCTGTTCAATCGATGACAAATACTCGTACAACAGATGTTGAAAAAACCGTAGCCCAAATTCAAGCTCTTGAACGTGTTGGCGTCGATATTGTTCGTGTTTCTATTCCCACAATGGATGCAGCAGAAGCTTTTAAATTTATTAAACAGCAAGCAAAAGTTCCACTTATTGCTGACATTCATTTTGATTATCGTATTGCTCTGAAAGTTGCTGAGTATGGAGTAGACTGTTTAAGGATAAATCCTGGTAATATAGGTAACGAATCGAGAATACGTGCGGTTGTTGATTGTGCTAAAGATAAAAATATTCCAATTCGCATTGGGGTTAATTCAGGCTCACTGGAAAAAGATATACAAGAAAAATATGGGGAGCCAACTCCGCAAGCAATTGTAGAGTCAGCCATGCGTCATGTTGACATACTTGACCGGCTTAATTTTGATCAGTTTAAAGTTAGTGTAAAAGCTTCTGATGTTTTTACAGCAGTTGATGCTTACCGATTGTTGGCTAAGCAAATTAAGCAGCCATTGCATTTAGGTATTACTGAAGCTGGTGGAGTTCGTAGTGGTGCTATTAAATCGGCTATAGGGTTGGGATTATTATTATCAGAAGGTATTGGTGATACCTTACGTGTATCATTAGCTGCTGACCCTACAGAAGAAGTGAAAGTTGGATTTGATATTCTAAAATCACTGCGTATACGGGCTCGAGGCATTAATTTTATTGCATGTCCTACATGCTCTCGTCAAGAATTTGATGTAATAAATACGGTAAATATATTGGAACAAAGATTAGAAGATATTATTACACCTATGGATGTCTCAATTATTGGTTGTGTGGTCAATGGCCCTGGTGAAGCATTAGCTTCAACTATGGGGGTTGCCGGCGGTCATAATAAAAGTGGCTTTTATGAAGATGGTGTGCGAATAGGTCGTATTGATAATGAGCAAATGATTGACGAATTAGAAGCTAAAATCCGTGCTAAAGCATTATTATTGAAAAATAAAATTTCAACAACTGAATTATAATTTTAAAAGAAAGTGAATAAAAAATGACAGATAAAAAAATTCAATCAATACGTGGAATGAACGATTTACTTCCAACTGAGAGTGCAAGTTGGCAACAGATTGAAAAAATCGTTAAAGGTGTATTAAATAGCTATGGTTATAACGAAATTAGAACACCTATTGTTGAAGATACTGCACTTTTTAAAAGAGCGGTAGGTGAAGTTACAGATATCGTTGAAAAAGAGATGTATACATTCAATGATCGTAATAATGAGAGCATTACTCTGCGTCCTGAAATTACAGCAGGTTGTGTTCGTGCCGGTATTGAACATGGTCTTTTTTATAACCAAGAGCAAAGACTTTGGTATTTAGGACCTGCTTTTCGTTACGAAAAACCGCAAAAAGGGCGTTATCGTCAATTTCATCAATTTGGTGTTGAAGTCTTTGGGCTTGAAGGACCAAATATTGATGCAGAACTTATTTTATTAACAGCTCGTTTTTGGAAAGCGCTAGGTATTGAACAGCATACTTCTCTTGAACTTAATTCAATTGGTTCTCTTGAGGCTCGAGCAAATTATCGTAATGCTTTAGTGAGCTTCCTTGAACAACACAAAGATAAATTGGATGAAGACTGTCTACGTAGAATGTATACTAATCCATTAAGAGTTCTTGACTCAAAAAATCCTGTTATACAAGATTTGTTAGATAAAGCACCAAAATTATTTGATTATTTGGATGAAGAATCTAAAGAGCACTTTGATGGTTTGTGTCGCTTATTAGATAATGCTGGAATCAAATACAATATTAACCAACGGTTAGTTCGTGGATTAGATTACTATAATCGCACCGTTTTTGAATGGGTAACAAGCAGTTTAGGAGCACAAGGTACCGTTTGTGGTGGTGGTCGTTATGATGGTCTTGTTAGCCAACTAGGAGGACAACCTACACCAGCTGTTGGTTTTGCTATGGGTGTTGAGCGTTTAGTTTTATTAGTTCAAGCAGTCAACCCGTCATTGAACTGTGATAATTCAATTGATATTTATATGATTTCGTCAGGTGATGAAAAGACAATCTCAGCAGCACAATGCATAGCAGAACAATTACGAGATGGATTACCTGAAAAACGCATTGTCACCAATTATGGTTCCAGTAATTTCAAGAAACAATTTGCCAAGGCTGATAAGTTAGGTGCTAAAATAGCGGTTATTATTGGTGAAAATGAAATAGCAAACCAAACAGTAACCATTAAAAATTTACAAAACGGTGAACAAGTTGAAGTAGTGCAAACAAATATTATTCAAACTTGTTTGGCTATACTATAAAGGATAATAGGAGAAAAAAGTGAGTCATCAATTAACGCCTGAGGAACAATTTTCGGAGATTAAAGAATTTTTTGCAAAAACATGGAAAATAATGGTTGCAGTTATCGTAATTGGTTTACTAGCTTTTTATGGATGGCATTACTGGCAATCTTATAAAGTGGATAAGTCAATTGAGTCATCAGAACGATATGAACAATTAATAGCGAAATTAGATAATAGTAACCCAGATTCTGTCAATGAATTAGTCGCTTTTGCTAAAAAAGACGATACTATTTATAGTGTATTTGCTAGTTTTAATGCAGCTAAATTTTATGTTGAAGTATTAAAAGATTATGCAGGCGCACAAGTTTTACTAACGGATTCTCTAAAGAAAACGGATGCAGAACCCGTTAAAGCAATCGCATATATTCGAATAGCTCGTTTACAATATCAACAAGAAAAATATCAAGATAGTTTAACTTCATTAGGTAAGGTATCTGAACAAAGTTGGATGACTATTGTAAACGATATCCGTGGTGATATATTTGTGAAGATGGCTCGTTATAGTGATGCTGTTGATGCATATAACCTTGCGTTGACTTCATCCTCAACTAATGAGTTAAAAACAAATATAAAAATGAAATTAAATGAAGCACAATACTTAAAAGATAAACAGGAAGAACAAGCAATAAAAGATAAGGCAGAACAAGAGTCACAAGGGAATAATGTAGCAACAGAAGAAAGTAAAAATTAATTTATCCTGCTATAAGGGTCATAGAATATGAAGTTAACAAAATATTTTTTTACCAGTGTTTTAATTTGTTCACTTGCGGGATGTTCCTTATTTGGTGGTGAAGAAGAGATTGTACAAATTTCACCTTCACCAACAGTGAAAAGCCAATTTCCTATTCAGCAAATATGGCGAAATAGTACATCGGGAAATACGCAAATTT
Source organism: Gilliamella sp. wkB7 (assembly GCF_001693435.1). Lineage (NCBI taxonomy): Bacteria > Pseudomonadati > Pseudomonadota > Gammaproteobacteria > Orbales > Orbaceae > Gilliamella > Gilliamella sp. wkB7. The sequence goes on from NZ_CM004509.1 coordinate 1,878,217, forward strand.
ACTCCTTATTAGGTCCTGCTAGTTATGATAATACTGTTTATGTTGCTAGTCGCAGTGGACAAGTTAAAGCCATTGATTTATTAAATGGTAATACTATATGGGATGTAAATTTATCCCAAAGCACATTTTTTAGTAGCAAAACAGCTTTGTTTTCTGGTGGAGTAAGCGTTGATGACAAATATGTTTACATTGGAAGTGAACGGGCAGTTGTTTATGCCTTAGATCGTAGTAATGGTAAAGTTGTTTGGGAAAAAAAAGTAAACGGCGAAGTACTTGCTCGACCTGTATCTTCTCAGGATAAATTGATTATTCATTCTGCTAATGGCATTTTACAAGGACTAAACCGTAATACCGGTGAAGTGCTGTGGGATGTAACTCTTGATACTCCTTCTTTATCGTTAAGAGGCAATTCAACACCAACGGTTGTTCATGGTGCAGCAATTGTGGGAGATGATAGTGGGCGAGTAAATGCTTACTATATCAAAGATGGCCAACTCATTTGGCAACAACGTATTTCTCAACCGACAGGTTCAACTGAAATAGCAAAATTGAACGATGTTGATTCTACACCTGTTGTTGAAGGAAATTTGGTTTATTCTATTGGTTATAATGGATATGTTGCAGCATTGGATCTAAGTAATGGTCAAGTTGTTTGGCGTAAGCAATTAGGTTCAACACATAGTTTTGCTGTCGATTCCCAACAGATATTCGTTGTTGATCAGGATGATAATGTTCAAGCTATCACTAAAAAAGGTGGTGCACTGGACTGGACCCAACCAGGCCTTTTACATCGTCAATTAACCGATCCAGTTGTTTACCAAGATTATATTATTGTTGGTGACTTTGAAGGTTATTTGTATTTTCTAAATAAAGATAGCGGCGAAATCGTTGCTAAAACACAAGTAAGTAATAGTGGTTTAATATCGCGACCATTAATAGTAGACAATAAAATAATTGTCCAAGCTAAAAATGGTGATATTTATGCGTTTACAAAAAATTAAGGTAAATAGAGAATATACATGGTACCAGTTATAGCACTAGTTGGTCGTCCAAACGTTGGAAAGTCGACTTTATTTAATCGGTTAACTCGAACTAGAGACGCATTAGTTGCTGATTTTCCCGGATTAACTCGTGATCGTAAATATGGACGAGCCGAAATTAAAGGACATGAATATATCGTCATTGATACTGGCGGTATTGATGGAACTGAAGATGGGGTTGAAAGCTTTATGGCAGAACAATCCCTACAAGCAATTGAAGAAGCAGATATTGTTCTTTTCTTAGTAGATGCTAGAGCAGGCGCTATGCCTGCTGATCATGCTATCGCTAAACACTTGCGTTCCCGCCAGAAAGCTACATTTTTAGTAGCAAATAAAATTGATGGTATTGATGCTGATATTGCTATTTCTGATTTTTATGGGCTAGGATTAGGTGAAATTTATTCAATTGCAGCTAGTCATGGTCGAGGAGTAAGTTCATTAATTGAGACTGTTTTAGAGCCTATTTTTCAATTCAAAGATGAACAGCAAAATAATTTTGTTAACGATGAATCATCTAACGATTTGCCCGAGTCATATGATGATCTTGTCCTTGATGATGATGATACTCAATCACTGATAAATCAACCTATCAAGGTTGCTATTGTTGGGCGTCCAAATGTTGGTAAGTCAACACTAACTAATCGTATATTAGGTGAAGAGCGTGTTGTTGTATATGATATGCCAGGAACAACGCGAGATAGCATTTATATACCAATGACACGTGATGAACGTGAATACGTCTTAATTGATACCGCAGGTGTTCGTAAAAGAGGTAAAGTAACCGAAACCGTTGAAAAATTTTCTGTCATTAAAACATTACAAGCAATTGAAGATGCTAATGTTGTGATTTTAGTTATTGATGCCAGAGAAGGAGTGTCAGATCAAGACTTATCATTACTTGGTTTTATTATAAATAGTGGTCGCTCACTTGTAATAGCTGTTAATAAATGGGATGGCTTATCACAAGACATCAAAGAACAAGTCAAGACGACTCTTGATGATCGGCTTGATTTTATTGATTTTGCTCGAGTACATTTTATTTCTGCTTTACATGGTAGTGGAGTTGGTAATTTATTTGATTCCATTCAAGAAGCTTATGACTGTGCAACGCGTCGTGTAAATACGGCACTACTAACAAAAATAATGCAAATGGCACAAGATGATCACCAACCTCCTTTGGTGTGTGGTCGTCGAGTAAAATTAAAATATGCACATGCTGGTGGCTATAATCCACCAATTGTTGTTATTCATGGTAATCAAGTTGAAGATTTACCTGACTCTTATAAGCGTTATTTAATGAACTATTTTAGACGTTCATTAAAAATTATGGGTTCGCCAATTCGAATACAATTCAAAGAAGGAGCTAACCCATTTGAAGGTCGAAAAAATAGCTTAACAGCATCACAGCAACGTAAACGTCGCCGGTTGATGAAACATGTTCGAGGTCGAAAATAAATTATGCCAAAAAAAATAGCAGTTAATCATGGACAAGAAGGCATTTGCCCAAACTGTAATGAAAAAATGAGTAATATTTCTCCTCAACATTTCAGTTGTTCTAAATGCCAACAACATTACATTGAACAATATATATGTCCAATTTGCCAACAAAGTGCGCAAATGATTAAAGGCTGTGGCTCGATCAATTATATTTGTCAAACAGATGGTTTAATATCAAGTAGTAAAGTGATATTTCATTATTTACCAGAATAGAAAAAACTATTTATATTAAAGTTATAAGAGGTTATTTAATGCGAATTATATTATTAGGTGCACCTGGGGCAGGAAAGGGAACCCAAGCACAATTTATTATGCAAAAGTATGGTATCCCACAAATCTCAACTGGGGATATGCTACGTGCCGCAGTAAAAGCAGGTAGCCCATTAGGTTTACAAGCAAAATCACTTATGGATGCAGGAAAACTTGTTACTGATGAGCTGGTAATAGCACTAGTTAAAGAACGTATTGCACAAAGTGATTGCTCTAATGGTTTTTTATTAGATGGTTTTCCTCGTACAGTGCCACAAGCTGATGCAATGAAAGCTGCTGGTATTAATGTTGATTATGTACTTGAGTTTGATGTGCCTGATGAAGTGATTATTGATCGTATGAGTGGACGACGAATCCATGCTGCTTCTGGTCGTGTTTATCATATACGTCATAATCCACCAAAAGTTGAAAATATTGATGATGTTACTGGCGAATCGCTAACTATTCGCAAAGATGATAGCGAAGAAATTGTTCGTAAACGTCTTGTTGAATATCATGATTTAACTAAACCTTTGATTAGTTATTATCAACATGAAGCTAAAGAAGGTCGTACACAGTATTTCCGTATTGATGGAACCCAGCCGGTTGCTGATGTTACAAAAGAATTAGCTAAAATCTTAGGCTAATTGATTTTAGTAAAAGAGTCAGATAGTTTTTAGCTATCTGACTTTTTTATTGCATAATAGGTCAATTCGAAGCAGCTGTAAGGGCTTGCTCTAGATCAGCAATAATATCATCAATATGTTCGATACCAATAGATAAGCGAATCATTTCTTGACTGACTCCTGCTTTTTGCAGCTCTTCATTATTAAGTTGTCTATGTGTTGTGGTGGCTGGATGGCAAGCTAATGAACGAGTATCGCCGATATTAACTAAGCGAATTATCAGTTTTAATGCGTCAATAAATTTAGCTCCGGCTTGCTTACCTCCTTTTATACCAAACGATAAAATACCAGCTGGCAAACCATTATCCATCTGTTTTATGGCTAATTGGTGTTCTGGATGATTTGATAAACCAGCATAATTTACCCAGCTAACTTGGGGATGAGCTTCTAAATATTGGGCGACTTTTAGGGTATTTTGACAGTGACGTTCAACTCTTAAAGATAATGTTTCGAGTCCTTGTAGCAGTAAAAAAGTATTAAATGGAGATAATGCTGCGCCCATATTACGCAAGGGGATAACACGACAGCGCGCTATATAAGCAGCAGTACCAAATGTTTCAGTATATGAAACGCCATGATAAGATGGGTCAGGTTGATTTAACATTGGATATTTATCCGCATGATCTTTCCAAGGAAATTTACCTGAATCAACAATCATTCCACCTAAACTATTGCCGTGCCCACCAATATATTTAGTGAGGGAATGAATGACTATATCTGCTCCAAATTCAAACGGTCGGCAAAGTGCAGGGCTCGCAACAGTATTATCGACAATCAAAACGATACCATGACGATGAGCAATATCCGCTAATGCTGCAATATCAACAATATTGCCAGCGGGATTACCTATACTTTCACAATAGATGGCTTTCGTTTTGTTATCTATCTGTTTTTCAATAGCGACAAGATCATCGTGAGGAGCAAACTTAGTTGTAATACCAAAGTTAGGTAATGTATGAGCAAATAAATTATACGTTCCACCATAAAGTTTAGAAACTGAAACGATATTTTCACCAGTAAAAGTAATTGCTTGAATTGCATAAGTAATGGCAGCCATACCTGATGCTACGGCTAAGGCTCCAACTCCGCCTTCAAGGGCCGCAACTCTTGCTTCAAGTACTGCATTAGTTGGATTCGTAATTCTTGTATAAATATTTCCAGGCACTTTCAAATCAAAAAGATCTGCACCATGTTGTGTGTCGTCAAAAGAATAAGAAGTAGTTTGATAAATAGGTACAGCAACAGCGTGGGTTGTTAATTCGGGTGTATAGCCAGTATGGATGGCAATGGTTTCTGGTTTCATATTAGAGCCTCATTATTGCAGTATGAGACTCTATTTTGCGAAAAAATTTTAAAAAAAGCAATAAATTATAAAACCATTCTTACAATATCAATTTCGCCTAATTCTTTATAAAGATTTTCAATTTGGTCAATATGTGTTGCATTAATAGTAATCGATACAGAATGATAATTACCTTTACTACTTGGTTTGATAGATGGAGTATAATCACCAGGCGCATGGCGTTGAATTACGGATACAACCTTGTCAACCAACTCTGGTTTTGCTTCTCCCATCACTTTATAGGTGAATGAACAAGGGAACTCTAATAGTTCATTTAATTTTGTTTGTTGCATAATTTTATACTTCTCATTTTATTAGTTCATTTTATTGGTATGACTACCAAGAATAACGAATATATATAGGCAGTTTATACTTCTTCAAGTAATATGAAATATAAACATCGCTTTTTAAAGCTTATAATTTGATCTATGATAGGGAAATTTTAACATAGCTTGATAAATCTATCTTGCATTTTGTTCATAAATATAAGGTTAATACAGCATGTCATCTTTGTCCAATAACAAAGAATCTTTTGGTACATTATTAGGTTATGCGCCAGGAGGCGTTGCAATTTATTCATCTGATTATGAAACATTAGATTCCAACCTTTACCCTAATGATGCCTCATTTCGCAGTTATTCTGGTCATGAATATATGGGATATAAATGGCAATGTGTCGAATTTGCTAGGCGATTTTTATTTTTAAATCACGGTATTGTATTTACCGATGTGGGTATGGCGCATGAGATATTCTCGTTACGATTTTTAAGACATGTCATTAATGAAGCGATTTTACCTTTACAAGCATTTGCCAATGGCAGTAAACGTGCGCCAGAGGCTGGTGCATTATTAGTTTGGGATGATGGAGGCTTTTTTGATCGTACTGGTCATGTCGCTATTATTACTGAAGTATTTGAAGATAAAATTCGGATCGCTGAACAAAATGTGAGGCATACACGTTTGCCCATTGGTCAGCAATGGACTCGTGAGCTTGCTATGACAAGGATAGATGGCGGTTATCAGTTACATGACACGTTTGATGATACAACGATTCTTGGTTGGATGATTCAAACAGATAATACGGAACATAGTTTGCCACAACCTAATGTACCTAATCCGTTGTTAGCGATCCACAGCGCTCATATTGAAAATGAAAGCCAATTTGATAAAAAGTGGCTAAATGAATTAGATACGCTCGAAAATGCCTATGTATCAGCCACAGGGCATGCAATCAGCCATGACGATCAATATCGTTATTTCACCATTTCAGAAAGCGCGGAACAAGAGTTAATTCGTGCAACCAATGAATTACATTTAATGTATTTACATGCTACTGATAAAGTATTAAAAGATGATAGTTTATTAATTAATTTTAATATTCCAGGAATATTATGGCCAAGGCTTAGACTCTCATGGCAACAGCGTCGCTATCAAATGATCACAGGACGATTAGATTTTTGCATGGATGAACGAGGTTTTAAAGTTTACGAATATAATGCTGATTCAGCTTCTTGCCATACTGAAGCTGGACACATTCTTGATAAATGGGCAATTCAAGCAGGATTAAATGTGGGTGTCAATCCAAGTAGTGGTTTACTCAATTCTTTGGCTAATTGTTGGACACATAGCGATGCACAAGCTTTTGTTCATATCATGCAAGATAACGATAGTGAAGAAAATTATCATGCATTGTTTATGCAAACAGCCCTTACACAAGCAGGATTTAGTAGCAAGATTCTACGTGGACTTAATGGGCTAAAATGGGATAAACGAGGTCGATTAGTTGATGATGAAGATCGACAAGTTACATGTGTTTGGAAAACATGGGCATGGGAAACCGTTCTAGAACAACTACGAGAAGAAAGTGAAGCTCAGATTGCCGGCTTACCAATTCGCACTTGGCATCCTGAAAATGCGGTAAGATTAATTGATGTGCTTTTACGACCAGAAGTGTCAGTTTTTGAGCCTTTGTGGACGGTTATTCCAAGTAATAAAGCTATTTTGCCTGTTTTATGGTCTTTATTCCCAAACCACCGTTATTTATTAGAATCAACATTTGAACTTAATGACAGCTTAATTAAAAAAGGTTATGCCATTAAACCTATAGCAGGGCGACGCGGTAGTGATATTCAATTAGTTAGTAGTCAAGAACAGATTCTTAATAAAACAGTAGGAAAGTTTGCTAAGCAAGAAAACATTTATCAAGAACTTTGGTGTTTACCAAAGGTTGATGATCGTTATCTACAATTATGCACTTTTACTGTAGGTGGGCATTATGGCGGAGCATGTTTACGTTCAGATCCGTCTTTGGTTATAAAGGGTGAAAGTGATATGCAACCATTACGAGTTTTAACTGATGAGGAGTTTTTAAAACAATAACAATAAACACTTTTTGTAAAAAAGTTTCAGGTTATGCATACGTTTCAGTATAAAATTAAAGAGAATAATACTACTAAGTGGTTTTATTATGATTTTTGTTGTATTAATACTTATTAATGTATTATTTTCTGTAATAAATATATAAAGCTTTAATTAACCTTCAAATATAAAAGACATAATATCGGTGAGTTTAACAATTACAATAATAAATTTTTTTGTTAAAATTGATACAATTATATAAAAATAATAACAATATAAATACAATTAATAAGAAGGAATATATGGTAAATACTTTACTGCGAAGTGGTGATATAAAAGATTTCAAAATGCTGGGGCACGATGGTAAAGCCGCTTATTTAGTTGCTGCCCAAATTCGTGAAATGTTTAGAGTAAAGTTAGGTAAACAGTATGCTGATTATTTAGCTATTCCACAACGCAATGATCAAGGTAATATTATTGATTGGTATATTCCTTTTGATTCAGCTCAATCTGATGGGCAGTATGATATTGTTCCTTGGACCTCTGCCAGTGAATCAGAGCAAGAAGAAGCATTGATTTTACTCAAAGAATTCGAAAACAAAGTTATGAATTTGGGTAAACAACTTGCGAGCAATCCAAATTTAGCGGGTGATCAATTACTTTTTAGTCGTCTGATTTATGATCCAAAAAATAATATTGATAGCACTGAACCAAATTTGATGGCAATACGTTTTCCTAGTAATCAATTTGTTTATATTGTTAACGGTAAACCAGTGATTACCTTTTGGGGATTTGTTTATCCACAAACACCGCAAAATAATTCACCATTTAATTGTTTGAAATCTATACAACAACCAATCCCTTTAGCATCAACAGTAACTGAACCAGAGGTAATTAAAAAACCATGGTGGAAACTTTGGTGGGCGTGGTTACTTGGTTTGTTGCTTTTATTATTGCTTTTATTGGCAATACTTGGGTTACGGGGGTGTCGACAAAATGTGGACATTTCGATTAATCATGAAATAGCAAAGGAAAATAATATTAATCAACTTTTGCCAGCAGATGAAAAACAAGATGTAAAAGAAATAAAAACGAAAGATCAAGTAATTGATAGACAAATTAATGTTATTAATGGCATCAAAAATAGTTCAAAAAATTTAGTTGATGCTAATGGTGTACCTATTAACACTGAAGTTCTAGGGGATGCTCTTAATACTGTTGATCCAAATGCAATACCAAACAATATTGAAAATAATAATGGTGATATTAATCAAATCCCAGACGCCTTAAATAATAAAGATGACAAAGCTGGTGTCCCTAACACAGCTGAGACTGATAAAAAAGATAATTTGGATGGCTCAAAAGATGAAGATAATAAAGGTCAAATACCTCAAGAGTCAAATAAAGATAATAATTCTGATACTAATATAAATCCGGATAAGGTAGATAACTTAACGTTATCTCCAGATCAAATAAAGCAAGGTTCCACTAAATTTTTGGATGGGCAATGGTCTGTTAGTGGAGGAATTCAAGATAAGGCTACAGGTAAACCATTACAATTGAGTTATGAACTTAAAGATGGAAATGGCCAAGTTACCGTTACTCGTAGTGATGGTGTTAAATGCGTTGGTCAAGTTGATAGTGGTATTCAAAATGCTAATTTAAGTATTGGTAGTAATAACCAAGCTATCTGTAGTGATAATAGCAAATATCAATTACCTAAGATTCAGTGTAAATCAGGCAACAATAATCAAGCTGATTGCCAGGGAATTTATGATAACGGAACTTCGTTCCCAATTACGATGAAAAAACAATAAGGTTGTATATGCTTCCAGAAACACGCAACTATGGTCAAGAAGTTACACTGATAATGAATAGTGGAATTCAATTTCTTGATTTTGCACTAAAAATAGATTGGAAAGATAATCAATGGCGCAGTAAAATTAATGGTAGTTTTATTGATCCTTCTGAAAGTGGGGCGCTAGTTAGATTAATTGAAGATAGTAATAATGGTAAATTTTTTGTACCAGATAATCTCTCTTTTGCTGTAACCCCTACACAAGAGATTAGTGTTGACCAATCATTAAAATTGTATGATGGTATTTGGTTGCCTGTTCCTGTTTTGAGATCAATACCCCCTGAACGATTTGATAAAGGACCCCATAATTGGAGTCGTGTAAGGATTGTTAGCATTCCAGAAGGAGAAGATCCTGATGGCAATACACATCGTATAACTTTTGCATTTGATACTAAAATCTTTGCAAACATGCAAGACGTTGTTTACTTAGCACCTACTGAAAATGATGTAAAAACAGGTTCAGTATTCAGTCTGGCACATCGTTCAGATCAGGTTTCTTGGTATCTAGAACTAAAATGGATAACAAGTTGGTTAATTGACTTGTTCCAAGAATTGGCTCCTCAGCCTGAACGGCTAAAAATACACAAAGATGATATTGAATTAGAAATAAGTAATAAAGCTTATTATGGTCATTATCTAAACATTCTTAATTTGCTCGCAGATTCAATACAGTTACCAACAATCAAAATAGTATCAAACGATAAAAATGATGTTGTCAAATCAATTCCTGTCGATATGATTCTTGATGTTGGAAACAGTCGAACTTGCGGGATTTTAATCGAGGATCATATTCAAGATAAAGATAGTTTAAATCATCGTTATGAGCTTGAAATTCGAGATCTTACCCAGCCAGAACATATTTACAATGAACCTTTTGAAAGTCGAGTTGAATTTGCTCAGACTTTCTTTGGTAAGGAACATTTTTCTTTACAAAGTGGAAGGAGAGATACTTTTCGCTGGCCAAGTATCGTGCGAGTAGGTAAAGAGGCTAGCCGTCTTGCAAGCCGACGTGAAGGTAATGAGGGAGCAACAGGACTTTCAAGTCCAAAACGCTATTTATGGGATAAAGATAAATATGAACAAGGTTGGCGCTTTAATTCTCATTATGTAAAAAGTGATCATGAACCGTTTGCGACAGCGGAACCCTTTTCAAGTTTAATTAATGAATATGGTGAAGCACTACACATTTTAAGTAATGATATTGAAGAAGAATATGACCGCAAAATGCCAGTGTTCCATCCAAAATACTCGCGTAGTTCATTAATGACATTCATGCTATGTGAAGTTTTAATGCATGCTTTAATGCAAATAAATAGTGTTGCTCAACGTAATAAACTTGAACATGCTAAAACTCCCCGTAATTTGCGTTCTATCATTTTAACTATTCCACCAGCAATGCCTAAACCTGAACAGGCAATTTTTAAAAGTTGTGTTTATCAAGCTATAGGACTTGTTTGGAAAAGTCTTGGTTGGGATAATTCAGATAGTAATATTGATTTTAATAACCGTGATCAATTAAATAGTATTTGGCCAAATATTCCTGAAGTTTATATTCAATGGGATGAAGCAACCTGCGGTCAAATTGTTTATCTGTTTAACGAAACACAAAATAATTATAATGGACGCAGTGAAGAATTTATTGCATCAATAGTTCGTCCTGATAAAGTTAATAAGCAAAAACTGACAATCGCAACTGTTGATATTGGCGGTGGTACAACTGACCTAGTTATTAATGACTATGAGCTTGATTATGGTAGCAGTAAGCAAACAAATGGTAGTAATACTTATATTGTTCCTATTCAACGTTTTCGTGATGGATTTAAAGTTGCTGGGGATGATATTTTACTTGATATCATTCAAGATGTTGTATTGACCTCATTAACCAATGGTTTAAAGAAAGCAGGTTTAACTGATCCAAATCCAATTTTATCAACGATTATTGGTTCACAGCAACTTTCTATTCAAGATGCTGTATTACGCCAACAGCTCAACTTACAGTTATTTACGCCAATTGGATTACAAGTTTTAAAGCAATATGAGCTTTACGATCCACTTCATGCAGATCAACATGTGTATAACACAACTTTCAGTGAGTTATTACAGCATACATCTATGACTGATCATGTTTTGAATTTTATTAATGAACCGATTAGGCGAGCTTTAAATAATCCAACATTTTCAGTGCTTGATCTCAGTATAGAGATTAATTTGAAACGTATTCATTACTTATTCATTCGTGGTGATTATTATAATATCTGTAAGACATTTGATGCATTATCTGAAATTATCAGTTGTTATCAATGTGACGTATTGTTGCTAACGGGTCGTCCATCACGCCTACCTGGCGTTCAAAGTTATTTTCGTTCACGCTTATCAATACCTTCAGGAAGAATTTTACCATTACATGGCTATTATACGGGAGGGTGGTATCCGTTTCATAAACAAGAACGAATTGATGATCCAAAAACCACAGCCGCTGTTGGGGCAATGCTCTGTTTTTTAAGTAAGAATTTAAGACTATCTAATTTTTATTTTAGATCATCAAATATCGATTTATATTCGACGGTTAAATACATTGGTCTGCTTGATAATTTAAATATGATAAAAGATGAAAATATTTATTATCGAGATATTGATTTAGATGATCCTGATTATGATTTTCCTGATATCTCATTTGAGATCCGAGGGACAACCAGACTCGGATTTAAACAATTAGAAATTGATCGTTGGCCTGCATCACCAATTTATATCTTAACAATTGAAAATGGCGATGTTGCCAAAAGGCTCAGTGCGGAAGGTGTAGTTTTAGAAGTAACATTAGGAATAAAAAACCAACAAAAAACGGTTGAGAATTTCTATATTAAAGATGTTAAAGCCTCAGATGGGCGTGCCTGCAACAAAACTAAGGATATAAAGCTAAATTTAAATACAATGGTAAATTCAGGTTTAATTAGCACACAATATTGGCTTGATAGTGGAATAATAAAACGATGAAAAATTTAAACGAACAACTACCTAAATCCTGGGAACAGGTTTATCAAGCATCTGCAAAGGCCATTGAATGGGTGGATCAAACGCGTAACTCCTCTAAACGTCTGAATAATGAAGCTGATAGTTTAATTCTCGATCTTCGTCGTCTTCGTAATAGTGCAAAAAAGTTAGGTGATGTATCAAGTAAATCTGTTGCAGTTGGCTTTTTTGGTTTATCACAGGCAGGAAAATCTTATCTAATTTCAGCATTAGCAGCAGGTCAAAATGGTAAACTTGAAACCATTGTTGATAATGAAATTCTAGATTTTATCGATCATGTTAATCCTGTCGGTAGTGGTAAAGAGGCAACGGGTCTAGTAACTCGTTTTAGCCGAATAGCTAAAGGAGGTATTGCAAATTATCCTTTAGAACTAAAACTCTTTCAAGAAATTGAAATTGTTAAAATTTTAATTAATGCTTATTTTAAAGATTTTGATCAACAAAGAATTAATAATAAAATCGAATTTTCCTCATTAAATCAGCTGATTCAAAATATTGAAAGTAAAAAACAAGATGAATATACAGGTGGTATTACTGAAGATGATATTGTTGATCTATATGATTATCTAGCTGAAAATTTTGGTAATTCGCTTGAAGGATTAAAAGGTGGTTATTGGGAAAAAGCAATGTATTTGCTACCGTATCTTAAAACTTCTGAACGTAGTGCACTTTTTTCAGTTTTATGGGGTGGTATCAGTGAAATTACGGCTGTTTATATACAATTAGCGACAACATTAGCTAGCTTAAATTATGTGAGTACAGTATATGCACCAATTTCAGTATTAGTTAAAGATAATAATGGTACTAAGTCGCAAATTGACAGTATTATGAATGTCGACATCCTTGATCGATTAAATACTGACCGAGACTCATCAGTAACTATTACTCCTCAAAATGGTGTACCAACCTCGATTTCTCTGGCTCAACTTGCTTTTTTAACCGCTGAATTAACTTTTCCATTAGTAAATCAAACGCGTGTGCCTACGTTTGAAAAAGTTGATTTGCTTGATTTCCCAGGATATCGGGGACGATTAAATTTAACTTCTATTTCAGATGTTAAAGAAGGTAATCCTATTGCTCAACTTTTATTACGGGGTAAAGTAGCTTATCTTTTCGAAAAATACACTGATAATCAAGAAATGAATGTTCTTGTTGTTTGTACCCCATCAGATAAACAATCTGATGTTAACGATGTTGGTCCCGTTCTTGAACGTTGGATAGATAAGACCCAAGGAGAGTCAGCAGAAAAAAGAGCGACTAAAAAAGCTGGGCTATTATGGGCTATTACTATGTTCGATAAACGGATTAGCAATTCATTAACTTTATCAGAAGATAATCTTAAAAATAGTTGGGGTAAAGGTGGATTACTACAACAAACCATTTTAGAACGTTTTGGTAACTATGATTGGTTAACAAATTGGTTTAATGAACATAAATTCAACAATGTTTTTTTAGTACGAAAACCAGGTTTTGATGTACCATTTTTAAATACTGATGCAGAGACAAAACTTGAATTATCTTACAACGATACTTATCAAGAAAAAATGCAAATTTTAAAAAATACATTTGTTGAAGATCCTGATATCAAAGAGTATGTTAACGATCCAGATCAGGCATGGGATGCCATGTTAAAATTGAATGATGGTGGTATCGGAAGAATTAGCCAATATTTAGAACAAGTTGCTATTACTGAAATCAAACAACAACGCATTGTTGAACAACTCAATGAAAAAATTGATTATATTATTAATATGCGTTTTGATACTTGGTATCAGGCAGATAATGATGAAGAACTTGGTAAGAAAAAACAGATTATCGCTGATGTCGTTAAAGAACTACAGGGAAAAGCCTTATTACTGGGTGAACTACTTAAAGTATTAGAACTACCTGAACAAACCATTCGTGCGCTTTATCATACTAGTGAAACAGGTACTGATACATCTAAAAACGAAGCTCATGATGATATGGGTAATGATATATCAACCGATTTTGGATTGAATACCGATTTTGAATTATTTTCCGATGATAATTTCTCATCTAATGTAAAACCAGTAACCATTTTACCAACTGAATGTAAATTGGCTAAAACAATATTTACTACATGGCTAGAGTATTTAAGAAATATTGTTTTAGATAAACATATTTTACAATTTTTTGGTTTGGAGCAAAAATCACTATCTTTTATTGTCGAAGAGCTTATTACTGCAGCAAATCGTCTAAAAATTGAAGCAAGTTTAACTGAACGAATATTGCAAAATGAAAATACAGGTAGTAAACGCGATGATTTAGAGTCTAGACAAGTGAGCACTATACATACTTTATTAGCAGACTTCATTGCATGGCTCGGTTTTGTTCAAGGACAATCTATTGAAATACCAATGAGCCGAGTTAATCAAGGTAAACCAATATTTTCTTCACCATTGAGCCAATTTTCAAGTCAATTATCACATCCACTACCAGTACTTGATGATAAGACTAAAAATTATTCTCAATTTGCTATATTTGATTGGTTTATTGCATTTGCTATGCTTGCTCAAGAAAATGTTGGGCATCATGCTGGGCGTGAAATAAGTCAAGAACAAAACTCTCGACTTGGTGAGATTTTAATGTTCTTTAAACAATCACGAATAAAATAGTTATTTTAAATAAATTAAGTGACAATCATTTTATCGTCATTAAATAAATAAGGTAGCATGAAGCTATCTTGGATTATGAAAAGTTTATCAATCTATATTGATAAACTCTTAGTTGTGAAATAGAGGATATCATGGCACTAAGAATTGAATTAGAAGGGTATAAACCAGGTATTGCTAGATTTTTGGCACAAAAATGGAATGGCAGTGCTGATATTGATATATTGATTCAACGTAACCAAGATAATTATTATTTATCCGGTCTTAATCAATGGGGACCAGAAAAAAATTGGCATTCATTGAATAATATGTCAGTAGATAATGAGCAATTAATTGGATATGTTGATGAATGGCTAGTTGACTCTTTATTATCTCAAGAAAACAGTGTTAGATTTCTTATTCAAATTCGTGATAAACAAAATGAAAGTTATACAGATCGTGGAGTAGTTAATATTGGTGAAACAGTATTTCCATCCTCTGCTTTGAATATTCAAACAGAACAACCACAGGTTATTGAACAAAATACGATTGAGATAAATGAGATTAATTCGAATTCGGTTCAATCAGATACTATCGAATCTTTAGATCCTCAATATGAATTACCAACTGTTGAAGAAGAAAATCAAGCAATAACAGAGCCTGAGGTTGAGATAGAAGTCATACCAGAACCAGCAACTACACAAGAAGTTATCTCTACTCCAGAACCGACTAAATCAAAAAGTAACCTGAGGATATTTATCCTAATTTTTATAATAATACTGATTTTAAGTGGGCTTGGTGCATTAGCATGGTATTTCTTCTTTTCTCAAGATAAAAGTTCTTCAGATACTTCAATACAAGGCAATAGTCAGTGTAATGTTGCTAATGTAACAAGTGATGATTTAACCTTTATTCAACAATGTTTACAGTCAAAACCGAATACTGATGTGTTAATTGAGGTAATCAATCAAGCAAAACAAGCGAATAAATGTAATATTGCTCAGCGGTTATATGCGAATCAATCCTTATTAAATGCTAAAATTGCCTTACTTTATGCCAAAGAATATGATGAAAAATTTTATCATAACAACGCGTGCTTTAAAGCAGATAAGGAAACGGCGATTTATTGGTATGAAACTACATTAAATAATGATCCTAATAACGCCTTGGCTAAAGAGCGTTTAGCTGAATTGCAAAAATAATAAGGTGCAAGTATGAAAAGAAAAGTAATTTCAACATTAATTATCGGATTTAGTTTTACTTGTTTACCTTTGGTTAGTTCGGCTATAGAACCATTAAAGCAAGAGGGTAAAACAACACTTTACCAGCGAGTTCTTAGTACTCCAACTTGTGAGTTAAAAAAGGATATTAAGGATCCTACTGGTCAATCAGTGCCTGCCTTTTCTCGTTATTATGTTTATGAGCGTAAAACGGATAATAATCAACAATGGCTTAGTGTTGGTCCGGATTCTTATGGAAAAACCATAGGTTGGATTAATAATGCATGTGCTATTGCTTGGAATATGCAAATGACATTAGTCTTTACTAACCCTGTTGATCGTGATTCTCTTTTATTTTTTAAAGATAAAGCCTCACTTACGACTCTTGTTGATGCAAATCAACCTGAAACTTTGTTAAAACCTATTAGGGAAGCACTTAAAAACAATAAATCAGTCCCTGAAATTGTTGCTCAAGAGCCAAAAGAATATGTTGATTTTAAAACAAATTTTTATTTATTACCTATTTTACAAGGTGAAGAGGTAATGAATGGTAAAGGATTTTATGAGCGTATTTTAGAAGTTGCTTCAGTGAGTAAGCAAGATGATTTGGTAAAAAATAATAACGCTCAATCTAATGTACAAAATTCTGATAATGACATCAATCAGGTAGCGCCATTCAAAGCTGCGATAGTATTTGTTATAGATTCGACTATTTCAATGGATCCTTATATTTCAAGAACTAAAGAAGCGGTTGAACAAGTATATCGACATATAGAAAAGGAAAATTTACAACAACAAGTAAAATTTGGTCTAGTCTCATTCCGTTCAAGTTTACAAACATCGGATAAGTTAGAGTTTTTAACAAAGATTTTTGTTGATCCTAACAAGGTACAAAATAGAGAAGATTTTATGCAGTTAAGTTCATCGCTCAAACAGGCGACTGTTTCTACTGCTTATTTTGCTGAAGATTCTTATGCTGGTATTGCAAAAGCATTAAATGATATTAATTGGAATAGCTTTGGTGCACGTTATATGATTTTGATCACTGATGCTAGTGCTATTCCTGGCGATGATAAACTTTCCAGTACTGGAATGGATGCTGCGCAGTTAAGACTTGAAGCTCAACATAAGGGTGTTGCTATCTATGCATTACATTTAAAAACACCAAATGGTGAAAAAGATCACCAAGTTGCGGCAACTCAGTATTCAGATCTAACTTATAATGATTATATCCATAAATCACTTTATTATCCTGTTAATGCCGGTGATGTGAATGAATTTGGTCGGAAAGTGGACTTGTTAGCTAAAGCTCTGTCTGAACAAGTTAAACTAGCATATAAAGGCGAAGCATCAGTAGGTAATGCAATTAACGCTAAAGATGATAGCTCCAATATGTTAAAAGATGCATTGCTATTAAGTAAGGCGATGCAACTTGCTTATCTAGGTGATACTAATGGTACGAAAGCACCTTCAGTTTTCAAAGGGTGGATTGCTGATAAGGATTTTGTTAAACCAACGATACCGACAGCTGAACCTCGCATTTTATTGACTAAATCTCAATTAAGTGATTTAAGTGATATTGTCAGTAAAATAGCTAATGCGGCTAATGATGGGTTGATCTCTGCTGATGATATGTTTTCGCAGTTACGTTCTGTTGCTGCGGCTATGGGACAAGATCCAAATAAATTAAAATCAGAGTCAGTGATTAAAATTGCCGATTTAGGCTTATTAGGTGAATATTTGGATAATATTCCATATAAAAGTGATGTCACAGGTCTTGATCAAGATACTTGGAAAAGTATGAGTGGTTTAGAGCAAGAAAAATTTATTCGAAATTTAAATAGTAAAGTTCGTTATTACCAAAAATGTAATGCCGATGTTGATCGTTGGATTTCATTAGCTGAAGGAAGTGATCCGCGAGATAATGTTTATCCTATTCCATTAGAAATGTTACCGTAAAGCAAATGTTAGTAATAAAACAACTTGAAATTTCTCGATCAACTGGTAAATCTTCTTTTAGAGTCTGTTTACCTGAATTGAAATTAAGAGCAGGGGATGTTGTTGTGATTCAAGGAGACAGTGGATCGGGAAAAAGTACTTTGCTTGAAATGATTGGTATGATTCTCAAACCAGATAAGGTAGATGGCTTTAAACTTTTTTTAGATAATAACGATCTTGATATTGCTAAATGGATTAATAACAATGGTATAAATCAATTAGCCAATATACGTGCTCAATATTTAGGATTTATGTTGCAAACTGGTGGTTTACTGCCTTTTTTGAAGATATATGATAATATTTTATTGCCAATTAAATTATTACAAAAAAATGTTGATAATTCACGGTTAGAATATTTGATAGATAAACTAGGCATTTCTCATTTGCTAAATAAATATCCTAAACAATTATCGATTGGTGAGCGTCAACGAGCTTCTTTTATTCGTTCAATTATCCATAAACCAGCATTACTACTTGCAGATGAACCAACCTCTGCTCTCGATCCTTATAATGCAAATTTACTTTTTGATTTAATTATTGAACAGGCACAACAAGATAATATCGCAGTTATAATAGTTACTCATGATTGGCAACGTATTTCAACTAAAGGTTTATTCACTTTATCTGCTAAGTTAGTCTCCTCACATTCATCAGAATTTTTACCTTTACATGATAGGCAGTAAAAAATGGCTAAAATCATATCCAAATGGTTGCTGATTATTCGTTTGTCATTTGCTGATTTATGGTATGACAAAAAAGTTTCATTTTGCATCATTGCATCAGTTATATCCGTTATTACACCATTATTATTATTATTTAGTTTAAAGTATGGAGTCGTTTCACAGCTTCGTCAGCAATTACTTAATGATCCACAAAATTTGGAAGTAAAAATTGTAGGAAATTTAAATCTTGATGATGCGATGTTTGATTGGATAAGAGCGCAACCAGAAACAGCTTTTGTCATTCCTTTAACTCGCTCGCTTAATACTCAGGCCGATTTAATAAAAGATTCAAGCCATTTTGTAAATAACGCTGAAATCATACCAACGGCTAGTGGAGATCCACTTACAAACGATCTACCTACAATTGATAATGAAAATAAAGTTTTACTAAGTGCTTTATCTGCGGAAAAAATGCAAGTTACTGTTGGTAGCCGGATAAAACTAATTATTACAAGACAACTTGATGGTAAATTCGAAAAAGGTGTAACTGAATTAGACGTTATTGGCATTATTCCAGAAAATCGTTATAGCCGAACAGCTGCTTTTGTTTCGTTAAATTTATTGATTGCTATGGAAAATTTTTATGATGGTTATCAAAGTGACCTTTTTGCAACTCAAGTCGGGAAACTTAATCCTCCAAACCATACTTCATTTGCGCGAGCCCGTATTTATGCTAATTCGCTAGATAGTGTGGCGCCGCTATCTTTTAAATTACGAGAAAAGCATATTGAAACGCGTACTCAATCTAATGCAATTGAAAATATAAAAGCAATTGATCGGGTATTTAGTTTTATTTTTAGTGTAATTGCTATTACTGCAGGTTTTGGTTGTATTTTATCATTTACTGGTTCATTTTTATCTAACATTGAACGTAAGCGTAAAGATATTGCTTTTATGCGTTTGCTTGGTTTTCAATCAAAATATATTATGCTTTATTTGATTAACCAAGCTGTAATATTGAATTGCTTGGCATTTTTGGTATCTATTATTCTATTTTTATTAGGAAATCATGCGTTTAATAGTGTTTTAGGTGAAAATTTAATTTCACAACCTATTGTAAGTCGTTTACAATTTCGGCATCTGGTTGTTGCATTTATGCTGACCATGTTTATTGCATGTATTGTTGTGGTTATAGGAGGTCAACGTGCCATTAAAATCCAGCCAGCTGAAAGTTTACGAGAAGTTTAATACTAAAAAAAATATTTTTTGTTTATTAATGTCTATAGGCATGAGTTTATTTCCTCTCATCAGCTATGCTGAGCCATGGGATACTAGTTTTTATAATCCTAAACCATCGAATGATGATGTTATTTTACCAATGCCATGTGATGGTAGCTTGGTGATGAAGAAAGTTTATACACCTACCAATAAACCACTAGATGATATCAAAGTGATTCTGGGTAGCAACCAAAAAGAGCTTGGTTTTGCTGAATATGCAACTCCAAATTATATTTCGGGTAGTTTTTCAGATAACGGTAAAGAACGATATTATCTGATAGGTAAGTATGAAATAACAGCATTGCAATATCAAGCTGTGATGAATGATACTTGCCCTTCAGCAAAAATTTCACTTATATTTCCAGTGACAAATATTAGTTGGTTTGATGCTATTGCATTTACTGATAAATATAACCGATGGTTAATTGAAAATGAGACAAAAACCAAATTAAACAAAATTCCACATGGGTATTTCCGCTTACCTAATAATACTGAATGGGAATATGCAGCACGAGGTGGTACAAAAGTAACTGAATCTGAATTTCGTGAAAACCACTTTCCAATGACAGCTAACTTAGAAAATTACGCTTGGTTTTCTGGAGCAAAATCTGCCAATGGTAAACTACAACTTATAGGTCGATTACAGCCTAATCCGTTGGATATTTATGATATTTTGGGTAATGCAAATGAAATGATGTTTGACTCTTTTCGTATGAATAAGTTAGATCGTTATCATGGGCAAGAAGGTGGAATGATTGTTCGTGGTGGCAGTTATTTAACTCCTGAGTCGTCAATAACTACAGCATTTCGTACTGAAAAACCTTATTATGATGATAAAGGTGCTTACAAGAGTCAGGATGTTGGATTTCGTTTGGTTTATACAACTTCAATCATGAATTCAAGTGAGGCTGTTAAAGTTTTAGATAAACAATGGAGTGAACTTGGAAATGAAACAACAAGTTCAGCAAATGGTAACGTTGTTAATGAACTTGAGAAAATTACTAAACAAGTTGATGATGAAAAAACAAAAAAAGAATTGAATCAACTCAATACGTTGTTACGTAGTGCAAATCAAGCTAGAGATGAACAACGAAATCGTTCTATACAGTCAGCATTACAATTAGGTGCGTTTTTGTGCGCCAATGTTTCAGATTTAAACAGTAAATTTGAATACAATAATAACTTGTATAATGCAATGACTAATGAAATTTGCGATCCAGATGAAACAGAAACATTGCCTGATGATAATATGTGTTCAAAAGTTAAGCTCAATAATTTAAAACAGGTACTCAATGAATCAAAAAATGCAAGAGACTTTATTTTAAAATATTATGCCGATACTATCGTTACTACTGCATCAAATTATGAAAAAAATATCATTAATGAGCAAGCTCAGCCCACACAATTTATTTTGGAAAACAGTGGTAAAGCCAACATGAGTGATTACTTAAAAATTTATTTAAAGCATATTAATCAATACATTGCGTCAGGAAAGGTTGATAGAACAACTTGGTTACAGTCTTGTGATGAGATAAAAGGAAAAAAATAATGAACAAAGTAATAGGAACATTAGCTTTATGCATATCGATAATTTTAGCTGGTTGCCAATCATCATCAGGTGGTGTAAGTACTAGAAATGCCGATCCTGCTTTAACAAAAGGTAATACCGCTCAATTTTTCAGTAAATCCGCTTGGCAAGCTTGTGCTATAGGTGTTGGTATTATGGGAGTTGGTTGTTTGTTGTTAGGTGAAGAAGCGCGCACATGCCTTGCTTCAGCAGCTATTGGTTGTGGTGTAATGATGGGAGGAAACTATTATTTGGATACTAAACGCGCAGAGTATGCTGATGCTGAGATGCGTATTGATGCTTACATTCAAGATCTTCAACAAAACACACTAGAAGTTCAATCAATTACACAAAATGCAAAGAATGTTTTGGATAAAAATTTAGCTACCCTTCATACATTAAATGAACAAATAAAAAATGATAATGTGAATAAAAAACAAGCTCAGAAAAATTTAACTCAAATTGATGCAAACATTGCTTATCTGAATGATAAATTAAATCGAATTAAAAAAGTTGAAAATGATTGGGTTAATCTTTCTGTACAAGAACAACAATCAGGTGTAAATGTAACAAGATTAGATAAAGAAATAGGTCAATTACATAAACAAATTTCAGCACTTGAAAAACAAATTAATTTAGTTACTCAACAACGTTCAGCTGTGAAGGTCAGTTAATTATGAAAAAAATATCTATTATTTCACTTTTGTCTTTAGTTTCACTAGTAGGTTGTTCAACGACCCCAGAACAATGCGATCCAAGAAATACTAATTTGGGTATTATGGATAAAATAAGCTGTAACTATTCTGGTAATTACCAGACACGTATTGATCAGAAGAAGAAAATTCTTGAAGATGAGCAAAAAGCTAACCAGCAGTTTAAAGAAATTTATGCCAATATAGAAAAACAAAAAAATGATACAACTTTAAGTCTTAAGCAAAAACAAGCTCAGCAAAACAAACTTAAACAAGACTTAATGAAATTGACTAATGAAGTTAAAGAAAAAGCTAAAGATCGTGATGATTTACAAAAACAAGTTAATGACATTCAACAACAATTTAAACAAGTTAATCAATCAAATAAGTCAGAAATTGAAAAACAAGTTGAACTCGACAAATTGTATATAAAACTTCAAAAATTACAAAAAGCGTTAAATATATAAATATACTGGTGCTTAATAAAATATTGATAAAAAAGTTAAATGTAAGGAATTAATAACAAATGCAGAGAATAATAAGGATTAAGATTGATCATAATGATTTTCAAAAAATGTCTTTATTGGATCAGTATAATTCTTTGTTAACGTTATTAAAACCACATTTAACTGAACGAACCTTTTCAATTTTAGCTACGCCCAAATTAATTGATGACAATCAGTATTTGGGGTGGTATACAGATCTTCAGGGTCAACCTGCTTTTCTAAATAGTGTTGCTGATGAAGTATTAAAAAAGCAAATATCAGAAAAATTACAAACACGAATTTGCGACATTGAATTAACCATTAAATCTTTACAGTTGAATGAGGATCAACAAGCGTTGGTTTCATCTTGGTTACCAAGAATTAAAAGTTTAGGTAACCAAATCTATATTGTTAATGGTGAACCAGTGATTATAAATACATTTGAAGATCCTATCTTACCACCACCTGTTGTTGCGCCTTCAACTATACCGATGAAAAAATTTTGGCGTTGGTGGCATTTTCTGATATTAGCTCTTTTATTTGCAGCATTAGGATCCTTGTTATACTTTTTGTATCCTTTCAATAAAGCCAATATAGTAGGCGAGATACCTAAATTAACTATTATACCGCCAGTATTGGTTAAGAAACCCGAACCAGAACCGGCTCCTGTTGCTAGAAACTGTATTCCTAAAGAAGATGTGATAAAAAATAATAATGCATCGAAGATGGTGATGATATTTGATAATTCGGCTTCAATGACATTAACGTTAATGGAGTCAAAATCAGCTATTGATCAGTATTTAGCAAGTGATTTTAGTATGATGACAGAAAAAGAAGCTGATGCTTATGAAGCGAGAATGACAAGGTTACCTAATCGTTTATCAAGTAGTAAAAAAGTCGCATTGTCGACTATTGATAAAATACAACAAGATATTAATATTGCTCTCGTTACATTAACCAGTTGCCCTGTTGCACAAACAACTTCATTTTATGATCATGCCAGCCGCGAAAAACTAAAAAATAAGATTAATAAACTCAATCCATTAGAATATAATAGTGCTACGCCATTATACAGTGGTGTACAGCAAGCGAGTAAAATGCTTGATGGTGTAAATCGCGATGATTATATTTTAATAATTAGTGATGGTGAAGATAATTGTACTAAAAGTAATATTTGTACATTAGCTAGTAAAATTGCAGCTAAACAGCCCCGTTTAAAAATTAATATTGTTGATATTGCTGGGCAACATAAAATTGACTGTGTAGCGAAAAGCACAGGTGGTAAAGTTTATATCGCACAAAATCCGACAGAAATTGTTAATCAAATGAACAATGCTGTTTCTGACTTGAATATTACTAAACCTATCTGTGAATGATATTAAGCTAAAGATTATTTAATATATAAATTAATTAAAAAAATAATGATATAAATAGGCTTCACATTAGATTTGTATGATAGTCTGAAAATAATTAGAAATAAGGACGTGGGTTAACAATGCAACGTATAACTCGAGTTAAAGTCGATCACAATAATCCATCAAAACTCATTTTATTAGATCAATATAATTTAATATTATCGTTACTAAAACCTTATTTGACCGAACGGACTTTTTCGATTTTTGCGGTACCAAAGTTAATAGATAATAATCAATATTTAGCTTGGTACACAAATCTTGAAGGTCAACCTATTCCAGTTAATAATATTGCAGATGAGTCATTAAAACAAAAGATAACGGAAACGTTACAAACTCGAATAAATGATGTTGAAACATCTATCAAAACAATTGTATTGGATGAAGAACAGCAAAAAATAATTTCATTATGGTTACCTCGGATCAAAAGTTTAAGTAATGAAATTCTTGTTATTAATGATGATCCCGTAATAATTTATAGTCTTGATGAGCCTGTTTTACCTAAACCAGCTATTACAGAGCCAGTCATTTCTCCAAAAACTTTCTGGAGATGGTGGCATGTGTTATTGTTATCTTTATTATTATTAGCCGCATTAGGTGCTTTGCTACTCTTTTTTTATCCATTTAACAAGGATAAACTAGCAGAAACGATACCTCAAATTACCATTATTTCTCCTATATTGGTAAAAAAACCAGAGCCAGAACCAATTGCTGAATCTCCTAAAGAAGAACCTAAATTTGTTGAAAATTTAGAGCCAAAAGAGTTACCAATTGAAGATAAAAAGCAAGATATCAAGATAGAAAATGCACCTAAACCAGTGCCAAAAGTCAAAAATCCTCCGAATTGTATTACTAAAGAAGAGATAAAGAATAATCCTAACCCATCAAGAATGATTATTGTGTTTGATAACTCTTTATCCATGATTGCAACGCTAGCTGAATCACCATCTGAAGTAGAGCAGTTCTTTCAATATTTAAGTTACGGTTATCCAAATTATATGTCAGAACAAGAAAAAATTAAATATTATAAGAAGATGACTCGTTTACCAAGTCGTTTGTCGACAAGTAAAAAAGTAGCTTTATCAAGTATTGATAAAATACAACCTAATATCGACATTTCGCTTGTAACTTTAAATCATTGTCCAGCAGCAAATGCTACACAATTTTATGATTATTCCAGCCGTAATATTTTAAAAAATAATATAAATAGACTTAATCCATCGGCTGTTGGTGGTGGAGGAACGCCACTTTATAGTGGTTTAGAGAAAGCAAGTAACATGCTTGATGGTGTTAAACGTGAAGATTATATTTTAATTATAAGTGATGGTGAAGATAACTGTTCTAAGAATAATATCTGTACATTAGCAAATTATATTGCTACAAAAAAACCAAAGCTAAAAATTAATATTGTTGATATTGCAGGCGAACATAAAATCGATTGTGTTGCTAATATGACAGGAGGAAAAGTTTATATAGCTCAAAGTTCAAAAGATATGATTAAACAGATGAATAAAGCCGTTTCAGATCTGAAAGTAGATAGGCCTGTGTGTCAATAAATTCTTTTATTTAATCGATTCAATAGATTGAATAAGGTGGTAAAAGAATGATATTAATTTTAAAAAAAACCAGACAGTTGTCTGGTTTTTTAATTTATTTTTTTGAAAAAACAATTTTAAAAATCTAAATTAGCTGCTTTTAATGCATTTTCTTCGATAAATAATCGGCGAGGTTCAACTTCATCGCCCATCAATGTGGTGAACAGTTGATCAGCCTCTATAGCATCTTTGATCGTCACTTGTAACATCCGGCGACTAGTTGGATCCATCGTTGTTTCCCATAGTTGTTCCGGATTCATTTCTCCTAGACCTTTATAGCGCTGAATAGTGAGTCCTCGACGAGATTCGCGAATTAGCCAATCAACAGCTTCTTCAAAAGAATTAACAGGCTGTTTACGCTCACCTCGTTGAATAAATGCACTCTCTTCAAGTAGATCTTTTAATTGTGCTCCTAAGTGGCAGATATTGCGATATTCATTACTATGAATAAAGACTTGGTCTAATGCATAATTAGTATCAACGCCATGTGTTCTTACTTTTATAATTGGTACATATAATTGTGTTTTTTCATTAAAAGGAGCTGAATAACCATAGCTACTGCCATGTTGTTCTTTACTTGATAATTTTTCTACAATGGTTTTTGCCCAATTTTCCGCTTGCTGTTGGTCTTTTAGTATATTTTCATCTAATACTTCATGATAAACCATTTCAGAAAGCAGCGCTTTAGGGTATCGTCGTTCCATTTTAGTGATTAACTTCTCGACTTTTTGATATTCAGCAATGAGCTTTTCCAATGCTTCCCCAGCTAATGCTGGTGCATGATCATTTACATGTAATGATGCATCTTCAAGAGCTAAAGCAATTTGAAATTGAGTCATCGCCTCATCATCTTTAATATATTGTTCTTGTTTGCCTTTTTTTACTTTATATAAAGGTGGTTGAGCAATGTAAACATAACCACGTTCAATAATTTCTGGCATTTGGCGATAAAAGAACGTTAATAGCAACGTACGAATGTGTGAACCATCGACGTCAGCATCGGTCATAATAATGATACTATGATAACGCATTTTATCAGGGTTATATTCGTCACGACCAATTCCACAACCCAGAGCAGTAATTAATGTCGCTACTTCTTGGGAGGACAGCATTTTATCAAAACGCGCTTTTTCAACATTTAGAATTTTACCTTTAAGCGGTAAAATAGCTTGATTTTTACGGTTACGACCTTGTTTAGCCGAGCCACCAGCAGAATCCCCTTCCACTAAGTAGAGTTCTGAAAGAGCAGGATCTTTTTCTTGGCAATCAGCAAGTTTGCCAGGTAATCCCCCTAAATCTAAGGCGCCTTTACGACGTGTCATTTCACGTGCTTTACGTGCAGCTTCACGGGCTCTTGCTGCATCAATGATTTTACCAACAACAATTTTGGCATCTGATGGGTTTTCAAGTAAGTATTCAGCTAATTTTTCACCCATAGTAGATTCCACCGCTGATTTAACTTCTGATGAAACCAACTTATCTTTAGTTTGTGATGAAAATTTAGGGTCTGGAACTTTTACAGATACTACTGCAATTAAACCTTCACGAGCATCATCGCCTGTCGCGCTGATTTTCGCTTTTTTACTGTACCCTTCCGTTTCCATGTAATTGTTAAGTGTTCTAGTCATAGCACCACGAAAACCAGCTAAGTGGGTGCCGCCATCTCTCTGTGGAATATTATTAGTAAAACAATAGATGTTTTCCTGATATCCATCGTTCCACTGTAATGCTATTTCAACGCCAATACCGTCTTTTTCAGTACTAAAATAGAAAATTTTAGGATGAATAGGATTTTTATTTTTGTTTAAGTATTCAACAAACGCTTTAATCCCACCTTCATAATGATAATGTTCACTTTTACCTGTGCGCTCATCAAGTAGTCTTATCGATACACCTGAATTTAAAAATGAGAGTTCTCGTAAGCGTTTAGCTAAAATTTCGTAGATAAATTCGATATTGGTAAAGGTTTCCGGACTTGGCCAAAAACGAACATAGGTACCTGATTCCGTTGTTTCACCAATGACTTTAAGTGGCTCTTGCGGAACACCAAGGTTATAGACTTGGCGATGAATTTTTCCATCGCGGTAAATAATTAATTCTAATTTGTCTGATAAGGCATTAACAACCGAAACACCTACACCATGTAAACCACCAGAAACTTTATAAGAATTATCATCAAATTTACCACCAGCATGCAACACGGTCATGATAACTTCAGCTGCTGAAATTCCTTCTTCTTCATGAATACCAGTTGGAATACCTCGACCATCATCTCGCACAGAAACAGAGTTATCAGGATGAATAGTTACTTCAATATGGTGACAATAACCAGCTAATGCTTCGTCTATGGCATTATCGACTACTTCAAAAACCATATGGTGAAGTCCTGTTCCATCATCTGTATCACCAATATACATTCCAGGACGTTTTCGGACAGCATCAAGCCCTTTGAGTACTTTAATACTAGAAGAATCGTAAGAATTAGACATGAATTTCTCGACTTGTTTGATTGTTTATATCGTTCTGTATATTTAAGAAATTATACCAGATTTTATGTGAAAAATCTTATCATTTTCATTGATCATATGGGTAATCTGATCTTGACTAACTGCAGTAATAAATACTTGTGAATTAGCTAATTTTAGACGCTTTGCTAATAATTCTCGTTTGGTGTTATCTAATTCTGAAGCGAAATCATCAATCAAGTAAACACAAGGTTGTGAGTTTTGTTTTGAATAATACTCACCTTGAGAAAGACGTAACGCGCACATTAATAGTTTTAGCTGACCTCGAGATAACAGATCTTCAACAGGAATATTATCGACACGTAATCGAATATCTGCTTTATGAGGACCAACCGAAGTGTAATTAATGAATTTGTCTCTTTCATATTGTTTACGTAATATTTCGGAATATTCAATACCATGTTCCCAACCTTGATAATATTGACAATTAATTTGATATTCAGGTAGAAAATCTTGGCAAGTATGAATAATCTCAGGGAAAATATTTTGAGAATAATCCGCTCTAATCTGGCTTATTTTTTCAGCGATAGGGGAAAGTTCTTTATCCCAAGGTAGTAATTTATTATAGTTATCACATTGTTTTAGTAGAGCATTACGTTGTTTTAATAAACGTTTTAAATTGTTCCAAAGATGAACAAATTCGGGATAATGATGAAAGCAGCCCCAATCAATAAACGAACGTCGATATTTTGGACCTCCAGTAAGTAAATCAAAACCTTCTGGTGTGATTAATTGGATCGGTAAAAGTTTAGCTAAATCAGTTAATCGGAAACCATCATCACCATCAATTTTTATTTTATTATCATTATTACGATTTTTTGCAAGACCAATTGTTCGGATTTGCTGATTGATTGATTTAATTCGGCTGAATAAAACTAATTCTGGTTGTTCATGTTGTATAATTCGGTTGGATTGAATGTGTCTAAATGCACGACCATGCCCAAGCATATAAATGGCTTCAAGTAGACTGGTTTTGCCACTACCGTTATCACCTATAATGTAGTTGAAATGATGAGATAATGATAACTCAGCATAATCAATATTACGGAAATGATGAATTTTGATTTGTGAAATTGTCATATTAATGAATAAAGCTTCTGGTTGTTACCAGAAGCTAGATGAGATTTGATTATAAACGCATTGGCATAACAACATAAATGGCTGATTGATCATTAATATCTTCGATCTGAACACTTGATGTTGCATCAGTTAATAAAAGCTGTACGCTATCGCATTTTAATGTGTTTAATATATCTAATAAATAGGTTACATTAAAGCCAATTTCAAGTTCTGCTGATTTATATTTTACATCAATTAATTCTTCAGCTTCTTCTTGTTCTGGATTATTTGCTGTGATTTTTATTTGATTGTTATGTACATACAATCTTATTCCGCGGAATTTTTCATTAGATAAAATTGCTACCCGAGATAGGGCATTTCTTAATTCATCACATGATACTTCTAGAGGTTTATCCGGATTACGAGGTAGTACTCGTTTATAGTCTGGAAATCTTCCATCAATCAATTTTGATGTAAAAGTGAAATCACCAAGATTAACACGTAAATTATTATTTCCAATTTGTATATTAATCGGTTCCTCATTATCACCAACAAGTTTTGCAAGTTCAATTACACCTTTTCTTGGAAGAATTACGGAACAAGCAGCAGAAATATTTTGCCCAATAGGTTGAGCACAAAATGCTAAGCGGTGACCATCAGTCGCAACTGATTTTAATAAACCATCCTCAATTTCAAATAACATACCATTTAAATAATATCTTACATCTTGATTAGCCATTGAGAATTGAACTGCATCAATAAGTCGTTTTATGGTTTTTTGTGGGACGGAAAGATCAATGTCACTTTGCCAATTTTCAAGATTAGGAAAATCACTAGCAGGTAATGTCGTTAAAGAAAATTTACTTCGACCAGATTGAATGATTAATCGATTATCGTCAACCGTTATTGAAATTTGAGCATTACTAGGCAAATTACGACAAATATCGAGAAATTTTTTCGCGGGAACCGTTGTTGCACCTGGCTCATTTGCCTCGATCAAAGGTAAATGAGAAATCATCTCAATTTCTAGATCTGTACTTGTCATTGATAAAACATTATCACTTACTTGTAATAATAAATTACCTAAAATTGGTAATGTCGGACGACTGCTGAGTGGTGCGCTAACAAGTTGCAATGGTTTGATAAGTTTTTCGCGATCAATAATAAATTTCATAATGTTGATTCTTTTTTTAGGTTGATAATGTTCGAATTAAATTAGAATAATCTTCTTTAATATCATTGTTTTCTTCTTTTAATTCTGCGATTTTACGGCATGCATGTAATACTGTTGTATGATCTCTCCCTCCAAATCCATCACCAATTTCAGGAAGACTTTTGTTTGTTAACTCTTTCGCTAACGCCATTGCAACTTGACGAGGTCTTGCAACGGATCGTGAACGACGTTTTGATAACAAATCAGATACTTTGATCTTATAATATTCAGCAACTGTTTTTTGTATATTTTCAATAGTTACAAGTTTTTCTTGCAAAGCAAGTAAATCTTTTAGAGCATCTTTTACAAAATCAATAGTAATAGATTTACCAGTAAAATTAGCATTAGCAATAACGCGATTAAGCGCGCCTTCTAATTCACGTACATTGGAACGTAGACGTTTAGCAATAAAAAAAGCAACCTCTTCTAATAGCTTAATATTATTTTCTTCAGCTTTCTTCATTAAAATTGCCACACGTGTTTCAAGTTCTGGTGGCTCTATTGCTATTGTTAATCCCCAGCCAAAACGTGATTTTAAGCGATCTTCCACGCCATTTATCTCTTTTGGATAACGATCTGAGGTTAATATTATTTGTTGGTTACCTTCTAGAAGTGAATTAAAAGTATGAAAAAACTCTTCTTGTGAACGTTCTTTATTAGCAAAAAATTGTATGTCATCAATAAGCAATGCATCAACAGAACGATAATAGTTTTTAAACTCTTCAATCGCATTATTTTGCAAGGCTTTTACCATATCTTGTACAAAACGTTCTGAATGCATATAAACAACTTTTGCATTATCTTTTTCTTCAATTATTTGATTACCAACAGCATGCAATAAATGGGTTTTACCCAACCCAGTTGAGCCATATAAAAACAATGGGTTATAAGCTTTTCCTGGATTCTGTGCAACTTGTTTGGCAGCAGCAACTGCAAGTTGATTAGACTTACCTTCAACAAAGCTATTAAATGTGTGTTTATGATTAATACCAGAATGATAAGCGTGATTATTATTACTTTCTTTAGTCATTTTCCAAGCAGGAACCAGTTCTGCTTTTGGTTGTTCATTTTTGACTTTTTTATCCGTTGAAATAGTTGAACCAACTTCAAGATGTAATTTCAAAGAATCATTATTAAAATGCTTATTTAGTAATTGAGATATTGTTGTTAAATATTTATTTCTGACCCAATCTAAAACAAATCTATTAGGAGCATAAATATAAAGTTTATTATCAACCATTTCCGCTTGCAATGGTCGAATCCATAAATTAAATTCAGTTGTCGGAAGCTCTTCTTGTAATTGAGAAAGACAATCTTGCCAAATAGCGGTAGGCACAGCAACTCCTTTAATTTAAATTACTAACAATGCTTTTATAATTATAATCTTTTTTGTGGATTATTTATAGATAGAAGCGACTATATAATTTAATGACTAAGAATTATATAGATAAAAAAACCCGGTTTAACCGGGTTTTTTCAGTAGAACTAATAATTAATGTGTTGTATCAATAACTTTAACTTCTTGAATGTTACGTGCTTTAACTTCAATTTCAACACGACGATCTGGTGCTAAACATGCTTTTAAGTTAGCGCCGTGAAGACCATTACATTTAGTACCTGTAACTGGTTGTGTTTTACCTACACCACGTGCACTGATTAAATCAGCTGGAACACCTTTTTCTACTAGGTATTTCATTACTGAATGTGCACGTTGTTCAGAAAGTTTTTGATTATAGTTATCTGAACCGATACGGTCTGTATGACCAATTACAACGATAGCACTTTGAGTTGGGTTAATTTTAACAAGAGATGTTAATAAGTTGTCTAATGCTTGACGACCTTCAGCTTTTAAATCTGACTTCGCATAAGCAAATAATACATCTTCATTTAATACATAACGGTTTTCTTGTGTTTTGACTTCAACTTCTGGTGGTGGTGTTACAGTTGGTGAACCTAAACGGTAAGTAATACCTAAAGTTAACAAACCTGCGTCTGGTGATGCATTAGTTTTAGTATGAATATGTTGAACATATTGATATTCTAAACGAGTAGAGAAGTCTTCATCAAAGCGATAGTCAAGACCTAATGCATAAACAGGAGATAAATCAGTTTTTGTACCACCGTGTCCGTATCTATCTTTAACCAAACCGCTATTTTTCCATTTAGCAATAGTTACCATTCCACCAGCACGACCATAAATATCAAGGTCATCAGAGATGAATGATATTGGATAGCTTAATTTACCAGTTAAAGAAACACCTTGTGCAGACACTTTGCTATGACCTAGATCACGGTGTGTTCCTTGATCATTGTAACTCTTTTTATATTTAGCAGAACCTAACCAGTCATAGCCCAATTCAAATGCTAAATAAGGATTTGCTTGGAAACCAAGAAAAGCACCGCCGCCAATATTGCTACGATCAGAAGTGCTAACACCAACGTTTGAGTTTTCACGGATTTTATTTGCATCTAATCTGTAGAGTTCAGACCAACCTAATTTAGCACCTGTATAAAAAGTGTTATCTTCATATGCTGCATTAGCTGCAGTAGCTGTTAAGCTTGCAACTGCGATTGCTAGAGCTAGAGTTGTTTTTTTCATTTTTTTGCCTCAACTTTAATGTTGTTATAGACGATGTTTAGTTTCCTTTTGTTTAAATTTCACTTTAAATAAAAGAATAATTACTTATTGTTGTATTAATTATGTTACACATAATCTTAATTGATTATAGCATATATTATATGCAAATCTACATCTAATGACATTGTGTTCAAAAAATTTAAACAATGCTATCAAAATATTTTGTTAATCACTGTAGAAAAATCATTAATTGTATTCGATAATACTTTTGACATAATAAAAAAATCAGCTTCAAGCCGTTTATCAAATTCATCTGAGCTTATATCTTCGTTTTCATCAAGTATAATTGAATCAAATTTAATTCGTTTAAATGTTAGATCAGAATTAACAATAAAGTTAACACCTCTTTCATCGACAATTTTCATTTTAGTAATCCATTTACCAGAATCAAAATGAATGCGCATTTCATCGCTTGTGATTTCTTGATTTTTACAGCTAATAATTCCGTTGCCTTCAAGTGGATCTTTCAGTTCTGCTTGGTCACCTAATATAAAAGGAGAGAAATTGAGCTTTTCTTTAACCCATGTTGTCATAATCTGTTCAAGCGGTTTATCAATTGATAATGGAGTTAATGCTAATGCACCAAGTTCTTTACGTAAAATCGCTAGAATATCTTCAGTTTGCTTAAAACTACTACAATCAACTACAATGCGTTTGTTTTCTGTATCAATCCAAAGCCAATAATAGTTATATTTACTAAAAGCCCTTGGCATTAAGTCAATCATAACTTCATCTTTTAAGCTAGCTTTCTCATTTTTTGTAAGTTTCCTACTCAAAGCTTGCTCTTGTTTATCAATTTTTTCTAATAAAGTTTGTTTAATGACGGGCGCTGGTAATATTTTGGTTTCTTTTTTTATACGTAATAATAAATGTCCTTGCATATCGACAATAAAATCACTTTGATTATTATCGTTATAAGGTGAAACCCAACCCATTTTTGTTGTGTCTAAGTTGCCACATGGTGTAAATAGGTGAGATTTAATTGCTTTTTCAATAGTATCTTTGTTGAATAAACTGTCATTATTCAATTGGTAAATAATGGCATTTTTAAACCAGAGCATGTATTTATCGTTCCTAAAGTGTGTTTATGGTTGTTATTTTACCATGTTTAGTTTTTATTAACTGCTTATAAACTGTAAAACAGTTATTGTTTTATTATTGATCTGAAATTTAGCCTCTTTCTAAAATTAGAATTTATAAGATATACCCATATAAATAGATGTTACTGTACTATTATCAACCATTGGACTGTCTGCAGCATCACCAGTTAATTTATCAATATGTAAACTACCAAATGTAGAAATATTATCAGTTAATAAATATTGCATTCCTATTTCAGCGTAAGGGGTGAATGAACAGTCAGCATTAAAGTAATGTAATTTTGAACGTGACGATTCTTTATGAGGAATACCATAATAATAATCGTTATGTTTGCTGTTTGCCCAGTTTATACCTATAGTTGGAACAATTACTAAGTTACCTTGCATATAAGGAATACTATAATCAGCATTGGCTAATAAACTATTACTTTCATTTAATATATCAGCCCCTATACTACTTGAAAAACTTCCAAAGTTGGTATCTATAGAGTATTCAATTTCTGCCAATAAGGTTGAGTGACGGCTATCAAGAAGTTTTAATTGATGATTATTGGAATCATGCGGTTTAAATTCATTAGATAAGTAACTTACTCCAATAGATAGACTTTGGTTATTTGTATTATAAACATAAATACCCGCTGATAAATCATCGATAAAAAATAGACCATTATCATAATCAATATGTGGAATAGGATAAAATTTTGAACTATAACTTTTATATGGAGAATTTACCCAACCAATACCTAATCCGATAGATGTTGGGTTGGCGAATACTGTAGGTATAGTTGGTAAAGTGATTAATAGTAAAATAGAAATTGCACAAAGTGTTTTTTTCATCTTTTTTATATCTATGAAAGTAATAATGCTATTATCTAATTAAGCATTATTCATCTGAGTTTATGGTCACACAATCAATACATTAATTGTACATTGTAACAAATGAATTTCCTTAATAATAATGCCACATTTTATCATGTTTGAATATCGAATAGTGAGAGAAGTTATGAGTAAACCAAATTTAGAAATGATTAATAGCCGCCCTGATGATGCAACATTATTGGCGGATGAAGCAAAATATTGTTCTTTCGGTGACACAGTTCATTATGTTGAACCACCAAAAATTTTTGACGGTTGTGAAGGTAGTTATATGTATGACAAAGAGGGTAAAGCCTTCCTTGACTTACAAATGTGGTATTCTGCATGTAATTTTGGTTATGCCAATGAGCGTTTAAATAATGCCCTTAAAAAACAAATTGATACCTTACCTCAATGTGCAAGCCAATACTTACATCCAACTAAAATTGAACTCGCTAAAACGATTGCTCAAGGTATGGAAAAACGCTTTGGTTATGAAGGTCGGGTTCATTTTAATGTTGGTGGTTCACAATGTATTGAAGACTCATTAAAATTGGTGCGTAATGCTTCAGGTGGTAAATCATTAATGTTTGCTTTCCAAGGTGGATATCATGGTCGTACATTGGGCGCATCTTCAATCACATCAAGCTACCGTTACCGTCGTCGTTATGGTCATTTTGGTGATCGTGCGATGTTTGTACCATTTCCATATCCTTTCCGTCGTCCAAAAGGAATGACCGCAGAAGAATATGGTGAACATTTAGTTGCTGAATTTGCACGCTTATTCGAAACCGAATACCACGGTGTTTGGGATCCAAAAGTTGGGCAAGCTGAATATGCAGCATTTTATGCTGAACCTTTACAAGCAACGGGTGGTTATATTGTTCCTCCACGTAATTACTTTAAAGGTCTTAAAAAAGTTTTAGATCAATATGGTATTTTATTAGTGGTTGATGAGATCCAAATGGGCTTCTATCGTACGGGTAAACTATGGTCAATAGAGCATTTTGACGTTAAACCTGATGTAGTAGTATTTGCAAAAGCATTAACCAATGGTCTTAATCCGTTAGGTGGAATATGGGCACGTGAAGAATTAATTAATCCTCAAGTCTTCCCTGTGGGCTCAACTCACTCTACTTTTGCTTCAAATCCTCTTGGTACAGCTGTTGGTCTTGAAGTGTTAAAAATGACCTCTGAAACAGATTATGAAAAGATGGTTATGGACAGTGGTGCTTATTTCCTTGAAGGTTTAAAAACTTTAGAGAAAAAACACAAAGAAATTGGTGAAGTGGATGGTTTAGGTTTAGCGCTTCGAGCAGAAATTTGTACTGAAGATGGCTTTACACCAA
The DNA here is from genome assembly GCF_001693435.1 of Gilliamella sp. wkB7. NCBI lineage: Bacteria > Pseudomonadati > Pseudomonadota > Gammaproteobacteria > Orbales > Orbaceae > Gilliamella > Gilliamella sp. wkB7. The sequence continues at coordinate 1,914,537 of NZ_CM004509.1, forward strand.
ATAAAGCATTAGTTGATAAGATGGTTGATATCGGTATGTCAGGTGATCTTGATTGGAAAGGAACCAAAATGGGTCTAGTGCTTGATATTGGTGGTTACTACAAAAATGTTATTACTTTTGCTCCATCATTACATATTTCTCGTCAAGAAATCGATCAAGGTATTGAATTACTCGATCAATTAATCACACGAGCAAAGAAAGAACTTTAGTCGTTTAGCCCCATACTTCCTACCAACTTTTGTTGGTAGGTTGCGTTTTATAACCAAAATGTTATTACTTTTGCTCAATCATTATATATTCTCGTCAAGAAATCGAGCAAGCTATCGAATTACTCGGGCCATTAATCACACGAGCAAAGAAAAATTTTTTAATAGTTTAATTCTAATCTTCCTGCCAACTTTTGTTGGCAGGTTGCGTTTTATAGCCAATCATTTGTTAAATTTATGAAATACATCAATCAATTAGAAAATAATGAATTAATAGACAATTTTTTAAGTTATCCACCACAGGATTTTTCAGTTTGGTTAAGTGATCATGGTGTGCCTATTTTTTCTGGCAAGTTTGATTTACTTACAACTGCGGATAAGGATTTTAAATATAAAATCCAAAAACTTCCTTTTTATAAAAAATGGCAACGCTGTTTACAGCCAAAAACCTGTTTTGTTGGGACGACTGTTTCGGAATATGCATTATTAACAGATAAGATCGATGCTAATCAATTAGCTAAACATCTTAAAAAAGCTTATGCCAAACAATATTCTTTTATGGTTGTTAAAGATCTTCCTTTAGCATCTCCGTTATTAAGTGAACAAGATAATCACTATTCAAGGCAGCTTATAGCAGCGTTAAAAGAACAAGGTTATATTGAAATGGAAGGACAAGCATTAGCTTGGGTACCTATTGATTTTATCGATATGAACGAATTTTTTTCACGCTTTTCATATAGTCGCCGAAAAAATTTTAGAAGGAAATTAAAATCACGCGAAAAATTAGACATTAATCTGTTACATAGTGGGGATGAATGTTTTTTTAATCAAACTGTTCAAGACGAATATTATCAACTCTATCTTAATGTTTATCAGCAAAGTGAAGTACATTTTGATTTATTAACTAAATCTTTTTTTATCCAATTGTTGCAAAGCAAAGAAGCTAAAGCCTATATTTTCACTTACCATAGTAATGGTGAATTTATTGGTTATAATATCTGTTTTAAAGTAAATAATATGCTGGTTGATAAATACATTGGCATGGTTTATCCACAAGCACGCGAACTAAATCTTTACTTTGTAAGCTGGTTTGTCAATCTTGAATATGCTTTGCAACAAGGATTTAATTATTATATTGCAGGTTGGACGGATCCTGAAGTAAAAGCATCATTGGGTGCCAAATTCACTTTTACTAAACATTTGGTACATATTCGTAATCCATTATTACGTGTAATAATACGTAAATTTATCGGTTACTTTGAAAGCGATAAGGAGAAAGTAGCATGACCTGTCCTATTATACTCAATTTCGATAAAAGTGTAGGTAAAATAAATAATGCTAGAATAATCGATGTAACTGAGTGGCAGGATGCCATTCGCTTTGGCTGTACTGAGAAAAAATTCTTCCAATTTGAACATGTGTTACAACAATCTCTACCTGATAAATATGGAACGGTATTGATGGGAAGTGGTGACTTTCATCATGTTTCATTATTATTGATTGAACGTTTAGCTAAAGAATATTCGTCTAGCAATCCTATTCAAGTTGTCGTTTTTGATAATCATCCAGATAATATGCGTTATTTATTTGGTATACATTGTGGTTCTTGGATTAGTTATGTGGCAAGTTTACCTTTTGTTAGCCATGTACATGTATTAGGTATTTCATCTCACGATATTAGTCTTTCTCATTTTTGGGAAAATAGATGGTTGCCGTTATTCCATAAAAAATTGACTTATTGGAGTTTAGATGTCAATGTTGCTTGGGCAAAAAAAATTGGCTTAAGTCATGCTTTTCGCCATTTTGCAACTCCAGATGATCTCATTGCTAGCTTCCTTTCAGAACAATATCATAGTGCACAACCTGTTTATTTATCAATTGATAAAGATGTATTAAGTGAGGAAGTTGTACATACCAATTGGGATCAAGGTAGACTACAAACATATCATATCCTTGATACTATCACATCAATCAAACCACGGCTTATTGGAAGTGATATTACAGGCGAACTTTCTATATGGAGATCGTCAAATTGGTTTAAACGTTTTCTTAGTTCACTAGATAAACAACCGGCAATATCATCTGATGATCTTTCCAATTGGCAACGTGAGCAACATCAGCTTAATTTGACGTTATTAAAAGCTCTTTCAGGATAAGCTATTGTAAAAAAGTTTCAGGAAATGTAGGTGTCCGAGTAAAAACTCAGACCCACTTTTCCAATGATTTAAACAAAATCTAAGAATCATGATTAGAAGAAGTCTGTTTAGATAATTTGCTTTCCGCTAATGCTAAAAACAAAATACCTGAAACAATTAAAATTGTACCAATCAATTTAAATAACGTAATAGGTTCATGAAATAACCAGATTGATGCAACCATTACTGTCACTACTTCAAAGTGAGATGCAGCAAATGCTGGACCGACTGGTGCCTTTTTTAATAGCGTCATCCAAGTAAAAAAAGTAAAAATATATCCTGCAATTGAGATATAAATCCAATGGTTAGTAAAAACACGTACTAACCAATCAATACTCATTTCTAGCGGTTGTGCATGGATTGCTGTTAATTTAAAGCTGCATTGTGCAATAGTATCAAAAAAAAGTAATACTGAAAAACCAATAATATAGAATCTTGCCATATTAAGATATTCCTACAGAAATTACGCCAGCTGTAATTAATAGCATGCCAATTAAACGATAAAAGGTAAGCTGCTCTTTGAAAATAATGCGTCCAACAAGCATAATAGTAATAATATTAAATGAGGCTAGCAATATACCCTGTGAAAGGGGAACTAAGGTTAAAAATGCTAACCATAATAAAAACTCGACAACATAAGATATAATGCCAATCCAAATCCAATGATTTTTTGCCAAATCCAACCAATAATACCAACCGTCACGATTACTTGGTGAGATGGCCGCAAATTTAAAAGCGATTTGTCCTAAAGTATCAAAACAGATGTTACTAACCCAAAGTATGATTACTAACGGTGACATTATACCTTTATCCCTTCTGCTATATTATTGAAGTATGTAATGCATTCTTTAATTACTTCTCGTCGTTGCCTATCAACTGTTATCAAATGATAACTATCATTTAAGATCACTAGTTTTTTAGGACCAGAAACGTGTTTTTCAACTAGTTTGGCATTAGTTTCAATATTGGCAACATCATCATTACCTGAATGCATAATTAAACACGGTGAAACAATTTTAGGCAGTTGCGCTTTCACATTCTTGGCAAGTAGTTGCATTTCGGCTAGTGCTGGGAATGGGTTTCCGGCAAGTCCTGCTGAAGCGGCATCTCCACTTAACATTTTTTGAGATATGACGGCTCGAATTCGTTTATCCTTAATTCCGTAGGGTGGTTTTTCAATAAAAGAAACTTTTTGGAAAATTCCTATTTTTTTATAAAAGACTAAAAAACAGAAGGTTTTTTTTGCCCACAGAGGTATACTCCAGCCATCATAACAAAAAGTTGGTGCTAAAACGCCAACACCCTTAATCTGTTCTGGTCTGTCAGAAGCTAGTTTAAGTGCTAATAGTGCGCCCATTGATAATCCAGCAACAAAAACATTATCCACGTGTTGAGCTAAGTAATCAGCACCGTCTTGTACGCTTTGGTACCAATCTTGCCAAGATGTTTTACAAAGATCTGCTTCGGTACCACAATGACCAGCTAGTTGAATCGCATAAACTGTAAATCCAGCTTTATGTAAACCATTAGCTAAGATTCGCATTTCATTAGGTGTACCAGTTAAACCATGAATTAGTAGTACACCATTTTTATTACCAGGTAAAAAATAAGATAAATCTTGCATATTACTCATTATTATTCCTTTATTATTCTATTGTCATAATGGGAATTAAAAGAATGTTGTGCTTGCTCTAACGCTTTGGTTACATCAGTAAAACTATTGATAGCACAGTGCGCAATCTTATTTTTTTTACAGTAGTTAACAAGCTTGTCTTTGGCAAAAACAAAATCAACATGATGTGATACACAGTAGTCTGAGGTTCCATCTCCTACATAAAGTATTTTTGGAAAAAATTGCTGTTGTTTAACATGATTGCATTTGCAGTTACCACTTTGTTTAATACAATCCTTATTGGCATAAGGAAATTCAAGTCGCCAACTACGAGCATTATCATGAAGCAACCTATTGGCAAAAATGGGTAAATGCTCAATACCATGATGCTTTAATATAAACTGAATTGAGTAATCTAACCCATCACTGACTACATGAACAGGAATATTATTTTGTACAGTATAATCAAGAAACGATTTAAACATTGGATCAATTTCAATTTTGGAGAGAACTTGATTGACTTCCTCTAAACTCGCATCCATTAAAGCAATTTGTTTACTCATGCATTCTTGAGAACCAATTTTACCATTAACCCACAATTCTTCAAGCTCATCACAACCATCTTGACCGAAATAACTCAGTAAAGTATCGGTTACATCTTTAACGCTGATAGTTCCATCAAAATCACATAAAACAATAGGGGTCTGATGCTGAGTATAAGATGGATAAAAAAGACTGTCAGCAATTGGTGAAAAAGTATTCATTTTAAAATAAAAATAGTCTTATCATAGATAGTGGCGCAGATTCTCTCATAAAGTAGTTTTAAATTTTGTAGACTCTTTGTATATATTTTGTAACGATGGCGAAATTATCTGTATAATAAAATTTCACTAGGTATAAGCTATAATAATGAGAACATATAATGAGTGAACATATATTAATCATTGAAGATGACTCAAGATTAGCCAATCTCATACAAGTATATCTTGTTCGACAAGGGTATATCGTTGATTGGCATGATACTGGGGAAGGGGCAGAGGAAAAAATTCATCAACTCAATCCAGATCTGGTTATATTAGATGTCATGTTGCCACAAAAATCAGGTTTTGATATTTGTCGTGATATACGTGGGTGGTTCACCAACTATATTTTGATCATGACAGCCAGTGAAGATAACATTGATGAAATTGTAGGACTTGAACTTGGTGCTGATGATTATTTGGCAAAACCAGTTGAACCAAGGTTGTTGCTTGCTCGAATACGCGCCTTGTTACGCCGAAAACAGATAGAAAATGAAAAAGATAGTGTCAAAGATTTGATTGTACCTTTAAATAATAAAACCCTTATTTTTGATAATTTAGTGATAGATGGTGAAAATAGGAAAGTTGTATTAAAAGAACAAGAGATAGATTTAACTACAGCTGAATTTGATCTTTTATGGTTGTTGGCCAATAATGCCGGAAACATACTATCTAGAGATGATATTTTTTCACAAGTTCGTGGTATTGATTTTGATGGTAGCGATCGTTCAATTGATTCCCGTATATCGAGACTTCGCCGTAAATTGCTTGATGATCCTGATAATCCATCACGAATTAAAACAGTTCGAGGGAAAGGTTATTTATTTATGCGTGAGGGCGAAAGTCATTGAGTCAATTATTAGCGAAACCATTATTTTTCAATCGACGAATGGTATTTTATCTGGTTATTTTACTCTTTTTGCAATGTATTATTGCTTATAGTGCTTTATTGGTTTTTGATTCTTTACCTTCCTCGTTAACCGATATGCCAGATGATCATGTTGTATTTCGTGAGTCACAACGTGGTACTGTAAACTTAATTCGTATAAAAATTAACGAAAATAAAAATCGCCCTTTGCAAGAAGTTGTTGACGAGTTACAACCTTATTTTAGCTACCCAATAAAAATTTTACCGATCAATACAACTTTACCGCATTCAGTTTTTAAAGAATTAAAAAATCTTGGTTTTTCTTATGATAGTGATAAAGAAGTTATCTACATTGATTTAAATGATGGTAATTTATTACAGTTAGGTCCTATCATAATGCGCGATATTTTACAGTCTAACACTATGTCATTAACTGTTTTTATAATCATTTGGGCGCTATTTAGTGCAATCATCTTTTTTATTCTAATTTATTTCGCTTTTAGTGCAGTTTGGAAAGATTTAGTAAACATAAGACAAACTGCAGAGCAGCTTGGACAGGGCAATTTGAAAGCCAGAACTGAAAACGTCAAAGGTTGGTTATTTAAACCACTAGCAGATGTACTTAATAATATGGGAACACATATAGAACATTTAGTTAGTACTAATCAAACTATTTCTCATGCCATGGCGCATGAATTGCGTACTCCGCTTGCCCGTATGCGATTTGCGCTTGGTATGCTTGAAGAATCTAATGATAAACAAGAAAAATTACTTTTACAAAAAGGGATGAGTGATGATATTAACGAACTAGAAACCTTAATTAATGCCAGCTTAAATTACTTTAAAATGCAACAAAGTAATATTGAGTTAAACTTAACTCAAGTTTCATTAAAACAATGGGGTGAAAAAGTTTGTCAGTCTTTAGAACTATTTAAACCAAAAGGATTTAAGTTAGTGTGCAATAGTCAAGATGTTTTAGCTATAATTGATACAAGTTTAGCAGAAACAATTGTTAAAAATTTACTTCTTAATGCATTTAAATATGCAACGCATAAAGCAGTATTAAATATTAAAAAACGAAAAAATGGCGTGGTAATTGAAATTGATGATGATGGTCCAGGAATTCCTTTTGAATCGCGTGAAAAGATTTTTATGCCCTTTGCTAGACTTGATACCAGTCGAACACTTTCATCTGGTGGTTATGGTCTTGGTTTAGCTTATGTTAAATTAATGGCAGAATTTCATGATGGTAATGCTTTTGTTGTTACCAGTCCTCTGGGAGGAGCAAGATTTGTGGTTTCATTAAAGTCTATCTATTTTTAATTATTTTTTATAATTAATGCGTTATTATTAAAAATAATCATAATTGTGAAGTTCCTGTAATATATTTTAGGGAGCTATCATAAGATAATATTTACTTTATTGAGCAGTGGGGTAAATATTATGATCAAACACTCAAAGCATTCAACTCCAAAATCTTATTGGATTAAATTAGTTGTTATTTTCTTTTTGGGTTGGATTGTTATTTATGCAGGAAGATCTGTTTTAAGTCCTTTAGTAGGTGAGTTACAAACTCAGTTTGGTTTAACTAAAGCACAAACTGGAGGTATTATGAGCTTGTTTTTCCTTGCTTATACATTGTTTCAAATACCATCAGGCGTTTTTGGTGATAGAATAGGTCGTAAACGTGTTTTAGTTACAGGATTTTCTCTCTATGCTATCTTTATAGCTTGTGTATATTTTGCGTCTTCATTCTCAATCTTCCTTATATTTTGGATATTAGTCGGTGCGGCACAAGGATGTTATTATGGACCACAATATGCCTTATCTACAGAAGCAATCCCCAAAAAATGGATAACATTAGGTAGTGCAATTATTGGTAGCGGTATGTCATTTGGTATCGCGATGGGATATTATCTTTCAAGTGTGATGATTTCGGTTTTCAATACTTCATGGAAAATACCGTTTGTGGTGGTTGCAATTCCAATAGTAATTGTTACTCTTTTAATGATTTTTTGTATTAAGGAAAAAGGAAGCGCTTTAGTTGAAATACCAAGTTCTCAAAAAACTAATTTTTCTAAACTTTTTAAAAATCGTAATCTTGTTTTAATTTATATCACCATCTTTTGTTCTATTTATGGGTTCTTTGTTATTATTACTTGGTTGCCAAACTATCTTGAAGTAGAAAAGGGCATGAACAAAATAGAAGCCTCACAAATTGCATCAATTGTGCCTTGGATCTCAATTATTGGGACAATATTATGTAGTTATATTTCTGATAAATTGGGTCGTCGCAAACCTGTAATATTATTTATGATGCCATTATCACTAATTGCAATTTTTTCAATAGTGTATTGTCATTCTTATATTGAACTTATTGCAGTGCTTGTATTGTACGGTTTTATTGGTAAAATTAGTTTAAATCCCGTACTAATAGCTTTAGTTGCTGATAATGTTCCTAAAGTATCATTAAGTACTGCATTTGGACTGTATAATTTTTTTGGCATGACAGCATCGATTTGTGCTCCTTATTTTACAGGTTTGATTGCCGATAAAACAGGAAGTTTAAATAGTGGTTTTTACTTAGCTGCAGTTATTACAATGGTTGGAATAACCGCGATGCTATTTGTCAGAGAAAGACAAACTGCTAACTAAATCGTAATGATATTATCTATTTTTAATCATCGTTACTTGCAGGTTATCTTGTCAGAAATCACAGAGATGCATAAATTGTAATAAAACATATTGTTTTATCAATATAAAAAGTCTATTTTTTTCCATTTCAGAAAAACAAAAAATTTGTTATATTCTTTGGTCAAAATGATAAAAAGTGATCGAACGAATTTTTAAATTCGTCGTTGAAATATATAATCAGAGGTTTTTTTATGAGCGGTTCACTACCGGCTGAGACTGATAATCGTCCAACAAATTTTATTCGCCAAATTATTGATGCAGATCTTGCAGCAGGAAAATATAAAACAACGCATACTCGTTTTCCACCGGAACCAAATGGTTATTTACATATAGGCCATGCTAAATCAATATGTTTAAACTTTGGTCTTGCTCAAGATTATCAAGGTAAATGTAATTTACGTTTTGATGATACTAATCCAGCTAAAGAAGATATTGAATATGTTGAGTCAATTAAAGAAGATGTGCGCTGGTTAGGTTTTGAATGGGATGGTGAAATTTGTTATTCATCTGATTATTTCGACCGTTTATATGAGTATGCTATTGAGCTTATCGAAAAAGGTCTTGCTTATGTTGATGAATTATCAGCTGATGAAATCCGCGAGTATCGAGGAACTCTAACCCAACCTGGTAAAAATAGTCCCTACCGTGACCGTAGTGTTGATGAAAATTTAGTGCTTTTTAAACAAATGAAAGAAGGTAAATTTGCAGAAGGGAAAGCTTGTTTACGCGCTAAAATTGATATGGCATCCCCATTCATAGTTATGCGAGATCCTGTTTTATATCGTATTAAATTTGCAGAACATCACCAAACAGGTAATAAGTGGTGTATCTATCCAATGTATGACTTTACCCATTGTATATCTGATGCGATTGAAAACATTACTCATTCTCTCTGTACACTTGAGTTCCAAGATAACCGTCGTTTATATGATTGGGTATTGGATAATATCACCATTGAAGCACGGCCGCATCAGTATGAGTTTTCTCGTTTAAATTTAGAATATGCAATAACCTCTAAACGTAAATTGACACTGTTAGTCACAGAAAAGATTGTTGATGGTTGGAATGATCCACGTATGCCCACTGTTTCAGGTCTACGTCGTCGTGGGTATACACCAGCTTCAATTCGTGAATTTTGTCGTCGCATTGGCGTAACAAAGCAAGAAAATACTGTTGAGATGAGCACGCTTGAATTTTGTATTCGTGAAGATCTTAATGAAAATGCGCCACGTGCTATGGCTGTGCTTGATCCTATTAAAGTGGTAATTGAAAACTTTTCAGAAACAATTGATGAAGTATTAAGCATGCCAAATCATCCTAATCGTCCAGAGTTAGGAAATCGTGAAGTAACTTTTACTCGTGAAATTTATATCGATCGAGCTGATTTTAGAGAAGAAGCTAACAAAAATTATAAACGTTTAGTTTTAGGAAAAGAAGTTCGTTTGCGTAATGCTTATGTGATTCGTGCGGATCGCGTTGAAAAAGATGCAGAAGGTAATATCCAAACTATTTATTGTACATACGATCCAGCTACGTTAAATAAAAATCCTGAAGATGGGCGTAAAGTTAAAGGGGTGATTCATTGGGTGTCAGCTAAATTTGCTAAGCCAGCTGAAATTCGTCTTTATGATCGTTTGTTTAATACGCCAAATCCTGGATCGGCTGATGACTTTTTATCAACCATTAATCCTAATTCTTTATTGATCAAAAAAGGTTTTGTTGAACCAAGTTTACAATATGCTGAGGTAGGTAAGTCTTTTCAATTTGAACGTGAAGGATATTTTTGTTTAGATAGCAAATATGCTTCAGATGATAATTTGGTATTTAATCGAACTGTGGGCTTGAGAGATAGCTGGAACGATGCTTAAGCTATAATATGTATGATATTCGCCGATTTAGGTCGGCGAATTATCAATAATTTTATCTTTAATCTTCAAATTTAAATAATTTTGTTTGTTGATCTAAATAATTAAGCAAATCAGGCATTTTATATTTACCTGACATTAATTTTATATTTTCCGCAGCCTCTTCTAATGATATACCTAACGCGGTGATATATAAAGGATACTTACTTTGCCCTCGAGCTACTTCACTAACGAGTATCGTCTTATTTAAAGAATTATATAAATGGTCATCTAACCATATCCATACAATCAATTAATAACAATAGTGGTAATTTTTCTTAAATCGATTATATTTAAAAGTCATTTTATGCAAGGTGACAAGATTGATATGTAGCAACATTATTTTGATAGTTAATAATAATTCTTTTAATGTTAGTTTTATTATCAGTCCGATGATTGAATAAATGACCTAAAGATTTTGTTTGGTTATTTTTATTTTGGGTATTTAGATTGTTATCAACTATTGGTTCAGATGATGTTTGAGTGTAACTTTCTTCTTCAATATTAGCTTTATTCGACAAATAGTGCTGCTGTGTAAAAGATACTTTTGTAATTCTGTTAGTTGAGTCTGTAATACTCAAATTTGTTCTTTCAAATTAGAAATATTAACAAATACTCCAATAAACAGAGCGATAATAATGAGGAATAAAAAAATAAATTCCACTTTAAATTTTCCTTATAATTCATAAAAACGATAATTACTGTTTATAGTTTTTATTAGTAATATGTATTTTATTTTATAGTAAATTAATATATTTTCATTAATTTACTTATATTTAGTTAATTTTGATATCATTTTTTTAAATTTGTAGTACTTTAGATATCAGTTTCTATCATGGTGCTATCTATTTAGCTGGTCGAGTAATATTATCTGTAATGTTTGATTACAATTTTCACTTTTTTCAAAATTAGCCTCTTTTTCTCGATTATCTAAAGATTTTCATTTAAATTAAGCTGTTTTTCTCTTTAATAGAAGTTTTTTTATTGAGTAAATTGGGTAAAATTTCCTGATAGCAAAACAGGTGTATTTCGTTGTCATAAATTAGTTGGGGCTAACTTCGTCTATTAGAAATTTATTTAACATATAAATAGAATCTTGTTGATTAGCACTGCGACTACTTTGAGTTTAGTTCTGTGTATAAAGTAGAATGTAGGGTTAATGTTTATTTATAAAAATAATTAAAACATGATGTTGTGAATTTCTCTATTATCTTATATTCAGTGTTTATCAAAAATTTATGTAATTCAATATTTTTTAATCAACTCAATATAAACTGTTTTTAAGATAGCCATAATGTGCAGTTTCTTTTATACTATTGTTCTATTTTTTACCTGTTTTGGTTTCAAAAAGAGTAATTAGTATGAAAATTTTAGCTGGTTCTTCTGCTTTATCCGCATTTCGTATTAGTAAAATCCTATCTGTTTGTCATGAAAAATCCATTCCTGTTATTAGCCTTGAAGCACAATTTGTCCATTTTATTGATTCAATTAATGAGTTCACAGTTGAGCAACAATTAACACTTGATAAGTTATTACAATATGGTCCCAAATCTGTTCACATAGATAAAGATTGTAATACCAAAAAACAACTTTTTTTAGTCACCCCTCGTGCCGGTACGATTTCCCCATGGTCATCAAAAGCAACTGATATTGCTCACAATTGTGGGTTAACTCAAATTCATCGTATTGAGCGGGGTATTGCTTATTATGTTGTAACAAGTTCGCCTTTGACGCAGTCTCAGCAAGATAAATTTGCCGAGTTGATTCATGATCGTATGATGGAAACCGTATTAACCAGTTTTGATCAAGCTGTACAATTATTTAAAGCCGATAAACCAGCACCAGCAACTGTTGTGGATTTATTAGGTCAAGGGCGTCAAGCATTAGAAGAGGCTAATATCAAGTTAGGTTTAGCGTTAGCATCTGATGAAATTGAGTATTTAGTTGAAAATTTTCAAAAATTAAATCGTAATCCGACAGATATTGAGCTGTATATGTTTGCTCAAGCAAACTCAGAGCATTGTCGACATAAAATTTTTAATGCAGATTGGATTATTGATGGTGTTAAGCAACCTAAATCTTTGTTTAAAATGATCAAAAACACTTTTGAAAATACACCTGATTATGTGTCATCTGCCTATAAAGATAATGCTGCGGTTATGGATGGTTCTAAAGTAGGCAGATTTTTTGCAGATTATGGTAATCGTATTTACGGTTATCATCAGGAATATGCTGATATTTTAATGAAAGTTGAGACGCATAATCACCCAACAGCAATATCACCTTGGCCGGGCGCAGCAACGGGTAGTGGTGGGGAGATTCGTGACGAAGGTGCAACAGGAAAAGGCGCCAAACCAAAAGCTGGATTAGTTGGTTTTTCTGTTTCAAATTTACGAATTCCGAATTTTGAACAACCATGGGAACAAGATTTTGGTAAACCCGACAGAATTGTAAGTGCTTTTGACATTATGATGGATGGTCCTTTAGGTGGTGCCGCATTTAATAATGAGTTTGGACGTCCCGCGTTATTAGGCTATTTTCGTACTTATGAGGAAAAAGTAAATAGCTTTAATGGTGAAGAAGTTAGAGGTTATCATAAACCTATTATGCTAGCTGGTGGTTTGGGAAATATTCGTCGTGAACATATCCAAAAAGGGGAATTCCCTATCGGCTCAAAATTAATTGTTCTTGGTGGACCTGCCATGAATATCGGTTTAGGAGGAGGGGCGGCCTCTTCAATGACATCAGGGCAATCTCATGCTGATCTTGATTTTGCATCAGTTCAACGTGATAACGCTGAAATGGAACGTCGTTGCCAAGAAGTAATCGATCGTTGCTGGCAACTTGGTGATGAAAACCCTATTTTGTTTATCCATGATGTTGGTGCTGGTGGCCTATCTAATGCTATGCCGGAACTAGTTAGTGATGGTGGCTGTGGTGGTCAGTTTGAACTGCGCAAAATATTAAGTGATGAGCCAGGCATGTCACCGTTAGAAATTTGGTGTAATGAATCACAAGAGCGCTATGTATTGGCAATACATCCAGAAAGTCTTGAATTGTTTGATGAACTTTGCCAACGTGAGCGTGCTCCTTATGCAGTAATTGGTGAAGCAACAGTTAATAAATCAGTGGTTTTACATGATGAATATTTTAATAATAATCCGATAGATTTACCGTTAGATGTTTTATTAGGTAAACCCCCAAAAATGCTACGTGAAGTTAAATCTCAACAAGCTCATGGTGATAACTTTTCAACAGATGATATTAATTTATATGATGCTGTTAAACGCGTTTTACATTTGCCAACTATTGCTGAAAAGACTTTTTTAATTACCATTGGTGACCGATCAGTAACAGGAATGGTCGCACGCGATCAAATGGTTGGACCTTGGCAAGTGCCTGTAGCTGATTGTGCGGTGACTACAGCTAGCTTAGACAGTTATTATGGCGAAGCTATGTCTATTGGTGAACGTGCTCCTGTTGCTCTGCTTAATTTTGCTGCATCAGCAAGATTGGCTGTTGGTGAAGCAATTACCAATATCGCAGCGACTAACATTGGCGATATCAAACGGATTAAGCTTTCGGCTAACTGGATGGCTGCTGCGGGTCATCCAGGTGAAGATGCCGGTTTGTATCAAGCAGTTAAAGCTATTGGTGAAGAGCTATGTCCTGCTTTAGGGTTGGCAATTCCTGTTGGTAAGGATTCAATGTCAATGAAAACAACATGGCAACAAGATGGTGAACAAAAAACAGTTATTTCACCGTTATCTTTAGTGATTTCTGCATTTGCTCGAGTTGAAGATGTTCGTAAAACTGTCACACCACAATTATGTACAGATGAAGATAATTTATTATTGCTTATTGATTTATCTAAAGGTCATCAAGCATTAGGAGCAACAGCATTAGCTCAAGTTTATCGTCATTTAGGGCAAATAACAGCTGATGTTCATGATGCTAATGAATTAGCGGCTTTTTATCAAGCTATTCAAACATTAATCGCTGAAAATATGCTGATTGCTTATCATGATCGTTCGGATGGTGGTTTATTGGTTACCTTAGCGGAAATGGCATTTGCCGGGCATTGTGGTATTGATGTTGATATTCATACGCTAGGTAGTGATGTGATTGCTTCACTATTTAATGAGGAACTGGGTGCCGTTATTCAAATTCATAGTAGGGATTTAGATAAGGTTATAGCATGCTTTAAGCGCTTTGGGCTTTCTCATGCGATTCATACGTTAGGTAAAGCTGAAGCAGGGCAGCAATTCATTATACGTAATAATGCTGCTGTAGTTTATAGTGAATCTCGTTTAATGTTAAGAACGTGGTGGGCTGAAACCACATGGCAAATGCAGCGTTTACGCGACAATCCAGTGTGTGCCGATCAAGAACATCAGGCTAAACAAAATGAGGACGATCCGGGCTTGAATGTGCGACTTACGTTTGATCCAACGCAAGACATTGCCGCACCTTATATTGCAAAAGGAGTGAAACCGAAAGTTGCAATATTACGTGAACAAGGTGTTAACTCTCATGTTGAAATGGCGGCTGCATTTGATCGAGCTGGTTTTGAATCAATTGATGTCCATATGACTGATTTATTATCAGGTCAGGTGACATTGGATCAATTTAATACTCTTGTTGCTTGTGGTGGTTTCTCATATGGTGATGTTTTAGGAGCAGGAGAAGGCTGGGCTAAATCAATTTTATTTAATGAACAAGTTAGACATGAATTTGAACAATTCTTTCATCGCAATGATACTTTATCACTCGGTGTCTGTAATGGTTGTCAGATGATGTCGAATTTGAAAGAGCTAATTCCTGGTGCTGATTTGTGGCCTCGTTTTGTGCGTAATTTATCAGAACGATTTGAAGGACGTTTTAGTTTAGTTCAAATTCAATCTAGTCCTTCATTACTGTTTACTGATATGGCGGGTTCACATATGCCAATTGCGGTATCACATGGAGAAGGGCGAGTTGAAGTTCGTGATGATGTTCATTTATCTAATTTAGAAGCATCAGGATTAATTACTGTTCGTTACATTAACCATTTCGGCGATGTAACGCAGCAGTATCCTGCTAATCCAAATGGCTCACCAAATGGTATTACGGCGGTAACTTCAAATGATGGTCGTGCAACTATTATGATGCCTCACCCAGAACGAGTATTTAGAACCGTAACTAATTCATGGCATCCTGATAATTGGGGAGAAGATAGTCCATGGATGCGAATATTTCGTAATGCACGTAAACAGTTAGGGTAATGTAATATAAAAAAACGCCGACATTTGTCGGCGGTTTTTTTGTTAAGTGAAAATGGTTACATTAAACACTAGCATCTTGTGTTTGTCTTGCTACAAGTGGTTGTGATAACGTACTTGCCATTTTTCGAAGTAATGTTTCTGTTTCATTCCAGTTGATACAAGCATCGGTCACGGATACTCCATATTTAAAGTTTTCTTTTGGTTGCTCAGAAGATTGATTACCTTCAACCAAATTACTTTCAATCATCACTCCAATAATTGAGTTATTGCCATGTTTGATTTGCTCAATAATTGAATCGGCAACAATTGGTTGGTTACGATAATCCTTATTAGAATTGGCATGACTACAGTCGATCATTAAATTTGGTAACAACCCTGCTTTTTTCATCTGTATTTCACATAGTGCGACATTTTCAGCATCATAATTTGGAGCTTTACCCCCACGTAAGATCACATGTCCATGCGAATTACCGACAGTTTGTAAAACCGTCACTTGTCCTTGTTGGTTGATACCTACAAAGCGGTGAGGCATAGAAGCTGACTTCATGGCATTAATTGCGACATCTAAATTGCCATCGGTACCATTTTTAAAACCAACTGGCATGGATAAACCTGATGCCATTTCACGATGGGTTTGTGATTCTGTGGTTCTTGCACCTATGGCAGACCAGCTAATTAAATCGGCAATGTATTGTGGTGTGTTTGGATCCAATGCTTCGGTAGCGATAGGTAAACCAATTTTAGTGATATCAAGTAATAATTTACGGGCTTTTTTGAGTCCATGCTCAATATCAAATGAACTATCCATATGTGGATCATTTATCATACCTTTCCAACCAACAGTTGTTCTAGGTTTTTCAAAGTAAACACGCATAACAATAAATAAATCATTACTGACTTCGTCAGATAATTTTTTTAGTTTATGTGCATATTCAATGGCTGCTTGAGGATCATGGATAGAACATGGGCCACAGACAATAAGTAATCGCGGATCTTTTCTTTCTAAAATATCAACTACAGTTTTGCGTGATGAGGCAATTTGGTTTTCTAATTCTGGAGAAAGTGGATAAAGTTGTTTTATTTCATCAGGGGTGATTAACATATGCTCATCTCTAATTCGAACATTATTCAAAGTATCTTTTAACATTTTGCTTTCCTTATGAAAATCTTTTAAACATTTTATATGTAAAATATTAATTACATAAACGCCCACTATGTAAACACAGAATTACATAATAGTAAATAGAATTTTTAATTTTTATATCATTATGATGTTTTTATAATGTTTTATACTCTATATAATGGCGTTTTTTATAAATTAATGAATTTATAAGTTATCCGTTAGTGGTGTAATAAAAAATTTACAAATAATCTGCTTTTTAATTTATCATGGATAATGGACATTAGTAGCGACTGGTTTTTGTTAACAAATAATTGTAATGTGTAAAATTGTTAATTTAGGAACAATAAACAATGCATCAACAAAGACGATATATTCATATAATGGGGACTATAATTGAAATATGGTTGTTGGACGATAATGCAGAAGTGTTATTAAATGAAGCTGAAAGGCGGTTGATAGATTATGAGCGTCGTTTTAGTGCCAATAATCCTAAATCAGAATTAATGAAGATAAATCATAATGCTGGTGTTAAATTCGTGTCAGTGTCAGCAGACCTTTTTGCATTAATTAGGATTGGTAAAATCCAAAGTACTATTGATAATAGTTTTTTAAATATTGCAATAGGGCCTTTAATTCAAACTTGGCGAGTTGGTTTTTATGATGCTAGATATCCTTCTGATATAGAAATACAACAAAAATTAAAGCTTATTAATCCTAATAACATTGTTTTAGATGAATCTAATAATTCAGTCTTTCTTGCTCAACCGGGAATGGCTATTGATTTAGGTGCATTAGCTAAAGGTTTTTTTGCTGATAAAATTATTGAGTTTTTTAAACAACAAAATGCCAAAGCAGCATTTATTAATTTAGGCGGAAATGTTCTAACTTTTGGTGATTGTCCTTTTCATGATGATGGATACTGGCGAGTTGGTATTCAGAATCCTTTTCAACCGAGAGGAAATGTTATCACTGCGCTAAAAATTAAAAATCAGTCAGTGGTAACATCAGGTATCTATGAACGAACATTTAATTATAATGGCAAAACCTATCATCATATTTTTAATAGCCAAACCGGGTACCCCGTAGAAACAGATCTAGCCAGTATCAGTATTGTGTCAAAAAAATCGCTAGACGGTGAAATTTTGACTACTCAGCTTTATGGTGCAAGTGCTCGGTATGCTATATCAGCTATAAATAAAATACCTAACATTGAAGGAATGATTGTTACAGTTAATCATAAGTTTGCTTGCTCAGATGGTTTGCTTACTCAATAAAGTATTTTACAAATTAAATTGGTATTAGTTAAATGACATCGCTTCACGATTAAGGGATGATATAAAAATATCAACAAGTCCCTTTTCCGCTGAATTTAAAGTTTTATTTGCAGAGTATGCAATAAAATAATTAAGCGAAATCAGTTCTAATGGCAATGGTAATAAATTATAAGCTTGATCATTTTTTTTACTACAAATATTGACACTTTCTGGAATAAAAGTGATGCCAATCCCTTTTTTGGCTAACTCAACAAGTGTAAAAATATTACTACTTTCAAGAATTATTTGGGGTTCGATTTTATATTTTTGAATTAGATATTCAATCTGATGACGAATCGCTGAGCCATGCGCTGTTAAAATAAGTTTTTCTTGTAGTAACTTTTTTATAACATCATCATTACATTCAACTATTTTAGGATTTTCTTGATAAATTTTTGAGCTTTGCGGGATTAGCGCATAATAGCAATGTTTGCCACAAGCATGGCTAATTAAGTTTTGTGATATTGTTTCGGGGTTTTGTCCAATAAAAAAATCCAACATATTATTTTCTGTTTTTTCTTCAAGACTTGTTGGCGTATATTCATGTAATTCAATTTTTACATTTGGATATTTTTGCATAAATGCAGGCAAAAATAGTGGCAGTAAATATGTACCTAAACTAGGTAATACACCTATTTGAATTACTGTGTAATTTGTATCCGTGTACTTTTTGATTTTTCGTTTAAATTGTTCTTGTTTGTCCACCAGTGAAACTAGATATTGATGATAAATTTTACCTGCTTCTGTTAATTGTAAAGGAATCGTTTGACGATTAATGATTTCAATACCAATTTGGTTTTCTACTTTTTTTATTGTTTGCGTTAAATATGATTGAGAAATATAAAGATTTTTTGCAGCTTTGGTGTAATTACCATGTTTAAGTAAAACATCAATGTATTGCAGCATATTTAATGAATTTATTTTAGTCATTTTATATCTCATTTCCTGTTTTACTTTGTTATAACAAATCGCTTATAACTCTATAATTAATCAGCTATTTCACAAATGGGTTTTTCTGTTCTAAACTAACTTTTATAAGCATATTACCCAAATATAAACATACTAAATCTAATAATTAAATATACAACTGTTTTGCGGGATTTCTAAAGAATTTATTTTGAAAAAGTTAGATATTAATAAAATTTGTACTGAAAGGTACTAAGTGAGGTTTTAAAGTGAAATTTATTGGCATAGTTGGCACAAATTCGGATCGTTCAACTAATAGAAAATTACTCCATTTTATGAAAGCGCATTTTGCAGACAAAGCAGAAATTGAAGTCTGTGAAATTAAGTCGTTGCCCGCATTTAATGAACCTAAAGATAAAACGCCACCTTCAACAGTAAAAGAGTTATCAGATAAAATTGAAAATGCTGATGGGGTAATTATTGCCACACCAGAATATGATCATTCAATTACTGCAGCTTTAAAAAGTGCTATTGAGTGGTTGTCTTACACAACTCGTCCACTCATTAATAAATGTGTAATGATTGTGGGGGCTTCTCATGGCTCGTTAGGTTCTTCAAGAGCACAGGCGCATTTACGGCAAATTTTAGATGCACCAGAGTTAAAAGCACGAATTATGCCAAGTTCAGAATTTCTTTTAGGGCATTCTCTCCAAGCTTTTGATGAAAATGGTGATCTTATCTACCACGATAAAGTTAAAGAATTAGATGAATGTTTCGATGAGTTCATTTTGTTTGTTACTCTTACTAATGAATTACTCAAGAAAGCAAAATTTAATACGGAACAAAATAAGAAATTTAGTTGGAAACAAGCAGCTGAAGAAGGAGCACTATAATGAAATTAATTGGAATTGTTGGAACAAATGCTCAGGAATCTTATAACCGTATATTATTACAATATATGCAAAAACATTTTGCTAATAAAGCCGAAATTGAAATATTAGAATTGATTGATGTGCCAATGTTTAATGAAACAGATGATCAATCTAATAATCCGGTTATTCAGAATTTTAATAATAAAATTATACAAGCAGATGGTGTAATTATTGCTACTCCAGAACATAATCATTCTATTCCATCAGCACTAAAAAGTATTATTGAATGGCTTTCATTTAATTTACATCCATTTGATGGCAAACCAGTGATGATTGTAGGTGCTTCTTATGATGTGCAAGGTTCGTCAAGAGCACAATTACATCTAAGACAAATACTTGATGCGCCAGGTGTAAATGCCACTGTTATGCCAGGCTATGAATTCTTGCTTGGACGAGCACATGAAGCATTTGATGAAAAAGGTGATCTCAAATCAGAACGCACTATTGATTTCTTAGATAGTTGTTTTTTCCGTTTTATTCGCTTTACCCAAGTTGTTAGTTTACTTAATGTTCCAGAGGAAATCTCTTTTGAACCTGGAAGATATTTCGTTACAGCACCAGGTCATAACGGTGATTTACCAATGGTGGTTGTATTGTCGAATGATCGTATTGAGTCAATTGATATTGATACTGAAGGTGAATCAGAAGGCATTGCTGATGTGGTATTTAAACGTATTCCATCACAAATTCTTGAAGGACAAACTCTTAATGTGGATATTTTATCAGGTGCCTCCGTCACCAGTAATGGTGTGATTGATGGTGTGGCTAAAGCAATTAAGATGGCTGGTGCTAATCCTGATGTTTTACGTAAACGACCAAAAGCTCCAAGTGCGATTGATAATAGCGATGTGCAATATGAAACTGATGTGGTTGTCGTGGGTGCTGGTGGTGCTGGTTTATCCGCTGCAGCAAGTGTTTTACAAGAAGGTAAAAAAGTTATAGTTGTTGAAAAGTTCCCTGCTGTCGGTGGTAATACTGTCCGTACGGGAGGACCAATGAATGCGGCCAATCCTAAATGGCAAAATACGTTTGCTGCTATTGCTGGTGAGAGTCATACTTTACAAGAAATTGCCACAATGGATGAGTCGACTATTGATTCTGAATATCTTGATGATTTTAAAATATTAAGACAGCAAATTAATGATTATCTGGCTGAAAATAAAGATAAGACCGGTTATTTATTTGATTCTGCGTTGTTGCATCGTATCCAAACCTATCTTGGCGGTAAAAGAACTGACCAGTTAGGCAATGTAATTTATGGTCAATACGATTTAGTTAAAATTTTAACTGATGAAGCGTTAGATTCCGTTAAATGGTTGGAAGATATTGGTGTTGAATTTGATAAACATGATGTGACAATGCCTGTTGGGGCATTATGGCGTAGAGGTCATAAACCACTAAAAAGTGAAGGTTATGCTTATGTCTCAGCGTTACAAAAATATGTTGAAGAGCATGGTGGTATAATCATTACTGATACAGCAGTAAAAGAGCTAATTGTTGAAAATGGACAAGTTGCAGGAGTGATTGGCAGTGGTTTAAATGGTAAAAAAGTTACTGTGAAAGCTGATGCAGTTATTTTAGCTTCTGGTGGTTTTGGTGCTAATACCAAAATGTTAAAAGAATATAATACTTATTGGACAGAAATTGACGATGATATTAAAACATCTAATTCGCCTGCTATTACTGGTGACGGTATTGTTTTAGGTCAAAGTGTTGGAGCTGATCTTGTTGGTATGGGCTTTTCACAAATGATGCCTGTTTCTGATCCTGAAACAGGTGCGTTGTTTAGTGGATTACAAGTTCCTCCTCAAAACTTCATTATGGTTAATAAGCAAGGTAGGCGTTTTGTTAATGAGTATGGTAGTCGAGACAAACTTACCCAAGCTGCAATTGATAATGGTGGGTTATTTTATTTAATTGCTGATGAAGCAATCAAGAAAACTGCTTATAACACTTCTCAAGAAAAAATTGATAAACAAATTGCGGCTGGCACATTATTTTGTGCTAATACTTTAGAAGAGTTAGCACAAAAACTGGGTATGGATGCAAACGTCTTCAAACAGACTATAACTAATTATAATAGTTATGTTGATGCTGGAAACGATCCTGAATTTGGAAAAGATGTTTTTGATTTAAAAGTCCAAATTCCTCCATTTTATGCTACACCAAGAAAACCAGCTGTTCATCATACTATGGGTGGACTAAGGATTGATACACAAACCCATGTGTTAGATAAATCAGGACAAAAAATTAAAGGCTTATATGCCGCAGGTGAAGTTGCTGGCGGTATTCATGCAGGTAATAGGCTTGGTGGTAATTCATTAACCGATATTTTCACTTTCGGTCGAATTGCTGGCAAGACTGCATTAAAGGATATAAATCTAAGAATGGAGTCTAATAATGGTAAAAGCGAAAAATTATGTTAACAGATGGATTATTCTAGTTGCATCAACATCAATATTACTTTGTACTGGTGCTATTTATGCCTTTAGTGTTTTTGCAGGACCGTTGAGTATTGCAAAAAATTGGAGTATGTCAGATGTTATGATTGCATTTGGCATAAATTCCGCCGTTGGGCCAATTCCTATGATATTAGGTGGTTTTTTAACGGATAAAGGTTTAGCTAAATGGTCTAGTGTTATTGGTGGTTTGTTGTTTGGGCTTGGGTTTTATCTGAGTGGTTATGTGACTAGTCCTTTGATGCTTTATATTACTTATGGTTTATTAAGTGGTTTTGGACAAGGATTAGCTTATTCAGGTTGCTTAAGTAATACAATTAAATTCTTTCCAGATAAACGTGGACTTGCATCAGGTATTATTACTGCCGGTATGGGAGGTGCAGCAATTATTGCTGCACCAATCGGTAACTATTTGATTGAAAGTTTTGATGTGCTGTATGCCTTTAAAATTTTAGGTTGTACCTATATCGTGGTTGTTATGGTTGCTAGTTTTTTTATTAAAGTAGCACCAGCTAATTATCAACCTGAAGGTTGGGTTCAAGCAAACAGTCAACAAAGTAAACCTATCATTAATAAAAACTGGCAAGAGATGTTAAAAACGCCATATTTTTATCTAATTTTCTTTATGTTAGGTACTGGCGCTTTTTCCGGATTGATGATTGCTTCAAATGCTTCTGGTATTGGGCAAAATATGTTTGGATTAACATCTGCCCTTGCTGCTTTTTATGTCAGTTTATATTCACTAAGTAATTGTGCTGGGCGAGTAGTATGGGGCACTGTATCAGATAAATTAGGAAGAAATAAAACATTAGATATTATCTTTTCGGTAATTATATTTGCTTTTATTTCTTTTTTATTTATTCCATCACAAGCAGGATTTGCCATTGGGATAATCGCACTTGGCTTATGTTTTGGGGGCGTAATGGGTGTTTTCCCACCAATGGTGATGGAAAATTATGGTCCTGCCAACCAAGGTGTAAACTATGGCATCATCTTTGTTGGTTACTCTTCAGCTGCATTTTTTGCGCCAAAACTAACTGCTGATATTCTAGTCAATAATGATGGTGATTATACTAAAGCATTTTATATTGCAATTGCGGTGGCGTTCTTGGGGCTAATATTAAATCTTATTTATAAACAGATTAAAAAAACAAAAATGTAAAATTAAGTTATTTTTATTATAAAAAATGAAAGGCGTAATGTATCACGCCTTTTATTTTATAACAGAAATATTTAATATTATTAAAAATAGAGATTTAAACTTGTTGTATAGATTCAAATACTATCTCTTTTTCAATTCCATCAATAATTTCAGCATGTCCAATTTTAGTTGGTATTACCAAGCGTAATTGTCCTGATAGTACTTTTTTATCGCGCATCATATGTGGAAGGTAAGACTCTATGGACATTTGTTTAGGTTTTATTACAGGAAGTTTAGCTTTAATTAATAAGTTTTTTATACGATCAATATCATTATCTGTTAATTTATTTAATAATTTAGCGGTTTGAGCTGCCATGAGTATACCAACACTGATAGCTTCACCATGTAACCAATTGCCATATCCAAGTTCAGCCTCAATTGCATGCCCATAAGTATGACCTAGATTTAATATAGCGCGCATATCTTGTTCAGTTTCATCAGCTGCAACTATTTGGGCTTTAAGTTGGCAACAGCGATAAATACAGTAACTGAGTGCTTTGACATCTAGATTAAGTAACTCTTCAATATGTATTTCTAACCAATTAAAGAAATCTTCATCTAAAATAATCCCATATTTTATGACTTCGGCCAGACCTGCGGAAAATTCACGTTGAGGTAGAGTTTTTAAGCAATTCAAATCAATAACAACTGATTGAGGTTGATAAAAGGCACCAATCATATTTTTGCCTAATGGATGGTTAATAGCTGTTTTACCACCGACTGAAGAATCAACTTGTGATAATAGTGTCGTAGGCACTTGAATAAACTTAATTCCTCGTTGGTATGCCGATGCTGCAAAACCTGCAACATCACCTATTACGCCACCACCTAAAGCAATAAGTATGCTGTTACGTGTATGATTATTAGCAAGCAAAGCAGTTAAAATAGTATTCCATGTTTCCATGGTTTTATATTTTTCTCCATCTGGAACAATAATGAAATCCGTTTTCACACCATTCTTTTCTAGCATATCAATTAATGGTTGTAAATAAAGTGGAGCAATAGTTTCATTGGTAGCGATTAACACGCGCTGACCTGCCTGAAGTTTAAAATGGTGGAATTCATTTAGTAAATTTTCACCAATAATTATAGGATAACTACGTTTGGCTAGTGCTACATTTAAAATCTTTTGCATAATAATTTCCAATCCAGTCAAAGCTAATTTATTACTTCATGTTAACGATAAAAAAGTGGCAGCGCAACTTAGAATCATTTAAACTTAACGCCAATTTTTATTTGTGATTTTGAATTTTATATGTCTTTATCTACTGTTTTAGCACAAAAGAATTGGCGAGTTGGCGATATAGAGGGTAATACTGAACAAATTGTTGAGTTAATACATTGCCATTCATCTAATGACCTTATTATTTTTTCGGAACTTGCTATCTGCGGTTATCCGCCAGAAGATTTAATTTATCGTGCTGATTTTAAAGATCGGTGTGAAAAAGCGCTATCTTTAGTTCAACAGGCTAGTACTGATTGTGCTGTAATTATCGGTCATCCACATTGGCAAGATGGACATATCTATAATGCATTATCCTTTTTTTATGCAGGAAAGTTATTAACGCGATATCACAAACAACAGCTACCTAATTATGATGTTTTTGATGAGAAACGTTATTTTACCTCAGATAATCAGAGTTGTATTGTCGATTTTAAAGGTAAAAGAATTGGATTATTAATCTGTGAAGATCTTTGGCAAAATCAGCCTATCGATCAAATTAGTGCTCAGAATGCAGATTTAGTAATAACTATTAACGCTTCTCCTTATGACTATGAAAAACAGCAGCGTCGACACGATTTAATCAAAGCCCATGCCACTCGAACCCGATTACCTATTATTTATGTTAATCAAGTTGGTGGTCAAGATGAACTTGTTTTTGATGGCGGGTCTTTTGTTTGCAATGAATATGGTGATATTGTTTGCCAACTAAAATCGTTTGTAGAACAAGTCACTCGTTTTGAATTAGGTGTACCTAACCAAACTACTATTGCTGAAGATGAAAATCATCCTTTAGCGTCAGTATATGATGCATTGGTACTTGCAACACGTGATTATATTACCAAAAATGGTTTTCAAGGCGCAGTATTGGGTCTTTCTGGTGGTATTGATTCAGCGTTAACACTAGCTATTGCGGTTGATGCACTCGGCAAAGATAAGGTGCAAGCTGTTATGATGCCATTTCGTTATACGGCTGATATTAGTATTGCTGATGCCAAAGAAGAAGCTGAAATATTAGGTGTGGAATTTGATATTATTTCGATCGAACCAATGTTTGATGCGTTTATGTCATCTTTAAAACCTATGTTTGCAGGGACACAAAAAGATACTACAGAAGAAAATTTACAAGCACGTTGTCGTGGCGTTATTTTAATGGCTTTATCTAATAAAAGGCGACGTTTGGTATTAACAACTGGTAATAAAAGTGAGATGTCAGTAGGTTATGCTACGCTTTATGGAGATATGGCTGGAGGCTTTGATGTGCTCAAAGATGTACCTAAAACTATGGTGTTTGCATTATCAAAATATCGAAATACCCATTCATATGTTATTCCTGAAAGGGTAATTACTCGTCCTCCTTCAGCTGAATTGGCTCCAGATCAGAAAGACGAAGATAGTTTACCGCCATATGATATTTTAGATGGAATATTGAGTGGTTATGTTGAACAAGATCTTTCTGTTGAACAACTCATTGAGCAAGGTTATGATGAAATTACAGTTAGACGTGTTATTAAACTGGTTGACATTAATGAGTATAAACGACGTCAATCAGCTATTGGTCCAAAAATCACAATACGCAATTTTGGAAAAGGTAGACGTTATCCAATAACATCTGCATTTGGATTTAAAAATTGGTGATCTCGAATTGAGGAAAAAATAAGTATGAAAAAAATTGAAGCTATTATCAAACCATTCAAATTAGATGATATTCGAGAAGCGTTAGCCGATCAAGGTATAACGGGTATGACCGTTACTGAAGTGAAGGGTTTTGGTCGTCAAAAAGGGCATACAGAACTTTATCGTGGCGCTGAATATATGGTAGATTTTTTACCAAAAGTAAAAATTGAGCTTGTAGTTTCTGACGATATTTTAGAAACGTGTATCGAAACCATTATGAAAACTGCTCAAACTGGCAAAATCGGTGATGGGAAGATTTTTGTTTATAATGTCGAGCAAGTTATTCGTATTCGTACTGGAGAAATGGATGACTCGGCAATTTAGTTAAATTTATTTGATATCAGGGCGTTCTTGTTTAAGTAATTCTACAGTGACAATACCTTGAATTGAACAAATTAACAGATTCATATTTGCCCCTTTTTCAAGTAATAATAGCTTTTCAGTTGTATCCGGTGCAGGAATGGTTTTTACACCAACTACGGTACCGGTATTTTCATTCCATACATGTATTTCATCATTGATATTACGAATCATTGGATTAGCAATATAAAGCAAATTGTCTTCCATATTTTTCCAATCAATAAAATTCAATGTATCTTTAATTTCGTTAATGTCATTGTCAATAATAAAGCCCCAAAAATAATATTTTCCCATTTTTCCTAGATCCATGGCACTATCGTAATAGCCTTTAATTGTTAAATTTTTATAAGTCATAGGAATTTTGAAATAAGTATAGTTTTTATAGGTATCTGTACGATTTTCGACAGAAATATAAGCTTTATTCTTATCAAATGTTCGGATAGTTGTATATTTTTGCAATTCACTTTTGTTAACATAAACTTCTTTGAAAAAATTAGGATTACAAAGAGTCAATGATTGTATTAATGCAAGTTTATCTGCAGTTGCAGCAGATGAACAAAACAAAATAAACAAAATAACAGCAATTTTGATCATGTTAATGTGAATTGACAATATTGAAACCATATAATTCTTAGTACGTTGATTGTATAATTTTTACAACATAATAACAATGTTAAAGCATCTTTTCTTTTTAAAGAATTATTAAGATTTGTTTATTTATAATTAGTTTTTTATTAGAAACAAATATTAGAAGTACAAAAATATATTTTATCAAGTATTAATCTCATTTATGTTTATTTATGGAAGATAGATCCCAAAAATATGAATTTATTAAAAAAAATAGTTTGATTATTAAATTATTTACTATAACTTAATTTAAGTAGTAAGTTATTTATGTTATTCAATTAATTAAGTTAAGTAGAGATAAATTATGAGTTCAACATTTACAAATAAAATCCTTAAGGATTTATCTTCCTTTGATGATATTTCAATCAAAACCTTTTTTGGGGGATTTAGCATTAATAGCAGAGGAGTAATGTTCGGTTGGATTGGCGAACAGGAGTTTTATTTAAGAGGTCATTCTCATTATCGTTCAGTTTTTATCGAGTTAGGAATGACAACTTTAACTTTACCTTCAGGTATTTCGACAAAATCGTTAGATTATTACAAGGTAAGTGATGAATTATTTGAGGATTCACAAACATTTCATTCCATGGTTAAAATGGTTATTAAATATGCTCAGTTAGAACAAGATGAGAAAATCAAGTTAAAAAAGCATAGAATTAAAACACTCCCCAATATAACACTATCATTAGAAAAATTACTATTTAGTGTTGGTATTACTAATATAGAAATATTTTATAAAGTAGGATATTTAGAAGCATATTACAGGATGAAAAATAAAAATTCTCGTATTTCGAATAATGTTTTATTTATTTTATATGGCTCATTGAATCATCGTCATGTTGCATCATTATCTAAAGCAACTAAAAAACAGATTGAATTAGCATATGAAGATTTTTTAAAAGACAAAAAAGAAAATTAATTATTTAATTTTTAATTAATTTATTTTGCTAACAGTTATCTTAATTATGGTTAATATTTTAAGATAACTGTATTTGATTATAATAATATAAGTAAATTCTATATTATTGTATTATGTAGATGATCTTCTACGAGGTGCACGTTTGAAAGTTTTTGGCATGGGTAAATCAACTAATAATGCAGATGGATCATATTGGCTAACGGGAATAGTATGATCAATTGCTTTTTCAATTGCCGGTAAATTTTGAGAATAACGTTCACAAGCAAGTGAAATTGAGTAACCTTCAGCCCCTGCACGTCCTGTTCTTCCAATTCTATGACGATAGTCATCACAATCATCCGGCAGATCATAATTAAAAACATGTGTAACATCAGGAATATGTAAACCACGTGCGGCAACATCCGTTGCGACTAAAATATCTAGATCGCCACGAGTAAACTGTTCTAAAATTGACAAACGTTTTTTCTGAGCAATATCGCCGGTTAATAGCCCTACACGATGACCATCTGCAATTAAATGTCGCCATATTTTTTCACAGGCCACTTTAGTGTTAGCAAATACGATACAGCGATCGGGCCATTCTTCTTCAATAAGTGTTTGTAGCAGTGCAAGTTTATCTTCATTGGATGGAAAAAATAGCTCTTCTTTGATACGGTGACCAATTTTTTGCTCAGGCTCAACCTCAACATATTGTGGATTATTCATATGCTCAAAAGCTAATTCACGTACATTATGTGTTAATGTTGCTGAAAATAACATGGTCAATCGTTTTGAAGGAGGAGACATATGTTTAAAAATCCAGCGGACATCACGTATAAACCCTAAGTCAAACATACGATCGGCTTCATCCAAAACGGCAACCTGAATTGCTTCTAAATTTATATAATTTTGTTTGGCATAGTCGATTAATCGCCCTGTGGTAGCAATTAAAATATCTACGCCAGCTGATAACATTTTTAATTGTTTATCATAGCCGTCACCGCCAAAAGCTAAACCTAATTTAAGACCTGTTTCTTCAGATAATACTTCTGCATCGTGATAAATTTGTACCACAAGCTCACGAGTTGGGGCTATAATGATCGCCCTAGGTTGGTTTGCTTTATGATCTGGTAACGGCTCATGATTTAATAAATGATTAAACGTTGAGGCCAAAAAAGCAATGGTTTTACCTGTTCCTGTCTGTCCTTGCCCAGCTATATCAACTCCATTTGTTGTTAACGGTAATGTTTGTTCTTGAATTGGCGTACAATAAGTAAAGCCTTTCTTATCAAGTGCTTTTATCACTAGAGGATGTAATGGAAATTGACTAAAAGTTGTTTTGGTAAGATAAGATGGAATCATTGTGGTTTCAAATGTAATTATCAATATTTGAGAATTATAGCATATTAGTCATACAGACATCACTAATAATTATGTCCTATTATACTAATTACTAGTGGAAAAACAGAAAATTTATTAATATTATAAATATAAATATTTATTGGGGGATAAACAAATGAGTAATAATATTGTTTCACTTTCTGAGGCGACATTTGACAAACAAATCAATGATGCTGAAAAACCAGTATTGATTGATTTCTGGGCTGAATGGTGTGGACCTTGTAAAATGATTGCGCCAATTTTAGAAGAAGTTGCACAAGAATACGCTAATAAAGTGCTTTTTGCTAAAGTAAATATTGAGGAAAATCCTAATATAGCCCCTAAATTTAATATACGTGGAATCCCTACACTATTGATTTTCAAACATGGTAAAGTTGTTGCAACGCAAGTGGGAGCCTTATCTAAAGCACAGCTTAAAAGCTTTATTGATGAGCAACTTTAATTGTGTTAAATAGTTATTACAAAAAATAAGAGTAATGAAAATTACTCTTATTTTTTATTTTAAATAAATATATCTCTATACATAAACTATAATTAAGTATAGACATAGTACCTTTTTTAGTGTACATTGCTAACCTCTTACAAGAACTCCTTTCTGCAATCCATTGTTTTTATTGATTAAGTGGGTAAATAGTTTATATCTAAACGTATATTATCATAAGAAATTAATAATTGATTACGTTTGTTTATTGCCAGAAAGAGGTTTTTATAAGTAAATTAAAAAAATATACAAAAAATAGCGGTAATTGCAAACATATCAATTTTATCCTCAAGAATTTTTAAAATTATGAATTTAACTGAATTAAAAAACACTTCTGTCTCCGAGCTTGTAACGCTTGGCGAAAAAACAATGGGTCTTGAAAATCTTGCTCGTCTTAGAAAACAAGACATTATTTTTGCAATTTTAAAGCAGCATGCTAAAAGTGGTGAAGATATTTTTGGCGATGGCGTACTTGAAATTTTGCAAGATGGGTTTGGTTTCTTACGTTCTGCCGATAGTTCATATTTAGCTGGACCTGACGATATTTATGTATCACCAAGCCAAATTAGGCGATTTAATTTAAGAACAGGTGATACAATTGCTGGTAAAATCAGACCACCAAAAGAAGGCGAACGTTATTTTGCTTTACTTAAAGTTAACGAAGTTAATCATGATAAACCTGAAGATGCTCGCAATAAAATCCTCTTTGAAAACTTAACCCCACTTCATCCAAACTCTCGATTACGTATGGAACGCGGTAATGGTTCTACTGAAGATATTACTGCTAGAGTACTTGATTTAGCTTCACCGATTGGTAAAGGTCAACGTGGTTTGATTGTCGCACCTCCAAAAGCTGGTAAAACCATGCTTCTGCAAAATATTGCACAAAGTTTGGCTGTAAACCATCCTGAGTGTGAACTTGTGGTATTGATGATTGATGAACGTCCAGAAGAAGTCACTGAAATGCAACGTTTAGTAAAAGGTGAAGTAGTTGCATCAACTTTTGATGAGCCTGCTGCAAGGCATGTTCAGGTTGCTGAAATGGTTATTGAACGGGCTAAACGTTTAGTAGAACATAAAAAAGATGTCATTATTTTGCTCGATTCGATTACCCGCCTAGCTCGAGCCTATAATACGGTTGTTCCATCATCAGGTAAAGTATTAACTGGTGGTGTAGATGCAAATGCATTACATCGACCAAAACGTTTTTTTGGTGCTGCGCGTAATGTAGAAGAAGGTGGTAGTTTAACTATTATTGCAACTGCACTGATTGATACTGGTTCAAAAATGGATGAAGTTATTTACGAAGAGTTTAAAGGTACTGGTAATATGGAGGTACATTTATCTCGTAAAATTGCAGAGCGACGTGTATTCCCTGCAATTGACTTTAATCGTTCTGGTACACGTAAAGAAGATTTAATGACTTCACCAGATGAATTACAGAAAATGTGGATTTTGCGCAAAATTCTTAACCCAATGGGTGAAATCGACGCGATGGAATTTTTAATTGATAAACTTGCCATGACTAAAACGAATGATGAGTTTTTTGAAATGATGAAGCGTTCATGATTTGCGTAATGAGTACTAAATATCATTAAAGTTGCTAAAAAAGCCGTATTATATCTGATACGGTTTTTTTGTGGAAAAATATAGCGTAATTTATAAAACTTAAATAAGTTTTAGGTATTGTTAAAAAGCCTTAGTGTTTAAGGTTATATATAGATTTAATATAGGAGCCAAATCATGTCTAAACAACAAATCGGTGTTATTGGAATGGCAGTTATGGGGCGCAATCTTGCTCTCAATATTGAAAGTCGTGGATTTTCTGTTGCTATCTATAATCGTTCTAAAGATAAAACAGAACAAGTAATGGCGGAGCATTCTGATAAGCAATTGGTTCCTTACTTCACTATTGAAGATTTTGTAAATTCATTAGAAAAACCTCGCCGTATCCTTATTATGGTTCAAGCAGGTAAAGGAACAGATGCCGTTATTAATGAGTTACGTCCACTATTAGATAAAGGTGATATTATTATTGATGGCGGAAATGCGTATTTTGAAGATACCATTCGCCGAAATAAAATGCTTTCCGATGAAGGTTTTAACTTTATTGGGGCCGGTGTTTCTGGTGGTGAAGAAGGTGCGTTAAAAGGTCCTTCAATTATGCCTGGGGGTCAAAAAGAAGCATATGCATTAGTTGCGCCCATATTAGAAAAAATAGCCGCTAAAGCTAATGGTGAACCATGTGTTGCTTATATTGGTCCAAATGGTGCAGGTCATTATGTTAAAATGGCGCATAATGGTATTGAATATGGTGATATGCAGCTTATAGCTGAAAGTTATTCAGTTTTAAAACATGTTGTAGGTCTAACTAATGATGAATTAGCTAATGTTTTTTCTGACTGGAATAAGGGTGAATTAAATAGCTATTTAATTGAGATTACGGCTGATATTTTTAAATTTAAAGATGAAGATGGCAAATATCTTGTTGATGTGATTTTAGATGCCGCTGGTAATAAAGGTACCGGTAAATGGACGAGTCAAAGTGCTTTAGATCTTGGCGAACCTTTATCATTGATAACTGAATCGGTGTTTGCTCGTTATCTTTCTGCAATTAAAGATCAACGTGTGGCTGCATCAAAAGTATTAAAAGGGCCTAAACAAAATCCTTATGCTGGTGACAAGAAAGAGTTGATTGAAAAAGTGCGTAAAGCATTGTATATGGGTAAAATTATCTCTTATGCACAAGGGTTTGCACAGTTAAAAGCTGCTTCTCATAAATATCAATGGAATTTAAATTATGGAGAAATAGCCAAAATCTTTAGGGCTGGATGTATTATTCGTGCACAATTCTTGCAAAAAATTACAGATGCCTATGCAGATAATAATGAGATTGATAATTTGTTATTAGCACCTTATTTCAATCAAACTGTCGAAGTTTATCAACAGTCATTGCGTGATGTAATCTCGTTAGCTATCCAACAAGGTATTGCTGTGCCAACGCTTTCAGCAGCTATAGCCTATTATGATAGTTATCGTTCTGCTGTATTACCAGCTAATTTAATTCAAGCACAGCGAGATTATTTTGGTGCTCATACTTATCAACGTATCGATAAAGAGGGTGTTTTCCATACTGATTGGTTAAACATTGAATCATAATTATTTTTAATTTAAGCAATAATTTTTGTTATAAGAGTGTAAGATTGCCTTACACTCTTATAATAATTGTTTTCTTATCATCCAATAAATTCATTCGAATTTTTTAAGCTACCTATAAAAAGGCTTGTAGTACTTGATCTTTGCTTTGTCAAGCAATTTTATTTACTAAAAAATCTGGAAAAACACAATATATGGTGTATAATTCAATTATATTTACTATATGTAGTATCATCTAAGCAATGTGAAAATTCCGGTCTATATCAAATAAAGTCTAATATTCTAATAAAAAAATCAATTGTTTTAATCATTACAATGAACATGAGTATTAATATTGATATAAATCCTATGCTAACTACTATTTATTAATGAATGTTGAGGAGTATATATGCCTGTAGTAATTAAACGTGATGGTTGCCAGACCGCATTTAATGAAGGTCGAATCAGAGATGCTATCGTTAAAGCAGCAGTTGCTGCTAATGTTAATGATCCAGATTATTGTGCTGCTGTTGCCCAAGAGATTACTAATCAAATGGCTGAGCGTGAGAGTGTCGATATTAACGAAATTCAAAACGCAGTTGAAAATCAGCTTATGTCAGGCCCTTATAAAAAGTTAGCAAGAACCTATATTGAGTATAGACATGATCGCGATCGAGAACGTGAACAACGTAGTCGATTAACTCAGGATATTCGTGGTTTAATTGAACAAAGTAATGTTGCAATCTTAAATGAAAATGCTAATAAAGATAGTAAAGTTATTCCTACACAACGAGACTTGCTTGCGGGGATTGTGGCAAAGCATTACGCTAAACAATATCTATTACCTAAAGAAATTTCACGAGCCCATGATTGTGGTGAAATTCATTATCATGATCTCGACTATGCACCATTTTTTCCAATGTTTAACTGTATGCTAATCGATTTAGATGGTATGTTAACAAATGGCTTCAAAATGGGGAATGCTGAAATTGAACCTCCAAAATCAATTGCGACGGCTACGGCAGTAACAGCGCAAATTATTGCTCAAGTTGCTAGTCATATTTATGGTGGAACAACTATAAATCGTATTGATGAAATTTTAGCTAAATTTGTCACTATCAGTTATCAAAAACATAAACAAGTAGCAGAAGAATGGAATATTTCAAATCCAGAAGCTTATGCTGAGAGTCGTACTCAAAAAGAGTGTTATGATGCTTTTCAATCTTTAGAATATGAGGTCAATACTTTACATACTGCTAATGGTCAAACTCCATTTGTTACTTTTGGCTTTGGTCTAGGGACAAGCTGGGAGTCACGCTTAATTCAAGAGTCAATTCTTAAAGTTCGTATAAAAGGTTTAGGTAAAAATCATAAAACGGCTGTTTTTCCAAAATTAGTTTTTGCAATTAAAGATGGAATTAATCATAAACCAAACGATGTAAATTATGATATTAAGCAACTTGCATTAGAGTGCGCAAGCAAACGTATGTACCCAGATATATTAAATTACGATAAAGTCGTTGAAGTCACTGGTTCATTCAAAACACCAATGGGATGTCGAAGTTTTTTAGGCGTTTATGAAGAAGATGGTCATAAAATTCATGACGGTCGTAATAATTTAGGCGTAATTAGTTTAAATCTTCCACGTATTGCAATTGAAGCACATGGCGATGAATCGCAGTTTTGGAAAATTTTAGATAAACGTTTAGCTCTATGTAAAAAAGCCTTAATGACACGTATTGCTCGTTTAGAAGGGGTTAAAGCCCGTGTAGCACCTATTTTATATATGGAAGGCGCTTGTGGTGTGCGACTAAAAGAAGATGATAGCGTGTCTGAAATATTCAAAAATGGTCGTGCATCTATTTCATTAGGCTATATAGGTATTCATGAAACTCTAAATGCACTTTATGGTAATCAAACTCACCCATTTGATAATGAAACTTTACGTCAAAAAGGTATTGCCATTGTTGAACATTTACGTAAAGCTGTAGAACAATGGAAAGATGAGACTGGTTATGGTTTTAGCTTGTACAGTACACCAAGCGAAAATTTGTGTGATCGTTTCTGTAGACTTGATACTGCTGAGTTTGGCATCATTTCTGGTGTCACTGATAAAGGTTATTATACAAACAGTTTTCATCTTGATGTTGAGAAAAAAGTTAATCCATATGAAAAAATTGAGTTTGAGAAAGCTTATCCACCAGTAGCAAGTGGCGGATTTATCTGTTATGGAGAATATCCTAATATGATAAATAATATTAAAGCATTAGAAGATGTTTGGGACTATAGCTATAGCCGAGTACCTTACTATGGTACTAATACACCAATTGATGAGTGTTATGAATGTGGTTATACGGGTGAATTTTCTTGTACCAGTAAAGGCTTTGTTTGCCCAAGCTGTGGTAATCATGATTCATCTAAAGTCTCAGTGACTCGTCGTGTTTGTGGTTACTTAGGTAGTCCTGATGCCCGTCCATTTAATGCTGGAAAACAAGAAGAAGTCAAACGTCGAGTTAAACATTTAAATAATGGTCAAATTGGTTAATCATTGTTTTAAAAAATATGAATTATCATCGCTATTATCCTGTTGATGTTGTAAATGGCGAAGGAACCCGTTGTGTACTTTTTGTTGCTGGCTGTGAACATCAATGTCCGGGTTGTTATAACAAAAGTACATGGGGAGTTAATTCAGGTTCGCCGTTTACACAATCACTTGAAGATCAAATCATTAAAGATTTACAAGATACAGAAATAAAACGTCAAGGATTATCGCTTTCTGGTGGTGATCCTTTACATCCAAAAAATGTTCCAGCAATATTAAAACTTGTTAAACGTGTTAAATCTGAATGTGATAATAAAGATATTTGGCTATGGACTGGATATAAACTTGGTGAATTAAGTACTGATCAACAAGAAGTTGTATCTTATATTGATGTGCTAATTGATGGTAAATTTGTCCGAGAACTTGCTGATCCTCGACTGTTATGGCGAGGAAGTAGCAATCAAATCATTTACCGTTTTAAGTAAAGCTTTAAAATTATTGTTGTAATTTATGTAAATTTAAAAGATAGGAAATTGCTTCTCGATAATTAATTTCGAGATTTTCACGACTAGATGATGTGATATGTAAATCAGTAATTTTGCCATTATCGATACCATAAACCCAGCCATGTAAATTCGCTCTTTGACCGCGTTGCCATGCTGATTGAATAATCGTTGAATGGCCTAAATTATAAACTTGTTCAATAACATTAAGCTCACACAAAATATCTAATCTGATATCTGGTGGAAACTCACCAATAAGAGAACTATTACGAAACCATAAATCACGAATATGCAGCAACCAGTTGTTAATTAATCCTATGTCGGGATTTTCAACCGCAGCTCTTATTCCACCACATCCTAAATGTCCACATACTATAATATCTTCTATTTTTAGCACATCAACGGCATATTGCACAACAGATAGACAATTTAGATCTGTATGAATAACCAAATTACCGACATTTCGATGAACAAACAATTCACCGGGTTTCAGCTTAATTAATCTTTCAGCTGGAACTCGGCTATCTGAACAACCAATCCATAAAAATTTTGGATTTTGTGCAATGGCAAGTTGTTTAAAAAATTCGGGATCTTCTTGCTCTATTTTTTCTGACCATTCGTGATTAAAACGGATTAAATCGTTAACATTAAACATTGTAACTATTCCTTGTATTATATATTTATTATTATTGAGTTATTTAACTGGTATAAATTCTATACTAATTAATTCGTTTTTATATGTTGGATCTTACTTTTCATAATAATTTTTCGCCAAATTGGAGTAGTTAATATTTTGGCTTTAATAATTTTGCTATATAGTTTAAGACGTAATGGTATTGTTTTTTGATAATATCGCTTATTTGGTTTCGATTGACCATTGTTTAATATTTTGCTTAAAATCTCAGCGCTGTCAAGAGCGTAACTGATTCCTTCTAATGAACTTGCACTTATAAATCCTGCTGCTTCACCTATTAAAAATATATTTTCATTGCCAGTATAAAAGTCACGGAAACGATTAGGATAGATAACTAAACATTTTTCAACTTTCACCGATTCGCCAAAGATAAAACCTTGTTGAGTTATTTTATGTTTTAATTGTTCAAAATGTTTATTGGCATTTTTTTTAGGAAATGCTCCGCCAAGTATAAAATAACCATCTTTAGACATACTCCAAGCATAGCAATTGGTTAATTGGTTATCAAAAATACAAGAATAAAAAGGATTTGAATGTTTTTCTGTAAACCATTGTTGAATTGCTACATATTGTCTGATGGAATGATTTGGATAACGCATTCGTCTAACAACTGAATTTGCACCATCAGCCCCAATTACATATTGAGCAGTAACATTATGTTCTATTTGATTTTCATCGACATAAGTAATTTGATAACCATCAATGATTCTCCTTACTTCTTTACACAGAGTGTTATGTAAAATTGTAACTGTGGTAGGAATAAGTGACTTTAGCCATAGATCAAACTTATGTCTATCAAAACTAATATAGCTACGTTGATAGTTACGGACTAATTTAGTTTGTAAATCTATAGTTTTAACACTGAAAATTTGTGGATTGGTTAAAATATCAGTTGGAATATTTAATTTTTGTCTAATGAATGATTTTTGAGCATCATTTGCCAATAATCCTCCACAAGGTTTATGAAAGCCTTTATCGCCAGTTTGATATTTTTTATCTAAAGCAATAATCTTAAAAGATGGGTTAAGTAAACGTGCTAACGTACTACCTGCAGGGCCTAAGCCAATGATTGCAATATCGTAATCCATATTATTATATTACTTACTCAATAAATTTAAAAAAGCTTGTCATATTATCATATATAAAATAAAAAGTGACTATTATGGTTATACTCTTGTTAATTTAGATTTTTGTAAAGATCTTTCAGGTTAACTATACGTTTGAGTATAAAAATAGATGGTCAAATCACCAATAAAATAGAAATTATTTTTTTATTGTGTTAAACATGTTCTAATTTTTATTTAGCAATAGTTTTTAAAAATTCGTGATTCAAATCATCAAATGGCAAAATACGACTAATTACGACTAATCGAGATATTTTTTCAGAAGGATCTTGCCATGAAGAACCATAATCGAAACCAACAACTTTATGCACTCCTTGAACAATCAAACGTTGTGGGTTATCTTTAATCGCTAATATACCTTTATACCGTAACATGTCATTACCATATTGCTCAATTAAGTTTTCCATAAATGAGCCTATCTTTTTCAAATCAAGCTCACCAGCTTCAAAAAGATAGGAGCAAATATCATCTTTCCATGATTGAGTGTGATTTTGTAATGGAAGAATTTTAAAATTAGTTTCAATTTTTTTTAATGGATTGACAACAAAAAAACCTTTATTAATGATTAAATCGTCATTTAAATCGAATGAATGAATGTCAATCCATTGTGATTTTGGTATTTGTCCATTTATCGCTACAATGATTGCAGCTTTATTATTAATTTTATTAATTCTACTAATAATCTCATTTTTTTGCTGTTCACTTACACAGTCAGTTTTAGTAATAATAATTCGATCAGCAAATCCAATCTGTGAAAGTGCTACTCTATGTTCATCTAAGTGTTGTAAAATATGTTGAGCATCAACTAAAGTAATAATAGCATCAAGTTTAATCGTTTCACGAATCAAATCGTCAATAAAAAATGTTTGAATAATTGGTGCAGGATCGGCAAGTCCTGTAGTTTCGATAATAAGACGATCGAATGTTAATTCACCAGCTATGCGCTGAGCATGTAATTTATGAAGCGCATCGGTAAGTTCACCTTGTACGGTGCAGCAGATGCAACCATTGGTCATCTCAACAATTTGAATATCGCAATGGGCATTTAATAAATCACTATCAAGATTTATTTGACCAAATTCATTTTCAATAATGATTATTTTTTCGTTACGATTATTTTCTAATAAATGATTAATTAATGTAGTTTTACCTGAACCGAGAAATCCTGTTAGTAAAGTGACAGGTAGTGGTTGCAAAATAATTGGGTTTGTCATTTGTTATCTCTAAATTTTAGCAACATTTAAATCCACCTTTACCACCATAACGTGCATCTTGTCGTTCTTTAAAAAATTCCTCATAAGTCATAGGTGTTTGTTCAGGATGGGTTAGTTTCATGTGTTGAACATAATTATCGTAATCAGGGATACCGACCATAAGCTTAGCAGCTTGACCGAGATATTTTCCTGCTTTGGCAAGTGAATCGAACATGTTTTATCTCTTAATTATTTTGAAAAGAATATTAGGAGTTATAATTTTTCTCGTAATCGACCGTATTAATAATTAACGCATTTTCAATATAAGGTGCTATCTAAATTGAGTCAATCATTGATTTGAAGTAATTTATAAAATTACATAAAAATCGACAATATTATCGAATAATAATGGATGAAATTTATCTTAGCTCTTTTAATGAATTAAATATATTTTTATTAAATTGATTTATATATTAATAAATAACTTTTATAATATTGACTAATTTATTATTTATTAGAGTTTAATAATGGAAAAGTTTCTCCTTAAAGGTCCAACTTCTTTAAACGGTGAAGTTATTATTTCAGGCGCTAAAAACGCTGCTTTGCCTATTTTATTTGCTGCTATTTTAGCAGAAAAACCTGTAGAGCTAAAAAATGTACCTAAGTTAAAAGATATTGATACTACACTGGAACTATTAAGTCAGTTAGGTGTGAAATGTCAACGCAATGGTTCTGTCCAGCTTAATGCGGCTCATCTTAATAATTATTGCGCACCTTATGAATTAGTAAAAACTATGCGAGCTTCCATTTGGGCGTTGGGACCATTGGTTGCTCGTTTTGGTCAAGGACAGGTTTCATTACCTGGCGGTTGTGCGATTGGTGCAAGACCTGTTGATCTTCATATTACTGGGCTTCAGCAATTAGGTGCAAAAATTATTTTGGATGAAGGATATGTTAAAGCTACTGTAGATGGTCGATTAAAAGGCGCTCATATTGTTATGGATAAAGTGAGTGTTGGCGCTACAGTGACGATTATGTCTGCTGCAACTTTAGCCGAAGGTAAAACGATAATTGAAAATGCAGCATGTGAGCCAGAAATTGTTGATACAGCTAAATTCTTAAATATGCTTGGTGCTAAAATTACCGGTGCTGGAACAATGCGCATTGAAATTGAAGGAGTTGAAAGTTTAGGTGGTGGTACGCATGAAATTGTTTCAGATCGAATTGAAACAGGAACTTTTTTAGTAGCTGCTGCTATTTCAAAAGGAAAAATTACTTGTCGTAAAACTGATCCAAACCTGCTTGATGCTGTCATATCAAAATTAAAAGAAGCTGGTGCACATATTGAAGTCGGTGACGATTGGATTTGTTTAGATATGCAAAATAAACGAGCAAAAGCTGTAAATATCCATACAGCCCCACATCCAGGTTTTCCTACAGACATGCAAGCACAATTTTCATTATTAAATA
Organism: Gilliamella sp. wkB7; assembly: GCF_001693435.1. Taxonomy (NCBI): domain Bacteria; kingdom Pseudomonadati; phylum Pseudomonadota; class Gammaproteobacteria; order Orbales; family Orbaceae; genus Gilliamella; species Gilliamella sp. wkB7. The sequence goes on from NZ_CM004509.1 coordinate 1,955,341, forward strand.
TGGTTGCTGAAGGTACTGGAATTATTAAAGAAACGATTTTTGAAAATCGATTTATGCATGTGCCAGAATTAATCCGTATGGGTGCTAGAGCAGAAATTGAAGGTAATACACTAATTACTCATGGCGTAGAAAAACTCAGTGGTACACAAGTAATGGCGACAGATTTACGAGCATCAGCAAGTTTAGTGTTGGCTGGTTGTATTGCAGAAGGTTCAACAATCGTTGACCGCATTTACCACATTGATAGAGGTTATGACAATATTGAAGAAAAACTACGAGGTTTAGGAGCAAATATTGAAAGGGTGAAATAAAATTCATCATAATTAAAACTTAAATAAGTTATTTATTGGTTAAAAGGAGTACAATAATGATGAAGCAAGCATTAGTCTTTTTATCAGAAGGTTGTGAAGAAACAGAAGCAGTAACAACAATTGATTTACTCACCAGAGCGGGTATTAATGTCATAACTGCAAGTATTTCAAATTGTTGTGAAGTTAAATGTTCTCGTGGAGTAACAATTTTAGCCCAAAAAACTATTTCAGAAATTCAAAATGAAAATTTTGATGTGGTTATTTTACCTGGTGGTGTTAAAGGAGCCGAAAATTTTCGAGATTGTTCGTTATTAATCGAAATATTGAAAAAAACTCATCAGGTAGGTGATGTTATAGCGGCAATTTGTGCTTCTCCTGCAATAGTTCTGCAACATCACAATTTATTTCCAAATGCATATATGACAGGTTACCCATCTACTAAAAGTGCATTTAAACTTTGGAAAACGGATAGAGTATATTTTGATGAGCAAAATAAAGTTATTACTAGTCAAGGTCCTGCGACATCAATTGATTTTGCTTTGAAAATTATTGATGTTTTGGTCGGGCGAGAAAAGGCAGCCGAGGTTGCTCAGCAGTTAGTCCTTCCAGTGGGGGTTGAATCCTATCAATAAAAAGGTACCAAATGTCAAATTCACATTTGTACGAAAAATTAGTTAAAAGAGCAACATTAATTGCTGTTTTAATATCTATCTTTCTAATTTTTATAAAATTTATTACCTGTTGGATAACAGGTTCAATAAGTTTATTTGCATCATTGTTAGACTCGAGTATTGATTTACTTGCTTCTGGTCTTAATTTCTTTTTGGTACGTTATGCTTTAAAACCAGCTGATGATGATCATACCTTTGGTCATGGTAAAGCTGAATCACTTGCAGCGCTAGCACAAAGTACATTTATTATAGGTTCAGCGACAATTTTATTGCTTTCAAGTATTAAGTCTATTGTTCATCCTAGTGAGCTAAAAGCTCCATTGTTGGGAATTACTGTTTCTGCCATTTCTACAGTGATTACTTCTATACTTGTTTTATATCAAAGATATGTTGTGAAAATTACTCAAAGTAAGGCCATTCAAGCTGATATGCTACATTATTCTTCTGATATGTTAATGAATATTGCAGTTATCATTGCACTCTTTTTAAGTTGGTATGGAATTTCTTTTGCTGATGCTACATTTGCATTCTTGATTGCTTTATATATTTGTTATAATGCTTATAAGATTTCTTACAATGCGATACAGGATTTGCTTGATAGAGCATTGCCAGAAAGTGATAACGAGAAAATTGCTAATATTGTTGCATCATATCCGAATGTTCATGGTTTTCATGATTTAAAAACTAGACAAGCAGGCCCCATAAAATTTATTCAATTGCATATAGAACTTGATGATAATATGCCCTTAGTTAAAGCACACGCTATAGCTGATTCAATCGAAAAGCGTATTGCTGAACTCTTTTCTCCTGCAACAGTAATTATTCATCAAGATCCAATTTCGGTTGTACCCATTGAAACGATGCGGTAGAAAAAAACACCAAAATACCTTTTATCATCTATTGTTAGAAATCTGTTAAGACTCTATAATAATCAAAAGTTAATTATTAGGAGTTATTTTCTATGATAAAAAAAATAGGTATTTTGACCAGTGGTGGTGATGCACCAGGGATGAATGCAGCCATACGAGGAGTAGTTAGAACTGCTTTAACGGAAGGGTTAGAAGTTTTTGGTGTTTATGATGGTTACTTAGGTCTTTGTGAAGATCGAATTACTCAGTTAGAACGTTCTAGTGTGTCAGATATCATTACTCGTGGTGGTACGTTTCTCGGTTCTGCCAGATTCCCAGAGTTTAAAGATAAAACAGTAAGACAAAAAGCTATTGAGAATTTGAAAAAACATCAAATTGATGCTTTAGTCGTAATTGGTGGTGATGGTTCTTATATGGGGGCTATGCGTTTAACAGAAGAAGGTTTTCCATGTATTGGTTTACCGGGCACCATTGATAATGATATTCGCGGAACCGATTATACGATTGGTTATTTCACCGCACTAAGTACTGCTGTTGAATCTATTGATAGATTACGTGATACCTGTTCTTCACATCATAGAATATCTGTGATTGAAATCATGGGACGGGATTGTGGTGATTTAACATTAAATGCTGCAGTTGCTGGTGGTTGTGAATTCATGATTATTCCAGAAATGTCTTATACGAAAGAAGATTTAATTGAAGAAATTAAATTAGGCTTTGCAAAAGGTAAAAAACATGCAATTGTAACCGTTACAGAGCATATGTGTGACGTTAACCAGCTTGCAGCAGACATAGAGGCAGCCGTGCATCATGAGACTCGTGCAACAGTATTAGGTCACGTTCAACGAGGTGGCTCTCCTGTTCCTTACGATCGTATTTTAGGTTCACGCATGGGGGCTTATGCTGTTGAATTATTACAACAAGGTCATGCAGGGCGATGTGTAGGTGTCCAAAATGGTAAATTGGTACATCATGATATAATAGAAGCTATTAATAATATGAAGCGTCCATTTGACGTAGATCTTTATAATACTGCAAAACGTTTATTTTAGTTATTAATATTATGTCGATTAAACAATCTACAGAACTATAAATAATAATAAAACTTTCTTTAATAATTGAATGATTGATAGAACGTATTTTCAATCATTCATTATTAACTTTTTTCTTAATGTTCAGTTAACTTACATACTATCAATAAACTTAATTTATCTTTTTGATAACAATTTTATAGACACTTGTTGATATGTATTTACTCAGTTTATTAAATTTCAAATTCCAAATAATAGTTTAAATAGCAGGAAAATATTATGTCATTGAATTATTTAGAAGATAATGAGCGTTTTTATGTATGTGATATAAATAATAAACAAATAGCCGAGATGACATTTACTCGAATAGGGCAAAATCAAGCTACTATCAATCACACTTACATAGCTCCAGATTATCGAGGTCAAGGTATTGCTGAGAAATTATTAGATCTTGTTGTAAAAAAGTTACAACAAGAAAACCGTAAAATTATTCCTATTTGCTCTTTTGCTATTAAAAAATTGAACAAACAAAATTAGGCCTACTGATTTAAATAATTTACATATTTTAATTAACAAATTGTCAAGTTTTATTTTAAATATTATTTTTATAAATGTTAGTTCCAGTTATTTGAATATGTGCTAATGTATAACTATATATATATTAGCATAGTATTTTGATTTTAAGATGGAATCTGCCAAACCTCAAAAAATTTATTCTATTCACGTATTGCGTGGTGTTGCAATTATTATGATTGTTTTTAGCCACTGTTTAGGTGTGTTTAAAAACTCTAATCTAATTGCGAATAGTTATTTATTCTCTTTTTTAAATTTGTTTGCATTTAATTTCACAACTTTTTTTGTGTTGATTGCTGGTTTTTTGTTTCAACATTTAACATACAAATTTGATACTAAAACATACTATTTATCAAAATTTAAAACAGTAGTATGCCCTTATATTTCAGTGTCTATTTTTTGTTTTTTCTTTTATCACTATCAATATCTATCGGGATTACCATGGTACTCTTCAACTGAACCTAGCGTTATTAGCTCAGTAATTAGAATGATGTTAACTGGCACGCAGCTTTTACCTTTGTGGTTTATGCCAATGATAATAATTGTATACCTAATGGGACCACTTCTTTTTTATTGGTCGAAGAAAAATTTAATTGTGCCTGGTCTAATAGCTATGCTTTGGGTGGTAATGTTTACTAAACCTGATTTTACAAAGCCACTTTTAAACTTATTACATTATGGTCCAGTTTATTTAATTGGTATGATGCTTAAACAAAATTATGAAACTATTATGAAGTCTGTGAAAGATAACTTATCATTAATTATCCTTCTTTTTGGTTTGTGTTTTTTTGTTCCATTTGCCTATCGTTATGTGGATTATTTTGGTATTCAAAATCTTTATTTTGATACTTTGCAAAAAATTATTTTATTTATACTCGCCCTTTATTTTTTAGAAGGATTAAATCATAAAGTAAATGAAGGAAAGATTTATAAATTCTTTTCCTATATGGCAAACGTGAGTTTTCCTATCTATTTTATTCATGAAATTATAGTGATAGAACTTGAGCGCCAGCTTTATATGTCACCAATGGGTGATATTATTAAAACAAGTAATGGTGAATTAGCATCATTAGGGGCAATTAGCTTTTTAGTTTCAACTTTAGTGATAAGTGTCATCATTGCTAACATAATAAAATTAGTTTTCAAAGATAAAGCAAAATATCTTATCGGAGGAATGCGTTAAAACAAGTTTAATAAACTTCCGACGTTAACAGTTTTAAAATAAATTTTTTTATTTAGCGTACCTATGAGCCTATTAGGTACGCAAATCTCTGAAAATTATTATATATTGAATATTATTTTCACATTAGCAGAAAAAATGCCACCCATTAATTATCATATGGGTGGCATTTAATTCTTACAAAAATAATTTTTTTACTGATTATAATAAAAAACTATCCGATTAGCCTGTTAAGTATCATTAAATAAATATTGATAAGAAAGATTTTGAGAATTGAATAATGTAAAACATAATCAATTTAATAACCAATGCATTAAAAAATTATGTTCTAATATAATTTTTATATACAATTTTAGTCGATTAAATGCTTTTCTACTAAAAACCACAAAAGCCTAATAGTCATCTAATCTTTTCGTTCTATTATTTATTTCGAAAATTAAAAAAATACGTGCACAGTTAAATTTTACTTGGATAATATGGGTAACAATATGTTTTTTATAATTTAATATTAATTTTTATTATCGGCTTGAAAAGTTTTTCATAAAAGAAATAGTCCAAAAAAAATGCAAACAGAAAAAAAATAGCAATAAACACTTGCAGTAAAATTTAAAGTGCCTATAATGCGCATCCACTGACACGGCGTCAGCGACAAGCAGACGAAAAAGGTGTGAGTGAGCAAGGTCAAAAATTTTGAAAAAAGATCTTGACGAATAAGAAGGTGTAGCGTAGTATACGCAGCCCTTGAGACAGCAAACTAAATAACAAAACATTTAGTTAACTTAAAAAGCTGTCAGCTCTTTAAAAAGAAGAAACAGACAATCTGTGTGGGCACTTGCGAGACGAAAGATTAAAGTCTACGGACTAAAAAAATTAAGTCTTGATAAGTGACACTGAAGATTCATTTGAATTATGTCAGAGACAGTTATTGAGCATCAAACTTTAAATTGAAGAGTTTGATCATGGCTCAGATTGAACGCTGGCGGCAGGCTTAACACATGCAAGTCGAACGGTAACATGAGTGCTTGCACTTGATGACGAGTGGCGGACGGGTGAGTAAAGTATGGGGATCTGCCGAATGGAGGGGGACAACAGTTGGAAACGACTGCTAATACCGCATAAAGTTGAGAGACCAAAGCATGGGACCTTCGGGCCATGCGCCATTTGATGAACCCATATGGGATTAGCTAGTTGGTAGGGTAATGGCTTACCAAGGCGACGATCTCTAGCTGGTCTGAGAGGATGACCAGCCACACTGGAACTGAGACACGGTCCAGACTCCTACGGGAGGCAGCAGTGGGGAATATTGCACAATGGGGGGAACCCTGATGCAGCCATGCCGCGTGTATGAAGAAGGCCTTCGGGTTGTAAAGTACTTTCGGTAATGAGGAAGGTGGTGTATCTAATAGGTGCATCAATTGACGTTAATTACAGAAGAAGCACCGGCTAACTCCGTGCCAGCAGCCGCGGTAATACGGAGGGTGCGAGCGTTAATCGGAATGACTGGGCGTAAAGGGCATGTAGGCGGATAATTAAGTTAGGTGTGAAAGCCCTGGGCTCAACCTAGGAATTGCACTTAAAACTGGTTAACTAGAGTATTGTAGAGGAAGGTAGAATTCCACGTGTAGCGGTGAAATGCGTAGAGATGTGGAGGAATACCGGTGGCGAAGGCGGCCTTCTGGACAGATACTGACGCTGAGATGCGAAAGCGTGGGGAGCAAACAGGATTAGATACCCTGGTAGTCCACGCTGTAAACGATGTCGATTTGGAGTTTGTTGCCTAGAGTGATGGGCTCCGAAGCTAACGCGATAAATCGACCGCCTGGGGAGTACGGCCGCAAGGTTAAAACTCAAATGAATTGACGGGGGCCCGCACAAGCGGTGGAGCATGTGGTTTAATTCGATGCAACGCGAAGAACCTTACCTGGTCTTGACATCCACAGAATCTTGCAGAGATGCGAGAGTGCCTTCGGGAACTGTGAGACAGGTGCTGCATGGCTGTCGTCAGCTCGTGTTGTGAAATGTTGGGTTAAGTCCCGCAACGAGCGCAACCCTTATCCTTTGTTGCCATCGGTTCGGCCGGGAACTCAAAGGAGACTGCCGTTGATAAAGCGGAGGAAGGTGGGGACGACGTCAAGTCATCATGGCCCTTACGACCAGGGCTACACACGTGCTACAATGGCGTATACAAAGGGAGGCGACCTCGCGAGAGCAAGCGGACCTCATAAAGTACGTCTAAGTCCGGATTGGAGTCTGCAACTCGACTCCATGAAGTCGGAATCGCTAGTAATCGTGAATCAGAATGTCACGGTGAATACGTTCCCGGGCCTTGTACACACCGCCCGTCACACCATGGGAGTGGGTTGCACCAGAAGTAGATAGCTTAACCTTCGGGGGGGCGTTTACCACGGTGTGGTCCATGACTGGGGTGAAGTCGTAACAAGGTAACCGTAGGGGAACCTGCGGTTGGATCACCTCCTTACGAAGAGCTCGTAAGTGTTCACACAGATTGTTTGTTAAGAAAAGAGTCACTTTATTGGGTCTGTAGCTCAGGTGGTTAGAGCGCACCCCTGATAAGGGTGAGGTCGGTGGTTCAAGTCCACTCAGACCCACCAATTCAACTTAATTTTTGCTGATTTTGGCTTTAACGGGTTGAAGAAGTGAAATAAAATGGGGCTATAGCTCAGCTGGGAGAGCGCCTGCCTTGCACGCAGGAGGCCAGCGGTTCGATCCCGCTTAGCTCCACCATTAAAGAAGTCTCTTTTTAAATTAAATTATGTTTGTATTTACTTGAAGTCGCGAGATGGTAAAGTGAATAGAAGTATAAAGCTCTTTAACAATTAGGAACAAGCTGAAAGAAACGAGTTCTCGTTTTTATGTTGAGCTGATGTATGAAGATATGTTGGTTTGGTATAAGAAAGAGAAAAAAGCGTAATGAAAACCAAGACAACTGTGAGTTGTAAGGTTAAGAAATTAAGCGTACACGGTGGATGCCTAGGCAATCAGAGGCGAAGAAGGACGTGTTAATCTGCGAAAAGCAACGGTAAGTCGATAAAAGGCGCTATAACCGTTGATGTCCGAATGGGGAAACCCAGTGCAGGTGACTGCACTATCATCTGATGAATTCATAGTCAGATGAGGCGAACCGGGAGAACTGAAACATCTAAGTACCCCGAGGAAAAGAAATCAACCGAGATTCCCTGAGTAGCGGCGAGCGAAAGGGGAGAAGCCCAAGCGGGTAGCATGATGTATTAATGGAAGCGTCTGGAAAGTCGCACGATAGAGGGTGAAAGTCCCGTACATGAAAATGCATGATGTGGAAGCTTATAGAGTAGGGCGGGACACGTGATATCCTGTCTGAAGAAGGGGGGACCATCCTCCAAGGCTAAATACTCCTGATTGACCGATAGTGAACCAGTACCGTGAGGGAAAGGCGAAAAGAACCCCGGGAGGGGAGTGAAATAGACCCTGAAACCGTGTACGTACAATCAGTGGGAGCTGTTACCGTTGGGTAATAGTGACTGCGTACCTTTTGTATAATGGGTCAGCGACTTATATTCTGTAGCGAGGTTAACCGAATAGGGGAGCCGAAGGGAAACCGAGTATTAACTGTGCGTTAAGTTGCAGGGTATAGACCCGAAACCCGGTGATCTAGCCATGGGCAGGTTGAAGGTTGGTTAACACTAACTGGAGGACCGAACCGACTAATGTTGAAAAATTAGCGGATGACCTGTGGCTGGGGGTGAAAGGCCAATCAAACCGGGAGATAGCTGGTTCTCCCCGAAAGCTATTTAGGTAGCGCCTCATGAGTAACTGTTGGGGGTAGAGCACTGTTTCGGCTAGGGGGCCATCCCGGCTTACCAACCCGATGCAAACTACGAATACTGACAAGTTTAATCATGGGAGACACACGGCGGGTGCTAACGTTCGTCGTGAAGAGGGAAACAACCCAGACCGCCAGCTAAGGTCCCAAAGTCATAGTTAAGTGGGAAACGAAGTGGGAAGGCTTAGACAGCTAGGATGTTGGCTTAGAAGCAGCCATCATTTAAAGAAAGCGTAATAGCTCACTAGTCGAGTCGGCCTGCGCGGAAGATGTAACGGGGCTAAAACTATGCACCGAAGCTGCGGCAGCGCACGAAAGTGTGTTGGGTAGGGGAGCGTTCTGTAAGCCGTTGAAGGTGTATTGTGAGGTATGCTGGAGGTATCAGAAGTGCGAATGCTGACATAAGTAACGATAAAGCGGGTGAAAAGCCCGCTCGCCGGAAGACCAAGGGTTCCTGTCCAACGTTAATCGGGGCAGGGTGAGTCGACCCCTAAGGAGAGGCCGAAGGGCGTATCTGATGGGAAACGGGTTAATATTCCCGTACTGGCTATAACTGCGATGGGGGGACGAAGAAGGCTAGGTTTACCACCTATTGGATGGTGGGTTAAGCGTGTAGGGGTGTGATTAGGCAAATCCGGTCACTGAGACCCTGAGGCGTGATGACGAGCTACTAAGGTAGTGAAGTAATTGATGCCCTGCTTCCAGGAAAATCCTCTAAGCTTCAGGTTATAGTTAATCGTACCCGAAACCGACACAGGTGGTCAGGTAGAGAATACTAAGGCGCTTGAGAGAACTCGGGTGAAGGAACTAGGCAAAATGGTGCCGTAACTTCGGGAGAAGGCACGCTGATTGTAATTGAAGTCCCACGCGGACGGAGGTGAACTCAGTCGAAGATACCAGCTGGCTGCAACTGTTTAATAAAAACACAGCACTGTGCAAACACGAAAGTGGACGTATACGGTGTGACGCCTGCCCGGTGCTGGAAGGTTAATTGATGGGGTTATGCGTAAGCAGAAGCTCTTGATCGAAGCCCCAGTAAACGGCGGCCGTAACTATAACGGTCCTAAGGTAGCGAAATTCCTTGTCGGGTAAGTTCCGACCTGCACGAATGGCGTAATGATGGCCAGGCTGTCTCCACCCGAGACTCAGTGAAATTGAAATTGCCGTGAAGATGCGGTGTACCCGTGGCAAGACGGAAAGACCCCGTGAACCTTTACTATAGCTTGACAGTGAACATTGAGCCTTAATGTGTAGGATAGGTGGGAGACTAAGAAGTGTGTACGCCAGTATGCATGGAGTCGACCTTGAAATACCACCCTTTAATGTTTGATGTTCTAACCTATACTTCTGAATCGAGGTAAGGGACACTGTCTGGTGGGTAGTTTGACTGGGGCGGTCTCCTCCCAAAGAGTAACGGAGGAGCACGAAGGTTAGCTAATCCTGGTCGGACATCAGGAGGTTAGTGCAATGGCAAAAGCTAGCTTGACTGCGAGAGTGACGGCTCGAGCAGGTACGAAAGTAGGTCATAGTGATCCGGTGGTTCTGAATGGAAGGGCCATCGCTCAACGGATAAAAGGTACTCCGGGGATAACAGGCTGATACCGCCCAAGAGTTCATATCGACGGCGGTGTTTGGCACCTCGATGTCGGCTCATCACATCCTGGGGCTGAAGTAGGTCCCAAGGGTACGGCTGTTCGCCGTTTAAAGTGGTACGCGAGCTGGGTTTAGAACGTCGTGAGACAGTTCGGTCCCTATCTGCCATGGGCGTAGGAAAATTGAGAGGGTTTGCTTCTAGTACGAGAGGACCGAAGTGAACGCACCGCTGGTGTTCGGGTTGTGATGCCAATTGCATTGCCCGGTAGCTACGTGCGGAATAGATAAGTGCTGAAAGCATCTAAGTACGAAACTAGCCTCGAGATGAGTTTTCCCTGATGAGAGTCAGTAAGGTCCGTTTGAGACTAAGACGTAGATAGGTCAGGTGTGTAAGTGTAGTGATACATTGAGCTAACTGATACTAATGAACCGAGAGTCTTAACCTTACAACTCGGAGTTGTTTTGGATACGCGAGTAGTTGATTATGAGATAATCGAACAGTTTGTTCCGGATTGAGAGATGAGTGCAGATATGAGATAATGCACTGATTGAGAGAAAGAGAAGACAGAATATGTCTGGCGGTAATAGCGCGGTGGTCCCACCTGACCCCATGCCGAACTCAGAAGTGAAACGCCGAAGTGCCGATGGTAGTGTGGGTATTACCCATGTGAGAGTAGGGAGCCGCCAGACTTTTAAATATAGAGAGAGCCCAGCAGGAATGCTGGGCTTTTTTGCATATAGAGATTATAAAACTGACTAAAATTTTATGTTTTAAAGATGTGATTATTTATTAATAACATTTAATAAATTTTTTTCTAAATCATTTATAAATAGGTTATTAATTACTTAGATCCATTCATCTATGGAGTGAACGATGGATAATCTAAACTTTTTATATCAATTCGTGGGTTCAGATTTTATTGATAGATATACTACTTTACCTCAATTAATTGGTATTTTAGGTTATCTTGTAGGTATCAGTGCTTTTTTACAACGTAGCGATAATGCTTTTCGTTGGCAGTTAACAATCGTTAATGTAATTATGACTTTGCACTTTTACTTATTGGGTCCGGAGTCTTATCCGGCAGCAATTCTTAATATAGTAAATATATTTAGAAATGTTGCTTCGAATTACACAAAAAATATGTTAGCAATGTTATTTTTTATTGCTTTAATGTGGATATTTTATTTTCTTACTACTCCAGATCCGACACAATTTATACATTATTTATCTGTTATTGGTACGACATTAGTTACCATTGCATTATTTCGTTTACAACAACAGAAAATGCGACTACTTATATTGATGAGCAGTATTTTATGGATTATTTATAGTTTATGGATAGGCTCTTTAGGAAGTCTGGCTATAGAAGTAACATTTGCCATAATTAATATTATTACAATTATCAAATTATCTAAAAAACAAACTGCGTGATAGGATATTTACTCGATTAATTCATTTTCCTATTTATTTCTTGCTGTATGTATGAAACAATTTAGCCATATAAGAATAAATTTTTTGAGGTAGTCAGTGATTGATAATGATGGCTACCGTCCAAATGTAGGAATAGTTATTTGTAACAGGTATGGTCAAGTACTTTGGGCTCGTCGTTATGGACAAAATTCTTGGCAGTTTCCTCAGGGCGGAATAAAACTAAACGAAACGCCTGAGCAGGCAATGTTTCGTGAATTAAACGAAGAAGTAGGATTATTACCTCAAGATGTAAAGATTCTATCCGTTACTAACGGTTGGTTGCGATATAAATTACCTAAACGAATGATACGTTGGGAAAATCAACCCGTTTGTATTGGTCAAAAACAGAAATGGTTTTTATTAGAATTGATATCTGATACATCGGTAATTAATCTCAATAAGTCTTCAACTCCTGAATTTGATGATTGGAAGTGGGTTAGTTATTGGTATCCTATTCGTCAGGTTATTGCTTTTAAACGCGATGTTTATCGAAAAGCAATGAAAGAATTTTCATTGCCAGTATTTAGCATCCAATCCGAGGCGGAAGCACCAATAGCAAATGTTTCTAAAAAGAAACGATTTAATTTCTTTGCTCATAAACGAAAAAATAAACAGTGTATTAAAAAATGAATCAATACTTACAATTTCCTAACTTCAATCCAATTGCTTTTTCACTTGGCCCTATATCGCTTCATTGGTATGGTGCAATGTACTTATTTGGAGTGCTTGGGGCGCTTTATTTAGCCAAACGAAGAGCAAATAAACCTAATAGCCAATGGACAACACAACAAGTTGAGAATTTGCTATTCTGGGGTTTTTTAGGGCTTTTTATAGGTGGACGATTAGGCTATATCCTTTTTTATAATTTTAACGTTTTTATCAAAGACCCAGTGATATTGTTTAAAGTCTGGGAAGGCGGTATGTCATTCCATGGCGGTCTAATCGGTGCAATTTGTGTTATTGCTATTTTCGCAAAAATGAACCATAAAACCTTTATGCAAGTGGCTGATTTTGTCGCTCCTTTAGTACCTATTGGTTTAATGTTTGGACGATTTGGTAATTTTATTAATGGTGAACTTTGGGGACGTGTGACTCAATCTCATATTGGTATGTTATTTCCGACTTCCTCTCATGCTGATTTTATGTTTGTACAAACACATCCTGAATGGTTATCGCTCTATACTTCTCTTAATGGCATTTTACCAAGGCATCCTTCACAGCTTTATGAAATGATGTTTGAAGGAATTGTTCTATTTATCATTTTGAATTTGTTCATTCGTAAAAACAGACCAACTGGCGCTGTTTCAGGATTATTTTTGCTTTGTTATGGTTTATTTCGATTTGTAATCGAATTCTTTAGACAACCCGATGAGCAACTAGGACTATTTTTTAATATCATTAGTATGGGGCAAATTTTATGCCTACCAATGATTTTTGCTGGTATTTTATTTCTTTTTTATACATATAGAGTTAACAAAAAGGCGACAACACGATGAAACAGTATTTAGCACTTATGCAAAAGATTTTAGCTGAAGGTTCGCCTAAGTCAGATCGAACAGGAACTGGAACATTATCCATTTTTGGTCATCAAATGCGCTTTAATCTACAGGATGGATTTCCATTAGTCACTACAAAAAAATGCCATTTACGTTCAATTATTCATGAATTACTTTGGTTTTTAAAAGGTGATACAAATATTAAATATTTAAAAGATAATAAAGTGACCATTTGGGATGAATGGGCTGATGAGAATGGTGATTTAGGTCCTGTTTATGGAAAACAGTGGCGAGCGTGGACAGCACCAAATGGCCAGCATATTGATCAAATATCGCAATTAATTGATCAAATCAAAAATGATCCTGATTCAAGACGCCTAATAATTTCTGCTTGGAATGTTGGAGAATTAGACCAAATGGCGTTAGCTCCCTGTCATGCATTTTTTCAATTTTATGTAGTGGATGGAAAGCTTTCTTGCCAGCTTTACCAACGTTCTTGTGATGTGTTTTTAGGGTTACCATTTAATATTGCTAGCTATTCGTTATTAATTCATATGATTGCTCAACAATGCAATTTAGATGTGGGTGATTTTGTTTGGACTGGTGGTGATACGCACTTATATTCAAACCATTTGGAACAAACTCATTTACAATTGAGTCGAACGCCTAGAGTACTACCAAAACTTGTTATTAGACGTAAACCCCCAACAATTTTTGATTATGAGTTTGAGGACTTTGAAATTATTGACTATGATCCTTATCCTGCAATCAAAGCACCCGTTGCGGTTTAAATTCTTGTAAAGAAATTTCAGGAAAAGCCTACGTTTGAGTATAAAATTTTAAAAAACCTTAAGAACGAAGATCACAGCAACTAATTATATATTGTTGTGATCTGTTTAAACTATACCTTGTTAGATACATTAATGTAGGGAAGATCTTTCTAATTTTCTGCCCTTAAAATCAATATATAGTATATAATAATCAACTTTGTTATTAACAATAACTTAATCTTAATATGAGTCAAAATCAGGAAATTCGTCCTATCTTTACTAAACGCCTACTACACCCTCGTTACTGGTTAACGTGGTTTGGTATTGGTATCTTATATTTAATCGTTTTATTACCCTATCCAGTAATTTATCAATTAGGAAAAAGTTTAGGGTTGCTCTCAATGAAATTAATTGGTAAACGTAAAGAGACAGCAAGACAAAACCTTAAACTTTGCTTTCCTGAAAAATCACAGCTTGAACGTGATCAACTGTTGCGGGGCAATTTTATTTCTACAGGATTGGCTATTTTCGAAACAGGGATAGCTTGGTTCTGGTCTGACAAAAGATTAGCTAAACATTCATCTATTGTCGGGGACCAATATATCAAAAATATACAGCAATCAGGTCAAGGTGTTTTACTTATTGGAATTCATTTTTTAACATTAGAATTAGGGGCGCGCATTTTAGGAATGAGTCATCCCGGTGTAGGTGTTTATCGACCAAATGATAATCTGGTAATGGATTATGTTCAGCTTAAAGGTAGACTCAAATCTAATAAATACATGTTAGATCGCTATAATACTAAAGGTATGATCCGTGCATTAAAAAATGGTGAGTTACTTTGGTATGCTCCTGATCATGATTATGGACCTAAAAATAGTGTCTTTGCCCCATTATTTTCAGTAGAAAAAGCAGCAACGACGATAGGTACACGTATATTGGTTAAATTAGGCCAACCCGGCATTATTCCATTTACACCTAAGCGTGAGGAAAATGGTCATTATACCGTTTATGTAACACCGGCGCTTGAAGGTTATCCTATTGATGATGATGTATTAGCTGCAACTTTTATGAATAAAGCTATTGAACAAGAAATTTTAAAAGCTCCAGAACAATATATGTGGTTACACCGACGATTTAAAACCCGTCCTAAGGGGGAAGCTCCTTTATATACTAATGATGTTCAATCTGACTAAATCAATTGTTTTTTTATAATGTCTGTTTGAAGAGTAAAAATACGAAATGCAAAAACTAAATAAAATTATTCTATACTGTCGCTGTGGATTTGAAAAAGAATGTGCTGCTGAAATCACAGATAGAGCTGCACAACTGGAAATATTTGGTTTTGCCAAAGTTATAGAAAATAGTGGTTATGTCACTTTTGAATGTTATCAAGACGATCAAGCTACAATACTGATAAAAAAACTTCCGTTTCGTACTCTAATCTTTGCTAGACAGATGTTTGTATCAGGTGATTTATTGACTGATCTACCAGCCAATGATCGGATCACTCGAATAATTAATGCATTATCGGGTTTGATAGATAACGCAGGTGATGTGCGCGTAGAAGTTGCTGATACCAATGAAGGTAAAGAACTAGCTGGATTTTGTCGCAAATTTACAGTACCTCTTCGTCAAGCGCTACGAAGCAAACGTATTTTATTAAAAGTT
This sequence comes from Gilliamella sp. wkB7, assembly GCF_001693435.1. Taxonomy (NCBI): domain Bacteria; kingdom Pseudomonadati; phylum Pseudomonadota; class Gammaproteobacteria; order Orbales; family Orbaceae; genus Gilliamella; species Gilliamella sp. wkB7. The sequence continues at coordinate 1,970,803 of NZ_CM004509.1, forward strand.
GAAAATCCAAAAAAACCTGTTATTCATCTATTTTTTACAAGTAGTAATAGTTGTTATGTAGGCTATTCATTAAGTCAAAATAACTCACCTTTTTATATGGGGATCCCTAGACTAAAATTTCCAGCTGATGCACCAAGTCGTTCTACATTAAAATTGGAAGAGGCGTTCCATATTTTTATTCCTTATGAAGAGTGGGATGAACGCTTAAAAGGTGGTTTGAATGCAGTTGATTTAGGTGCTTGCCCAGGCGGTTGGACTTATCAACTAGTTAAAAGAAGTATGATGGTTTACGCTATTGATAATGGTCCAATGAATAACAAACTAATGGAAACTGGACAAGTTAAACATTATCGTGAAGATGGCTTTAAATTTACGCCTAAAAAACATAATATTTATTGGTTAGTTTGTGATATGGTTGAAAAACCGACCAAGGTGACGCAATTAATAGCTAAATGGCTGATTAATGGTTGGTGTCGAGAAACCATTTTTAATCTTAAATTACCAATGAAAAAACGGTATGAAGAAGTAAAACAAAATATAAAGTTACTCAATGACGAATTAAATAATAATCAAATCAATGTTCAAATTCAGGCCAAGCAGCTTTATCATGATCGTGAAGAAATTACTGTTCATGTACAACGAATTTGGGGATAGTAAATAACAAGAGAGTGGGTGTATGAATTTAAAAATTTTCTTTTATACAATATTAATGTCTATATTATTGACATTTTTAACTGGATGTCCTGGTAATCAATCTCAAATAAGTGATTATGATGGAACTAAAAATTCTAGTTATTATTTATCTCTAGCGGATGAAAGTTCTGGAAATGCTAAAACCAATTGGCAATTATTAGCTATTCAGGCATTAATTAAAGAAAATAAAGTTTCTCAAGCAAAAGATTTGTTATCTCAAATATCCTCTGATCTTAATGATGAACAACAGAAAGAAAAATTATTGTTGCAAGGTGAAATTGCAGTAAAATTGAAAAAACCATTTAATATTAAAAAGTTAACAACTGATGGGTTAACCAATTCACAATTATACCGTTACTACTCTATTAAATTAAGTTTGGATGAAAACAATAGAGATATCAATGGGCAAGCCCATGATTATATTGAACTAGAAAAATATACGCCAGAAAAACAGAAAAACCAAATATTAAATAATACATGGAAATTTTTTAGTAAATTAAATACCAAACAAGTTAATACCATTTTAGTTTATGAAAATGAAGTAACTTTACAAGGATGGATTAATTTAGCGGATGCTTATAAAAGTAATAATATAGAACCAAAAACACAAGAAGATGATACGCCTGAAATTATTGCAGAGAAAGTACAAAAACAGAACGAATTATTAAAACGGGCGGTAAAAGATTGGTTACTACAATATCCAGATCATCCCGCTAAAAATATTATTTCTGTATTAACAGGAGAACAAGCATTAAATGTTGATGATGTTAATGCTAAAAAAGTGGCATTATTATTACCACTAACAGGATCATCACGTCTTTTTGGTGATACTATTCGACAAGGTTATTTTGATGCAATTAAATTTTTCCCACAAGAACCACAACAAAATGTAGTTTTGCTTGATACAACAAGTGCTGATATGGATGCTCTTATAAGTCAAGCTAAAGAACAAAATGTTGAATTGATCGTTGGTCCTTTACTGAAAGATGAAGTGATTAAGATTAAACAATTAGCACCGTCTTTACCTGTTTTAGCCTTGAATAAAGTGGATAATAGTTCAGTTACAACGAATAAAATGTGTTATTTCGCGTTATCACCAGAAGATGAAGCACAAGATGCAGCAGATCATATTTATGCACAAAACAAATTAAAGCCACTATTGCTGGTACCGCAAAATGATCTCGGTCAACGTGTAGCTCAAAGTTTTGCTAAAAAATGGTCTGAATTATCATCTAATAGTTCACAAGCTTATGTACAATATTTTGGCAATAAAAGTACATTAAGTTCTGGTATGAATCGTAATATAGGAATAACACTTACTGGAACCCCTATTTTAACCGATTATACAGAAGATCAATCAGACAATTTTGACGCTGTCTATATTTATGCTTCATACGATGAATTAACTCTTATAAAACCAATGATTGATATGGCAGCCGGTAAATCAGTAGGTAATTCATCTTCACTTATGATCTACACTAGCTCCAAAAGTCATGTAGCTAATGCTTCGGATGATTTTAATTATGATATGGATCAAACTGAATATGCTGAAATTCCAATGATCGTTAATTCTTCTGAGCAAATGTCAGAAATCATCCCTAATAATATCCAAAAAAATTATTCATTATTGCGTTTATATGCGATGGGGATAGATGCTTGGAGACTTGCAAATCGCTTTAATCAAATGAATTCCAATCAAACTGACTTTTTAAATGGTATGACGGGTAGATTATCGACGAAGGATCAATGTGAAGTCACTCGTGCTTTATCTTGGCAACAATATATTCATGCATTATCCCAATCTAATTCAGAAGAATAACAAAAAAATTGGCAAGCATTACGAAGATATTGCTTGCCAGTATTTACTAAAACAAGGGCTTTCATTTATTGCTCAAAATAGTCAATATCGTTTAGGTGAAATTGATTTAATTATGCGTGATAAACAATGTCTCGTTTTTGTTGAAGTACGTTATAGAAAAAATGCCAATTTTGGTAATGCCGAAATGACCGTAACATTAAGTAAACAAAATAAAATCAAGCAAGCGGCACAACTCTGGATGTTATCAGAAAATATGAATATTGATGATACAGAATTTAGATTTGATATTTTTGCTATTACAGGCAAAAACCAAAAATGGATTATTAATGCGTTTTAATTTTTAGGTGAAAAACGTGCAAGATTTAATAAAAAATTATTTTACTGAAAGTATTCAAACTCAAATTGTAATGGCTGAGTCTTTAGGGTCATCAATTGAAAAAGCGGCAAGCATTATTGTTCAAGGTTTACTCAACGGTAATAAAATTATGAGTTGTGGTAATGGCTCATCAGCGGCAAATGTACAAAGTTTTACTTCTCGATTAATTACCAGTATTAATATAGAAAGACCCAGCATACCCGCTATAGCTTTGGTGTCTGATAATGTATTATTAAGTGCGATCGCCAATCATGAAGAAGTCTATGCTCGCCAGATACAAGCCTTAGGTCAGCAAGGTGATATTTTGATCGTATTGACTTGCCAAGGTAACAGCCGTTCGATTATTCGCGCTGTTCAAGAAGCTGTGATTAAAGATATGAAAATTGTTGCTTTAACTGCTTTTGATGGTGGTGAAGTTATCGGCTTACTTGGTCAAAATGATATTGAAATAAGAGTTCCATCTTATAAAAAAGTAATGGCATATGAAATGCATGCTATGATTTTAAATTGTTTATGCCAATTAATTGAAAATACTTTGTTTATTCAACATGAATAAGTTGAAATAAAAACGGTATAGTCCTGCATTAATAACGAATTTTATGCTATAATTACAAGCTATTTTGATGACCTAATTTAATAAGAGAATATGGTGTTATGACCGAACTAGCCAAAGAAATAACCCCCGTTAATATTGAAGATGAGCTAAAATCCTCTTATCTTGACTATGCAATGTCTGTCATTGTCGGGCGTGCTTTACCTGATGTACGCGATGGCTTAAAACCGGTCCATAGAAGGGTCCTTTTTGCCATGCATGAAGCAGGATACGATTGGAATAAACCTTATCGAAAATCTGCTCGTGTTGTTGGGGATGTTATTGGTAAATACCATCCACATGGTGACTCTGCTGTTTATGACACGATTGTACGTATGGCACAGCCATTTTCATTACGTTATATGTTAGTTGATGGTCAAGGAAACTTTGGTTCTGTTGATGGTGATTCGGCTGCGGCAATGCGTTACACCGAAATACGTATGCAAAAGTTTGCAGGTGCGTTATTGACTGATCTTGATAAAGAAACCGTTGATTTCTCGCCGAACTATGACGGCTCTGAAATGATCCCTGATGTATTGCCAACGCGTATTCCTAATTTACTGATAAATGGTTCTTCAGGTATTGCGGTTGGTATGGCAACAAATATCCCTCCTCATAATCTATCTGAAGTCATTAATGGTTGCCTTGCTTTTATTGAAGATGAAAATATTTCAGTTGATGGATTAATGGAACATATCCATGGCCCTGACTTTCCAACTGCTGCTTTAATTAATGGTCGAAAGGGTATTGAAAATGCCTACCGAACAGGACGTGGTATTATCTATATTCGTTCTAAAGCAACTATTGAAGTTGATGATCATAGTGGGCGTGAAACAATCATTGTTAATGAAATTCCGTATCAAGTTAACAAGAAAAAACTGATCGAGAAAATAGCTGAATTAGTTAAAGACAAAAAAGTTGAAGGTATCTCGGCGCTACGCGATGAATCTGACAAAGATGGGATGCGTATTGTTATTGAAATTAAACGAGATGCTGTCGGTGAGGTTGTATTAAATAACTTATTCTCATTGACACAATTGCAAGTCTCATTTGGTATCAATATGGTAGCCTTACACAAAGGGCAACCTAAACTTCTAAATTTACGTGAGATGATTGAAGCCTTTGTGCTTCATCGACGTGAAGTGGTAACTCGTAGAACTATCTATGAATTACGTAAAGCTCGTGAAAGAGCGCATGTTTTAGAAGGGTTAGCTATTGCACTTGCCAATATTGATCCTATTATTGAATTAATTCGTGCAGCCTCAACTCCAGTTGAAGCTAAAAGCAAATTATTATCTCAAGCTTGGCAGCTTGGTAATGTAGCAGCAATGCTCGAAAAAGCGGGTAACGATGCTGCTCGACCAGAAGATTTAGCGCCAGAATTTGGTATTCGTGATGGTTATTATTACCTATCAGAAGCACAAGCCCAGGCTATTTTAGATCTTCGTTTACATCGATTAACGGGTCTAGAACATGAAAAGATTTTGGATGAGTATAAACAATTACTGATTCAAATTAGTGAGTTACTGCACATTTTAGCAAGTCCAGAACGCTTAATGGAAGTGATTCATGAAGAGCTTGAAGCGGTTCGTGATCAATTCCAAGATGCAAGAAGAACTGAAATTACAGCAAGCAGTGCTGATATTAATATTGAGGATCTTATTGCTCAAGAAGATGTTGTTGTAACTCTCTCACACCAAGGCTATGTAAAATATCAGCCTTTATCTGATTACGAAGCTCAACGTCGAGGTGGCAAAGGTAAATCTGCAACTAAAATCAAAGAAGAAGATTTTGTTGAAAAATTACTTGTAGCTAATACCCACGATACGATTCTTTGTTTCTCAAGCCGCGGTCGTTTATATTGGATGAAAGTTTATCAACTACCTGAAGCAAGTCGTGGCTCACGTGGACGTCCAATTATTAATTTATTACCACTTGAAGCAGGTGAACGTATTACTGCGATTCTACCAGTTCGAGAATTTGACGATGAACACTGTGTATTTATGGCAACAGCTCAAGGTACCGTTAAGAAAACTTCATTAAATGAATTTAGTCGTCCAAGAACTGGTGGTATTATCGCAATTAATTTACGTGATGATGATGAATTAATCGGTGTTGATCTAACAAGTAATGAAACGTCTGATACTGTTGATGATGAACTCAATGACGATGTAATTGTTGATGAGACTGATAATGATGAAGAGGTCTCTCAAATCTCTAATACAGAAGATATTATGTTGTTCTCTGCTAATGGTAAAGTGGTTCGCTTCCCAGCCAATAAAGTTCGCTGTATGGGACGAACTGCGACAGGTGTTCGAGGTATTAAATTAGAAGGTGATGATAAAGTCGTATCACTGATTGTTCCACGAGGGAATGGTGCGATATTAACTGCAACGCAAAACGGTTATGGTAAACGTACACAACAAGAGTTATACCCAACCAAATCACGAGCGACTAAAGGTGTTATTTCTATCAAAGTGAGTGAAAGAAATGGTAAAGTCGTTGGTGCTGTTCAAGTTGATGAAACAGATCAAATTATGTTAATCACTGATGCAGGAACGCTTGTACGTACACGTGTCTCAGAAGTAAGTATTGTAGGTCGAAATACACAAGGTGTTATGCTTATTCGTACAGCAGATAACGAAAAAGTCGTTGGATTACAGAGAATAGCTGAAACTGAGGAGGAGGAAAATGAATCCGATTTTTCTCAAGGAGATGAACGGCAGAGTTCAGCTCCGGAGTCCGAAGAATAAGTTTTAATTATCAAAAAGGATTAGTTATAACTAATCCTTTTTTATTTATAATATCCAGAAAAGGAATAGTATTAAATGTCATTTTTAATAAAGAAAATCTTAACAAATCTTGCATGGCAAATTTTAATTGCTTTGATACTAGGTGTAGCGGTGGGCGCTTATTTATTTGAACTTTCTGTCCCAAGCCATCCTTTACATTCATATTATCAATTTTCGATAGTTAATATTTTTCAACCAGCTGGTGATATCTTTATTCGTTTAATTAAAATGATTGTATTACCTATTATACTTAGTACGCTCACTTTAGGTATTGCAGGTATTGGTGGTTCAAAAAGATTAGGGACGTTGGGTTTTAAAACAATTCTCTATTTTGAAATTATTACAACGATTGCTATCTTACTAGGGCTTTTCTGGGGAAATATTTTTGCACCGGGTGCGGGAATTGACTCTACAACCTTAGCAACGACCGATATTAGTAAGTATACTAAAGCCGCAGAAGAATTGAGCGGAAAGCCTCATGGCTTGATTGTTATGATATTAGATATGATCCCAGCTAATATCTTCAAAGCTATGAGTGATGGCGCTGTTTTACCTGTTATCTTCTTCTGTGTCTTTTTCGGTTTAGGTTTAATGTCGTTACCAGACAAACAACGTGAACCATTTGTTTTCTTCTTAAAAGTTGTATCTGACACCATGTTTAAAGTAACGAACATGATTATGCGCTACGCACCAATTGGTGTTTTCGCGCTGATTACTGTAACCGTTGCTAAATATGGATTTGCCTCTCTTATGCCGTTGTTTAAATTAATTTTGACTGTTTATTCAGCCATGATTATTTTCACATTGGTGGTATTAGGACTTGTATGTAAACTTTGTAAATTTAATATTTTTACTCTACTAAAAATATTAAAAGAAGAGTTAGTTATCGCATTTTCAACAGCGAGTTCTGAAACTGCATTACCAAAAATTATTGAAAAGATGGAAGCATACGGTGCTCCAAAGGCGATCACAAGTTTTGTTATTCCAACAGGTTATTCATTTAATCTTGATGGCTCAACGCTTTATCAAAGTATTACGGTTATCTTTTTGGCTCAGCTATTCCATATAGATTTAACCATTTTAGATCAGATTATTATTGTTATAACATTGATGATTGCCTCTAAAGGTATAGCTGGCGTACCGGGTGCTTCAATCCTTGTTCTATCTGCAACCCTAGGCAGTGTGGGTATTCCGCTTGAAGGTATTGGTTATATTATGGGCGTAGAGCGTATTTTAGATATGGGTAGAACGGTTGTTAATGTTGTCGGTAATGCATTAGCAGCGATTGTTATTGCTCGTTGGGAACATGTTTTTGATGATAAAAAAGCAAAAGTCTACGAACAACAATATTTGAAATAATAGATTAACTACTTTCTTAAAAAGCTTCAGTTTTTACTGAAGCTTTTTTGTTTAAAGATATTAATAAATAATTTACTTCACTGGGGCAGATATAATTAAGAATGATATCAATCATTAATATCTAAAATAAATAGTGAACCTTTTGTTCATTACAGATGAAGAAAAATATGCCTATATTGATTACAACTAATATTAAAAGCATATCTTTATTAAAGATATAAAAAAACCCAGCATTTGCTGGGCTTTTTATTTATTAGATAACTATTTAATTTTAGCTTCTTTATAAATAACATGCTGACGAACAACGGGATCGTATTTTTTGATTTCCATTTTCTCAGGCATAGTTCTTTTATTTTTGCTAGTGGTATAAAAATGACCTGTACCAGCAGAAGAAACTAATCTAATTTTTTCGCGTACACCTTTAGCCATGATATGGTTTCCTTATTAGTACTTTTCACCACGGGCACGAAGTTCAGCTAAAACTGCATCAATACCCTTTTTATCGATAGTTCGCATACCTTTAGCAGATATACGCAATTTTACAAAACGTTTTTCGCTCTCAACCCAGAAACGGTGAGTTTGAAGATTTGGTAGAAAACGACGTTTAGTAGCATTCATCGCATGAGAACGATTATTTCCTACTAAAGGACCTTTTCCTGTTACTTGGCATACTCGTGACATGTCAATAATTCTCCGAAATTTCTATGCTTAAGCCTTGGGCGTAATATGTTAATGGAATTAACCTCGTCAGGCTTTTAGTTTGCTGCAGTTCTATCTGAGAAGCAGTCTAACCTCTCACACTACACCCACAATAATGAGGTAGCGAAGTATACGCTGTTATACACAAATTCTCAAGCATTATCTTATTTAAGCTTAAAATAAGTTTATATAAATGTAGTTCACATAAAACCCAAATTGAGATAGAAAGTGCCGTGATGGATTTGGTTTCGATCTATTATGGTATAGACATTATAGCAAGAGTACTCATTCTTGAATGAGTTTAATGTTGTTCACCTTATCATATATTACCCACAGAGCAAAAGTTTTATTGCTTTCTAATTGAACATATCTTAATTAAATATAATGACAATGCTATTTTGGGGGAGCTTGGAAAATTATCTTACTATTTGATGTGTCAAAAATATTAGCTTAAGACGGTGAATAATTAAAAAGTTAAATTCTGTTCAAAATATTCTATTAATAGAGTAGATATTATTTTTTACATATTAAACAAATTTTTATAAAACAAAATGTTAACTTTGTCTGTGATTTTAGAAAAAATGATTTAATTTTATAATAAATGTGTTTTAATAATTAGGATGAAGATTTTATTTATTCCTTTTGATTTTCCAACTTTCAAGGAGATTATATGAGCCAGTTTCAGCCATATAGCATATACGGCATTATCGGTTATCCTTTAGGACACAGTATGAGTCCACTTATTCATACCACATCATTTCAAGATTATGGTATTTCTGCTGTTTTAGTACCATTTCCTACTCCTCCGGAAGAAATTCCAACATTATTTAAATCTGTAAGATTATTAAATATACGTGGATTATGTGTCACTATTCCACATAAACAAACCATTATTCCTTATTTAGATGAAGTAACTGAACATGTAAAAAAGGCGGGAGCAGCGAATTTAGTGTATTGGGATGGCGACAAGCTTTGCGGTGACAATACTGATATTGTAGGTTTCATGGAGCCACTTAGAGCGAAGAATTTGCCTGCTGAATACAAAAAAGTTTTATTACTTGGGGCCGGTGGTGCTGCACGAGCTGCCGTTGTTGGTTTACAAGATCTTGGTTATACCGATATTACTGTAACTGACATTGTTGATGATTTACCTCAATCATTAGCTAAAGAATTCAATCTTAAAACCGTTGCATGGCAAGATCGAAATAAAGTAGAAGCGCAAATAATTATTAATTCGACTCCATTAGGTATGACAGGTAAATTTGAAGATCAAACACCTTATGAACAAGCATGGTTTAAAGGTAAAGGTATTGCGTACGATATCGTTTATACGCCATATAATACTCGCTTTAGACAAGAAGCTGAAAAAGCAGGTTGGGAATCAATTTCCGGTCGAGAAATGTTTATTGGGCAAGCGAATGCACAATTTAAAATTTGGACGGGTAAAGATCTTTCTGAACGGGCAAAACAAGCCGTAATTGATGCCCTAGCAGGTAAATAATTAAATAAATAAAAGTATACACATCTAATTTAAATTAGATGTATTGCTGATATCTATACGTTTAAATTTTTTAAATTCTTTATATAAATGATATCGATGTCATATGTAAAGTTACTGTATAAGTAAAAATACGATAAGGAGGAGTATTTATGACTAACTTAGAATTGCAAGCGTATCGTCGTTTCCTTATGTTAAAAGTGTCAGAGGCAAGTGAATATATTGGTAAAACTGATGTTAGTACATGGCATAATTGGGAAAAAGGTACTGTTCCTGTTCCCCAATATGTTGTTACCGCAATGCAAGAATTGAAAAAATTCCGAACTGATAAAGTAAATATTATTATTAATAGTATTAATGATCGTGTTGGTAGTAATACTATCCGTTATTTTATGACCTATGAAGAGTTCAAAAAAGTCAATCCAGAACTTGACATCATTCAGTGGCGATTACATCAATCTATTGCGACAGAGTTATATTTTCGTGGTTTAGAAAAATTGTGTTAACAAAAAATGATACAACCACCATTTAAGTTTAGAGATATCTCCAATAAAAGTGTAAATTATTTTTTACGGATTAAAATTAAATTTTATTTATTTATTTTATAAAAATCAATGATTTTTAAAAATATATAATAATATGTAAAAAAAATATTGCAAAATTTAAAGTGAATCACTAGCATAGACGGTATATTCTGTAAGCTGTAAATTTGAAGGAACAGGACTCAATATGAATAATACTATTTTTTTAGTAGGCGCCAGAGCAGCTGGCAAAACGACAATGGGAAAAATGCTTGCAAATAAGCTATCGTTTTCTTTCATTGATACAGATTGCCATTTGCTTGAGACTACTCAAAAAACAGTAGCTGAAATTGTTGAAAAAGAAGGTTGGGAAGGCTTTAGAGCCAGAGAAAGCCAGATTTTAATCGATACAACTAAGCCAAATCGAGTCATTGCTACAGGTGGAGGAATGGTACTGGCCGATCACAATCGCCATTTTATGAAACAAAATGGTACTGTCATTTTTTTATCAGCTACAGCTGCAACATTAGCTGCACGTTTAATGAAAGATCCTAATGTTGCTCAGCGCCCATCACTGACGGGTCTATCTATTTTTGATGAGATGGAAAAAGTGTTGGCAGAGCGGTTACCGTTATATCATGATGCAGCACATCATGTAGTTAATGTTGAACAGGATGAAGCTCTAATACTTAATAATATACTTCATATGTTGCAAAATTAATCTACTACCCTTTTATTAAATACCACTTAATAGAGTGGTATTTTTTATTAATGATAAATAAAAATAATAAGTTAGAAACTTATAAAAACATCTATTGATGAGTTCGATTTTTATTCAATATTATTCTAATTTTATTTATACATAATTTAAAAACTGTAGATAAATATAAAAAACGAAAAGTTTAATAATAAATTTGGCGTAAACGTTTTCAGATGAATATTTATATATTGAATACAATCAAATGCTCAAAAATTTAATTTTACATATGGAGTATCACAAATGGATAATCGAAAAATTAATTCTTATGGAATTGTCGGATCTATTTATGCCAATTATATTATTCAAAGTATTGCATTGATTGTGATTATGCAATTTTCTCAAGATCTTACAAAGCAGCTTAATACTGATTTGCTTGGTCTTGGTTATGTTGCTTCTGGTATAGGTATTGGCAAGATTTTTTTAATGTTTGCAGGTGGAATACTATCGGATAAATTTGGAAGAAAACTTTTTATCTATCTGGGTATGGCTTGCTATGCTATCTTCTTTATTGGCATGACTTTTTGTACCAATATTCATATCGCTTTTTGTCTTGCAATTGCAGTAGGGGCAGGCAATTCTTTTTTAGATACTGGTTCAATGCCTGCTTTGACCGAGTGTTTTCCTCGTTCAGCGGGTTCTGCAAGTGTCCTCATTAAAGCATTTATTTCTATTGGAACGCTAATTCTTCCATTTATTGTTACTTTTTTTAATACAAACGAAATATGGTATGGTTGGGCATTTCTTGGCTTTACGGCTTATTTAGTTATTAATGGTTTAATTTTATTTCCTCAAAATTTTCCTAACAAAGATACCGCAATAAAAGGCAATGGTGGTACTGAAGATTATTTCAAAGCTAAACCAAAGTTTGAATTTGAAGGCATTTTATTGATCCTTATGGGATTCACCACAACGGCAACATTTGTCATAATTTTACAGTGGTTACCAACCATTGCGATTAATGGGGTTAATATGAGCGATCTTGAAGCTAAACAATTGATTAGTTACTATAGCACCGCATCAATTATCTCAGTCTTTGTAACGGCATTTATCGTTAAACACTTATTAAAACCTATATTTTGTATCATTATTTTACCTTTATTGTCGGCAATAGTATTAATGCTATTTTACTTTAATATTTCACCTATGATGTGCGTTATCGCTGCAATTGGTATGGGTTTTACGGCAGCAGGTGGCGTGCTTCAATTAACTCTAGTTGTTATGCAGCAATTGTTCCCAACACGCAAAGGCATAGCGGTAGGCTGTATGTATACTTTTAGTGGGTTATCCTTTATCGTTATTCCGCTTATCGTTCCAAAATTGGCTATGTATGATGTAAGTTATGCTATTTTGATCGACTTTTTTATCGCCTTAGCAAGTGTCATACTTGGTTCTATTGTCCTTTATCGATTTAAACAAGTAATCGATATGACAAAAATATAAAACAAAATATTAATAAATTTAAAAAAATTACTAATAATCAAAAAAATGAATGTTTATAGGAAATAATAGATGATAAATAAATATTTAGGCACCTCAGTTTGTTTATATATGAACTATTTTGTGCACGGAATGGGAGCTATAATTCTTGGGCTAAATATTGATTATTTAGCGGCACAATTTAACCCAGAGCTTGCCTATTTATTTAATACTTCAAAAGATTCATTAACGCCAGAACAAATTGGATTAGTCGGTGAAGCTAAACAAAGTGTTTATAATGTCATGATGGGGCTAGGTGTTGGTCGATTATTAGTATTATTTATCATGGGGACTCTCTCAGATAAATTTGGACGTAAACCATTTATCGTTTTAGGTGGTCTATTTTATATAGGATTCTTACTTGGTATTTTAGTTAGTCCGAATGTACAAATTGCTTTTATGTTTGCAATCTTAGGTGGTATAGCCAACTCAACATTAGATGCGGGTACTTATCCTGCTTTGATGGAAGCATTTCCAAAATCACCGGGTTCGGCGTCAATTTTAATTAAAGCAGCCATTGCCGCAGGTCAATCTGTACTACCAATTATTATGGGTATTATCATGGCTACCCAAGGTTATTATGGTTGGTCATTTATACTGTGTTGTATTATTTTAGGGTTGAATGCATTAATTGTATTAAAAATGCCATTTCCGAATTATAAAATTACTCCAGAGGAAAAAGAGAAAGACCTACAAACTCTTGAAAACCAGATGCCGATATTAAAACAAAAAGCTAATTTTTATATTGAAGGTTTATGTTTTATTGTTATTGGTTTTACATCTACAGCAACTTTTTATTTAGTCTCTTCTTGTTTAAAAGATTTTTCACAAACGGTTGCTGGTATGGATTCATCTGGGGCAGTTCAGGCGTTTTCATCATACGGCATTGGTACATTAGCCAGTGTATTTTTAACCTCAATTTTAGTAAAAAGTCTGGTAAGACCTGTTTATATTGTTGTTCTATACCCATTACTTTCAACCTTAATGTTAATTATTCTATATAGCTATCCAACACCAATGATGTGTATTATCGGCGGTTTCGTGCTTGGTTTCACTGCAGCAGGTGGTGTGTTGCAGTTAGCATTAACCACAATGGCCGAATTTTTTCCATCGGGTAAAGGAAAAGTATTGGGGATTTTCTTTACATCATCGAGTGTTGCAACAGCCGTGATACCATTTTTCATTGGTTGGATATCAACAAATCTAGGTTTGCGTTATGTTATGCTTAGCGATGCAATTATTGCTGGTTTAGGGACATTATTAGCGGTAGTTGTATTAATCCGTTACCGAAAAATATTTAATATTCCTAAAAGTGTAGATAAAGCTTAATTATTCATTTAACAAAATACTCTGATATTAAGGGCATACAGTTATTGGTATGCTCTTTTTTTATATTTATTAAATAAACCACATTTGAAAAATCAATTATTTCAATTTGATAATTTAAATTCTTTATTTTTATATTAGTAAAAATCCCTTTCTGAATTATTTTTTTAAAAACTGCTTGCGATTAAAATAAAAATACATAAAAATACACAAATAATGAATAAATATTCAATGATGAAAGGTTGTGAAAATGAAAGAGCGTACAACTGAGTTAGTTGAAGGTTTAAGACATTCAGTGCCTTATATAAATGCCCATCATGGTAAAACATTTGTGATTTTACTTACTGGAGCGGTCCTTAAAAGCGATAATTATTCAAGTATTATTAGTGATATTGGATTGCTCTACAGCCTCGGTATTAAACTCGTTATTGTTAATGGTGCACGTAATCAAATTGATGGATCGTTAAAAAATCATAACATTGTACCTAAATATCATAAAAATACTCGTATCACTGATGCAGCAACATTAGATATCATCAAGCAAGTTACTGGCCTATTGCAGCTCAACATTACCGCAAGTTTATCAATGAGTTTAAATAATACACCGTTACAAGGCGCTCATATTAGTGTCGTTAGCGGTAACTTTGTCATTGCTCAACCATTGGGGGTTGATGACGGAGTTGATTATTGTCATACAGGTAAAATTCGCCGCATAAATAACGAAGCCATCGAAGAACAATTAGAGCGTGGCTCTATTGTATTACTCGGTCCTGTAGGCGTTTCGGTAACAGGCGAAAGTTTTAATTTAGCATCTGAAGATGTCGCTGCTGAAGTCGCTATTCGCTTAAAGGCCGATAAACTAATCAGTTTTTGCGCAGAACAAGGAGTTCTCGATGAAAATGGTCGAGTTATTACCGATCTTTATCCTATTGATGCGGATAATTATGTAAATAATAAAGAGCAACAAGGTAAGCATTTATCAAGTGAAGCACGTTTTTTACGGGCAGCCTCTAAAGCATGCCGTTGTGGAGTTAGACGAAGCCATTTAGTCAGTTATTTAGTTGATGGCTCTATTTTACAAGAACTCTTTTCCCGTGATGGTATTGGAACACAAGTTTCAATGGAACATTCAGAACAGATTCGCTCAGCAACCATTAATGATATTGGCGGCATATTAGAACTCATCCGACCATTAGAAGAACAAGGTGTATTAGTTAAGCGTTCACGTGAACAATTAGAGATGGAAATTGATAAATTCACCATTATTGAACGTGATAATATGACGATTGGTTGTGCTGCTCTTTACCCTTATCTAGAAGAAAAAATGGGTGAAATGGCTTGTGTTGTAATCCATCCTGATTATCGTAATTCATCTCGTGGTGATTTATTGATTGAAAAGATCATGGAAAGTGCAAATAACTTAGGGTTAGAAAAAATATTTGTATTAACTACCCGTAGTATTCACTGGTTTAGAGAAAAGGGTTTTAATCCAGCAGAAGTGGATGATTTACCAATTAAAAAGAAACAACTCTATAATTATCAAAGAAATTCAAAAATATTAATGTTTAATATTGAATGAAATAATCATTAAAAAGTCTGCTTATTCGGCAGACTTTTAACCAATCATGAATATTTAACTTAATAAAAGCGAAAGCGCTTTTAGTGCTAGTTAAACAATTTCACTACAAATTCGGTGATCAACGACAAACTGGTAAAGTCAGGATCGGCAAATGTAACGCCTTCTACACCAAGAAATGCAAAAAGAGGTAACGCTAGGGCAGGTAATATACATAACAATAGCCCATTGATAAAAGCAGCAATTATTGTACCTCGTGCTCCGCCAGTTGAATTACCAAAAATAGCCGCGGTTCCACCTGTGATAAAGCTTGCCATAATTCCTGGAATAATAATGGGTAAGCCAACAAAAGGAAAAACAACAACGCAGGCTATTTCAGTGAAGAAACTCACAATAAAACCGACCAATACACAATTGGGTGCTTTATCAAATAACACCATAGGGTCGACAGCTGGTACACAACCAGGTGCGACAACTTGAGCAAATCCTTTAAAAGCTGGAATAATTTCTTCAGTAAAAATGGCTACCCCTTTTTTAGCAATATATAAACCGCCTGCAAAAATAGCTGATTGTTCCAGTGCAAAAATAATGAACGTGTTATTTTTAAGAATATCTTTTAAATAATCAGCAGAAGAAAACGCGCCAGATAAACATAGTAAGACAAACATGGTAATAAATGTCGCCACATCAGACTGCCTTAAAAAGCTAAAACGATCGTTTATTTTGATATTTTCAATATCATTTTTTTTATTTCCTAACAATGAACCTAAATAAGAACCTATCAAATATGAGATAGTCCCTGCATGAGCAATACAATAATCATTATTGCCTATTATTTTACGGCTGAATTTAGAGAGTAAAGTTGGAAATATCGCCATATAAAGCCCAATAATAATTGCGCCAGTAGCAACAATTATATAGCCATTATAGCCCATACCTTGTAATACGGCAGTGAACGAAAATGCCATAAATAGCACTAAATGCAGTGATAAATAAATCGATTTAAAGCGAGTAAATCTTGCTAATAGTAGATTAATGATCATCGCAAAAAAGAGGATAAAAGCAGCACTTGTGCCAAGTGATTCCATTGTCAATGCGGTAATGGCTTCATTACTTGGTACTACGCCATGCATACCAAACGCGTGAGTAAACATGTTACTAAACATAATTAACACACCACCCAAAATTTTTCCGCCAGTCTTTATTAACACAAATCCAATGAATGAAAGCAGCGTTCCAGTAATAATTTTAGAAATTTTTGCTTTCTGTAATACCAGACCGATAAAAGCTACTAATGCAATAATGATAGCTGGTTGACCAAATATATTTAGAAAAAGCTCCATGTTTCCACTCCAAAACCTAATAATAAAATTATAAATCATTATAAATGAAACGCTATTTCATTTTGTGTTTTGGATCACAAATTAGCAAATGTAATAAAAAAATAATTAATTATAAGCAAATATTTATCTTAATTAAGGATGATTAATTGACCTTTTTTAGATAACTCTTAATTGAGTTTATTAATATTTATCTGTAAAAATAATTCAGGAATCTATGCCGTTTCATTGAGTTTTGAATATAAGAAAAGGATTTTTAAGATAAAAAGAAGTTGATAAAGATGTCATCACTATATTTTTTGAATCAAAGTTATTTCAGGCAGTGACATTATCCCCACAGTTGTCAGCAACTATTTTATTGATTGTCTTTTTTAGATAACACTTACTTGAGTATATTAATATTTATCTGTAAAAATAATTCAAGAGTCTATACCGTTTTATTGAGTTTTGAATATATGAAATGAGCGTTACCTGTTTTGATTGTCGATTTAATATTTTATATCAAAACAGATAACCGCCCTCTGTTGTTAGCTTTTTATCCAGTTCAATCTAAACTAACACATTAAATTATTATTACTTAGTTATTTTACTGCCTTTTTCTTTAATAATATCTGTTCCTTTTTTTACCTTAATTGTCGTTTTACTGAACTCTACGGATGCATTACGAATTTTAAAACCAAGTTCAGATTCAATATTAATGTTAGAAAATTTAATATTATCAAATGGTTTTTCAGGGGTTCCAATGATAAAACCTGCATAATTGGTTTTACCTTTAACTGTAAGATTATTAAAGCTTATGTTATTAAAGTATGGCGTTTCGTGTTCTTTATACTCTTTAGGTTGTTCATTATCAGCAGGATAGATTTGGTCGCCTAGCATAAATCCACCTGCAAATTCGCCTTCTTGCAACGCTTTAATTCTCGCATCTTTAGTTGTTGGTCCTCCTTTATAATAAGCTGACAGTACAATTGGTGTTTTTACATTTATCATTGTGTTGTTGTTATATTGAATATCTTTGACTTCTCCACCTTTACCTCGAGGAGATTTTATTCGAATGCCATACATTGCATCGGTGAAAGTATTATTTTCAGCAAGCAGATTACTCACGCCACCATTTGTTTCTGAGCCAATAGATAACCCACGCCCAAGCATAAAGTTATTATCAGCAATATAAAAATCATGGCTAAGGTTGTTTTCGGTCGCTTTGATTGCAACGTGATCATCGCCAACACTAATATTATTTTTGGTAATGCTGACTCTTCTACTATTCATTGGATCAATTGCATCAGTATTTTGCCACCAAGCAGGAGCGGATATGGTTGTTTTGTTAATCGTAATATCTTCTACATTTTTAAAAACGATATGAAAACTTGGTGAATTCTGTATAGTGACGCCTTCAATTAAGATATTATTCGCGTCTTTAAATAAAAGTAAACGTGGACGATTTGTTGGTCCTTTTTTTCCTGCCTTACGAGTCTCCGCGCGATATTTTTCTAAAAGCGTTGAACCCTGTCCATCAATAATACCTTCACCAGTGATAGCGATATTCTTTTCTTCTGCAATATTAATAAAGCCAATCCATTGTTCAGCCAATGGCAATGATTTAGCCGAGCTTGACCATTTTTGTTGTTTTTCTGTGGGATGATAAGCACTTTCTTCAGCAGAAGCTTGTAAAACAGCACCTTTTTCTAAATGAAATTCAATATTACTTTTTAAAAAAAGTGGTTCTGATAAATAATAACCTTCAGGGACAATAACTTTACCCCCGCCTTTTTGAACACAATCATCGATAGCCGCTTGAAATGCTTTTGTGTCATACCAAATACCTGTTGCTTCAGCACCATAGTCTCTAACATTACATTGTTTATTAGGAATATTTAATTTTTCTAACGTAACAGGGGAAAATGAAGGCGATGCAAAAACACCAAAACTAGCCGTGAGAGAGAATAGACCAATAGATAATCCATTTTTTATAGTTAACCGATACATAATTTTTCCTTAATCAAAAGTAAAAAAGACAAAATAGTGAATATACAAATGATTATCTAGGTTAACTGTAAAAGAATCTGTTAATAGAATCACAAAACAGGAAAATAGTTTATAAAAATTGAAATGAAGTTTTATTTTTGGTGTGTGTTAATTATCTATTTGTTTATCTAATGGCTTAATTAGCTAATTGATTGGCCATTTCATCACTAATGACTAATATATCAATATAATTTGCATTTAATGCCGCAATCAAACTATTGAGTTTTTCCGCATCACCACTCGCACATATTTTTAAAGGAATTTTTTTGAGATTTTCTAAGGTAACACCGATGATTTGATCATGAAAAGGGGTTTGTAATTCCTTACCGTTTTTATCGTAAAATCGCGACAAAATATCTCCGACAATTTTTTTGTTGGTAATTTTTTGAAAAAGTTCACCATAAAAACCATACCAAATGGAGTTTTTGGATATTGCAGGACAGCCTATACTAAATAAAGCAACGGTAATTTTATTCCACCAATTATTAAGTTCTTTCATATGCTGAGTTTTTTCGATTTCAGTTTTCAAATTAGCTGTATCGACGATGGCAGGGTAGTCAATTAATATCGCGTTACTTTTAAGTTTATCCGAAAGTTTATAAGCTATATTATTTACATGGTATTTTGTTTCGATCTTGCCAGAAGGGCCACCAATCATTGGTACGATGGTAACGTTTTCGAATGTAGCATTATCATTTTTTAAGCTATTAACTATATAATTGATCGATCGCCCCCAAGACACACCAATTACATCATTCTCGGTAATATTTTTGAGTAGAACATTTGATGCGACATTACAAACAATCTGATTTTTACTTTCATTGTCTATATCAAGATTGACTGGTACGACAATAACTTGTTTTAAATGATATTTCTTACGAATTTTTTCTTCTAACGCGATATCGGGTAACAAATTATAATTAATCGAAATCGAAACAATACCGAGCTCGCGTATTGTTTTTAACATGCGACTAATGCTTGAACGATGTATATTCACAATTTTTGCTATTTCTGATTGTGTTTTATTTTCTTCATAATACAACTGAGCAATCTTAATTAACATCTTGTGTTGTTCAAACTCGTCGTTGCGAAAATTTTGATTAATCATAGTAGCGTTATCTTATTATTTTTAGTTATTAAAAAACTCCGTGTTTTTATTCACATCAAGAAGTCATTTTTGTATGACAACTTGAAGTGAATAGAGTATACCAAAAAATCAAGAATCGATATCAGGAAAATAGTTTAAAACATAATCTTCGGCCTCTTTTGACCAAATGCCATGATTTTTAGACAATATCTTGTGTAAAGCAACATCATCTGCATCATCATTTAATGATTCCAAATTTTTAAGATCAAACTTTTTATGAGTATAAACTAATTTTTTTCCTCCTTTAATCTGGTCTTGAATTTGAGTGATGTTACTCGCGTGATCAATACCCATAATATGCGATACGATTTTTGCTACATCGACTGCTCCCGATTCAATAAGTTTAACCGCTTCGCGCATGTCATTAGTATTACCGCCTGAAGTACCAACGATATGGGTAAAGTTATAATGAACATCGTAGAAGTTAATTTCAGCAGAAAAGTTTTTATCTTGTGGACCAGCAAAAAAGTTAAGGCAACCGTCAATTGCCAATAATTGAGAGGCAAGTTGAATCAACTCTTGTGAAGGTAAGAAAACAAAAACATCATCGAAACTACCTGTTGTTGATTTATTTTTTAATAGGGTAACTTGATCATCGGTCTTTGATATATCCACAAATTCTAATTCAATACCATTGCGGGATTGGTAAAGGGTTTTTAAGTGTTCTATTTTTTCTTTACTGCGACCGGTTACGACTATCTTTTTAGGTGCAATAGGACCACCTAATGCATAATCTATTGCCAGCATTCCCATCGGACCGGTACCACCTAAAATAATCAAATTACCATTAGGTTTTATACCCATAATATGTTCATAACTATTGGGTTTTAAGTGAAAATTAGCATTAAACGCGCCGATAATACATGATAAAGGTTCAATTAATGCACCTTCGAAATAAGTTTGTCCATCATAAGGAATCAAACAATCTTGTTTTAATACATCATGGTTGATTATCATGTAAGTTGCACAACCACCAGTATAAGGATAGGAGTATCCTACGCAATATGGACTATCAGTCAGTTGCAAATTGGCTTGAACAACATATTTTTGTCCTGGCTTAAATTTATGCTGCCAATTTTTTCCAACCTGTATAATTTCACCACAACATTCATGACCAATAATAATTGGATTATTTTTTAAATCAGGTGGTGTCTTTTTATGATTTTCACCCTGATTGACTAGTTTTAATGAAGACATACACATACTATCAACAATGACTGTCACTAGAATTTCATCATCAGTAATTTTGGGAAGTTCAAATGATTCCAATCGCAAATCATTTTTTCCATATAGTCTAACTGCATGAGTTTTCATATATTCCTCTTATTTTTAAAATTGATTAAATTTGCTCAGTAAAAAAGGTTCAAAGTAACTGTATTACTGGTTAAAAATCAGTGTGATCCGATCACTTTGTAATGACTTTGAACCTGTTAATTAATTTTGGGCGGTGAATTTTTTGTTTTGAATCTATCTTTTAACCAAGAATACCTAAACCATAGCCAATAATGCCTACCGCAAATAATGCAAAGATTAAAGTTATTGGACTAACTTTTTTTCTTAATAATTTCATCATTAACAGTGTTAATGCTAAAGGGAGTAATCCTGGCACCAGATCGTTAAGAATGCCTTGTACTGTCATAGTGACCTCTTCACCATTAATGCCCGTAGTTTGTGACACAATAAGTGGGACATTAATCGAGGTCCATTTGGTGACTAATACGCCCATTATGAATAACCCTAAAATAGACGCACCTTCAGTTAATTTTGGAAGAATATTACCGGATAGATCTTTAACAATTCCGATTCCTTTCGATAACCCATAAGTTAAGCCATACCATTTCATCGCAATTCGAATTAAGTTAAAGAGGATAAAAAACAGTAATGGACCAGCGATATTTCCAGTAAGCGCTAATGATGCACCAAGAGCTGCGGTAATTGGACGTAATGTGCCCCAAACTAATGGATCTCCCACACCCGCTAAAGGTCCCATAAGACCAACTTTCAAACTGTTAATCGTGCCATCAGAAATATCTGCACCATTTGCTCTGGCTTCTTCCATTGCCATGGTGACGCCCAAAACAGGCCCACACATTGCAGGTGTCGTATTGAAAAAGGTTAGATGTCTTTTTAATGCTTCTCGTTGCTCTTCTTTTGTTTTGTATACCCGTTTAATTGTAGGAATCATATCGACACAAAAAGCTAAAGCATGAATTCGTTCATAGTTGAAAGATGCTTGTTGAAAATTAGATCGAATAAATGTACTGACAATATCTTTCTTTTGTATAGTATTTAATACTTCTTTCATAATAAAACCCTTTACTTATTAATCATCTAATTCATCATCAGCAATGATTGAATGGTTATTGGTCACGACATTAATGTTTGTTTCATTATTTTTAGTCGTATTAAATTTAGAATTTAATTGAACATAAATGATGGCGAAAATGACACCTAAAATGCCAAATGACAGTAAACTAAAATTCAAATACCCGCCAAGAACAAACCCTAAATAGAAGAAAGGTGCCAGATATTTAACCATCATCATGTTCAAAACCATTGCATAGCCAACCACAACAATAAAACCACCGGCAACAGCAAGTCCCCCAGTAACAATATCTGGTAACAGATTTAATAAGCTTTTGACGGTGTTTGCATCAACATAAATGGCAACTAAAGTTGCAGGTATTGCCACTCGCAATGCTTGTACAAACAGCGCACTAAAATGCAAAAGCTCTATTTTTTTGAATTGAACTTTTTCAGCGGCGTTATCCGCTTCATGTTGAAAGGCAACAGTGATGGTTCTTGCAAATACCGTTAAAACTTGTCCAGCGGCAGCGACGGGTAGGGCGATTGCAATTCCGGTTTGAATATCTTGTTTACCAACGACAACTAAAATTGCTGATATAACGCTAGCGAGTGCTGAATCGGGTGACTGAGCGGCCCCTATATTCATCCAACCTAACGCTATCAATTCAAGCGTACCACCCAAAATAATACCTGTTTTTATATCGCCTAAGATTAAACCTATCACGGTACAAGCAATTAATGGCCGATGGGTTTGAAACTCATCAAGTACACTTCCCATTCCTGCGATACAAGAAAAAATAAAAATTAACACAATTTGAAATAATGAAATTTCCATTTTCTACCTCCTTATTTATTGCTAATGATGGTTGTTAATATGGAAATTCTTGATCAAGCAATTTGATAAAATCGACGGTAGGATCGGTAATTACCACTTTTAAGCACAGATCAACCCCCATCTGATGCATTTTTCTAAATGCTGATACATCGTTTTCATCGAGTGAAACGGCTTTAGTAATCTGCTTTTTGCCTGTTTTGAAAGACATACCGCCAATATTGATACTTTTAATTGGTACACCTTCTTCAATCAGTCGCATGACATCTGTTGGGTTGGTAAAAAGATAAAATACCGTATCATTTTCATATTTGGGGTTTTTATAAACAGCCGCCGCTTTAGCAATACTCACCACAGAAACTTTAATTCCTGGAGGCGCTGCTTGTTTAACTAAAGTGGAACGAATTTCGTCATTAGCCACTTCATCACTAACAACAATTATTCTTTCTGCTTTGGCCTCTTTGGTCCAAACAGTTGTTACTTGACCATGTATTAAACGGTCATCAATACGGACTAAATTTATAATCATTTAAAATTCCTCATGTTTAGCGATGTTTTTGGATAGTTGACTGAAAGATTTGATGAAATCTGCTTTCATGTCGTTAAGTTGTTCAAAAGTTTCTTCTAAGCTGATTGAGGAGTAATCAATATGTAATAACGCTAAACAAAGTGGTAAGGATAAGCCACTGATGACTTCAATATTGCCATTTTGCATTGCCAACATTGCCGCTGCGTTATAGGGGCTACCGGAAAATATATCAGTGATAATAATGAATGGTTGCTCAGTTGATTGACTAATAATTTTTAGGTATTTATCTTTTAAACTCTCAATACCTTCACCTAATTGAAAAGTAATAGCATGTAGGTTTGCATATTTTCCAGCTATCATTTCAATACTCTTTTTCATTTCAATAGCAATGTTTCCATGGCCAGCTAATATAAAGTTCATATCACACCTCTTTCACAAATTCTCTTGTTGCTTCACAAATGTTTAGGTGAATTTATATTCACAAATAATCAAAGTAAATCACAAATGTGAAAAAATGTGATTTAGATTTGATTTTCTTGCAAAATAAAAGAAATTTCTTTTATGGTGATATAAAAAAGTAGTAATTTGTAAGGTTAAGCTTTATAAATTTGAGGGGGGAAAATTGAATTATGATTATTATTTAATAAAAGAAGGTGTTGCGTTTTGTAGAATCTGTAAAGTAAAAGATTTTTTAAGATAGAATCCTCTTGGGCGGGTTAGGATAATTTGTCCATTTTCACCAATCGCCTCAGTTAATGCTTTTCCATTTGCCGCTTTAGGCCTGATTTGTAGATAAGTACCATAGCGAGCGGTAATCTTTTCCACTTGACCTAGTGCTATCATATCCATCAATTCTTGCCAATCTTGCTTAAGCTGTTGCTCTTGTTCGTGCGTTGGTGTCCATAAAATAGGATGCCCAACTTTTCTATCTGCAAGAGGAATGGTTCTTTCTCCTTCAATTGGGATCCAAAGTACTTTACTGAGTTTATATTTGACATGGCTCGTTTCCCAAATCACACCATGATTCGCCATTAATGGCGTAACACTAACAAAGGTCGTTTCTAATGGTTTACCTTGTTTGTTGATTGGGATTGTTTTTAGTTCAATTCCTAAATTAGCAAAATCGCGTTCCGCTTTACTTCCAGCATTTGCACCTAAAAAGGTCTCAATAAGATTACCCGCCCAGCCTTTTTGCTTATTAAGATTATTTGGTACCGGCATATTGAGGTAATCGGCTATTTCACCAAAGGTATACCCTGCAACTAATTGGGCACGGTTTAATAATTGTTGTTCATTGGTTGGAAAATAAATTGTTGTCATGTGAAAACTTTATCAATTGCGAAATAAACCCACAGTTTATTAGAACTGTGGGTACTCAATAAAACATAATTAACTTAACTTTTCAACCCAATGTGCATAACTGGTGATAATAGCGGAAAGAAATTCTTTGGTTTTCTCGTTCATATTACCATTTTCATCAAAAGCGTTATTAATATTACCGATATAGGCTTCAGGTTGCTGTAAGGTTGGCATATCAAGAAAAACGAATGATTGTCGTAATTGATGATTAGCACCAAAACCGCCTATAGCGCCTTGTGATACAGAAATTACCGCCGCAGGTTTTTTGGACCAAACACTTTTACCATAAGGACGAGAGCCCACATCCAAAGCATTTTTAATTACAGCTGGTAAACCTCGGTTATATTCTGGGGTAACAAAAATTACACCATTACAATTGGCAATTTCTTGACGAAAACGATCGTAGGATTGGGGTGGGGTGTCTGTATCAATATCTTCATTATAAAAAGGTAAATCGCCGATCTCGATAATATCGAGTGACAGTGATTGTGGTGCAATTTGCTTAAATACCTTAGCTACTTTTAAATTGAAAGAATCTTTACGTAAACTACCAACAAGTACGGCTATTTTTTTACTCATTTGTAATTCCCCTTAATAGAAAGATAAAGAGACACAATAGTGTGTCTCTTATTAGGGATAATGATTCAGCATTACTAAATTTTTAGTGACCTGAAGAATCCAATTTACGACTGGTTTCAAACAAAAACCAAGCACGTTTTTCAGTTTGATCTATCCACTCTTCAATTAAACTTGCTGTTGCCGAATCGTTATATTTATCACAAATATCATGTGCAACACGCATACGAGTAGTAAGTTTAATATTATCTTGGCAGAGTTCTGCAATCATATCTGAAGGCTCTACAAAATCCGCATCATTATCAGAAATACTTTGTAATTTTGAAATGTGACCAATAGAGCGCAATGTTGTACCACCTAATTTACGCACACGTTCAGCAATTGGATCGGTCATTGCGAATAATTCGTCACCGTGATCATCTAACATTAAATGATAGTCACGAAAATGAGGTCCACTTACATGCCAATGAAAGTTTTTAGTTTTTAAATATAAGGCAAATACGTCTGCTAATACAGAGTTCATTGCACCAGAAATATCTTTTGATGCTTTTTGACCTAAATCAGTAGGAAACAAAATTGCCGCTTGCTGTAGTTTCTTTGCGCTAGCCGCTTTTTTAGATTTAGACGAGGTAATACTTTTAGCCATGAGATTCTCCTTAAGTTGAAAAACAAAATAAGTGTGTATTTACAAATTACGCTAACTAGCAATCAAAGTCCAATCAAAATGAGCTATTGTTGGCTATCACTGCTATTTTAGCAATCTATGGATAACACTTATTTCATACACCCTCCTTTTTGATTATTTTCTAATAAATTTCTTTCACAATAAAAGAAAATATTTCAAAATGTGATCGAGTTAAAAGTTATTTGTTTTTGAAGTTGATAGTATTTAATCGAAATTTAACTCAATAGGAGACATTATGATTGATGCTATTTCATTTGGTGCCGAATGGTTTATTGGTTTATTCCAAGAAGGAGGCAAAGTTTTTGTGGGGATGGTAACGTCGATTTTACCATTATTAATTTCATTACTCGTTGTGATGAATGCTCTTATTAAATTTATCGGACAAGAACGTATCGAACGTTTAGCTCAAGCTTGTGCTGGTAATCCTGTTTCTCGTTATTTAATTTTACCGTTAATTGGTACTTTTGTGTTTTGTAATCCAATGACATTAAGTTTAGGTCGTTTTATGCCAGAGTTTTATAAACCAAGTTATTACGCTGCTTCATCTTATAGCTGCCATTCAATGAATGGTTTATTTCCTCATGTTAACCCTGGTGAACTTTTTGTTTATTTAGGGGTAGCTGCTGGCTTAACCACTTTAAATTTACCGTTAGGTCCTTTAGCGGTTAGCTATTTCCTTGTCGGTTTAGGCACCAACTTCTTTAGAGGTTGGATCACAGACTTTTGTACTGCCATTTTTGAAAAAAAAATGGGCATTAAATTAGATAGAAAAGTGCATTTATAACAATGGTAAGGAACACAAAATGGCTAAATTTATTCGTATAGAAAAAGGTGAATCTGGTTGGGGTGGACCTTTAGAACTTCCTATCATTGCTGGAAAAAAAATCGTCTATATTGCAGCAGGTACGCGACCTGCAATAGTTGACACACTCACTCAATTAACAGGCTGGCAAGCAATCGATGGTTTTAAAGAGGGCGAACCACCTAAAGAAGAAATTGGCGTGGCGGTTATTGATTGCGGTGGCACATTACGTTGCGGTATTTATCCAAAAAATCGTATACCAACTATTAATATTCATGCAACGGGCAAATCAGGGCCTCTTGCTCAATATATTGTTGAAGATATCTATGTTTCAGCAGTAAAACCAAACAATATCACATTAATTGAAAAAGAGGGGGATGTTGTTGACCAAACTGCATCGCAAGCGAGCAAAACTACTTCTGAATTTAAAGATTATGATAGCAGTAAAAAAATTACTGAACAAAGTGATGGTTTACTAGCAAAAATCGGTATCGGAATGGGATCAGGTGTTGCCGTTTTCTTCCAAGCGGGTCGTGACACTATAGATACCGTACTTAAAACCATTCTTCCCTTTATGGCGTTTGTATCGGCATTAATCGGAATTATCATCGCATCTGGACTAGGCGACTTTATTGCACATGGTCTTGTGCCATTAGCTAATAATCCACTTGGTCTAGTTATATTGGCGCTAATCTGTTCTTTTCCTTTGCTTTCACCTTTCTTAGGGCCGGGCGCTGTTATTGCACAAGTTATTGGTACCTTAGTTGGGGTGCAAATAGGGCTGGGTAATATTCCACCTCATCTCGCTTTACCTGCATTATTTGCCATTAATGCGCAAGCAGCATGTGACTTTATACCGGTTGGTTTGTCACTGGCAGAAGCTAAGCAAGATACAGTTAGAGTTGGCGTTCCTTCGGTACTTGTTAGTCGCTTTTTAACGGGAGCACCAACCGTATTAATTGCTTGGGGCGTTTCATTATTTATCTATCAATAAACCGATTAAAAAATGGGATTGCGCATCCCGTTTTAAACTAACAATAGCAATAAAAATGAGTGTTTAGTACAGAAAATAAGAAGGTTAAGAATGTCAAATGTTATCTATCAATCAAACATTAATCAAATTGGTGAATTTGCGTCAGAAGCATTAGCTGATGGCATGCTAATTCTATTTAAAACCGGTGCGCCAGCCGATTTAGCCGATTACTGCTTTATTCATAGTCATGATGTTTTAAAGCAGGATATACAAGTCGGACAAGTGATTCATTTAGGTAATCATATTTATAACATTACAGCGGTAGGTGATGTAGCAAATGTTAATTTTCAACAATTAGGACATATCACAATAAGGTTTGATGGTAATAGTCAAGCTGAATTACCCGGAACGGTGCATGTAAAGGGTGAAATCCCTGAAAAACTTTTTGTAGGTGATGAAATTAAAATTTTAAATAATTAAGGAACATAAAAGATGAAACAAGTAGCAGTTATTGTAGGTGGTGGTCAAACTTTAGGTGAATTTTTATGTAAGGGTATTGCTGATGCTGGATACAACGTTGCCGTTGCTGATTTAAATATCGCAAACGCCAATAAAGTTGCAGACGAGATAAACCAAAAGCATGGTGCAGGTACTGCTAAAGGTTTTGGGGTTGATGCAACAAACGAAGAAAGTGTTATTCAGTTGGCAAATGATGTTAATGATACTTTTAAACGTGCGGATTTAATGGTGTACAGCGCCGGCGTTGCTAAAGCTGCGCCAATTACTAATTTCGTATTAAGCGATTTTCAACTATCAGTGAATGTAAACCTTACTGGTTATTTCTTATGTGCACGTGAATTTGCTAAATTAATGGTAAATCATAAAATCCCTGGTCGAATTATTCAAATTAACTCTAAATCAGGTAAAGTTGGCAGTAAACATAACTCTGGATACAGTGCGGCTAAATTTGGCGGTGTTGGGTTAACTCAATCACTGGCGCTGGATCTTGCTGATTATGGAATTACAGTCAACTCATTAATGTTAGGTAATTTATTAAAATCGCCAATGTTCCAATCATTAATACCTCAGTATGCTAAAAAGTTAGGTATTGCAGAAGATCAAGTTGAGCAAGTTTATATTGATAAAGTACCACTTAAACGTGGTTGTGATTATCAAGATGTACTTAATGTCTTATTATTTTATGCAAGTGACAAAGCCTCTTATTGTACAGGACAATCAATTAATATAACGGGTGGTCAAGTAATGTTTTAATGAGAATAAAGTGCGTAAGTTAATTTAAAACTTATCGCACTTTATTATTTAATTGATATAAAAAGGACAAATGATGAATATGACCAATACGCTAATTGTCTTGGCATTGATTGCGTGGTGTATCCAAATTATTTTTAGTTGGTTTCAAATACGCCGTTTTAATCATGCTTTTTTATCCTTAAAAAAAGGTATGTACTTGGGAGTTGGTCGTAGTAAAAATAAACGTTTTAAACCCAGAGTATTAATTGCGATTTCGTTAGATGAAAATCAGGTAGTCATTGATTCGGTTATTATGAAAGGGATTACGGTTTTTGCTATACCCAAACCTATCTCACAATTACATGGATTGTCCGTTTTAGATATCATACCTGAAAAGGTATTCCCTAATGAGCCGTCTTCACAAAGTGCATTAACTGTCGCTTTGACTGCCAATAAATGAAAATTAACTTTTATTTTGAAAAGTATTTTCTTTCATTATAAAGTATAATAATTATATAAAATAAAAATTTTTTATCCGCTAGTTATAGTGATGGGATCCAAGCATGAAGGTAAGGCAAAGACAGACAGCTATTTTAGAATATTTGCAAAATCATGGACAAGTTAGTGTTGATGAATTGGTTGAACACTTTAAAACTACTGGCACAACTATCCGTAAAGATCTTACACAACTTCATGAAAGTGGTTTAGTTTTACGTACTTATGGTGGTGCTATGCTAAACCGTGAAATTGGTGACCGAGCCATCGATCATAAAACTTACATTAATACTGCTCAAAAAAAGGCGATTGCCGAAGAAGCCTCTAAATTGATCCATGAAGGTGATTCAATCATTTTTGATGCCGGTAGCACGGTTGCTCAAATGATCCCTATGCTTGCTAGATTCAATAATTTGACTATTATGACCAATAGCCTACATATGGTAAATGAACTGGTCGCGAATGATAATGACCAAACTATTATCTTAACGGGCGGAACATTTCGCCGTAAATCAGCCTCATTCCATAGCAATAATGCATCCGCGATTGCTGCTTTTGAATCCTACACGTTTGATAAACTTTTTATGGGTGCAGATGGTGTAGATTTAATTGGTGGGGTTACCACATTTAATGAAAGCTATCATGGTAGTGTTGCAATGAGTAAAGCGGCTGCGAAATTAATCTTATTAGCGGATTCTTCAAAATTTGGAAGACGCAGTCCAAATGTGGTGTGTGATTTAAGTGCTGTCGATACTATAATTACA
Source organism: Gilliamella sp. wkB7 (assembly GCF_001693435.1). Lineage (NCBI taxonomy): Bacteria > Pseudomonadati > Pseudomonadota > Gammaproteobacteria > Orbales > Orbaceae > Gilliamella > Gilliamella sp. wkB7. The sequence continues at coordinate 2,001,378 of NZ_CM004509.1, forward strand.
GACAATAATTTAGATGATAAATATTATGATGCGTTAGCCCAAAAGGGCATTAAAGTGATAAAAGTAAAGCCGTTAAATAAGTAAGAAAATCTAATTAAAAAATCTTAGAAAGGGTCTAGCCTAAAGTAATGCATCAAACTTAATAATAAATATCAAAGCTTATTAAAATTGGTTTAATAATAAGCTTTGAGTTTTTAACAGTTTTAGGTTATTTCCGATAGTATAGATATGCGTTCGAAGTTTTTTATTCATTAAATTTTTTACAAATGATCACCCGAACGCGTTGCTAAAATAAATTAAAATAATAATCTAGCCCTAATGGTACCTTCTACATTTTTTAATTTAACTAATAACTCTTCGGCTTTAGTTTGTTCGACTCTATCAATATCAATAACAACATAACCAATTTTAGGATCGGTTTGCAAATATTGTGCAGATATATTGAGACCTTGTTCTGCAAATAACGTATTAATTGCCGTTAATACGCCAGGTTGATTGTGGTGAATATTGAGAAAACGACTTGAGCCTTTCGCTGGAATTGGCAAAGCAGCTTTAGGAAAATTAACTGCGGAAAGTGTAGCCCCCGTGTCTGAATATTTAGCAAGTTTTGTTGCTACTTCAATACCAATATTTTCTTGAGCTTCACTGGTTGAACCGCCAATATGGGGGGTGATAATGACATTATCAAATTTACACAGTGGTGATTCAAATGGATCACTATTGCTAGCAGGTTCAGTCGGAAATACATCAATTGCTGCGCCACTAAGCTTATTCGCTTCTAGCGCTTGAGTGAGTGCATCAATATCGATCACACTGCCGCGGGAAGCATTAAGCAAAATTGCACCTGATTTCATCATATCAATTTCTGATTTGCCAATCATTTTAATTGTTGTCGCATTTTCAGGAACATGCATACTAACAATATCACTCATAGCAAGTAATTCTTTCATGGTTGCAATTTGTTTGGCATTTCCTAATGGCAATTTCGTTTCAATATCATAAAAGTAAACATTCATACCTAATGATTCAGCAAGTACACTCAATTGACTACCAATATGACCGTAACCAATGATGCCTAAATTTTTACCTCGTGCTTCGTGAGAGCCTGTGGCTATTTTGTTCCATTTGCCTTGATGAGCTCTAGCATTGGCTTCTGGTACTCGACGAAGTAATAAAATCGCTTCAGCTAATACTAGCTCTGCAACAGAACGAGTATTAGAAAATGGCGCATTAAAAACAGGAATTCCTTTAACGGTAGCAGCTTCAAGTTCAACTTGATTGGTTCCAATACAGAAACAACCAATTCCAGCAAGTTTAGGTGCAGCATCAATGATATCTTTTGTTAAATGTGTCCTTGAGCGAATACCAATAAATCTTGCATCTTTTAATACATCTTTAAGTTCAGATTTAGATAATGCACCTTTATGATATTCAATGTTGTTATAACCTGCTGATTTAAGTGTTTCAACCGCGCTAGGGTGGATCCCTTCAAGTAATACAAACTTATTTTCATCTTTCGTTAACGCCTGAACAACCATTATTTCCTCTCTATCTTTCAAAATATAATAGGTTTTTATTATGATTTTAGATTTTAATCTTTTAAAAATTAAATAGTTTTATTTAACTCTTTTACACCTGAGCTGCATCCAACTAGTGCAATATCTGCCCCTCTATTAGCAAATAATCCAACAGTTACCACACCAGCAATATTATTAATACGATGTTCTAATTCCACAGGACTGGTAATAAGAAGATCATGCACATCTAAAATAACATTGCCATTATCGGTCACAACTCCTTGTCGATATATTGGTTTACCGCCAAGTTTAAATAACTCACGGGCAACATAGGAACGAGCCATCGGAATTACTTCTACAGGTAATGGGAATTTTCCTAATACATCGACAACCTTTGATTCATCCACAATACAGATAAACTGTTTTGCAAGAGCTGAAACTATTTTTTCACGTGTTAAAGCGGCTCCTCCGCCTTTGATCATTTGTAATTGTTGATTTATTTCGTCAGCGCCATCAACATATACATCTAAACTATCAACATCATTACAGTCTAGTACTGGAATGCCATAGCTTTTCAATTTTTGTGTCGAGGCTTCGGAGCTTGAAACAGTGCCTTTAATCTGATCTTTGATTGTCGCTAACGCATCAATAAAATGAGATGCCGTAGAGCCCGTTCCCACTCCTACATATGAATCTGGTTTAATATATTTCAAGGCTGACCAGCCTACCGCCTTTTTTAATTCGTCTTGTGTCATGATATCATCCTATTTTAAGGATACTTTTTCTTAAAAAAATAAAATTTTAAAAGAAAAATTATTAAAGATATGGCATAGTACCCAATTGGAAAGCAAAAATCATTAGTATTTTAATAAATATATTAATTTTCGATAGGTTAAAAATTTTTTACGATATTAAAGTAGCTTTAATATCCAAGCAATGATCAAATCATTAGTAAAGAGATTATGAAGCGTCCAGATTATAGAGCATTACAAGCATTAGATGCAGTGATAAAAGAACGGGGATTTGAACGTGCAGCTGATAAATTGTGTATCACACAACCAGCCGTATCGCAACGTATCAAACAATTAGAAAGCTTTTTCGGTCAGCAATTATTGGTTAGAACTATACCGCCGAAAGCCACCAAGCAAGGAGAGCATCTTCTAGGATTATTGCATCAAGTTGAATTATTAGAACAGCAATGGTTAGGTGATAATGAACAAAACACAACGCCATTGTCGTTATCTATTGCAATTAATGCTGACTCTTTAGCAACATGGCTTTTACCAGCTTTAAAACCCGTATTGGATAAAAATATTCTTCGTTTTGATATTCAAGTAAGGGATGAAGAACATACTTTAGAACTACTGCGTTTAGGCACTGTAGTTGCAGCAATCAGTATTCAACCTAATCCATTACCTGGTTGCTTATCTGATTTATTAGGGGCGCTTGATTATATTTTTGTGGCATCGCCTGAGTTTGCTAAAAAGTACTTTCCGAATGGGGTAACTCGATCTTCGCTTTTAAAAGCACCAGCGGTTGCTTTTGACCATTTGGATGATATGCATCAAGCTTTTCTACAAGAAAACTTTAATCTAACCCCTGGTAGTGTAATTTGTCATATTACCAGTTCATCAGAGGCCTTTGTTCAGCTTGCTAAGCAGGGATCTGCCTGTTGTATGATACCAATGTTACAGGTTGAGCAAGAGTTAAAAAATGGTGAATTGGTAAATCTGACCGAAGGTTTATACCAAAGACGTATGCTTTATTGGCACCGATTTGCGCCTGAAAGTAGTGTAATGCAAAATATTTCTGAGACTTTAATTCGTTATGCACAATGTTCCTTATCTCAACCACAAGATAGGAAGTAATGAATAAAATTTAATTTTTTTTACTAAGACGTAGTGCAAACCTGAAACTTCTTTACAAAGTGCAATAACCACTTACAGAGCAAATAATATGAGTCAATTAAAAAATGATCGTTATTTACGCGCATTACAGTGTTTACCTGTTGATTACACCCCTATTTGGATGATGCGGCAAGCCGGTCGTTATCTGCCTGAGTATCGACTGTTACGAGCCAAAGCGGGTAATTTTATGACGATGTGCCAAACACCAGAATTGGCATGTGAAGTGACATTACAACCTTTGCGTCGTTTTGACCTCGATGCGACTATTATTTTTTCAGATATATTAACCATTCCCGATGCAATGGGACTTGGATTGTATTTTGAAGCAGGCGAAGGACCCAAATTTACTAAATCCCTATCTCAATTATCTGATATTGAAAAATTACCGATTCCCGATCCGCAGTTATCTCTTGGCTATGTAATGGATGCAATACGTCTGACTAAAAAAGAGTTAAATGGCAAAGTTCCTTTAATTGGTTTTGCTGGCAGTCCTTGGACGTTAGCTACTTATATGATTGAAGGGGGGAGCAGTAAAACCTTTACCAAAATAAAAAAAATGCTTTATAGTCATCCCAAAGCACTGCATCTATTACTTGAAAAATTGGCGACGAGTGTTGCTTTGTATTTAAATGCACAAATTGAAGCGGGAGCTCAATCAATAATGATATTTGATACTTGGGGTGGCGTGTTAAGTCATCAAAGTTATCAAGAGTTTTCTTTAAACTATATGCAATTAATTTTATCAAAGTTAAAACGAGGCAATAAAACTCAGGATGTCACCTCATATGTGCCTGTTACTTTTTTTACCAAGGGTGGCGGATTATGGTTAGATAGCATTGCTAACACTGGTTGTGATGCTATTGGTGTTGATTGGACAGTTAATTTGAGTGATATTCGACAAAAAGGTAAAATTGCCGTGCAAGGTAATTTAGACCCGTCAGTTTTGTATGCTGATAGACAAACAATAGAATCTAATGTTGATACTGTTCTTAAAGAATATGGTACTCATAATGGGCATATTTTTAATTTAGGGCACGGTATTCATCAAGATACTCCAGTAGAACATGTACAATATTTAATTGAGGCTGTACATCAACGCTCCAAAAGGTTTCATTATGATTAAAAATCCAGTTCAGTTAAGAATCGAAAAATTAGCATTATGGCAACAACGTTTATTCATGCTTTGTTTGTGTGAAAGAATGTACCCAAATTTTGTCTTTTACGCAAAACAACAGCAAAATGAGGATGATGCTAAAAGTTATAAGAAGATACTTGATCTGATGTGGGAATCTTTATTAGTTGAGAATGTAAAAATCAATTTTGATTTACAGCTGGAAAAGTTAGAAGTGATTATTCCTAGTATTACCGAAGATAGTCCTTATATTATTTACCCTGCTATTGATGCATGTCAGGCATTAAGTGAGGTTTTACATTCATATTTAACCGGTGAAGTAACCGAACATGCAGCAAAAGTGAGTAGTATATCGGCAACAACCGTTGCAGAATTTGAAATGACAAAATCAAATATTGTTCTAAGTGAAGATGAGCAACAAACTTTACCTAGTGTGATTGATGAATTTGATTTTCAATGGGAAATATTTCGAATATTACGAGATGAAAATAACGATATGATTGACTTAATAAAAGGTTTAAAAGCAGATATTCGAGAATCTGCAATAAGTAATATTGGTGTTTTTTTGAGCAATTAAGCTTTTAAATGTGTCATTTTTTTATTTTTTACCAAATTTTCCTTTAACATTGGAGGAATATAGACTACATTTAATAGCAATGTAATCTAACGTTGTTTACAGAAGCAAAGTTGATTTTCGGCATTGCTTATAATGTTAACTTTAACAATAAAATAATTATGTAAGGATATTTCCATGAATAAAACAGAACTTGTCGATGCTATTGCTAGCAAAGCAGATATTACAAAAGTTGCTGCAAAAACAGCTCTAGAAGCAACATTAGCTGCTATTACTGAATCATTAAAAGCTGGTGAGCCAGTACAACTAGTTGGTTTTGGTACATTCAAAGTTAATGAACGAAAAGCACGTATTGGTCGTAATCCAAAAACTGGTAAAGAAATCAAAATTGCCGAAAGTAAAGTTCCAGCATTTGTATCTGGTAAAAGCTTAAAAGAAGCAATCAAATAAGTTTGTTTATTTCTTCCTATTTTATTATATTGATGGGATGTACCTTTGGTCATAAGACGTTGTCTTGTGGCCATGTTTTTGTCTAATTTTTTAACATACAGCGATTTATTAAAAAATAAAAGCCGATACAAGCAAGGTTAGGATTTTATTTCTACAAATTTTGCATTTAATATTTTTGCTAAATCTTGCGCGATGAGTTCTATTTCTAATCCTCTTCTTCCCCCCGAAATAAACATTTTTTCTAGTTGAACTGCACTTGAATCAATAAGAGTGGGTAATTGCTTTTTCTGACCTAATGGACTAATACCGCCGACTAAATAACCTGTAGTTTTTTGAGCTAAATTAGGATCGGCTAACTCGACTTTTTTGCAGTTCAGTGCTTTAGCCACTTTTTTAAGATCTAAGTGATTATCAACCGGTAATACACAAACTGCTAACATTTTATCGTTACCATTTAAACTTACTATTAATGTTTTAAACACTTGTGCTGCAACTACATTTAAACTAGGATCCAGTTTATTTACAGCTTCTTGTCCATAGTGTGTGTCATTAGGATCATGCTCATATTGGTGAATTTTAAATGTGATATTTAACTTTTTAAGAAGCTTAATTGCAGGTGTCATAATGATGTCTACTGTAATTAAATAAAATAGGTTAATAATTGAATTTTAGCTACCCTATTAACAAAAATTAATAGGGTAATTAAATGTAATGGCTATTTTTAAATAATTAAACTGTTATTTTGCTCAGGTGGCTCAAGCATTGATTTGTTACTTGTTAATAGCATATTCAAACGATAAAAGAAGCAAATTGTAAAAATATTTAATATTGTTAATAATGTTGAATAAATAACAGATAAAAAGATATTATTGTCGACAGCATTAAAAAGCGAAATAACTAAAACCGCAAGAAAATATATTAACATCATCGGAAGAGCAAAACGCCAATGAGTTAAGGTAGATTTGTTACATTCAGCGAATTTTTCGAAAAAAGTTTTAGTTGTTGGTTGGGCAATTAATCCACAAAAATTGTAGTAAATCGCATTAAAAAATATAGCAAACACAATCGCGACGATTGCAAATAGGAAAATGACTAGAGCCTTTGGAATAATTAAGCCCAAAATCATAAATATTAATCCCCCAAATAGGAAAATTATTGGCAATATAATTAAGAAAACTAACTCAAAACCAATCATATTTAGTACATTGGGGAGCATTCTGGATAACACTGTATTTAAATTAAGATATTCATTGAAAGAATAGTTATAAATAACAGCAATTAGAATCGCATCAATTATTATAAATAACACTAATTTAATCACTAGCATTTTTAATAAAAGTGGAAATGCGCTTGGACTATTTGCTTTAAGTAATTGAGTAAGAGTTGCAATATCAACCGTATTTTTTAAAATTAATGTAGCAAATAAATTTAATAATAAACTGATTAGCACGATTGGCCAAAACCGATTTCGAATAAAATTAGCGGCCTGAGTAAAAACTATGGAAAAAGAGAGTTCTGTTTGCATGTTTATATTCTTACCTTATTAGTGGTAACCGTAAAGCCACCACTAAATATAATTAACGAAAGGGATATTATTGTAAAAGTGAAATATCAGCAACTTTTAAAAATAAATTTTGTAGTTTTTTCAAAAGGGCTAGACGATTAAGTTTCACCTGTTCATCATCTACCATCACCATGACATTTTCAAAGAAAGCATCAATCGGTGTTTTAAGTGCTGCTAATTCAACTAAAGCCTCTTGATAACGCCCATCGTTAAAGTAAGGAGCTAATTTATCAGTTAATATCGCTACATGTTTGGCTAATTCCCCTTCAGCACCCTCTACCAATAGGGCGGCATTAACATGTTCAGAAATAACACTGTCGGTTTTAGATAAAATATTAGAAACACGCTTATTGGCTTCCGCTAATGATGATGCTTCTGATAGTGTTCTAAAATGCGTTACCGCCTTAACTCTTGCATCAAAATCGGCAGGTTTCGTCGGATTAAGTGCTAATACAGCTTGAATGGTATCAATGGTAAAACCTTGCTCTTGGTACCAAGCACGGAATCGACCTTGCATAAAGCTAACAATATCTTCAACAACATTTTTATTATTTAACTTATCGCCATATAGTGATACAGCATAAGTTGACAAGTCGGTCAAATCTAATGGTAACGCTTTTTCGACAATAATACGTAGCACACCAATAGCCGCACGACGTAATGCAAATGGGTCTTTATCCCCCTTAGGGTGTTGACCAATACCGAAAATACCCGCTAAAGTATCCATTTTTTCGGCAATTGAAACAGCACATGATACGTAAGTGCTTGGCAATTCATCACCCGCAAAACGAGGTTTGTATTGCTCCTCAATGGCCGTTGCAACTTCAATACTTTCCCCATCTTTAAGTGCTAAATAGCGCCCCATTATACCTTGCGTTTCAGGGAACTCGAAGACGGTATTTGTCACTAAGTCACATTTAGTCAGTTTACCTGCACGTTTTGCTTGCTCAACGTTAGCGCCAATTTTGTCGGCAATAAAACCAGACAATGCTTCTAACCGTAACGCTTTATCTTTAACCGTTCCTAATTGTTGTTGAAATAGAACGGTTTCAAGGCGAGGTAAACGGTCTTCTAAATGTTGTTTTAAATCAGTTTGATAAAAGAATTCTGCATCGGCTAGGCGAGGGCGAACTACCTTTTCATTACCTGAAATCACCACTTGTGGGTCTTTTGATTCAATATTTGCCACAAAAATAAAATTCGGCAGCAGTTTGCCTTGCTTATCGTAAACTGGAAAATATTTTTGATCGCCTTTCATGGTATAAACCAGTGATTCGGCAGGTACAGCTAAAAAACGTTCTTCGAATTTAGCTGTTAATACAACTGGCCATTCAACTAAAGAAGAGACTTCCTCAAGTAGACTATCGGTTAAATCTGCTTTACCATTTAATTTGGTTGCAGCGTCTTGCGCTTGTTGTTTGATGATAGCTTTACGTTTATCATAATCCGCAATGACTTTACCTCGTTGTTCTAAAATATCTGGGTATTGATCTGCATTATCAATAGTAAATTCTTGCTCACCCATAAAGCGATGACCTCGAATCAATCGGTTAGATTCAATGTCTAAAATATTGCCAGGCACTAAATCTTCACCATAAAGCATTGTTACTGTATGGCTAGGTCGAATAAATTCAACTTGTCGAGCCGCCCAACGCATTGGTTTAGGAATAGGTAATTTGCTTAATGCGTTTTTTACCATATCACATAATAAATTAACAACAGGCTGACCTTTTTGATTTTGTGTATAACAAAGCCATTCCCCCTTATCAGTTTGAATACGCTGAGCCTGATCCACACTAATACCACATCCACGTGCCCATCCTTCAGCTGCTTTAGTTGGATTGCCATTTGCATCAAATGCTGCGCTCACTGCTGGGCCACGTTTAACGATTTGACTATCTGGTTGCGTATCATTTAAATTCAAAACTTTTAATGCTAAACGACGAGGTGATGCATACCAAAGTACCTCACCATGTTCTAGTTTGGCATTATCAAGTTGTTCAATAAAATTAGCTGCAAAACTTTCAGCTAATGTTCGGAGTGATTTTGGAGGTAACTCTTCAGTACCAATTTCCACTAAAAATGTTTTTTGCATAATCTTTAAATTCCTACTTTGCTGCGCTTGGGTTAGAACGTGAATTTTGGCACATAGGGAAGCCAAGAGCTTCGCGTGATGCATAGTATGCTTCTGCCACCATTTTAGTTAATGTTCTGATACGTAAAATATATCTTTGTCTTTCAGTAACTGAAATTGCTTTACGTGCATCAAGTAAATTAAAACAGTGAGCAGCTTTTAAAATACGTTCATAAGCCGGTAATGGCAGTGGTTTTTCAAGTTCAAGTAAAAATTTAGCTTCTTTTTCATGTTGTTCAAAACAGTAAAATAAGAATTCGGTATTGGCATATTCAAAATTATAAGTCGATTGTTCAACTTCATTTTGGTGAAACACATCGCCATAAGTTGTTTTACCAAAGACACCATCACTCCAAACTAAATCATACACGCTATCCACACCTTGAATATACATAGCGAGTCGTTCAAGACCATAAGTGATCTCACCTGTAACTGGTTTACACTCAAGTCCTCCAACTTGTTGAAAATAAGTGAATTGGGTGACTTCCATACCATTTAACCAAACTTCCCAACCTAGTCCCCATGCACCTAAAGTAGGATTTTCCCAGTTGTCTTCAACAAAACGAATATCATTAATCGTTGGATCAAGACCTAACTCTTTTAATGAACCTAAATATAACTCTTGGATATTGTCAGGAGAAGGTTTTAAGATAACTTGAAATTGATAATAATGTTGTAGCCTATTTGGGTTTTCGCCATAGCGACCATCAGTAGGGCGACGCGATGGTTGAACATAAGCCGCATTAATTGGTTCAGGACCAAGTGCTCGTAAGCAAGTCATAGGGTGCGAAGTGCCTGCACCAACTTCCATATCTAACGGCTGAATCACCGTACAACCTTGATTAGCCCAGTAATCTTGTAACGTTAGTATTAACCCTTGAAAGGTTTTGACATTAAACTTTTGCATGATGTTATCTTTATGGTTGAATTGATTTTTTGGTAATTTAAATAGTTTTGTATTTTATACTTTTTATCCGTGCTTGTGAAATGTCTAATATACTATATGCTGCAATTATTCTTAAACTCGCCGAGATGGTATACATTTTGCTTATTTAGTTATTTGTATGTATAGTGGTTTATCTTTTACGTTTGATAATAAATCCTAATTACAATTCTATGGCTATTTATCAAAAATTTCTTATCCCTATTTTAATTGGATTAATGTATGCCAATCCTTTGTATGCGATTGATGATAATCAAAAATTACAAAATTTGCGCCAGTCAATTAAAGAGCAAGAAATTCGTTTAGCTGAACAGAAAAAGGAAAGGACTCAATTAGTTAATGATCTCAAACAACAAGAAACCGAGATAGCTAAACTGCTGACATCAATTGAAAAAAATAATGCTACACTGAATAAACTTAATAAGGAAATTGCTCAGTTAATCAAGCAAATTGATGAGTTAAATGTTAAACAACAGCAGCAAAGACGCGCATTGGCTAAGCAGCTTGAAACCGCTTTTAAACTAGGCAAAAACACAGGCTTTCAGCTTATCTTTGCTAGTGAACAAAGTGAGCGCAATGAACGTCTTATCACCTATTTTGGTTACATTAATGACTCTAGAGAACAACATATTAAAGCCCTGCGTGAAACTCAAGAGCAACTTAACGAAAAAAAATTAGCTTTACAAAAGAAGCAAGTTTCGCAACAGGCATTGCAAACAAAACGCAAGCAGGAGCAAGTTGGCCTTGAAAAAAATCGTCAAGATAGAAAAAAAACGATTAGCTCATTAGAATCATCTATGCAAGTTAATCAACAAAAACTGGCTCAATTACATGAAAATGAGGCAAAACTTCAAGCGAAAATTGCTGAAGCAGAAAGAGAAAGCCGACGCATAGCAGAAGAAGAAGTAAGACAAGCAAAAAATATTCAAGCAAAACAAAAAAATAATAATTATACTTTAAGCCCAGAAGAGCGATCGCTCATGGCTCGAGTTAGTGGCATTGGTAAACCTAAGCATCAATTTAATTGGCCAGTAAGTGGATCTGTTTTGCATCGATTTGGAGAATCATTACATGGTGAACTATATTGGAAAGGAATGGTAATTAATGCTAAAGATGGTACACAAGTAAAAGCAATAACCGATGGACGCGTAATATTAGCAAGCTGGTTACAAGGTTATGGTTTTGTTGTTGCAATTGATCATGGTAAAGGTGATATGAGTTTATATGGGTATAATCAAAGAGTGCTTGTGGCAGTTGGTGATAAAATTTATAGTGGTCAACCCATTGCGTTAGTGGGCTCAAGTGGCGGACAAAATAGTTCAGGATTATATTTTGAAATTCGTCGAGATGGAAAGGCTTTAAATCCTAGTGGATGGTTAAAATAGTGGTTCGTTTATTCAGTTCAATGGCCATTGGTCTATTATTACAAACAAGCAATGTATGGGCGGCAGAGTTAGCAATTGTTATTGATGATTTTGGCTATAGACAACATAATGAAGAGCAAATTATTAAACTTTCGCCTAATATTACGGTGGCTGTGTTGCCTAATTCTCCAAATGCACATCGTATTGCCAATATTGCTCATGAGCATGGCAATGATGTGATGATTCACTTACCAATGGCTCCGTTTGGTAAGCAGCCGTTAGAGAAAGATACGTTGTATCCTTATATGGAAGAAGAGGAAGTTGATCGTATTGTAGCAAATGCGGTAGCGCATGTACCTTATGCAATTGGAGTTAATAACCACATGGGCAGCTTAATGACATCCAGCCAAATTGGAATGGAAAATGTTATGAAAGCGTTAAGTTACCACTCAATGTTTTTTTTAGATAGTAAAACCGTCGGAAAAACAGCTGTCAGAAAAGCGGCAAGTCTTTATGATATTCCAGTTGTAGAACGAGATGTATTTTTAGATGATAAGCAAAATGAAGCTGTTATCAGTCAACAATTCGATTTAGCTATCAAAGTTGCACGTAAAAATGGTTCTGCCATCGCGATTGGGCATCCTCATCCACAGACGCTTAATGTGCTTAAAAATAAATTAGCTAACTTACCGTCTGATGTTGAATTAATCAAAATTAGTCAGCTTGTGGTGCCATTAACAATAGAATCTAAACCGAAAGTAACATTAAAATATATTTTTGAAAACTGTATAAAATCTTTAGAAGATGCATGGAATTTCAATAATGATCTCAATAAATAATTACTTTTTTTCTAATGTTCGATGGCGAATTTGTATTTGTTTATTTTGTGCTTTAAAAAATTCAGCTAATTGCTCTGCAATGAAAACGGAACGATGTTGTCCTCCAGTACAGCCAATCGCGATAGTTAAATAACTTCGATTATTTTTCTCTAACATTGGCAACCATTGTTGCAAATAATTAGCTGTTTGATAGATAAAATTGGTTACATCATCTTGTTTTGATAGATAATTAATTACAGGCTCATCTAACCCTGTCAAAGGCCTTAAATTGATATCCCAATGAGGATTAGGTAAAAAACGGACATCAAATACAAAATCGGCATCAATAGGCAAACCGTGTTTAAACCCAAATGATTCAAAAATCATAGTTAATTCACGCTCTTTTTTACCTAAAATACGCGTTCTTAAAATGTCAGATAATTGGTGAACAGAAAGATTATCTGTATTAATGACCAAACTAGCATGCGATTTTAATGACTCTAAATAATTTTCTTCAAGATCGATTGCTTCTTCAAGTGAATGTTTTTGATTGGCTAAAGGGTGTATTCGTCTTGTTTCACTATAACGACGGATAAGAGTGTTACGGCTACAGTCTAAGAAAATAATTTCAGGCGTTACTGATTCAGGAAGTTTTTGCAGTATATCATTATCAAATTCAAAATTGATAGGCAAATTGCGAATATCAATGCTAACAGCGACAGGCGTATCATTGTTTTTTAATGAATCGGCTAATTGTGGTAATAAAGCGACAGGAATATTATCAACACAATAAAATCCCATATCTTCTAGCGCCCGTAAAGCAATTGATTTTCCAGAGCCGGAACGGCCACTCACTATCATCAGAATCACAATTCAACCTCCATTATTGATTGTTTGTACAAGTATATACTGTTTGTTTGTAAAGATACAATTTAGTAAATATAGGATACTGATTTAATATTCGGTTTTAATCCTAGTAATAAGTTGTTTAAGCGCTTGTCCTCGATGTGAAATCTGACTTTTATGTTCTTTTGTTAACTCGGCAGCGCTACAATTTAGTTCGGGTACATAAAATAAAGGATCATAACCGAAGCCACCTTCTCCTCGTGTTTCATTTAAAATGATGCCATCCCATTTTCCCAAACAAATAATGGGTGTTGGATCATTTTCATGTCGCATAAACGCTAATGCGCAATAAAAATAAGCGGTACGTTTTTCACTTGGTACATTTTTTAGTTCTTGCAATAATTTTTGATTATTGCTTGCATCGTTACCATGTTCGCCTGCATAACGGGCAGAATAGATCCCCGGCGCACCATCAAGCGCATTAACCACTAATCCAGAATCATCAGCGATTGCTGGTAATTTAGTAAATTTAGCAGTATGTCTTGCTTTTAATATCGCATTTTCAATAAAGGTTAAACCAGTTTCATCCACCTCAGGTACATTGAACTCTTTTTGTGCAACAACATTAAAACCAGCATCGGCTAACAGGTTTTGTAGCTCATTAACTTTACCTTGATTATTTGTGGCTAAAACAATTTTTTGCATTTTAATTTCCTTACCATAACTGGTTTGTCAAATATTACCATTAGTGAATTTTATGTAACAGCCGTTATTTAATATATGAATATTTTCAAAAATCAGGCTCGCATGTAAAAGTCATGCTTTCTCCTGTTTTAGGATGATTTATTGTCAGTGATTGGGCATGTAACAACAATCTTTGAGACATCGAAAATGCCTCAGGATGTGCATAAAATTTATCTCCCAAAATTGGATGTCCAATAGCTTGCATATGCACACGTAATTGATGTGAACGTCCTGTAAACGGAAATAATTTAACTCGGGTAGTATTATTCTCATTTCGTGAAATAACTTGATATTCAGTTAATGCATGTTTACCGTTTTCAAGATCCACCATTTGCCTTGGACGATTCGGCCAATCACAAATTAAAGGTAGTTCAACTTGTCCAGTATCTTGCTCAAGATGTCCATGTACCACAGCAATATATGTTTTTTTGGGGATTCGTTCACGAAATTGTTTTTTTATGTCTCGATCGGCTAATTTTGATAGCGCTGCAACCATAATACCACTGGTTGCCATATCTAAACGATGAACCGATTCAACATAACTGTATTTTTGTTGTAAACGGTGAATAATACTATCAATAAATTGAGGTTTATTACCTGATACAGATAATATCCCTGGCTGTTTATTAACAACGACAATATGGTCATCTTGATGTAGGATAGAAAGCCAAGGGTCAATAGGGGGATGATATTCCAAAAGCATTTATATATGACAATTCTTAAAATAAAATTGTCATATATTCTAGCAAACTCAACAAAAAGCGCCAGTTTTATAAAAGCGGCGCTGGTTTCAAATTATATTTTCTTTGCTGGAAAGAATTGAGAAATTAATATGGTTAGACCTACAAAAAGATAACAAGCAAAAATAATAATCATCCATTGAGACATTTCGATGGTTAAAAAAGTCCAAATTTTATCGGCACATGAGCCATAGGCATTAAACATACTTGGTAACCATTGATTTAAAGGTAACCAAGATGGAAACTGAACGTTAATTGCACAGGTATCACTAAAATTAGGTTCAAATTGTAAATGAGCGTGAAATGTCGCTAACATAAATCCTTTATAGGCACTAAATAACCAAACCAAAATTCCGACTAATCGAAAAATATAATTATTAGGCTTAATTAATCCGATAATGCTTGCGATCATAATTCCAAAAATAGCACAGCGTTGATAAATGCATAATGTACAAGGGGCTAGATCTAACACATGTTGAAAAAAGAGCGCTGTTAATTCAAAAATAAAGGTAGAAAGGAATAATAAAAACCAAGCAGCTCTGCCGTTTGAGTAATGATTGAGTAGTGATAACATACTATTTTATTCCTCCATATTCCGTTATAATTACTTATCTTTAATTATATCGAAAGTAATCTATCTAATTTTTAAGTGATGCTAGTGTAGTTTATTTTCGGATAATGTAAACGACTTTTATATATTGATGGCGGATTAATCATTTCTTATGGATTCAAACGTTCCACAAACAAAATTGCAAGTCTCATTTGTCACAATTTCAGAAGAAAATGCGACACAACGAATTGATAACTTTTTAATTACACACTTAAAAGGTGTGCCTAAAA
This sequence comes from Gilliamella sp. wkB7, assembly GCF_001693435.1. NCBI lineage: Bacteria > Pseudomonadati > Pseudomonadota > Gammaproteobacteria > Orbales > Orbaceae > Gilliamella > Gilliamella sp. wkB7. Next base: position 2,016,951 of record NZ_CM004509.1, read on the forward strand.
GTATGATTTATCGCATACTAAGAAAGGGTGAGGTGAGAGTTAACAAAAAACGCGTTAAACCTGAATATAAATTAAATAATGGCGATGAGATTCGTATTCCTCCTATACGCGTTGCTGAAAAAACAACACCCGAAATTTCAACTAAGCTTAATAAAGTTGCTGATCTGGAAAAGGCAATCATCTATGAAGATGATGTGATTTTAGCCATTAATAAACCTTCTGGCATTGCCGTTCATGGCGGTAGTGGTTTAAGTTTTGGTGTCATTGAGGGGTTACGCGCATTAAGACCCGAAGCAAAGTTTTTAGAATTAGTTCATCGAATTGATCGTGAAACATCGGGTGTACTATTAATAGCTAAAAAACGTTCTGCATTAAAAGCGTTACATGAGCAGCTTAGACTTAAACAGATGCAAAAAAATTATTTGGCATTAGTAAAAGGAAATTGGCCATCAGAATGTAAAGTGGTGCAGGCACCATTACTTAAAAACGTATTAAAAAGTGGTGAACGTGTTGTCAAAGTTGATAAAGAAGGAAAGCCTTCTGAAACGCGATTTAAAGTTGAAGAGCGATTTGATTTTGCAACTTTAATTAAAGCCAGTCCAGTTACAGGACGTACTCATCAAATTCGAGTTCATACTCAATATGCTAACCATCCAATTGCTTTTGATGATCGTTATGGTGATAACCAATTTGATATGCAACTAGCAAATACCAAGCTTAACCGATTATTTTTACACGCGGCTAATGTGAAATTTATTCATCCGAAAACTTTACAAGAAATGCAGTTAAATGCACCGATGGATGATAAGTTGCAAGCATGTTTAAATCAGCTTAGAAATGATAAATACCAACAAACAGAATCATTAAAATAAAAAGGTAATAAGTGCGAATGAAAGATCTCAATTTATACTTAATTAGACATGGGCAAACAGAGTGGAATATTAAAGATCAAATGCAAGGATCGCAAAACTCTCCTCTTACAGAACAAGGCGTTTTAGGGGCTAAAATAACAGGGCAATATTTAAAAGATGTCCCTTTTTTGCAAGCATATTCCAGTACTCAACAACGTGCTAAAGAAACACGTAATTATATCGCTAAGGAAAATATTAAAGATATTCCAACATTTGAACTGTCTGATTTGCAAGAAATGGATTTTGGGGATTGGGAGGGTAAACATGTACCGACTCTTAAAAAGGAAGTGCCAGAATTTACGACTTATTTAACCGATCCTGCTAATTTTGATGCTTCTGTCAATAAAGGTGAAAATTATCTTGATGTTCTAACGCGTATGAAACAAGGACTCAATACGATAATCCAAAATGCACCACAAAATACGGGTAATATTTTAATCGTTTCTCATGGAACGGTATTGCGGTTATTACTTTGCGTATTAAATGGAGGTGATTGGCGTTTACACCGTGATGATCAATACTTTCCGCGCATGTTAAATACCAGCATAAGTGTTGTTAATTATCAACAAGCGGATGATGAGTCAGAAGGAAAATTTACGGTTAAATACTATAACAATGTCGATCATTTAACGGATAAATAATCGGTGATGTAAATTTTTTATTATCTCTCAAATAACATAAAATGAGAGATAATAAGCCTATCTAGCGTTTATCTTTTACTGTATTGTGCGTAACGTTGTTGTAGCTGTTGTAACTGTTTAATTCGAGCCTCAATCCTCGAAATCATGATTTGATCGCCTTTCGTTTGGTTTTTAGCATTTTGTAATATTTGGATTGCTCGTGGAAATTGACCTTCGAGTGCAATCAGTTCTGCTTGAGCACTCATTTCTTTCGCTCTTGAATGCGATCCCCCATAAGCTGAAATCAGCAACTCCCAACCATTAGTATCATCATTATGATCAAAAGTATATCGATGAAGTAGACTTATGGCTTGTTGATAATTTTTATTTTTCACATAAGCATTAGCCAAATTGAGTTGTAATGCGGAGCTATTTGGTGATTTTTTTAATGCCGTTTGCAATCGATTAATTGCAGCATTATTGTTATTTGTACTTAAATCAATATCCGTCATTAAATCTATGTACCAAATGTTATTAGGATCATTATCTAATAATGGTTGCAGTTGTTGTTTTGCTCTTTGATAATTACCACTTCGGTAATCGGCTAGAGCATAACCATAAACGATAGCAATTTTGCTTTGTTCATTATTGAGTTTTTTGTAATCTTCGAGTAACAATTTGCCTGTATTGATATTATTACTAATTAAAATAGCTAATCTTGCTTTAGCTAAATAATAATTGAGTGATGGGGCAATATCTTTTTTAGAATATTGCATTGAACGATTTCGAATATCGGATAAACGGCTATTGGGTAATGGGTGAGTAAGTAAAATTTCTGGCGGCTTACTACTAAAACGGGTTTCATCAGCTAACTTTTGTAAAAACTCTGATGAAGCATATGGATCAAATCCTGCTTTAGCAAGTGTTCTTAGACCAACACGATCGGCTTCTTGTTCATTACTTTGTGTAAAACTAATCATGCTTTGCGTTGAACCCGCCATGGCACTTGTCATTGCCATCATCCCAGCTTCTGGATTGGCTAATGCTAATAATAAAGAACCTAATGTGGCACCCCAAACATAAGGGCTGTTGCGATTTTGGTTTTCCATTGCCCTAGCTAAATGACGTTGAGTAACATGACCAATCTCGTGAGCCATGACAGACGCTAGTTGGCTTTCATTATTCGTATCCAATATTAATCTAGAGTGAATAACCACATTACCGCCAAAAAAAGCAAATGCATTAAGTACATTGCTTCGCATAATATAAAAGTGAAAAGGTGTTTGCACTGATTCCGCTTTTAAAACTAATTTTTTACCTAAATCATTGATATATTGATTTAAAACAGGATCATTAATGATAGGGGCATCAGCGCGTAATAGTCGCATATAATAATCACCCATCTCCATCTCTTGCCCTATACTTAATGTTGAAGCAGCAGCCGTACCTATATCAGGAAGGTTGATATTATCGGCATAAACTAATGGGGCATTTTGTAGTAATAACGATGTAGATAGTACCAATGCGACTGCTTTTTTTAACATTGTTTCAACCTATAAGAATATTAACTGATTACTATTTTAGCCGAAAAAAAAGACAATTTCACTTTGAATTGCTCATCAACTGTTAGGTATATCAGGCGTTAATGATAAAAAATAATAAATTATTGGAATACAGCGGCTCGAATTTTTTCGATATCAACATTTTCGATGTATTTGACAATATTAGGGTAAACATTATAGTGATGACCAAATTCAGGTTTCATTAATTCATTAATGGCTTGAGATTTTGACCAATTTTGGAAGACTATACGATACATAGCTACAGCAACACCCGTGCGATCACTACCATGCCAACAATGAATTAATATTGGTTTGGGCGATTGATTAATAGCTTTTAGTATCTCAATTATTTTTTCGTCAGAAATATTTCCTGCTCGTATTTTGATCCAAACTTCAGAAAGAGCCGTATTTTCTAACTTATCGCGATCACTATGCAGTAAACGTAAGTTAATTATGGTTTTAAAGCCTAACTTTTCAAGATATTGTATCTGTTTTCTGGTCGGCTGTTCTGATCGTGAAAGATCATTAGATATTTTATAAAAATTATCGGGTAAATTATCACTAGGTTTCATATTAGATTGACAGCCAATTATCATCAAGCAGACACAACACAGCATTAATGAATTTGCTAATTTTACTTTGATAAAATCATAACAAGATTTTAATTGTTGTGTTGTGTACAACATAAATAGATACAATTTATTAATTTTTAAACCAATTGACGACGGTTTTGGATAAATTCAATGATGTTTTCAATTTTCACCATCTCTTTATCACCACCACAACGATGTTTATATTCCACTTCGCCATTATCCAGATTTCGTTCACCAATAACAATGGTGTGCGGAATCCCAATTAACTCAGCATCTGCAAACATCACGCCAGGTCGTTCTTTACGATCATCAAACAACACATCAATACCTGCAGTTTGTAAATCTGCATAAAGTTTTTCTGCCGTTGCTTGTACTTTTTCAGATTTATGCATGTTCATAGGAATAATGACAACACTAAATGGCGCGATGGCTTCTGGCCATACAATTCCACGCTCATCGTGACATTGTTCAATCGCTGCGGCTACAATACGACTTACGCCAATACCATAACAACCCATGATCATAACGTGGTTTTGTCCATCTTCACCTTGAACGGTTGCTTTCATCGCTTCTGAATACTTCGTTCCAAGTTGGAAAATATGCCCAACTTCAATGCCACGTTTAATTTGTAATGTGCCTTTACCATCTGGACTAATGTCCCCTTCAACCACATTACGAATATCTTCAATGCGCGGTAGGGCAACGTCTCGTTCCCAATTGATATTAAAGTAATGTTTATGATCAATATTGGCGCCCGCACTAAAATCACTCATTACTGCGACATCTCGGTCAATAATGATTGGCATATTTAGGTTGATTGGACCTAATGAACCCGGGCCAGCATTGACAATAGCGCGAATTTCTTCGTCAGTTGCAAACTCTAGTGGTGAAGCAACAATGTCAATTTTTTCAGCTTTGATTTCATTTAGAGTATGATCACCACGTACCAATAATGCAACTAATTGATGACCACTTTCTTTAGTTGCTTTTACCATTAATGTTTTAACGGTTTTTTCAATTGGTAAATTGAACTGTTGAACTAATTCATCAATGGTTTTGGCGTTTGGTGTATCAACCATTTCCATTGTTTTAGTCGGTGCTGCACGGTTTTGAGTTGGCGCTAATGCTTGTGCCATTTCGATATTGGCTGCATAATCCGATTCAGTTGAAAAGACAATATCATCCTCACCACTGTCAGCTAAAACTTGGAATTCGTGTGACCAACTCCCTCCAATTGATCCTGTATCGGCGCGTACGGCTCTAAAGTTTAAGCCAGCACGAGTAAACACGGCACTATAAGCTTTGTACATGTCATCATAAGTTTCTTGTAATGATGCTTGTGAAGTATGGAATGAATAAGCATCTTTCATAATAAACTCACGTGAACGCATTACCCCAAATCGTGGGCGAACTTCATCACGAAATTTGGTTTGAATTTGATAAACATTCAATGGCAATTGTTTATATGAACTCACTTCATTGCGTAGTAAGTCAGTAATTACTTCCTCATGCGTTGGTCCTAATACAAAGTCACGATTACCTCGGTCTTTAATACGTAATAGTTCTGGACCATATTGTTCCCAACGTCCGCTTTCTTGCCAAATATCAGCAGGTTGGACAACAGGCATTAATACCTCAATTGCTCCCGCTTTATTCATCTCTTCTCGGACAATGTTTTCAACTTTTTTAAGTACACGATAACCAGTTGGCAACCAAGTATATAAACCGGCCGCAACTTTTCGGATCATACCGGCACGTAACATTAATTGATGACTAATTACTTCAGCATCAGCTGGCGTTTCTTTTAACGTAGAAAGAAGATATTTACTTGTTCGCATGAATTTATCCCGAAAAATAATTTACTTATAAATATACTGAAAATGCTTGCTAGTTTAGCAGTACCCAGCGCAACACTAAAGTAATTTTATCGTTATTTTTGATGTGAAATAGATAATGAGACCATCAAAAGAGTATCAAACAAAGTAAGTTACTTGCGATAAATGCCAAATCTAACTCAAAAGTATCATGCATTATAAATTGGGGATTATTGTGAAATTGCAGGCAATTTTATAAAAATTTAGTATTAAAACTGATACTTTAATTTTTTTGGACACAATAAGTATCAAAATAGATATTTTTCTAAAAATATATCATATTGATTATATTAAATTTTTTCGCATTTGTGTGACGTAGATCACGTTGATAAAGGTATTAAGTTGATATCATACGCGCAAAATTTTAGACAAAGGAGTAGTTCAATATGGGCCAATTAACCATTAACGAGGGTATAACAACTTCTAAAGAGGATGCTGCGTTATCTAAATGGCGTAAAAGCGATACTTTATGGATGTTGAGCCTTTATGGTACTGCAATTGGTGCAGGGGTATTATTTTTACCAATTAATGCAGGTGTAGGTGGTTTGATTCCATTATTAGTGATGTTAATTCTAGCTTTTCCTATGACCTTTTTTGCTCACCGTGCTTTGTGCCGTTTTGTATTGTCAGGCAAAAGTAGAGACGGGGATATCACTGTCGTAGTTGAAGAAGCGTTTGGTCGCACGGCAGGAAATTGGATAACGATACTTTATTTTTTTGCTATTTACCCCATTTTATTAGTATATAGTGTAGGTATTACTAATACCGTCGATAGTTTTATGGTGCACCAACTGGGTATGGCGTCACTACCAAGAGCTTTGTTATCATTTATTTTGGTCGCTTTTTTAATGTCGATTGTCCATTTTGGTGAAGAACTTATTGTAAAAGTTATGTCCATTCTGGTGTTTCCTTTTATCGCTGTATTAATGATTTTGGCATTATTTTTAATTCCTGAATGGAATGGAGAAATTTTTAATAATATTTCTTTTAGCAGTAATGGTTACAGTGGACATGGTATTTTAATGACACTTTGGTTGGTTATTCCTGTTATGGTGTTTGCATTTAATCATTCGCCAATCATTTCTTCTTTAGCTGTTGCTAAACGTAAAGAATACGGTGAAAATTATGCCGAATCAAAATGTACTAAAATTATTGCAGCAAGTAATATTATGATGGTTGCAACGGTGATGTTTTTTGTGTTTAGTTGTGCACTTTGTTTATCGCCTGCAGAACTTTTAGAAGCAAAAGCGCAAAATCTTTCAACGTTATCTTATTTAGCGAATCGTTTTAATTCGCCAGTTATTGAGTATATTGGTCCACCTATTGCATTTATTGCTATGGCTAAATCGTTTTTGGGGCACTATTTAGGTGCGAAAGAAGGTTTTAATGGTATCGTGAATAAAGCTTTACGTAGTCGTAATAAAACAATATCTGAAAAGAAACTTGAAAAGCTTGCTGTAACATTTATGTTTTTAACAGCATGGGGCATTGCAACGCTCAATCCAAGTATTTTAGGTTTAATTGAATCACTAGGTGGTCCAATTCTTGCAGTCCTATTATTTATAATGCCAATGTATGCAATTCATAAATTACCCGCATTAGCAAAATATCGTGGCAAACTTAGTAATGGGTTTATTGTGATCATGGGATTTATTGCGATTTCAGCTGCTATTTATAATTTAGTTTAAAAGATCCCATTATTTATCATAGTTGATTTGATTTTTTATGAACAAAACCATCGGCATTAGCCGATGGCTCGTATTCTTTAATAGGCAAAATAGTTTTAATAGTAAATTTGCTCCTTGCCCATTTTGTTGCAATAGTAAATTTATGAAGATTTAAACTTACGCAACACAGTTGCGTAAGTATCAAAAAGGGAAAAATATGAGTTCGGTATTTGAAATATTTAAAATTGGTATTGGTCCTTCAAGTTCACATACGGTTGGCCCTATGAGAGCCGGGAAGGCATTTATTGATCAACTGATTAGTAATAACATGATGTCATCGGTAACCAAAATTGTGGCTGATGTCTATGGCTCTTTATCGCTAACTGGTAAAGGTCACCAAACGGATATCGCTATCATTATGGGACTTGCTGGCGAAAAACCTGATATGGTGAATATTGATGATATTCCATCTTTTATCGAAAAAATCAGTCAGACACATCGCTTACCGATTTATGATAATCGCTACGAAATCGATTTTCCTCTTGCTAGTTGTATGGTGTTTCATTCTAAATTTTTACCTCTCCATGAAAATGGTATGACGTTGAGTGCCTATAATGGTGAAACGCTCCTGTTTCAGAAAACCTATTATTCAGTAGGGGGCGGTAAAATTGTAGAAGAAGAACAATTTGCAAAGCAAAAAACCGAATCAGTAAAACTACCTTATCGTTTTTCTTCTGCTGCACAATTATTAAAACATTGTGAAGATAATTCTTTATCAATTTCCAGTATTATGATGAAAAATGAGCTGCAATTTCATTCGTATGAAGAAATTGAAGATTACTTTTCACGCGTCGGACAAACTATTTTAGAATGTATCAAACGTGGTATGAATACAGAAGGTTTATTACCTGGACCACTTAAAGTGCCACGCCGAGCTTTCTCTCTTTATCGACAGCTATCTACAACGAAAGATCAGATCATTAGCGATCCAATGGTGATCATTGATTGGGTTAATATGTTTGCACTTGCTGTGAGTGAAGAAAACGCAGCAGGGGGACGCGTGGTTACGGCTCCAACTAATGGTGCTTGCGGTATTATTCCAGCTGTATTGGGTTATTATAATAAATTTATTAATCCAGTTACGCCTGATATCTATATTCGATTCTTTTTAACTTGTGGTGCAATTGGTCAACTTTATCAAATGAACGCTTCTATTTCTGGTGCAGAAGTTGGTTGCCAAGGTGAGGTAGGCGTGGCTTGTTCAATGGCTGCTGCAGGCTTAGCTGAGCTTTTAGGTGGAAATCCCGAGCAAGTTTGTATGGCTGCCGAAATTGCGATGGAACATAATTTAGGTTTGACTTGCGATCCTGTCGCTGGGCAAGTACAAGTGCCATGTATTGAGCGTAATGCTATTGCCGCCGTCAAAGCTATCAATGCCACAAGAATGGCGTTGAGACGAATAACGGCAGCAAAAGTAACTTTAGATAAAGTGATTAAAACAATGTATGAAACTGGTAAAGATATGAATGCTAAATATCGAGAAACATCTCGAGGTGGATTGGCAATTACAGTACATTGTAGTTAAGAGTTCATTTATTATCTTCGCCTTTTTTATAATTGGCGAAGATAAAAATTACGTTAGATCCTTAGCTTTAGAGTTTTATTTTTTGAATTTTTTTTAGTATTTCCAGCGCATGGTATTCACTTTAGAACGTAAAAAATCATTTTCAACAAGTACGTCAACTTTTTCTTTGTTTGTTGTTCGTTTTTTTCTTTTCCGCTTTGGTTGGTCTGCTGAGGTTTTGTGAATGACTTCGTTGTAGGCAAGTAAGTTATTAAGCTGATCGAGTTCGCCTAATCCTTTAAGAACTGAAATTAATGTTTGTAATGTGATTGATTCACCTTGCTCAATACGTTTTATTGTTGCTATACCAATTTGAGATTTGTCGGCAAGTTCTTGTTGCGATAAATTTTTTTCGATTCTAGCCATTTTTATTCGGCGACATAACAATTTTATCATGTCGTTAATTTCATTCATGAATAATCCTTACTGGGTAAACTAAAATTTAAGGTTATTTTTATAGCTAAACATGTAATATATCATTTAAACTTTCAATGATATCACTGGCTAATAAACTATATTTATTATGTCTTTTTAAAGCAGCATCACCTGCTAATCCATGTAAGTAAACACTTACTGGGGCTGCTTTTGTTGGTGATAAATGTTGAGCGATAAGTCCAGCCATTATTCCCGTTAAAACATCACCCGTTCCCCCGGTAGACATACCATTATTCCCGGATTGGTTAATATAAGTGGCGTGTTCAGGTATTGCGACAATGGTTTTTGCATCTTTTAGAACACAGATTACGTCAAAATCTTGTGCAAATTTTTTAGCTGTTGTGATGAGATTAGTTTTAATTTTTTCAATCTGAAGATTGACTAATCTAGACATTTCGCCCAGATGAGGTGTGACAATAACTGTTGACTGAGCTTGTTGAAGTAATTTTAAATTCATAGCCAAGGCATTAAGCCCGTCAGCATCAATAATTATAGGAATCGTAGCATATTGTAATACGTGTGCTAAGATTTTATGAGTATCATCGGATACGCCCATTCCTGGACCAATCACAATGACCGAAGCCCAATGTATTAATTCTTCAAGTTTTTTTATATCAATTTTATTGGGAATATATGGCGTAAGTAATACTTCAGGTAGTTGTGTTAATAAAATATCACGATTGCATATTGGTGTGTAAATACGTACTAACCCTGCGCCGGTTTTATAAGCGGCTTTAGCCGAAAAGAACGCTGCTCCAGACATATTTTCTGAACCCGCAATAATTAATACTTTACCATAGCTACCCTTATGGCTGTTATTTGATCGGCATGGTAGTAATTGACTCAACTCATTAGATTGATAAGTATAATGACTTGCTGGAGTATTTGCATAGATACCAATATCTGCAATAGTGACTTCACCAGCTAATTCGACCCCAGGATAAAGTGATAAACCAATTTTTGAATAGGCAAATGTTACAGTTTGTTTGGCCTTGACTGCAATACCAAGAATTTTACCTGTATTGCTGCAAAGTCCTGAGGGAATATCAACAGCAAGCACTTCAATATTACTTTGATTAATCAATTCAATTGTATGAAAAAAATCACCTGTAACAATACGATTAAGTCCTATACCAAAAATGGCATCAACAATAGTTGTATACTTGGCAAATGAATCGGTGGGTGAAGTTGCAAAAGTAATATTATAATGCTGTGCTACTTTTATTTGCTGTAATGTTTCGTTTGAAGCATTTTCTGGATTACCAAGTAAATAAACATCCACATCAATATGTTGTAATTTAAGTAGGCGAGCAATGGCAATACCGTCACCACCATTGTTACCGTATCCACATACTACAGCCACTTTATTTAAATTATAGTTATTGTTATTGAGTTGGTTCACAACGGCTAGTGCCGCACGTTCCATGAGTACTAGAGATGGTAAGCCAATTTCATTTGAGGTATAAGCATCGTAATGCTTCATTTCAGACGAGGTAACTAAGTATTGCATGATACTGCCTCTTTCTGTAAATGAGATGCCACATTAAGTGGCAAAATCATACAGGTAAATTAATCAATAATTAGATTAATGATTGTTCATTCATTTGCTTTTTTAACTGTTGTTTTTTTAGGCTTTCTAATATTTTATTATGTATTCCGCTAAAACCACCATTACTCATAATTAAAATGGCATCAGTCGGTTTAGCCGATTTTGTTATCATTTCGACAAGTAAATCGATATCGCCAGACCAATATGCAGGCTGAATACAACCATCAACAACATCCGCTACTAACCATGGTAATTGTTCAGGTTGGAATATGTAAACTTCATCAGCACGACCAAGTGATGGCGCCAACTCATCTTTTGATACTCCAAGCTTCATTGTATTTGAACGAGGTTCAAGAACAGCTAAAATTCGGCGATTAGCACCAATTTTACTACGCAATGCTTCAAGTGTTGCCAAAATTGCAGTTGGATGATGGGCAAAATCGTCATATATTTCTATATTATTAACTTCACCATAAAGTTCTAACCGTCTTTTGGCGTTGATAAATGAACCGAGTGCTGCACAAGCATCCGTCGGCTTAATACCAACATTATGAGCTGCAGCAATAGCCATCAACGCATTATGCATGTTATATTCACCGACTAAAGAATACTTAACTTCGCCCACTTTTTCGCTATTGTAGTAAACCGCAAAATGGCTGGCATCACTGTTAATACGTTGTGCTAACCAACCTGTTTCAGATTCTGTAAAGCTTTGTTCGCTCCAGCAACCTTTAGCTAATACTTGTTTTAAATTAACATCATCTTGTGGCGCGATGATAAGCCCTTTACTTGGTACTAAACGAACTAAGTGGTGAAACTGCTTTTGGATTGCAGCAAGATCATCAAAAATATCAGCATGATCAAATTCTAAATTATTCATGATTAATGTCTTAGGGCAGTAATGCATGAATTTTGATCGTTTATCAAAAAATGAACAATCGTATTCGTCGGCTTCAATAACAAAAAAATTACCTTCACCTAATCTCGCCGATACGTCAAAATTACCAGGGACACCACCAATAACAAAACCTTGCTTATAACCTTGTTTTTCTAAAATCCAATTGACCATTCCAGCTGTGGTTGTTTTACCATGTGTACCTGCAACCGCAATAACCCAGCGCTCGCATAAAACATTGTCATGTAACCATTGGGGAGCTGAAATATAAGGAATATTATTATCAAGCACATATTCAACACAAGGGTTACCTCTTGATAACGCATTACCAATGATCACCAGATCAGGGGTAGGGGTCAATTGTGAAGGATCATATCCTTCAATAATATCAATATGCTCTTTTTGTAAGAGTGTACTCATTGGCGGGTAAACATTTTTGTCTGAACCCGTTACGTGATGACCCTGCGAACGGGCTATTAATGCAATTCCTGTCATAAATGTGCCACAAATTCCTAGAATATGAATATGCATTTTTAGTCCTTAACTTTAATAAAATGTACTGATAATAATATCTGTTTTGTTATCAATGTCGTTTTGATTGGCAATTGGATGTAATTCCGAAATGTCCGGATAATTATAGTCGATTTTTATGGCTTATGCGATAGGCCATAAATATCTAATCAATAATTTTGCCATTTGATTACCTCGAAATTCATCTACCATCAGATGATAAACGATTTTGACATTTTTTAATGATTGATCTGGCCATTGTTGCAAATTAGCATTAAATAATATCCCTTCAATCACCGGTCCCCCTTTTTGGGGTTCCAAAACCAATCTAAGATGTTTTTCTGCAAATAAGCGCTGTTGATGAATAATAAATTCTCCATCAAAAATAGGCTCCGCAAATCCTTCTCCCCAAGGTCCAGCTTCTTTTATATGTTTTGCGATTGCATAATTAAAATCTTTACCATCAATTTCACCATCTGTTTCAATAATTGGTTCTAGTGATGTCTTAATTAATTTTGTATTGATTAACTCTTCAAAACAATTTTTAAATTGTTCAAAATCTTCTTCACGAATGGTTAAACCTACCGCCATTGCATGACCACCAAAACTTACAATTAAATTAGGGTATTTCTGATCAAATTCATCTAATAAATCACGAAAATGTATTCCTGCAATTGATCTTCCCGATCCTTTTAAAAAACCGTCTGATGTTGAAGCAAATGAGATAACGGGTCGATAATATTTATCTTTTAATCGGGCAGATAAAATACCAATAATACCTTGATGCCATTCAGGATGATAAACAATAAGTATGTCAGGAATGGCTGTTGCTTGATTCTCAATTTTTTGAATAAATGATAATGCTTCTTTATGCATAGTCTGCTCAATCAACTTGCGATCATTATTGAGCATATCAAGATTTTTGGCTTGTTCTAAAGCAGTATCAAAATCATCACAAAGTAACAATTCAACACCTAAAGACATATTATCCATTCTTCCTGCCGCATTTAATCGGGGAGCCACATAAAAGGCGAGATCGGTTGCAGTGAAAGAAGACTGCTCTTTTTTAGCAATTTGCAATAAAGCTTTTATTCCTTCACAACAATAGCCTGATCGAATTCGGCTTATGCCTTGATGGACTAATATTCGATTATTGTGATCAAGTTTTACTACATCAGCAATAGTACCTAAGGCCACTAAATCCAGTAAATTAGTAACATTGTATGGTGTTAAATTTTTCTTTGTATACCAATCTTCCTTACGTAATTTTGCTCTTAATGCCAGCATAAAATAAAAGGCTACCCCGACGCCAGCCAAATGTTTAGATGGAAAAGCACAATCAGGTAAATTAGGATTGATTATGGCATCAGCATTGGGTAACTGTTCAGGGCATAGATGATGATCAGTAATAATCACCATTAAATTAGCTTGCTTTGCAAACTCGACCGCTTCAACAGCAGCAATACCATTATCAACAGTGATAATTAAATCCGTGTGTTGTGAAATAGCTTTTTTTACTACGCTTATACTTAATCCATAGCCATCTTCAAAGCGATCTGGAATAATATAATCAACAAATTGACAGCCCATTTTTCTAAGTGCTGTGACCATTAATGCCGTACTTGTTGCCCCATCGGTATCGAAGTCACCGACAACGACAATGCGTTTATTCTCTTTCATTGCTGAATAAAGAATTTCAACAGCGTTTTGTGTCCCATCCAATTTATCAAAATTGCATAAATTTTGCGTAGTATAATCAAGTTCATGCATGGATCTAATACCACGCAATGCGTATATTCTTTGCAATAATCGCGGAATATCTTGTGATAACTCAGGAAAAGATTCGGGTAATTTTCGATGTAATATTTTGGTTTTATTCATATTGTAAATGTTAGCGTCAAAACGCTAACATATGTCTTTATATTTGTTTTAATTAATAATTAAAATTGATTAGTTAAATATTACTTAACTGATTTTTTATTTAAAATAGTCAGTAATTTATCAGCAGGAACATAACCAGAAACAAGTTGGCCATCAGCTAAAACAATGGCTGGTGTGCCAGTAATACCAATTTGTTTGCCAACGTTAAATTGTTGGGTTACGTAAGGTATCATACTGCTTGCTGGAGAGATAGGATTATCTTTGTAAGCATTTTCAAAAGCAGCTTTACGATCCGCTACACTCCAGATTGATTGCATGTTTTTCCCAACTTCGCTATCCGCACCAGCACGAGGAAAAGCAAAATAGTGTACTGAAATACCCGCCTCTAAATATTTATTAATATTTTCATGCAATAACTTACAATAATGACAAGTATAATCGGTAAATACCGAAATAACATATTTTTCATTGTTAGCTTTATAGACAATAGCATCTTTCTCAATAGATTTAATTAATTTAACATTGTTGCTGTTAGCTATATTTTGTGGTTCATCACCTTGTACATCAAAAATAGGTCCTTGAGTTAAGTATTTACCATCATCAGAAACATAAAAAATGCCATCAGGCGTAATAACGGTTTGAAATCCATTTACTGAACTATTCTCAATTTTAATATCTTTGGATTCATAACCTAATCGGTTTAAGCTTTTCGTAATATCTGCATTATCTGCTAATGCTGAAGTTGAGATTAATGCCAAACCTATACTTAAAACTATTTTCTTCATTTAATTATCCTTATTTTGTTGAGAACTACGCTCGAGGATGATGTTTGCTATGTAACTGCTTTAACCTTTCCGTTGCTACATGTGTGTAAATTTGAGTGGTTGATAAGCTACTATGACCGAGTAGCATTTGTACCACGCGCAAATCCGCGCCATGATTAAGCAAATGGGTTGCAAA
This sequence comes from Gilliamella sp. wkB7, assembly GCF_001693435.1. Classification (NCBI taxonomy): domain Bacteria; kingdom Pseudomonadati; phylum Pseudomonadota; class Gammaproteobacteria; order Orbales; family Orbaceae; genus Gilliamella; species Gilliamella sp. wkB7. The sequence goes on from NZ_CM004509.1 coordinate 2,032,032, forward strand.
AGCATGTCGAAGTACATGGGGGGAAAGTGCCTCAATATTAATGCCGGTTAGTATGGCATAATATTTGATTCTATGCCAGAAAGTCTGTCTGGTCATTTTTTTTCCTAATCTGCTTGGAAAAAGTACATCAATTGCACCATTTTTCAAAAGATCATTTCGAGCATATTTAAAATAATATTCTAACCAATAAATCGCTTCTTCACCAAGTGGTACTAAACGTTCTTTATTACCTTTACCGATGATTCGAACGACACCTTGACGTAAACTGACATCACTTATTTCTAAATTAACCAATTCAGAAACACGTAAACCTGTGGCGTAAAGGACTTCTAGCATGGCTTTGTCTCGAAGCTCAATAGGGTCTTCAGTACTTGGTGATTCAAGCAAAGCATCAACTTGTGATTCAGTTAAATCTTTGGGCAATTTTTTGGGTAATTTGGGTGATGATAAAACTGCAGAAGGATCATCAGTACGATAGTTTTCTTGATAAAGATACTGAAAAAATCGTTTAGTTGCACTGAGTAAACGTGCAGAGCTGCTGGCTTTATACCCATCTTGAACTCTCTGCATTAAAAAATTCTGTAAATTATCCGTTTGTGCGGTCAATAACGTTACATCTTGTTGTTGCAGTGATTGACTTAATGCTATTAAATCAAGTTTATAAGATGCAATAGTATTTTCAGCTAAATTGCGTTCTAGCCATAGTGCATCTAAAAATTGTTGTATTAACAGTTTATTTTGTGCTGGTATATTTTTATCAGATATCAAAAGTCATCTCTACTATTAATTTATGATAATTATTATATACCAACTGAGGATAAGTTGCAGATAGGTTCAGATTATAGGCTGGTATAATACTTTTTCGATATTCAATTATTCTATTTACCCCATTTTTTTACTTAAACGTATAGTTAACCTTAAACTTTTTGACAAAATCATTTCATCAAGCGGATTATGCCAAATGTTGTAAACACGTTAGTGTCTATTTTTAAGACTCTTTAAAGGATAAAGATTATCTACTTCTTGTTGCTTTGAATTAACCAATTACCAATAATTTGGAGAATAGGTACAATCTTTTTCTAATTTATTCATATCGATTTTTCTAAACAATGGCTCGCCACGATATTTGTCTTCTATTTGATAGTGCTGACTGTAACAGTGGGGGCTAATTAATAAACATAATAATGCTAGATAATATGAATATTTCATAATTTTATTCCTTAATTTCTTCAATTTTGGAAAGTGAAAATTCCGCATGAAAGTGAGAATTATGCAAACTTTTACCATCTTTTACTTTTTATAATTTTCTAAATTCAACAAAGTGATCATCACTACCAACTAGAATTATTTCAAAAAATAACCGCATCGCATTTAAAAAAGCTTCGTCATCCTTATATTGTTGAGAAGTATGTGGATGATATTTACGCTTCCAAATTTCTTTACCATTTATTATGACTGTTTTGTACCCTTTAGATGACTTGTAGGTAAAATCAATACTCATACCATTAATATGAGCTATACTTGGAAAACAAGAGCCCCACTTAAACGCACTCCCTGTAGTAGTAACGCTTTTATTATAAACAGCGATACTGCCTAACATTGCGGCAAATAACCCTAGATTAGCATAACGACGTTGGGAGTCACTAAAGCTATATTTAATCTTGAAATTGTCAAATTGCTTATTTAGCGAATCGGGTATTTTAATCAATTCAGTATCATTGGCGGTTGCCCTAAATAATCGCCATATCGTTCCTTTAGAATCATGAGAACCAAACTCGGCAACATCGCCATTTTCGTAAAAGACTCGGTGTTTTGTATTTCCATCAGATACTTTGTTATTTGATAAAATCGGACTATGTGTCCAAAAAGTATCATTTTCGGAGCTTTTTTTAGATTATTCGCCGACTCATCACTTTGCTTCTTTTTAATAGTATGCCAATCACAAATACATATTTCATGTTCATTATCCTTTTCATCATGATAAACATACTTATATTTTTGCTTGTAGTCTTTCGATATTTCCTGTGGTATATGTTTTTCAATTTTTCCATCGTGGTAAATATGATATGTCACTATACCTGGGCTTATAAATCTACCCATCACTGATACTGGATGAATAAACCATGCTTTGCCATCAGCAGAAAGATTGCTTAGTGCGGGTGTTTGTGGTGTTTGGTTGTTTGATGATTGGGTTGCTTGAGATTGTGCTACTTCTCGCCACCAAAGAGATGGTTTAATACGTTGCTCTTTTTCTAACTGCCAAATTGATTTAGTTTTTTCATGCACGTCATCCACCATGCTTAAGGCATGATCGCGCTTATAAGGCATCGTTATGTTATTTTCATCTAACTGTTTTTCAATTAAATTTTTTTGTTTTTGTTTTTCTTCCTCAAGTAAATTATCTATTTCATTCCATTTGGTTAGCGCTTTGTCTGCATACCATTCACTTTCATATTTTATTATTAAGTGACCTATCATTTCGGCTATCCAACTATTGCGTAGGCCATCTTTCAGAAATTCAACAGTAAAAGGTAGCAGTCCTTTTTTTTCGCTGAACAGAATATAACAGTGATTCAATTAAGATTTTATGCAAAGCTTTCATTGAATCAGTGTATTCTTTAATATCTAATGTTCCTGCTCGGTTATCGTTTATTTTAGTATAAAATTCTCCTACAGAAGCTTTTTCGATTACTGTCTCAAATCCTTGCCAATGCCAGGGACTGATTCGTTTAACGTGCTCTTGAGCATCTTTTTTGATGTTTACCCAACCTGTTATTGACCAACGCTCTTCATTTCCTGCGGTGACTTTTACCTAAATTGAATCCGTGCTTTCGTCTTCTATAGTGATTAAATTCTCATTACTTAATGAATCTAATGATACGGTCCTTGGAAAATGTACCGTGTTATCTTTGGTTGCAGGTGGCAAATTATCAAGTGATAGCGGAAAATTATTCCAATAAGGAATCGCGGTATTGAGTGTTCCAACTTGTTTAAATAAGTGAGAGACATCTTTTGACGCAATCCAATAATGTTTAGTATTCACACAAAAACGTATTTTGACAGATGAACTATTGTGATCAACTTCAACAAGTTCAACCTTATCTGGAATATCGGACATGGTTAACTGCGGATAAATTTTATTATATCTATTTTCTAAACAATGTTTTTGGTAGTGAGTTAGAATGATTTCTTTCTTCTCATTCGACAGCCTGTCAGCAATTTTTTTCGTGTTATTATTAAAGATAGTTTGTGATTTTAGATTATTTTCAGAATAGTATTCCAGTGAATTTAAAGTATATTCCAAGTTAATTTTAACGTAATAACTATCTTTATCACTGGTAAACTTTATTCCTAATCCTGAATTTAATTTTCCATCCGCTTCTGATGCTTGTATCAATCTTGCACCTTTTTCAACCAGAATTAAGTTTTTTTCACTTTCGGGTAAATTATCGGCTAAAGCACGGGTTTGGGTAATAAATGCTGATAAATCCTCACAGGTAAATAATTCAACATGTAACAGTTGCGGTAATTTTTTATCTGATGGTCGTTTTATTGTGGATATAGATGCTTGTGTAGGCTCTTTAAAACTATTTTTTTGAGTTGATTATGCCCGATATAACCAATAAAATCGCCACTAGAAATTGCAATCGGTGATTTTAATATCACAATGTCATTGAATTTTTCAGGTTTAAACGTGAATGAAGTCAGTGAGGTTACTTTGACATAACCTTTATGCGCTGCGTCTTCACTGTCATTTTCTTTTAATAAGTTTGGAACATGACAATCTTTAATCTTACGAATTTTAGCGTATCCGTTTTCTTGCCCATCTAATTCAAATGTTGCCGTTAGTGGTAAATAAGTCAATTTTTGTTTATCATCAGTAGTTTCATATACCGCTATGCCCTTTACGTTCACTTTTAAAATTCCCTGCAATATTTTTATAATTTTTTATTTTTCAATGTGTTGAATTGATTATTGCTAATATAATTTGATAACCAAGTATTATGAAAGTCTTCTCTAATAGATGGTTATATAGAAAATCAGAAGACGAAAATAATCTATATTCCGCCTAGTAATAGAATTTTTATAAAAATTTAGAGCAATAGGGCAAGTTTACTTTTTTATAATACTTGAGTTCATTTTTAAAAGTATCTGCAATTGTATTGTTAATATTCTCTAACACAACCAAGCAAATAATTGGATAAATTAAGTCTTTTATGCTTTGATCTTTTTCATCCTATAAAATCATATATCCTAATAACAATAAATTTTGAGTTTTTGATTTGATTTTTAATCATCATAACTTAATAAACTTTAAATTATCTTTATCTATTTTATAATGAATATGATTTATATCTTTAATATTTTCACTGTATTCTTTAAATGAAATTATGTAGATATCTCCGCTAGCATCAAAATAGTAGTATTGACTATTTAGGTAAAAAGCACGATCAGAATTATAAGAATAGCTTGCTAAACTTATCCTACTTTTAATTTCCTTTTTGTAAACTAAAGATAAATCTATTTCATAAACTATGTCATGAATTGGATTATCATAATCATAAATTATTTTATCTTTTTTATCAGATTCTTGATGCTTTCTGTCCATAATAAGCTCAAAATCGCCATCACGGTAGATGACCGTTTTTTTATCGATTAAATCATAGAGTTTATTAAAATTAAATTTAGTGGTGTTTAAAGAGCAACGCTCTGCCTCCAATTTTCGTTCTTCATTTGTTAAATCTTGCCAATAATCATAATTAAAACCACATCCGGACATATCACCATCTTTCACAAATGGTGCACCTGTATATTTTTCATCAATAATATAGGTGTCACTATAACAAAATGATGTATATATTAATAATAACAAGCCTGAAGAATAAGATATTTTCATTGCATATTTCCCTAAAATCTTGATTAACTCTTTATTAATAGTTAATTATTATATTCTTACGTTTTAATTATATCGGTCATAGATAATAGTTTCTTTGACCTTTTTAAAAATACCAGTTGAACTCATTTGATATATATTCTTTGTGAGAAAATGAATATCTCCATTCTTAAACTCCATATCATCATCAATAAGCATTTGCTCCATTTGATTGACTATTATTTGTCCATCAGTAAGTATTTTAAAATCACTCCATCTTAATACCTCTCCCTCAGCTGAATATCTTTCATCTAACATAATTGCATCAATAAAATTACCTTTTTTATCATAACTATTTAATTGAAAATAAAATATTGGTTCATCATTATCGATATGTGTCATAAAGATAATACCTTTATAAGTAATATTTTTATAATTAAAATAAACAGCAGGAAAATAAAAAGAATATTTTAATGGGATTCTAACTAAGCTTGGTTTATAAGAGAACTCTTTAGCCGAAAATCTGAATGGCATTTTGGAGTTTGGTGATATATGTAATCCTCCTGCTTCATCTTCCCAATAATATTTAGTTATGTCATTGGAAGTGTAAGGTAGAGCTATTTTTTTATAATGCTTAAGTTCATTTTTAAAAGTATCTGCAATTGCAATATTAACATTTCCTAACATAGCTAAGAAAAAAATAATGGGATAAATTAATGGTTTCATTCTTTGATTTCCTTAACTTTCTTCATATCATAATATTCAACATGTAAATGATGATCGTGATTTGTAGTTTCTTTTGGAATATGGTTTAAAAAGTATTTTTCTCCTTTTAAGGTATAACTCCAACCCAACATATTTGTCCAGCCAAATTTATACAAAGCATCAATCCACTGATTTTGTCTATCAACATCCAGTTCTCCAGGATTCAATCTGATATTAAGACTTGATCCTTCTCCTTTATATAGTTTCTTGTCTTTTCTTAAATATTTGAAGTCACCATGATAACCATTCTTATGACTTTTACTAACACCTGATTCGCCTTTTCCAGTACTAAAACCGTTACAACTGATATCAGTAAAATTCACTTCAAGCATTGCGCCAAAAAAACTTGCCAAGGTATCTCGATTCATAAAATAACGTTCTTGGTTTGAGTCAACATTAAAACGATATTTTAATCCATATTTTTCGTATTTTTGAGTTACTTCTCTTAAATCAATAAGATGAATATATTCAGTATTGCCATATCTTTTATCAGACCTCGATAAATACTTATTTTTTATTATAATAAACTCATAAATACCTAATTGATGAAAATTACTGTTTTTGTCGTGATAGACATATTTATATTTATTTTTATATTCTGTATTAATATTCTCGGGAATATGTCTTTCAATTTTTCCATCGTGGTAAATATGATATGTCACTATACCTGGGCTTATAAATCTACCCATCACTGATACTGGATGAATAAACCATGCTTTGCCATCAGCAGAAAGATTGCTTAGTGCGGGTGTTTGTGGTGTTTGGTTGTTTGATGATTGGGTTGCTTGAGATAGTGCTACTTCTCGCCACCAAAGGGATGGTTTAATACGTTGCTCTTTTTCTAACTGCCAAATTGATTTAGTTTTTTCATGCACGTTATCCACCATGCTTAAGGCATGATCGCGCTTATAAGGCATCGTTATGTTATTTTCATCTAACTGTTTTTCAATTAAATTTTTTGTTTTTGTTTTTCTTCCTCAAGTAAATTATCTATTTCATTCCATTTGGTTAGCGCTTTGTCTGCATACCATTCACTTTCATATTTTATTATTAAGTGACCTATCATTTCGGCTATCCAACTATTGCGTAGGCCATCTTTCAGAAATTCAACAGTAAAAGGTGGCAGTCCTTTTTTTCGCTGAACAGAATATAAAAGTGATTCAATTAAGATTTTATGCATAACTTTCATTGAATCAGTGTATTCTTTAATATCTAATGTTCCTGCTCGGTTATCGTTTATTTTAGTATAAAATTCTCCTACAGAAGCTTTTTCGATTACTGTCTCAAATCCTTGCCAATGCCAGGGACTGATTCGTTTAACGTGCTCTTGAGCATCTTTTTTGATGTTTACCCAACCTGTTATTGACCTACGATCTTCATTTCCTGCGGTGACTTTTACCCAAATTGAACCCGTGCTTTCATCTTCTATAGTGATTAAATTCTCATTACTTAATGAATCTAATGATACGGTCCTTGGAAAATGTACCGTGTTATCTTTGGTTGCAGGAGGTAGATTATCAAGTGATAATGGAAAATTATTCCAATAAGGAATGGCGTTATTGAATATTCCAATTTGTCCAAATAAGTGAGAGACATCTTTTGACGCTACCCAATAATATTTAGTATCCACACAAAAACGTATTTTGACAGATGAGCTAGTGTGATCAATTTCAACCAGTTCAACCTTATCTGGAATATCTGAAATGGCTAACTGCGGATGAATTTCATTATATCTATTTTTTAACCAAAATTTTTGGTCATTTGTTAAAATAATTTCTTTTTTCTTATTCGATGACCTGTCCCCAAGTTCTTCAATATCATTTATAAACCTATATCGTTGTGTTATTAGATTATTTTCAGTATAGTACTCCCTTGAATTTAAGGTATATTCCAGATTAATTTTAATGTAATAATTATCTTTATTACTAATAAACTTTATCCCTAATCCTGAATTTAAGTTACCATCCGCTTTTAATTCTTTTATCAATCTTGCCTTTTTTTCAACCAGAATTAGGTTTTTTTCACTTTCGGGTAAATTATCGGCTAAAGCTCGGGTTTTGGTAATAAATGCTGATAAATCCTCGCAGGTAAATAATTCAACATGTAACAAAGGCGGTAATTTTGTATCTGATGGTCGTTTTATTGTACATATAGGAGGTTGTGTAGGCTCATTAAAATAGTTTGTTTGATATTGATTATGTCCGATATAACCGATAAAATCGCCACTTGAAATTGCAATCGGCGATTTTAATACCACAATGTCATTGAATTTTTCAGGTTTAAACGTGAATGAAGTCAGTGAGGTTACTTTGACATAACCTTTATGCGCTGCGTCTTCACTGTCATTTTCTTTTAATAAGTTTGGAACATGACAATCTTTAATCTTACGAATTTTAGCGTATCCGTTTTCTTGCCCATCTAATTCAAATGTTGCCGTTAGTGGTAAATAAGTCAATTTTTGTTTGTCATCTGCAGCTTCATATACCGCTATGCCCTTTACTTTCACATTTGACTTACCAACAGTGTTATTGTCTTCTTTTACAACTTCATAATCTTGATTGGCATCTGCTGTGTTTCCGGTTGGTAGCGGAGATAGGTCCTTATGCCAAACATAACCGGTAATATTATCTAACTGTTTTTTAAATTCAGTTGTGGTTACCAATGTTCCTTTTGATATCAAATCAATTTTATACCAACCTGGTTGCTTTGGGTGTTGTTTAGCTAAACGAATTTTACTCCCTTTTAACAACAGGCCAACCACTTCGGTTCCTTTGCCATTTGCTCTAATTACGCTGCCGAAAACAGTATCCGCCTTATTCTCGTCAACTTTTCCTGAACCAAGTTGCCAATAGTGAGGATATTGTACGTTTGTTTTTTCATCTTTCATTTTTTCCTGATAACCATACCAATCAAGCTGATGCATATACAAACTGTATAAGGTTATTGCCGGTTGCTCCTCTTTTACGCCAATGATTTTCGGCATTTGTAAAAGATGTCTGACTAAGGTGAAACCAGTGGAAAAATAAGCAACATTTTCTAAAATAGAGCGTAGTGGAAGAGGTACATTATCTTCTGAATAGGTTATGTTGTAGTAGATATCATTGATACGATAGGCAACGACTTCACCATTAGCCATGCAATATAATTGCTCATCATTACCAAGCTTGTTTAATACTTTTTTATCGAGATGTATTCCACCATGCCATAAACCATTTTCTCCAAATGGATAAAAACCATGATCAGCTTCGGATAACGCTCTATAATAAGTATCTTGGCTTAATTCTTTTTCACCAACCGGAAAAATGAATTTCGTTGTTTTTTTCATGGACATTTTATTATTCCTTTATAGATTATCCTGAAAAATTAACATAATGGCTGTTTATTAAACGTACTATAGCTACTTCAAGCATATTTTTTGTGAAACTCCGTTTCTCATTATCTAATGTACTAGGCCCCATTTTTTGTAGTGCACTACTTTTTATATAAACATTATCCACCGTACCCAGTTCAATCCCGGCACTACTGAGGTTGATGTATGAACCACCACACATTAACTTCAGCTCTTCACTTGCGGTGACTGTTAATTTTCCATCCACACTGTCTATTTTAATATCTTGTTTGGCGGCCATATTCAGGTTGGCATTTTGTGCCTGTACCTCAACATCACCTTGATTGGCAAAGACTTTCATTCCTGATTTATGAGCAAACAGACCGATGGATTCACCGGATGAGACAGTAATGTTTTTTAACGCATTGATGTCAGTTTGGTTTTCACTGGTCACCGATACGCTGTTTGATGTGGACAGTTGGATGTTTTCCGGACTGGTTAAAGCGATGCCCTCTTGCGCATAAGCAATAATGCCACTTTGGGCTAATTGGGTTAATGTCGCTTTAAGTTGCTCTTGACTGTCGGTATCCGCACCATGAGCTTCAGAGGCAGTTGCTGCATTTTGCAGTGCTTTAGCAATTGATAATGCATTTTCAAGCTGGGTAATGGCACCTTGCATATCAAGCTGTTTACCCTGTGCCTTAGGCTCGGTCTGACTGGTCAGGTATAAACCTTTATTGGCAGCAATTGCCCCCCACTCATCGGTGCGCAGTTCAAATCCCTCACCACGCTGCTCTTTGTTTTGGTCAACTAAATGCCCGATGTTAAGCTGGGTTTTACCGTATTCGGTCGCTAACTTAATGTGCTCTTGTCCGCGCTTATCATCCATCCGCAGTTTGTTGTTAGCAGGAGTACGAATTACATTTCGATGTTTGTTTATGGTAGTCACATGGTCAGGGTGGCCACTGTCATGCATCGCATGAGCAATATAAGGTCGGTCCGGATTACCGTTAGTAAATGCAACTGCAACTTCTGTGCCGTCAATCAGAGGAAAGTGAAAACCATAGGTACTGCCTGCATACGGTTTAGCCAGTCTTAACCATAAACTTTCTTCACCGTTTCGCCACTCTTTTAAATCAAAGTTAAATTTAACTCGATAGCGCCCTTGTGTATCAATATAACCATAGGTGTCATTATTCGGACTGGTTACCCTTGCCGGTAAGGTGCCGTCAATAGTCGGAAAAGGAATCGGCTCCGGGCGGTAAGGTTTTAATGGCTGGTAAGGTATGGCGGTAAAACTCAGTTCATAAGCATCACTGCGGTTTCCCTGTCCTTGCACCGTTAATATCATTACCCCCTCATCTATTCCGGCAATCGTACTGCCTTTGATGCGGATATGTTGACCCGGAGCTAAATTGGCCTGATTACTTTTACCCCGGATAACAATTTGACGGCTAATGGCGTGTTCATGGCGAATGCGAGCATACCATACACCACTTTCAACACCATTACTCGTGTTAGCTTGATTACGGTTAATATCACTGCTGTTGTTATTGCTATTACTACTGTTAGTGTTAACGCTATTATTTTCGTTGTCATTACTATTGCCGTTACTGCCTTGACTGCCGTCGGTATCGATATCACCACTGTTTTCATCATTATTACTGTTATGATTATTTATATCATTGTTATTGGTATTACTACCATTACCATTGCTATTTAACCCTTTATAGTGCTCATCATAACGGTAATCAGTACCGTAAGTGGTGTTATCTTTCTGTTGGCTGTTAACCTCACCCAGTAAATTCGCCTCTGCATCGCGGTAGTTATAATCCTGTACTTGTACCGAAGATTCCACCATCTGACTGTGTAAGGTTATATCCCAGACACTTTCAACGCTGTTATCCAGTGTGCCGCTCGGTTGTTTGTACACAATATCAGCCACCTGCTGATAACCTTGCTCATAATCACTGATGACCAACACATCACAGTTGTGTTCACCATGCGTTTCAAATCGGAAATAGACCCCCACATCAGCAAGCAGTCTTTGAATAAACTCAAGGTCACTCTCCTGCCACTGGGTGATAAATTCACGCTCCGGATATTGCTCTTTAAGTGCTAAACGATAATCAATCCCTGTATAACCATGACCACGTAAGACCTCTTCAACCACACTGATAACGCTTTGATTTTGAAAAATGGCACAGTTATGACTTAATGCCAGTTTGGCTAATTGCGAGGATAAAACAACCTGATAACGGGCTTCATCGTTACTGACTGATAATTGACTGAACTGGGTTATCACACCATAAAGAGTGCGTGAGCTGCCTTGAGATAATAGTGAATTTAACGGATTAAGCGGATTAAATTGGGTTAAAGAGTTAAGTGAGTCGATTGGATTGGATTGCTTGAGCTTATCTAACTGTTTTAATGGCTCAGAGTGTTTTAATGCATCTAATGGATTAGCCGAAGTTAAGGAATTAAGTGCATTAAGTCCTTGAGTTGCAAAGTCGCTTAAACTGCCAGAATTAGCAGGATTAAAACTCAAATGGGCATTTTTGTTAAGAAATGACTCAACAGAAAGTTGTTTATCCGAGCAGGTGAAAGTAATCGTATAGTGCCAAGGCTGGTTAAGCTGCTCATTACCCTCGACTTGTAAGATTGAAACCTCAGCAGACAAACCATCAATATTTAACGTATAGCGATTATGACCGACTCCATTAACCAAACCTTGCTTTAAACCCCGACTTAAACCATTGCCCAATTGTTCCATCAAATTGGTTAATCCTTTATCCATGTTATCCTCGATATATTTCACGTGCACTGCAAATACAACTTTGTTTTATTGAATTATTTATTATTATTAATAATTTTTAGTATTATGTTTTTAATAACAATTTGATTATTTGAAAATTTATTACAAATAAAACGCTTTTTTAATGAATTTAAGTTAAAAAACAATCTAAAAATGGTATAAATTACACTGTTTTGAATGTTTTGCAATCTTTTTTTACATTTCTTTAAATTTTAATTATATGTATAACTTACTGATATTATTAATAAATAAAATGAAATATCGTTAAAAGTTTGTCACCTAAACATGATCAAACAAGGACTAAAAGAATTTGGTTTTTTGCAGATTTTTTATTGGATAATTTTTCACTGAATTTTATTAAGATTTATATACAATAATCATTTTTACTCAAACATAGCCATGACCTGAAACTTTTTGACAAAAATAACGGACTGTACAATGATGAAAAATTTTTTTAATTATTGTTAGGACAAAAAATAGGATTTTAGTTTGAATAAATAATTGGGTTGAGTTTTATTTAAAAAATTAATTATATCAGTAGGCTATAATTTATTTTGTAAAAAATATTCAGGAGTCTATACCATTTCATAATAAAAACATTCTAAATTTAAATTCTAAACGCAATTTACAATAGTGAACAGTGAGTAGAATTTAGGTTGAGCTTTTATATCTAAAAAACGACTTTTATTAAAATACCCCAATAGGATAAAACGTTTTGACATTATTTTTAATAAAAATAACAAATTAATCTATTTTTATATTTTCTTTTTTTTAGATTTACTGATATATACTGCAATACGGTTTTATTTTTTTATGTTTGTTATGTTAAAACGAAATATTAATCTTTTTATCGCATTATATGTGATGTTGGTTGTTGGTCTTGAAACTTATACTTATTGGCATATGCAGCTTCGAAGTTGGCAGCCAGCAACATCAATAGGGCGTATGGTGTTTTATTATAGTTTTTTTACTGTATTATCTAACCTTATGTTGGCAATAAGTTGTTTATGGTTAGCTTTTAGTCCGAATTGTAATCGTTTTATTTTTCGCATTATTCGATTAAATGGGTTGGTAGGTGTAATTATAACAGCTATTGTGTATAACTCGCTTTTACGTGGCATTCATGTTCCACCAAATATATTTATGCGATTTGCTAATGAAAGTTTACATGTTGTTATTCCTCTACTAGGCATATTGAGTTGGCTGATTTGGGGACCATTTCGACGCATTAGCTTTCGCGTCATTATAGGATCATTAACTACCATGTTAATTTATGCCGTTTATATTTTTGTACTAGGTTTTTTTACTCATTATTATCCGTATCCTTTTATCAATGTGACAAAAATCGGTTATCCACATGCATTGTTTAATGCGAGCATTGTCATGCTGGCATTTATAGGGTTTGCCTATTTATTATGGGCGATTGATTGCTTAAGGAGGTAGAAATGAAATTATATATTTATGAACACTGTCCTTTTTGTGTAAGGGCTAGAATGATTTTTGGTTTAAAAGATATCCCTGTTGAGCTACATGTCTTTTTGAGTGATGATTTTAAGTCTCCTGAAAGTATGATTGGTCAAAAGATGGCACCAATTTTACAAAAAGAGGATGGTAGTTATATGCCTGAAAGTCTGGATATTGTTGATTATGTCGATAATCATTATGGAGGAAAGCCTATCTTAATCGGCCCAAAATCGCCAAATATTGAAAAATTAATTAAACAACTACAGCAATATGATTATAAATTAGAGTGTCCACGTTATATCAAACTTGGCTTAGCAGAATTTGCAACTCAAAGTGCGATTAATTACTTTGTCACGAGTAAAACTAAAAAAATCGGCTCATTTGATGAATGTTTAGCACAAACTGATTCATTGGTATTTGAAATATCCAAGTTATTAAACGAGCTTGAACCATTGATTATCTCGCCACAAGCGTGTAATGGGCAATTATCTTTAGATGATATCTGTTTGTTTCCTGTATTACGTAATTTGACTTGTGTAAAAGGATTACATTTTCCGCCTAAAGTTAAGGATTATATCGAGTCAATGGCTAAACTAACCAAAGTGAACTTATTTTTTGATAAAGCAATTTAAAATCATTCTGGAAGTTTTAATTTATCTTTTATTAGCAGAAAATCTTTAGAGCTTTAAAAGAGAGTACAGGTAAATAGGATAAAACCCTGTACTCTACCTTTGCTTACCTATAATTTATAACTATTGGGATTAGATCTGAAATTAATTAATCTCCTAATTTAATATCGATCACTTCTATGTTTTGTTTGCCACCATAAATATCGTACCAAGGTGTCGCATACTGTTTTAAAATTTTATTGAGGTGCTCAACATTTTCACGTCCAGTTTGGTCTAACCAGCGTTTTAAGCCTTCTTTACCTTCTTTTGCATACGCTGCAACACCTTCAAACCAAGTTGCACGCCCACCTAAAATACCACTGTATTTAGCGCCATTTTCACCCGCAAAAATTAATTCTTGATGGAAAGTTTTAGTCGGTACCCCAGCACTCAAATAGATAAATGGACGAGTTGCTACATCACTGGCCTGTTTAAAATAATCAGCTGCTTGTTTTTGGGTGTAAACAACAACATTATTATCATTAAATCCTTCAACATTTTTGAAAAGTACTGGAACTTCAACTTTTAGTACATCAATATAATATTGATTTTTAGTGAACTCTTTAATGGTGTTAATGACTTTTTGAGGCTTTATTTTGGCAAATTCAGGGCTTTTATCATCAGTTACTACATTATCATAGACAATCGGCTCAACAAATAACGGGATATCTGCTGCTCTCGCTTCTGTACCGATACGTTCTAAAAATGCATGTTTTTTTTCTAGAATATCTTGAGGATCATCTGGATTATAATAAACCAAGACTTTTGCAGCATCGGTTCCTTTTTTTAATAACCGTTGTAGAGAGTCCTCTGGCAATACATCGGGTAGTCGACCTGGAGTATTGGCATCATATCCTGTTTTTTCATAAGATATAATTAATCCAGCATCTTTATTTTTTTTAGTCATACCTTTAAAGCCATACTCTTCATCTAACAAGATTGCACTAACATATTTTGTTAATTCTTGTGAGACAAGCTCTTTAAATTCATACACCATATCTACATGATAGCGATCTTTACCGACTGCCGACTCCATCATTTTTACCATTGAACCACGTTGGTCAATCGCTAATGCCGCAATAACACCATCTTGGTTAGATAATTGTTGCATGCGTGTGAATTTACCTCGAGTAATACGTTTTATAGCCATTTTATAACTCTCCATTTAAAAAGATCTTTTGATTGTAGTTTTAATTTGTAAATATATATTAATCATTTAGTGCTGTTTATTTGATCAATCTACTTATATTTAAAAAAGTTTTTATTTCATGCCGATAATAAAATGTAGGTTGTCGTTTTAGTGGATATCATCTTTAAAAAAAAATGGTGTTCAGGTATATTGGTTCATCAAAATACACTATGTGTAAAAAATAATTTACAAGGAAGACCATGTCATACACAGCACCAATTACGCAAACGCGTACTTTAAATAAACAAGACTATAAAACATTAGCATTGTCTGCTTTAGGCGGAGCTTTAGAATTTTATGATTTTATAATATTTGTATTTTTTTCAATTACTATCAGTCATCTGTTTTTTCCAGATGATATGCCTGCATGGTTAAGTCAGGTACAAACATTCGGTATTTTTGCAGCAGGTTATTTAATTCGTCCTTTTGGCGGAATTATTATGGCTCACTTTGGTGATCTGTTTGGTCGCAAACGAATGTTTACACTTAGCATTCTGCTTATGGCCTTACCGACGTTATTTATCGGTTGTTTACCTACTTATACCCATATTGGAATTTTTGCACCTTTATTATTATTACTTATGCGATTATGCCAGGGATTGGCAGTAGGGGGCGAAGTACCTGGTGCTTGGACGTTTGTCGCTGAGCACGTACCAAAAGATAAAATTGGTTTAGCATGTGGAATTTTAACTAGCGGCTTAAGTTTAGGTATTTTAATCGGTTCTTTGGTTTCAACTGTTATGAATAAAAGCATTTCACCGGAACAATTAATCGATTGGGGATGGCGTATTCCTTTTATTATTGGCGGTATTTTTGGTTTGATCGCAATGTATTTGCGCCGTTGGCTAAAAGAAACTCCAATTTTTCTTGAAATTCAGAAACGTAAACAACAAGAACTGGCTAATAAAATTCCTGTCGTTACCGTGATAACTCAATATTTACCACAGACAATATTATCTATGTTACTGACATGGGTTTTATCAGCCGGTATTATGGTCATTATGTTAATGACTCCTATTTTATTGCAAAAATCATTTGGTTATTCACCAATTGATGCTTTACAAGGCAATATATTAGCAATAATAGGTCTGATTATAAGTTGTACTTTTTATGGCATAATGATGGATAAGTGTGCGATGGGTAAGGTCATATTGATTGGTTGTATTATTGCAGCGCTTTCTATCGCTATTTTTTATTTATCCTTAGATAATCATCAACTTTTATTTATCACTTATTCACTAGCAGGATTCTGCGTGGGTATTGTTGGGTCTTTTGCCTATTTTATGGTGAAAGTCTTTCCTACCCAAATTCGTTATAGTGGGGTGTCGTTTTCATTTAATATGGCGTATGCCATTGCAGGTGGATTAACGCCCTTACTCATATCGTTTTTGAGTGACTTTGTGAGCAAAATGGCACCGGCTATGTATGTTGTTGGGTTATTCGCACTTGGTGCATTAATTGGACTATTTTTATTAATAAATAATAATAGTCAAAAATACATTGCAAAAGATATTGGTTAACCATAATTTCTAATGTTAAATAAGGAACGAGTATTCAGTCTCGTTCCTTTAAAATATAAAAACACTTTCCTGTCCTTTATCCTCTATTTATTTCATGACTGAATTTTACAAAAAGCCTTATACTATCGTTAATTGCTCAAAAAATATTTATAATATGAATGTAAAATGGAGTTAATTACTATCGATTATCAATCTCTAACTTACTTATAGTCAACAATTTATTTAGTCAAATCCCAATTAAGTTTATTGATATGGTTTATTGTTAAACTGGATAAAATAAAAAGCAGAGCAAACTATCAATAAAGTTAATTAAAGACATTTTTTAGGAATTCACAATTTTTTGTCAAAAAGTTTGAGGTTATACGTACATTTCAATCGAGATTATTAAATAATCAATGTTTTTAATAATTTTGTGAAATAACTCATTTTTTTTCATAATAGTTAGGATAAAATAAACCAAGTTATATTTTATTTTGAAATTATCTAGGAGAAAAAAATGAAGGCAGCAGTTGTTAGACAAGAGTGCGATGGTCAAGTTGATATTAAAGATATTCCTCTCCGTCAATTAGAAGCAGGCGAAGCTTTAGTTGAAGTTGAATATTGTGGTCTTTGTCATACAGATCTTCATGTCGCGGCGGGTGATTTTGGTAAAAAACCCGGTCGTGTTATTGGACATGAGGGAGTAGGGATCGTTACTAAAATAGCTCCAGATGTAAAAAGCTTAAAAATTGGTGATCGTGTTAGTATTGCTTGGTTCCATGCAGGTTGTGGTTCGTGTGAGTATTGTATTTCAGGTCAGGAAACCTTTTGCCGTAATGCTTTAAATTCTGGATATAGTGTCGATGGTGGTATGGCAGAACAGTGTATTGTCAAAGCAGATTACGCTGTTAAAGTGCCAGAAGGATTAGATCCCGCTCAAGCAACCAGTGTAACTTGTGCAGGAGTAACAACTTACAAAGGTATTAAAGTCGCAGACACAAAACCTGGACAATGGCTTGCGGTATTTGGTATTGGTGGTTTAGGCACTTTGGCTGTTGAATATGGCAAAAAAGTGTTTAACAATAAGGTCGTGGCAATTAGTAATAGCGACAGCCAATTAGAACTATGTAAAGAACTGGGTGCCGACTTGGTTGTTAATCCTAAAAAAGTGGCAGACGTAGGCGCTTATATTAAAGAACATACAGGTGGTGGTGTGCATGGTGCGGTGGTAACATCGGTAACTAAAACAGCTTTTAATCAAGCGATTGAGTCAGTTCGTCCTTTGGGTAGAGTTGTCGCTTTAGGTCTCCCTTCTGAAACGATGGATTTAAGTATTCCTAAAACAGTATTAGATGGTATTCAAGTTTTAGGTTCTTTGGTTGGTACGCGTGAAGATTTAGCTGAAGCATTCCAATTTAGTGCTGAAGGTAAAGTTGTACCAATTGTTGAAAAACGTCCATTAGAAGATATCAACGATATGATTAACGAAATGAGACAAGGTAAAATTCGCGGTCGTATGGTTGTTGATATGAAAATGAAAAAACAGAAATAATTGTTTTTCCATTTAAGTTAAAAGCAAATAAAAGCTGGCTTGATGCTGGCTTTTTTCTTGATCAAATATTAATTTATCCGTTTTACTTTCGCTACATTTACTATCAATAATATTAATCTTTCTTGTATTTTATTAATAAATCCCTATCATAAATTAATTTTACTCGCTAATTTAATACGTTTTAAGAGGACCTATATGGAAGATCACAATTTAGAAAATAATTTACGGAAAGATCTTGGTTTAGTTTCTGCATTGTCGCTGGTTGTTGGTATGGTTTTAGGGGCTGGTGCATTTATGAAACCACCTGCTGTATTAGAAGTTGCCGGTGATTATAACTATGCACTATTAGCGTGGATCATTGGTGGTATTTTTTCTATTTGTGGTGGATTAACGCTTTGTGAATTAGGTGTTATGTTTCCACGTACGGGCGGTATGTTGGTTTATCTGGAAAAAATTTACGGCTCAAAAGTTTCTCATCTTTATGGTTGGATGATTACCGTGCTTTTTGCTCCATCATTAGTTGGAGCATTGGTAGGATATTTTAGTTCGGTATTTTGTCTGTTATTTGGTATTGATGATTCTTATAAAATGGCAGTAAGTGCTGGCGTTTTAGGATTTATTGCTGTTATTAACGCTATTGGTGTTAAGCAAGCAGGTTATTTGCAAACCATAGCTACTGCTTGTAAGCTTATTCCTATTTTATTGTTAGCCATATTTGGACTATGGAAAGGTAATGGTCAAGTAGCATTATTTAGTGCTAGTGGTCAAGGGATTGAAACTTATGCTCCATTTGCTGTAGCTATTTTGGCTACTTTATTTGCTTATGATGGTTGGGCTCAAGTTGCCTCTGTTGCTGGTGAAATTCATAATCCGGCAAAAGTACTACCTAAAGCAATTATTTTGGGTATCATATTTTTAGTTATTGTTTATGCCTGTATCAATATTGCATTGTTCAAAATTTTTCCTGTCCAAGAGATGGTATCACTTGGTCATGATGCTTCGGCCGTTGCCTCACAACGTATGTTTGGCAATTTGGGTGGTAATTTAGTTGCTGTTGGCATTATGATCTCAATTTTAGGTGGGATTAATGGTTATATTATGACGTTATCTCGTACAATTTTCAGTATGGCAGAACGAGGAACCATCATTGGAGCGCGTTATTTAAGTACAATCGATGATGATAGCCGCTCACCAGTTAATGCTATATGTGTATTAGTGATATTTTCTTTTTTATATTCAATTTTACTGGATGCTGATCGTTTATCTGAAATCTCAATGTTTTCAATTTGGGTATTTTATTTATTAACATTTATTGGGGTAATCATCGCTCGTAAAAAATATGCCGATGTCCCAAGATCTTATAAAGTTATTGGTTATCCAATCATTCCAATTATCGCAATTCTAGGGGCTATGTATGTTATTTATGGTATGCTTGTTTATCAAACTTTTAATGGTATTGCGTCAATAATTCTAACTTTAATCGGTTTACCTTTATATTATTATTACCACAGAAAGAATAAGAATAAAGAGCTTTCACTTGGTGAAATGAAGAAATATAAAGTGAAAATGCAATATACCATCGCAGTTTCTGCAATGATCATCGTTGCTCTGTTAGCTCTTTATGGTGGCATGGTAAGTAAATAATAAGTGATTAATTTAATTTATTGCAAAATGAGTCATTTAAACGTTATAAAACTAAAAAACCGACATTAGTCGGTTTTTTGTGCGTAATTTTTCTTTAAATTAATCATTAATAAAATATTTAATATAAAGTTAGTGAGTAATCATTTTGTTACAGTTTGGTGAAAATTTTAAATATATGTTGAAATTAGACCATAAATATTTTGATCATGATAAATTCCATTTAAGTATTCAGCCTGTTTGAGCGTTCCTTCATAACTAAAACCGCATCGCTTAGCAACCGCATTACTTTTAGGATTATCCACTGAGCATTTAATAACAAATCGTTTAATTATTTTTTGTGATGCATAGTAATGAGTAAGTGCTTGAATTGCTTGTGTCATAATACCTTTACCTTCTGCTTGGCTATTGAGCCAATAACCAATATAGGCTGTCTTATTGTTTTTATCTATTCGATTGAAAGACAGTAAGCCGACAGGGTTATTATTTAGTAAAATTACATAAGTTTTGGTAATATCTTTTTGATGCTCGACTGAACAATTATCTAAAAAATTTGATGTGTCTGCTTCATTATTGACAAACTTAGGCCAAGCCATAAATTGACTAAAACTATCACGATTAACATCAATAATATTGTATAACTTAGTTGAGTATTGTCGATCTGATGGCACTAAATGAATATGTTCATTGACAAAGATACTTTGTTGATTGGTATTTGTCATTAATTATTCCTTTAAGAGAGTATAACCAATTCTGTGTTAATATAAATTAAAGAATAACATAATCTTTACTTAATTAAAGAATTATATTTTTAGTTTTATCTTTAGCATTAATTATAAAAAATTACCAGATCATTTGATCTGGTAATTTAATTGTTACCTGAAATTAATTAAAAAATTTTAAGCTTAATCATTTGCGGTTTTCTTATTTTTTAACATGTAGTTATGGATAACCAGAAGAGCAAAAATAGCAACAACAATAATCATTATTATATCTTTGTTAAACCATTTAGCCATATTACCTAAAATAATACCAATACCACAGAAATCGACATCAGAGAAAGTCGTATTAGCAAAACCAAGCGAACCTAAAACAGGTAATAAAAGGACAGGTAAAAATGTGACTAATAAACCATTAGCAAATGCGCCAAGCATTGCACCTCGACGTCCGCCCATAGCATTACCGAAAACACCAGCAGTTGCACCACAGAAGAAATGAGGAACTACGCCAGGTAGAATTAGTACAGCATTTAATTGACCTAATACAAATAGACCAACTAATCCACCAAGGAAACTAAATAAAAAACCAATTAATACAGCGTTTGGTGCATATGGGAAAACAACTGGACAATCTAATGCTGGTTTGGCATTCGGCACGAGTTTTTCTGAAAAACCTGTAAATGCTGGAACAATTTCAGCAAGAATTAACCGTACGCCTTGTAGAATAATAAATACCCCAGCAGCAAAGGTAATTGCTTCGATAATTGCATAAACTAGGTAATTATCACCATTACTTAACTTTGTTTGGACATAATCAGGTCCAGCAAAAACGGCAAGGATCAAATAGATAATCATCATTGTTAATGAAATTGAAATTGAACTATCACGCAAGAAACTTAGATTTTTAGGTAAATTCATCTCTTCCGTTGAGCGAGAGTTTTTACCAGCTACTTGACCAAGCGCTCCTGCCAATACATAACCTAAGGTACCAAAGTGACCAAATCCAACATCATTATTTCCTGTGATTTTGCGCATATATGGTTGAGCTATTGCAGGGAAAAATGCCATAATTAACCCAAGTACTAGGGCTCCAGTAAAGACTAATTGCCAACCTTCAAAACCCGCAACCGTTAGAATAATGCTGATCATACACGCCATATAAAAGGTATGATGTCCAGTTAAAAAGATAAATTTTAAGCATGTAAAACGCGCAACCACAATATTAGCAATCATTCCAAAAGCCATAATTAATGCTGTTGCTGCACCATAATCATTTAATGCCATAGATACGATAGCTTCATTATTTGGGACAATACCTTGTAGTTTAAAAGCCTCTTCAAACATCATGCCTAATGGTGTAATCGCACTAATAAGTACAGTTGCGCCACCACCCAATACTAAAAATCCTAAAATAGTTTTAATTGTTCCTTTTACCGTATCAGCAAAGGATTTGCGTTGGGCTATTAACCCAACCATAGCAATCATACCAACTAATACGGCCGGTACTTTTAAAATATCAACGAAAAATTTAACAACTTCTTGAATCATCGCAACACCTCATTATCAGACTATTGCTTATCAAAATGTTCAACGAGTTTGGACTCCAAATCATTGATATCAATTATATTATTTATAACTACCAGTTTATCGCTAGGAATGCCAGAACTGTCTGCTAAATCTTTAGTCATAACAAATAAATCAGCTTGTTCTGGTGTTGCTGATGCAAGATCTGCATGCGTTACTTCTGCATCAATATTTAATTTTTTTAGAACTTTTTTGATATTCATTTCAACCATAAAACTGCTACCAAGACCTGAACCACAAACTGCCATAATTTTCATTTTATTTATCCTTTTCTAATTTTATTAAATTTAATAACGATTGATCACAGCTAATATTTGATCACTATTTTGTGCCTTAAAAATTGTCTGCATATCGTTTGATTCACTAAACAGCTCAGCTAATTGAGTTAACATTTCAATATGGCTTGAACTATCACTGGCCGCTAATAAAGTAATTAAATATACGGGGTCGTTTTCTGTTGAATTAAATTTCACGCCTTGTTTGACCAGTAACATAGATAAGCCCAGTTGATTGACACCTTGCTCTGGTCTAGCATGCGGCATAGCGATACCCGGTGCCAATACATAGTAAGGTCCAATTGATTCATGTAATTGAAAAATTGCTTGGACATAATTTGGCGAAATGGCATTATTTTCTAATAATGGTTTTGCGCAAATTTGTATCGCTTCTTTCCAATCTTCAACAGAATCAACAACATTGACTGTTTGGCTGGTTAACCATTTACCTAACATTTTTCCTCCATTAAACCTGATATCATCAATTGTTAGTTTAAAAAATAACATACTAAATAAGAATAGAAATAAAAAAATATTAGAAGTGTGATAGCGCTATCAAACTTGATGAAAATTTTTCTCATTTTGTGATGAAAGTAACATTTTTGATATAACGATTATAAATTAGTTATTTAGACGTAATAATATTATAGAAATGAGAGTGATTTCGAAGTGATTATATCACACTTTTCTATTATTGATTGTCTATTATCGATTTTTCTGCTTTGCTACTACTAATATAAGATTTATTTGAAAAAATTTAGATTAAATTCAATCGGAATGAAAGATGCAAGAAATAAAGAAGCGTAAAACTACTGGACAGATTACTTTATTCGATGTCGCTAGATATGCGGGTGTCGGAACAATGACCGTATCTAGAGCTTTACGAACTCCAGATCGAGTTTCAGATAAACTTCGTCAAAAAATTCAAATTGCTGTCGATGCTTTAGGATATAAACCCAATGTTGCTGCAAGTTTGCTAGCCTCCGCATCGGCAAATCGAGTCATTGCAGTTATCACACCCAAAATATACGATCATTCAGCTCAACTATGGTTAAATTCGCTTCAAACACACTTAGCAAAAGAGGGGTACACAACCTTACTTATTGAATCTTATCATTATTATAATTTTGAATCACAAATGTTAGATGCTTTATATAGTCATAACCTTGAAGCAATATTACTATTTCAAGTTGAAGATGAAAGTTTTATTAAGCAAATTTTACAAAATAAAATTGTTCCTATTTTGAATATTGGTAAAGATTATGATGGATTAACTAATATGGATGTTGGAATAGATGATAGTTTGGCTATGTATATGCTCACTGAGCATGTCATTAAAAAAGGTTATCAACACATTGGGTTACTTTGTGCTAATCAAGAATATCAAATTTTTCAACAGCGTCTACACGGCTGGTATAAAGCCATGTTAGCTTATCATCGCCCTACACATCGAGTTATTAATGCTGCTAAACCAGCCAATTTTAGTACTGGAAGTGAGTTATTACCCGATATGTTATTAAATTGGCCAGAACTAGACGCATTAATTTGTACAACTGATGAATTAGCTTGTGGAGTCCTATATGAATGTCAGCGTCGACATATTCGAGTACCTTATCAATTAGCTGTAACTGGCTTTGGTGATAATGAGTTTAGCCAAGTGAGCTTTCCTGCATTAACAACGGTCGCTTTACCGTATAAAGAAATCGGTGAATATTCAGCCTCTCTGCTGTTAGATAATTTAAAGAATAAAAAAGTAACACATGAAACAGATTTATCAGCGTTAGCACCAGTCGTTCGATTGCGAGCGAGCGTTTAAATAGCTTAATAAGATAGGGTATTTAAATTATTACGTTCGACCCGTACCTACGGTCGGTTTTCATCTTCTAACATATGGATAATAAAAAACTACTCAATGAGTAAGCTTTTTTATTTAATTTTGGTCGGCAAGAGAGGATTACTCGCATTGCATTAGCTATATAGCAAATAGCCTTATTATTCTAAGAATATTTGCTACATAGCTAACGACAGATTTGCAAAGTCAGAAAACTATTAGCAAAAAATAGGCTCCTTTGTGCTTCAATGGCATATTTACGATCCAAACTCAGATAGGGATCGAGATAATAAAAGATGACAGCGAGACATTAATATTTTGGGGTTATTTATTACAATATGCAGAATAATACTGCTAAGCGCTATATGGATGACGCTCTTTCCGATGAAATATACCTTTTATTACTTTTTATTACTTACTTTCTTTCTTATTTCAATTTCTAATAAATATAAATGAATAATCTATTGGAGGTTTGATGACAAATAAAAGTGAAATAAAAAATGAAATTGTTCGAAAATATATTGCGGAGCCTGAACAATTGGAAAATTGATACACACATCATAATAAAGCCTTACCATTTTAATCATAACTATTATAAAAATAACGACTAAAAATTAAGTAATACTTATTATAATCAAATGATAATAGTTATCATTAAACTTGATTATGCTTTTTTTGAAGATTTTGTACACCAGCATTATCCAATATCTATTTTAGAATGGGTTTTTTGCTCCAAAAAAGTAACAGTGGATAATAATTGATGAAAAAAACTTTGTACTTTTGTGGATATTTTTATATTTAATGGTGGCGTTCTTTTGAAACTTATATTTGCAATTGGCTCATTTTATTTTGTTCAAACATTAATCGGTGGTATTGTCTTTCAAGCGATACCGGCCTGGCTACGGAGTCATAATGTGGATTTGTACACAATTGGTTTAGTGTCACTTGCTATGATTCCTTGGACACTTCGAGTACTCTGGGCGGGTGGCGTTGAGCGTTATAGAGTCACTGCATCTGGGAAAATTCGCAGCAAACAAATTGTCATTACAGGACAAGTGGCTCTGGCGGTGATATTAATTGGCCTATCATTCATTCATGAAAATATGTTCATCACACTAATCTCACTATTAATTTTATTATCATTAGTTTGTTGCACGAGTGAGATTGCTTGTGATGCTTATATGATTGAGAATTTAAATTCAAAATCATACGGTATCGGCAATGGATTACGAATTGGATGTGGTTATTTAGGAATGGCAGTAGGCGGTGGTGGGTTAATCTATCTATGTGATAAATGGGGATGGCAATTCTCCTTACTTGTTTATAGTGGATTACTACTCTTTTTATTGCTACCTTTGTTATTAGCACCGAGTATCAATCAGCTTCCTGTTACAGAAAAAAGCTATCAGAGACCATCTCTCATTAAAACACTAAAGCAACCAATGATGCTAAAGGCGATCGTTTTAGTCTTTTTCTTTGAGATTAGTGGTCGTTTAATTTCATCTATGCTATCTCCTTTTGCGATTGACGCCGGACTTTCTTTAGAGAATTTAGGCAAAGTAACCAGTTTTGGCGGTGCTGCTTGTGGGATGCTAGGCACTTTATCAGGTATGCTCTTTATCCGGATTATAGGCTATCGCTGGGCACTCTTATTGGCGACCTTATTTAAATGCTTGTCAATCAGTTGCTTTATCATATTAAGTCTTCAGCCTGATATAAATCCAATAGGGCTTATTGTTAGCTATCTGTTTTTTAACTATACTTTTTCCGTGGGCTTAGTTTGTCTTTACTCGTTCCTAACCACACAAGCATCGTTGAAGCAAGCTGGATTAGATTTTACATTATTTCAATGCGGAGCAGCGCTTGCTGCAGGATGTTCTGGTTATATCGGTGGTATAGTTGCTCATTATATGGGTTACGTTACACTCTTCAATCTTACTTTAGGCTGTGCTTTATTCGTACTTATTTTTTTATATCGAAGCTCAATCTTAAAAGCAGTATAGATTTTGTATTAATTGCAACGATAAGCATGAGGTGTGACACCAAACACCTCAACAAATCGTCTGGAGAGATGACCAGCACAGGTAAAGCCACATCGAATTGCAATGTCACTGATGGTTAATGTGCTTTCATTGAGTAATTTTGTCACCTGTTGCAAGCGATAGTTGATAATATAGCGGTGTATACCAATATTGAACATCTTTTTAAAGTCTCTATTTAATTTAGACTCACTCACTCCAATAACTTTAGCAATATCTTTTATGATTAAATGAGTTTGAAAGTGCTCGTGTATAAATAATTGTGCATTTATTACATTTTTGCGATCTCGACCAGTTAAGTTGCTCCTCATTGGTTCTCCATCTGTCGATGAGGAGTATTTTAATTGTTCTAATGTTAACCACAGCGCGTTAAGGCTTAATCTCTGTATATTGAGTAGTGATAAAGCATCAGAAGATCTTCTGGCAGCTAGCAATCGTTGTGCTATATCTTTGAGGACAGGTGTTAGTGTTAAACGCCAAATACAGAAATTAGGTGAAGAAAATTGCATATTAGCACGATAGCTATTTAGTGAGCGCTCATTGAATATCTCTAATAACTCGTCGGGACGGAATTGTAACAATATGATGTTATAACAGTAATTAGCAGGAAAAAAATCAGTGCCATATATGGTATCGTGTGAGTAAGAGAGATAGACTCTATTGGGTTGATAAGACACGACTGATTTAGATCCATGTATATGATGATGCACAGCCCCATTGAGCATAAACACTAATGATAAATGCTTATCAACCTTTGTGTTATTTCGAATATCTTGTAACGGAGCCATTTCTACGAAGCCAGCATTAAGCAATCCTTGTATATTAAACCATTCGGTGTTTTCAAAGAGTTGTTTGTCTTTTGCCAGTTTGGGAGTATTTTTACTATAGCGAATGGTTTTCATCAGTCACCTCTTTATTATAATCAAATGATAATAATTATCATTATCCTTAATTATACTTTTTTTGAAGATTTTGTACACCAGCATTATCAAATTTCTATTTTACAATGAGTTTTTAGCTCAAAAAGAAAAGTAACAGTGGATAATAATCAATGAAAAAAAAACTTATATATTTGTGCGTTTTAGGTTTGTTATATAATGAGAAATTGCTGGCAGAACAAGTATCTAAACAAAGCGACCGAGAAACTAACTTTGATACTATTATTGTAACTGCAAGTAAACAATCTAATAATGCAGCATCTTCACTGAATGTATCTTCTAATACCATTTCTCAGGCTAAACTCGAAGCCGCGGGGGTAGATAATACTAATAAACTTTCTCGGGTATTGCCCGGCTTGAATATACAAAGCAGTGGTAATTTGCTATTCCCTGCGATATCACTAAGAGGTATCTCTTCTGCTCAGGATTTATATACACCTGCAATCACATTTTATGTTGATGGCGTACCACAATTGTCGACTAATTTAGTCCAGTCTTTGATCGACGTTGATCATGTCTCCATGATGAAAGGCCCGCAAGCCACTCTTTATGGTCGCAGTGCGCAGGGCGGTATAGTTAATATTAGTACTGCCAAGCCTAATAACCTATTTCGCGGTTACATTGATGGTGGTGGTGCTAGCCGAAAAGGCTACCATAGCCGTTTGAATCTCAGTGGTCCTCTGGTAGAGGATGTATTCTATGGCAGCATCACATTGCTGCGTCAGAAACAACCGGGGGCATTCAATAACCCATCCACTGGTTCGCAAAGATTGGGGGGATCAGATGAAAATACGGGTAATATTAAATTCAGGTTAGCTCCGATAGCCGCACCTTGGGAAATCAATTTTAGTGCAACAGAAGATAGAACTCATTCAACTCAGGATACATATTTAGACTATAAAAATACACACAGCCGCAAATTATTAACGTCTGCGGGTAGTTTAGATCCGCGTATGCATCGTCGTACACATAGTCAGACTCTAAATGGAAGTTATGATTTCGGCGATTGGTTACTGACGGCTAGTAGTGCTTGGCAACAACTGAAATATGAACGTCGTTTTCCTTATGGTCCTTTCTCAGCACAATCCTCAGAGCATTGGAATCAAAATACACAGGAAATTCGCGCGGCAACACAAGGCGATGACCGCTTATGGGATGGGGTATTGGGGTTATA
This sequence comes from Gilliamella sp. wkB7, assembly GCF_001693435.1. Taxonomy (NCBI): domain Bacteria; kingdom Pseudomonadati; phylum Pseudomonadota; class Gammaproteobacteria; order Orbales; family Orbaceae; genus Gilliamella; species Gilliamella sp. wkB7. Next base: position 2,060,386 of record NZ_CM004509.1, read on the forward strand.
CCGACTGGATATTGATGAAAGTCGTAAATCCAGTTCAACAGATTCTTCAGTCTCCTCGCAATCATTAGCCATTTATATGGATGGAACTTGGCATGTTTCCCAATTTGATTTGGGAGCAGGTTTACGCGCTTCTCATGATAAAGCGAAGACGCATTATGGTAAAAATAGCAACTGGTCCGCCGGGAATAATAGTGATAATCAACTCTTAGGACAGTTTTCAGCTGGTTATCTTTTAACACCGAACTGGCGTGTCTATACGCGCGTCGCACAAGGATATAAGTCTGCTGGTTTTACTATTACACCACAAGCCGGTACTCCTGCAAAGCCTTTTGTTGCTGAAAAATCAATTAACTATGAGATTGGTTCACGCTATGAAATGGAAGATTTTCAGCTTCAAAGTGCCCTCTACTATACCCATACTCGAAATATGCAGCTTTACTCTGGTCCGATGGGTTCTCAAACATTGAAAAATGCGGGTAGTGCAAATGCCTTTGGTATTGAAGCTGATGCAAAATGGTTATTTACAACCGGATGGGCCGCAACACTAAATGGCAATTTAGCCCACTCTAAGTTTGCCAGTAATGTAACTGCTGATGATTATGCTAATAATCGAGTTCCTTTTATTCCTAGGTATGGCGCTGGGTTTAGTGTAGATGGCTTGGTTGCAACGTCAATAGGTGCTGTAATGCCTAGAATAGCTGTGAATGTGACTGGTCCTCTTTACTTTGATGGTAGCAATCAACTACGTCAGGGTAGTTATAGTACAACTGATATTAGTCTTGGCTGGCAAATCAATGAACGAACTACTGTGTACGGTTATATCAACAATATTTTTGATAAACGCTACCGTACATACGGTTACGCCCGAGGTAATAGAGCTTTTGCTCAATTCAACGAAGGCTTAACTGCGGGCGCTAACATAAAAATTGAGTTATTTTAAGTTTGGCACATATAAGTTCGGGCAAAGTCATGAATATTTCTGAACCACTCAGTTTTATCCTATTAGTAAAGTTAATGGGTAAGGCTTTTTGGATATCAATACTGACAGCAATCATCTCAACCATTATGACGCTGGTACCCATTTGGATACTTTACCTCATGGTAGAAGAACTGACTATTGCCACAGTGTCTCTTGAACTTATCTATTCATGTCTGGCTGTGGCATTCATTGTAATGTTGCTTCGCTGGGGATTAATTGTGATTAGCCATGTTAGTGCTCATCACGGTGCATTAAAACTAGCTTATCATTTAAAGTTACATTTAACTCACAAGCTGGGATTAGTTCCTTTATCGTTTTTCAGTACTCATACAGCAAGTGATTTACGTAAAGTAATTAACGATGATACTGCCGCATTAGAAAGTTTTCTAGCTCATTTTTTGCCTGATGTAGCTTCAGCGCTTACTGTGCCGATCGTCGGATTATCATTGTTAATTTACGTAGATGCACCGATGGCGTTTACTGCCGTCCTATTATTGCCAGTGGCGGTTTGGTGCCAGTGGTTATCTATGCGACACAGTAATGAACAAGCGCGTCAATGGGGAGAATTACAGATCAATATAGCGCAAAAGGTGAGTGAATATATCCGTGGCATTGTAGTGATTAAAAGCTTTGGGCTGAGGGCTGATTCGTTTCGTCAACTCAGTCAGACAATTCGTGATGTCGCACCTTGGATAGAAAACTACTGTAAAAAGAATATGTTTGGTTGGAATTGTTTTAATTGTTTACTTTCAAGCAATTTAGTCTTAGTGGCTCCTATTGGAGCTTGGCGCTGTTTTCAAGGGAGTTTAACACCAGTTGATTGGTTACTGTGTTTATTGGTCGCTCCTGTGATACTTCAGCCGTTTTCACGCCTTGTATTTGCGTTTTCGGAGCAAGCCCAGCGGCAGGGCTCTTTAGATCGTCTTAATCAGATAGTTAATGCATCACAGATGATGGTATCTCATGAGATTGATACGGCGAGTTTACCAACGGGAAACCTTGTGCTGTCGTTCTCTCTCGTTTCTTACTGTTACGATCAGCAAAAAACAGCCCTTCAAGAAGTAACCTTTAATACGTTGCCACATGGGTTAACGGCTATTGTTGGACCCAGTGGGGCAGGGAAAACAACAATTGCACGTTTAGCAACACGATTACTTGACTGTGATAACGGTGAAATCACTTTAGGTGGGCTCAATATCCAGCATTGGCCTGTGGAAGAGTTGTTTAAACAGATATCAATGGTATCTCAGAATGTATATCTTTTTAATGGCACAGTTATGGAAAATTTATTACTCGGCCGACCGGATGCCAATAATGAGCAGGTAATTGCAGCAACACAGGCAGCCTGTGCTCATGAATTTATTCTCTCTCTACCACAAGGATATGACACCCAAATTGGTGAAAATGGCGCTCGCTTATCGGGAGGCGAACGCCAACGCCTTTCCATTGCCAGAACATTATTAAGAGATGCTCCTCTTTTAATTTTGGATGAAGCAACTGCTTATGCAGATAGTGAGAACGAGTGGCTTATTCAACAGGCTATCTCCAATCTTTGTAATGGGCGAAGTGTTCTAATGATTGCTCATCGCCTAAAAACGGTTATTCATGCCGATCAAATAATTGTTGTCGATCAAGGGAAATTGGTTGGTCAGGGACGCCATGACGAACTGCTTTTGAATTGTCCCTGTTATTGCCAACTCTGGCAAGATATTGAGTTGGATGGAGAGAAAATAGATGATCATTAAATTTATTCGCGCCGGTTATCAGTTGGCTGGTTATCAAGATCGTCGGTTAACGAAAGGATTATTTCTGGCGGCACTTGATGGTTGTTTATTGACAGTAAATTATTACATTATTGCACAACTTATCCTATCCGTTTTCAATACAACCATTTCGTTACAGATAATCCTGCTAAGCACGGTCGGTTTATTGTCCTGCCTGTTGGGGCGAATATATTTAAGTAATTTGGCATTAAGCCACGTTTTTGGTGGTACTTATGCCATGATGGCTGAAGCTAGAATTCGAATTATTAACCATCTACACGCTTTACCACTAGGTTGGTTTTCAGCTAAACGAACAGGTGATTTAAGTGTTCGTTTAACATCCGATCTTGAGCTAATCGAATGGTTGTGGTCGCATTTTTTGGCTGTCTTTACCAGTACAATAGTCACGATGCTATTAATATTGGCACTTCTATGTTGGATTGATATCTTTTTAGCTTTGCTGGTCATTATAACGATTCCCTTTTCCTTTTGGGTTATGACATTAACACAGCGAGTCATTAGTCGTTATGATGAAAAAATGTTGGATACTGCCAGTGATGCACAAGCAGAGTTATATGATTATATACAGGGCATTAACGTTATTCGCTGCTTTGGTCAGTTTGGTATAGCCTGGAAGCGTCTTTCTAATGCGTTGTTTCGACAATATCAAGCGCAACTGATGTTGGAAACTAAACCCTCTGCATTAGTCGCATTGTTTGGTTTTGTCTGTGAGTCCAGTTTTCTATTATTACTCGTATCAGGTGGATATTTGTTGTTTCAGGAACATTTAGATATTCAGCACTTTATCCTGATCAATTTTTTTTCACTGATTGTCTATCGACAGTTACAAATACTTGGCGATGGATTAATAAAACTTCGATTTAGTTCACGAGCCATGGAACGTATCAAAAAACTACTGAGTGAAACACCGGTCACCACATATAATGATGGGAATTCCTCTGTAATCCCTGAATCCAATGAAATTACTGTGCAACAGGTCAGTTTTACCTATCCTGAGCAATCCAGTCCGACCTTACAAAATATTAACTGCCACATTCATGGTAATGGCATAACAGCTATTGTTGGTCCAAGTGGTTCAGGGAAAAGCACTTTGTTGCAACTGATTGGTCAAATGTGGATACCAAGCTCCGGTCAGATTCTTTGGGGTGAACATGATACTAAGATAATTTCTAGTGAGATCTTACATCGCAATATTGCCATGGTATTTCAAGATGTGGTTTTGTTTTCTGCATCAGTATTTGACAACATTTTGATGGGTAATCAGACTGCAACAACTGAGGAAGTGATTAAGGCTGCTAAATTAGCTCAAGCGGATAAATTTATTCAGCAGTTGCCCGATGGTTATCAAACAATTCTTGGTGATAACGGTTACTCATTATCAGGCGGAGAACGTCAACGACTTTCAATTGCTAGGGCATTATTAAAAAAAGCCCCTATCATTTTATTGGATGAAGCGACAGCCAGTATTGATGCTTCCACTGAACTGGCAATACATAGAGTATTAGAAAACTTGTCTCAGCATTGTACTGTTGTAATTATTGCTCATCGTTTAAACACAATACAAAAAGCTCAGAAAATACTTGTTATGAACGCTGGATGTTTGGTGGAACAAGGGGAGCATGAGGGCTTGCTTCGCCAAAATGGTCTTTATGCTCAATTGTGGCAGCGTCAACAGCAATCGCTTTCATGGCAGCTTACCCCATCAAACGAGGAATGATAACGCGATGACTACTTCAACACAGATAAAATTAAACGATTTTACACAATGTGATGTGATATATCAGGCGGTAAAACGGGAGCGGTAAAATTAATTCCCCGAACACAGACTCATTATGCTTATTTTTCGGTGACCGCTACAATAGTATGCCGGTTAAATTAAAACAGTGTATATTTTGCTGTATTACCGACTTCATACAATTTTATATTAAGTTCTCTGGGTATATACGGCTGGATAAGAGCCAAATCCTATCTGCGTTTCTTTGCTTGAAAATCGAAATCTACGATACCACGATTTTGAACTGGTAGGAGATATTAATAAATAAAGTTTTCAGCTATCAGTGAGTTTAAATGACTTTGTTTTTGACTTTACATTACGAATAAAAGTGTCTGTCAGTTTCATCGGGTCACATCTTTTTGTTAGAATAATGACTTCATTTTGGTCATCAAATCTTCTTGGATATCAAGGGACGACATAGGACTTGCAAGAATAGTGGCGTTTTGTAACTAATTGAATAACATGTTTTATGTATTTAGTAGGGATTTATGAACACTAAAAAAGGTTGTCGGCGGAGAGGATTACTCGCATTTCATGCTCGCTCTGCGGGTCGTTGCTAAAGCAACGTTGTCTCGCTGCGCTCGACTCGAACCTCTGGTCGGTTCTCATCCTCTCAGAATGCAGATAATAAAAAAGCCTACTCAATGAGTAAGCTTTTTTATTTAAAATTGGTCGGCGAGAGAGGATTCGAACCTCCGACCCACTGGTCCCAAACCAGTTGCGCTACCAAGCTGCGCTACTCGCCGTTAGGAAGCGCATAATACTGCGCTAACTAAAAAGTGTCAATACTTACCTAAAAAAATATACTAGTTATTTTCAGATTTTGTGAATGGGGCAGGTTTTTTACCAATACGTTGATAAAATTCGATAACAAATTCTTCATAACGTTTATTTGCCACAGCTTCACGAATCTCTGCCATTAGGCGTTGGTAATAACGCAAATTATGAATAGTATTTAATCGTGCACCTAAAATTTCCCCACATTTATCTAAGTGATGTAGATAAGATTTTGTATAATTTTTACATGTGTAACAATCACAATGAGGATCCAGCGGTGTTGTATCATCTTTATATTTGGCATTACGAATTTTGATTACACCATCGGTTACAAATAGGTGACCATTGCGTGCATTACGAGTTGGCATTACACAGTCAAACATATCGATGCCACGACGCACACCCTCCACCAAATCTTCTGGTTTACCAACGCCCATCAAATAACGTGGTTTATCAGCTGGTAATTGTGGGCATGTACCTTCCAAAATACGATGCATATCCTCTTTAGGTTCGCCAACGGCAAGACCTCCGACAGCATAACCATCAAACCCAATTTCTGTTAATCCTTTAATTGATATGTCACGTAATTCTTGATGTATACCACCTTGAACAATACCAAATAAGGCATTTTTATTGCCTAATTCATCAAAGCGTTTTCTGCTGCGTTTGGCCCAACGTAGTGACATCTCCATTGATTTTTTGACATAATCCCAATCGGCAGGAAATGGTGCACACTCGTCAAATATCATGACGATGTCAGAACCAAGATCATATTGGATTTCCATAGAAATTTCGGGTGATAAAAAGATTTTATCTCCATTGATTGGATTTCTAAAGTAGACGCCTTCTTCTTTAATTTTTCGAATATCACCTAAACTAAATACCTGAAAACCACCTGAATCTGTTAAGATTGGGCCATGCCATTGCATGAAATCATGCAGATCACCATGTTTACGCATGATTTCTTGACCAGGTCTTAGCCATAAATGGAAAGTATTGCCTAATAAGATTTGAGCTCCCGTTGCGGCTACTTCTTCCGGCGTCATACCTTTTACCGTTCCATAAGTTCCGACAGGCATAAATGCAGGGGTTTCTACCGTATATTCGACTCCACGACGATCGAATTTCATACGTCCACGACGAGCTAAACCGTCGGTATTATCTAATTCAAATTTCATTTATTTATTTACCTCTTGCGACCAAATAAACAGTTTGGCGCGAATTATTGATATAATGCGTTGTGTACTATTACATTGCGGCGGATAGTTTATCGTGCTTGACTTGAATTAACAACTTTTGAAAGGATTTTAAGAATTGTGAACTATATTATATTGATATTTTCATTATTATTGATATTTTTGTCGACCGCATGCCAAAATCATACAAACATTCGTACAGCTGAACGAATACCGTCTGAAGCAGTAAAAATTTTATCCGAACAAGACATACTTGCTATTAGTCAGCAAGCGTGTAATGAAATGGATCATAGGGCGACAATTCCAGCCAATAATCATGCTTTAAGTAAACGCTTAAATAAAATCGCTAAAACATTACCTAACAATATTAATAATAACGAAATAAATTATAAGGTTTATTTGAATACGGAACCCAATGCTTGGTCAACTGCAAATGGATGTATTCGAGTGAACAGTGGATTGATTAAATTATTAACGGATAATGAATTGCAAGCCGTATTGGCGCATGAACAAGGACATATTGCACTTAAACATACTATAAAATCATTTCGTCAGGCTCCTTATATTGAAATTACTGATAAAGCCAATGAAATTATTATCATGGTAAAACAAGAAATTGCACAACAATATGAAGTTGAGGCAGATGAATATGCTTTGAATCTTTTATTAAAAGAAAAAATTGATCCCATAGGTTTGGTAAATATGTTATCTAAAATGCCCATTCATGCATCAGAATATCCGACATCTCATCCATCAAATTTGCATCGCAAGAATAATATTTTAGATAAATTAAAGAATAAATAGGTAATAAAAATGGTTAAATGGAAAAGTTACCAACCAAATTTGCCATATCAGCTTGATTAAGCAACTTTCCATTAAATGTTGATAAAATTTTAGCGTGATTCATTCGATTGTTTAGTGATAAACATTGCATCACCATAACTAAAAAATCGATATTGTTGCTTAACCGCTTCTTGATAAGCATTCATTGTATTTTCATATCCTGCAAATGCTGATACAAGCATAATTAATGTTGATTCGGGTAGATGAAAATTTGTGATTAGTGAATCAATGACATTAAAGTGGTAGCCTGGGTAAATAAATATCTGTGTATCAGCAAAAAAAGGAGCAATTTCCCCAGTTTTTTGTGCTGCGCTTTCAAGAGCTCTAACCGAGGTAGTTCCCACAGCGATGACTTTATTACCTCTGGCTTTGCAGGCTAATACCGCTTTAACAACTTCTTCCGGAACCTCCGCATACTCTGCGTGCATAACATGCGTTTCGATATTCTCAACTCTTACCGGTTGAAATGTCCCTGCACCAACATGTAAAGTGACAAAAGCCATTTCAACGCCTTTTTGTTTCAATTTTTCTAATAAGCTTTCATCAAAATGAAGTCCAGCTGTAGGGGCTGCAACCGCTCCAGGTACTTTATTGTATACGGTTTGATAAACTTCACGATCTTGGTCATCATCAGGTCTGTCAATATAAGGTGGTAAAGGTATATGACCAATTTTATTTAAAATAGTAAGTACATCGTCCGGAAATTGTAATTCAAAGAGGCTATCATGACGAGCTACCATAGTTACAATAACCGATGAGTCTTCTCCTAATATTAATTCTGCTCCTTCTTTAGGCGATTTTGACGCTTTTACATGTGCAAGTGCACGATTCCCATCTAATAATCGTTCAATAAGTATTTCAATTTTACCACCAGATGATTTTTTTCCATAAACGCGAGCAGGTATAACTCTAGTGTTATTAAAAATAAGCAAATCGCCTGGATTAATTTTGTCGACAATATCAGTAAAAAAAACATGGTTAATGTTACCTGTGTTTCCATCAAGCGATAAAAGTCGGCATGCACTTCTCGTTTTTGCTGGATATTTGGCAATGAGTTCTTTAGGAAGTGTAAAATCGAAATCAGATAATTGCATAAGTTTGTACCTTAAAAAATGGGTGATTAGTCTAAATCTCATATACTGAGTAATCAAGTAATTATTTTTCAAGTGTTAAAACAAGCAATTATTTATTGATTATTATTAAAGTTAGTTTAAAATTCCTGCGTCTAACTTAACTTAGTTTAGATGGATATAAATAATTATTTAAATAAGGAAAATATTATGAAAAAACATCAAAAAACATTATTAGTTGCATTACCTTTAGTTGCAGCTATGTCTCTAACTGGTTGTAATATGAATCCAGATGATTTAGCTAACCTAGGAATGAAAGGTCTTAAAGCTGCAGCATTAAGTGACGATGAAGTTAAACAATTAAGTAAAGATGCTTGTGCACAAATGGACGCTCAGTCAAAAGTTGCTTCTGCAAATAACGCTTATACTAAAAGATTAAAGAAAATCGTTAAAGGTTTAGGTAACAAAATTGATGGCACACCAGTTAATTATAAAGTATATATCACTAAAGATGTTAATGCTTGGGCAATGGCGAATGGTTGTGTACGTGTCTATAGTGGTTTAATGGACTTGATGACAGATAATGAAATTCAAGGTGTTTTAGGTCATGAGTTAGGTCATGTTGCTTTAGGTCATAGTAAAAAAGCAATGCAAATTGCTTATGCAACCGAAATTGCTCAAGATGCTGCCGCTGCGTCTGGTAATGCAGCAATCGCTTCAATATCTAAATCTAAGTTAGGTGCTTTAGCATCAGCAGTTGTTAATTCTCAATTCTCACAAAAACAAGAACAAGAAGCTGATAATTATTCATTTGATTTCTTAGTTAAGAAAAAAATTAATCCAGCAGGACTTGCTACTGCATTTGATAAATTAGGTGGTGGAGATTCTTCAATATTGAGTAGTCACCCATCTTCTAAATCACGAGCAGCAAATATCCGCAAAAAACTTGCAGAAATAAAAAAATAAAAACGACCTAATATTATAAAAGCGCCATTCATGGCGTTTTTTTATATAACTTTTATGCAATTACAATTCTAAATTAGTACAAAATTATTGTCAGTAAACTTATTTCTTTTCTTATACCCATTAAGTAATGTATGGTTCTTTTCGTAATTCAGTATACTCAAGATAAGTATGGCGAAAGTAATATGGTGGAAATAATTAGTCTTACTCAATGACAACAAAATAAATTTTATTTATAAAAATCTACTAACAGTATTAGGACTTAATATTGAAGAAGTGGAAAACACTTTGTAAGTTTGATGTGGTTCATAACTGAATTTAAAATATTTCTGTCATTAACCCCAGTAAGGACTGGGGTTATTTTGTATTTTACTGTTTATAGGAAGATAGAAATTTAGCAAATCTTTCAATCGCATCTTCAAGTTCACCTGTATGAGGTAAGGCGACAATCCTAACATGATCGGGTTGATGCCAGTTAAATCCAGTTCCTTGTACCAATAATACTTTTTGTTGTAACAAAAAGTCTAAAACTAATTTTTGGTCGTTATGAATATTAAATTTTTTCTGATCAAGTTTTGGGAATAAATATAAAGCACCTTGTGGTTTAGTGCATGATACGCCAGGAATATCATTGAGTAATTGCCATGCCAGCATACATTGATCATAGAGTCGCCCGCCAGGTACAATAAACTCATTAATACTTTGATACCCCCCCAAAGCCGCTTGAATGGCATGTTGCAGTGGCACATTTGCACATAAACGCATTGAAGCTAGCATGTTTAAACCTTCAACATAACCTTTTACGTGCTGTTTTGGTCCACAAAGTGCCATCCATCCTTGTCTAAATCCTGCTGCTCGATACGTTTTTGATAAACCGCTCATGGTTATGACAAAAAGATCGGGTGCTAGAGCTGCGATTGAATGATGAACAGCATCATCAAATAAAATTTTATCATAAATTTCATCAGCAAAAATAATCAAATTATTCTGTCGAGCAATTTCGGCAATCTCAAGTAATACCTCTTTACTGTAAACTGCACCTGTTGGATTGTTAGGATTAATAATCACAATTCCTTTTGTTTTGGAAGTGATTTTGCGCTTAATATCTTCTAAATCTGGTGACCAATCAGCCTCTTCATCACATAAATAGTGAACCGCATTACCTCCAGATAGACTAATTGCGGCTGTCCATAATGGATAATCAGGCATCGGAACCAAAACTTCATCTCCACTATTAAGTAGTGCTTGCATTGATTGAACGATTAATTCTGAAACACCATTTCCGATATAGATATCTTCCACATCTAAATTAGTAATTCCTCTGGATTGATAATATTGCATAACCGCTTTACGGGCAGAGTAGAGACCTTTTGAATCACAATATCCTTGCGAAGTAGGTAGATTGCGAATGACATCCACTAATAATTCATCAGGAGCAGTAAAACCAAACGGGGCGGGATTTCCAATATTGAGTTTGAGGATAGTTTGACCTTCTTCTTCAAGACGTTTTGCATGTTCAAGAATTGGTCCACGTATATCGTAACAAACATGATCCAATTTATTGGATTTTTGGAAATTTACCATGATTCTACCCTTTCTATTTATTGTGATAGTTTTTATTTTTTAATTAAAAAAACAATCTACTCCTATTTAGATAATTTTTGAAGATGTTATTATAATTAGCCTAAGAAATATCTTTTGATTGTGTGAAATTTGTGCGGAGTGTGTTATGAAAACTATTTTAACGGTAATTGGAAAAGATCAAACGGGGATTATTGCAGGTATCAGTCAGAAATTATATGAGTTAAATATTAATATTTTAGATGTAAGTCAAACCATTATGGGTGAATATTTCACCATGATTATGTTATTAGATTTATCTAAAATTAATATGTCATTTGATGATGTTAAGACTGCATTGACTGAGACTGGTGACAAACTAAAAGTAAAAGTGAATATTCAACGGGAAGAAATTTTTGATGCGATGCATCGTTTATAATCTAAATTTTGTACTTTATTATTAAAGGATAATACTTATGGAAACTAAACAAATCCTCGAAACGATTAAAATGATTGAGGAAGAAAAACTTGATATCCGCACAATTACCATGGGTATTTCTCTTCTGGATTGTATAGACAGTGATGGTGAAAAAGCTCGTCAAAAAATCTATGAAAAAATTACGCGATTAGCGAAAGATCTTGTCAAAGTTGGGAATGAGATTACCTCAGAATTTGGCATTCCAATTATTAATAAACGTATTTCAGTTACGCCTATCTCGCTGATTGCTGGTGCGAGTGACGATAAAGATTACGTTGAGTTCGCTAAAACGCTTGATGCCGCAGCTAAAGCAGTGGGTGTTAACTTTATTGGTGGTTTTTCAGCATTAGTACAAAAAGGATGCCATAAAGGCGATGAAATTTTAATTAAATCAATTCCTCAAGCATTAGCACAAACAGAAAGAGTCTGCTCATCGGTTAATGTTGGCTCCACGCAAACGGGCATCAACATGGATGCTGTAAAACTAATGGGGCAGATCATTAAAGAAGCCGCGGCATTAACGGCAGATAATAGCAGTATGGCATGCGCCAAATTAGTGGTGTTTGCTAATGCAGTTGAAGATAATCCTTTTATGGCTGGGGCATTTCACGGTGTCGGTGAGGCGGATTGTGTTATTAATGTGGGGGTCAGCGGTCCTGGCGTTGTAAAACGAGCGCTTGAAAAAGTGAAAGGTGAATCGTTTGATGTTGTTGCTGAAACAATCAAAAAAACCGCATTCAAAATTACTCGAATGGGGCAGCTTGTTGGTAAAGAAGCATCAGAGCGTTTAGGGGTGAAATTCGGTATTGTTGATCTATCCTTAGCACCAACTCCAGCTATTGGTGATTCTGTTGCACACATTTTAGAGGAAATGGGTTTAGAAGCCGTTGGCACTCATGGAACAACGGCAGCACTGGCAATGCTAAATGATGCCGTTAAAAAAGGCGGTGTAATGGCTTGTGGACATGTGGGCGGCTTAAGCGGTGCCTTTATTCCTGTATCAGAAGATGCGGGGATGATTGATGCAGTAAATAATGGTGCATTAAATTTGGAAAAACTTGAAGCAATGACCTGTGTTTGCTCAGTAGGGCTTGATATGATTGCCATTCCGGGCGATACCCCAGCAGAAACTATTTCGGCAATTATTGCTGATGAAGCTGCAATTGGTGTCATTAATCACAAAACTACTGCGGTGCGAATTATTCCAGCTGTTGGTTTAAAAGTAGGGGATAATATTGAATTCGGTGGGTTACTTGGACATGCGCCAGTGATGTCAGTAAATAAATTTTCCTCTTGTGATTTTATCAATCGTGGTGGACGAATTCCGGCTCCAATTCATTCATTCAAAAACTAATCAATTAATAATAAATTGGTTATCTTCCATATTCCGTCTGTGGAAAGCAGACGGATATCAATCTATTTATCTTCTATTTTTCCTCAAAAATATATTTATAAAACTCTGCTCAGTAAAATTGTGATTACTGGTGTTATAACGCTCCCTATGATGAGCAATACCATGGCGACTATTTGGTATCAAATCCATTAGTTTCTTTTATTTTTATTTCCTAAAATCAATCACATCTAAACAATGCTAATTTAATTCTAGCAGTAGCAAATGACTAATATTTTAAAAATTTGCTGATCACATAATGATGGAGGATGAAATGGGGAATGAATCTAGCGAGCAAATGTTTTTTGAAGATTTAATTCTTTTAGATAAAGACTTCCAAAATACTAATCAATTTTTTGAGTTCACATTTTCTGTTTTAAGAAAGAAAGGATATGTTAATGACTCTTTCTTAGAAGCAATTAAAAAAAGAGAATCTTCATTCCCAACCGCTTTACCTACAGAACCTTATGTAGTTGCTATGCCTCATACTGACATTGAACATGTGATTAAACCATTTATCTTTTTTACTCGAGTTAAAGGAACCATTCCATGGTGCGAAATGGCAAATAATGACCATGTTTTAAAAGCTAATTTTGTTTTTTTACTCGGGTTTAACGAAAAAAATGGACATATTGATTTGTTGCAAAAATTAATGTCCTGCTTTGTGAATTCATGTTTTTTAGAGTCGCTTTTCCATGCAAAAAACAAACATGAAGTTTTTACACTACTCACGTCGAATATTAATTTATAAGGAGGCATTATGAAAAAAGTTATTGTTGCATGTGGCAGTGGAGTTGCTACATCTCAAACAGTTGCAAGTAAGGTTACACGTTTATTAAAAGAACGAAATCTTGAAGACATAAAGGTCGAAGTTGTTGATCTGAAATCGGTTGATTCTCATATCAAAAGTAGCGCGGCATACATAGCGATAACCAAAATTGAAAAACAATACCCTATCCCAGTGATTAATGGCATTGCATTTTTAACGGGAATAAATATGGAAACTGAATTACAAAAAATTATCGATGCCTGTAAATAGGAGTGCATTATGGATTTTCTTGGAACAATTATAAATTATATTTTAAATTTAGGTGCTCCAGTTTTTGTACCTTTCATTATGCTCATTGCTGGCTTAATTGTCCGAATGAAATTTAGAGATGGTGCATCAGCCGCTATTACATTAGGTGTTGCATTTGTTGGTATGAGTATGTTGATCGGTTTTATGGTAAGCGCTATTGGCTCAGCAGCACAAACTATGATGGAACGCACAGGCATAGAACTTAGTATTGTTGATGGCGGTTGGACAACTATGGCAAACGTATCTTGGGCTTGGCCGTATGCTTTTCTTATGTTTCCTTTACAAGTGGGCGTCAATATTTTAATGCTCGTTTTAAAAAAGACAGATACATTTAACGCTGATTTATGGAATGTATGGGGAAAAATTTTTACAGCTTTTATTGTTGTCGCCGTTGCTACACCAATTTTAGGGGCTGTTGTGGCATTGGTTCTTGCTTTTATTGTTGCCACATTACAAATCATATTGGAACTTAATTCTGGTGATATTAATCAACATCGTATTGAAAAATTAACCGGTATACCAGGCGTTACATGTACTCATCGAATGTTATTTTTCAGTGCAATTTATTATCCTTTTGATCTGTTACTTCGCAAAATTCCTATTTTAAATAAACCAATGGATGCAGCAACGTTACGCGCCAAAATTGGTATTTTTGCTGAAAATCATGTGATTGGTTTTTTATTGGGCGTGACCTTTGGAATTATTGCCGGTTATGATGTGGCAGCCATTTTAATGTTAGGTGTGCAAGCTGCTACCGCATTAATGTTATTTCCAATGATTTCTAAATTATTTATGCAGGCACTTTCGCCAATTTCTGAAGCAATTAGTGATTACATGAATAAGCGTTTTGCTGGACGTAAATTGTTTGTCGGTTTGGACTGGCCATTTATGGGAGGAGCCAGTGAGATTTGGTTTACTATAATTGTTGCTATTCCTTTTACTTTAATTTGGGCTGTTATTTTACCGGGTAATAAACTTTTACCATTTGCTGGCATTATCAACATTGCTCTTATTGTTCCTGCTTATATTTTAACTAAAGGTAATACTTTGAGAATGGTGATTTTAGCAATCATAGGTGTGCCATTTTTCTTATTTGTTGGTACCCAATTTGCGCCTATTATCACAGATTTAGGTTTATCAACTAAAGCAATTGATATTCCAACCAATCAATTAATTTCAAATAGTTCTATTGATGCACCGGTCTTTACCTATGCGTTTTCTTTTATTTGGCAATGTTTGCAAGGTTATTTTGTACCCTTAATTTTTGCAGTCTATTGGTGTGTAGGATATTTCTTTTATGCCCGTGAACTGCGCAGGGAAACAATACAAGATTTAGCTGAAAGTAATGGATAAATGAGCATTTAAACATTCGTTGAAAATAGTGTTTAGTATCTCTGATGGTAATGATAATTACCATCAGACAACGAACAAAAAGGTAATTGTTATATGGTTGTTGATAAGAGAATTCATACTGTTCTAAATGCCTTGATTCAAAATCCCAGTGTCAGTGGCGTAGAACTTCAAGCTGAATTTGGGTTAACACGCAAACAACTTAGTTATACATTTAAGAAAATTAATGATTTCCTTGAGTCTTCTAATCTTGAATTAATTAAACGTTTTAAAACAGGAAAATTTAGTGTACCAAAACATGTCATTGAAACATTTAGAGATGAACCTGTTTCAAAGGCTATCGGACGTTATATATATTCAGAAGATGAGCGAGTCCATTTGCTTTTGTTCTTTTTATTAACCCGAACCGAAAGATTTTCATTAATACATTTATCTTCAGCGCTGACTGTTAGCCAAAATACTGTTATTAATGATATTAAAAAAGTACAACTCATGATAGTGCAATATCATCTACAAATAAGTTATGACCGTGAAAATGGTTACAGAATTATTGGTAACGAAATTGACAAGCGGTATTTATTGCTGAAATTGATTCGTAGAATTATCAGTATGCCAGTCGCGGATAAAATATTTAAAGAAAACGATATTATTACCCAAGGTGGATTAGAACAAGTAGGGCAAGTATTTAGTGAAATAGAGAAAAAATTAAAAATTATTTTTACCGATGAGCAGTTACAAGAACTGACTTACTTTATCTGTTTTATGTTACAGCGCATTGAAACCGATAAAAAAATTGAGCACTTACCTGAAAATTATGCTGAAGTTGCCAATAGTCGTGATTTTCAATTGATGAAAAAGTTGATTGAAAAATTTGGTATTACCGATCTTAATGAGCAAATTTTTTTAACGATTCTTGTGCAAAGTTCAAATATCCAAACTTTATCAGACAAATATTTCCATTTAGATACAGTATTATTGGAAAGTGCGGTTGATGTTATTAATAATTTTGAGCAGATTAGTTGTATTACTTTTAAGGATAAAAGTGAACTCATTGAACGCATCTATCAACATTGGAAACCCGCCTATTATCGAATTCGTTATCATATTACCAATATTAATAGTGTCTATGACATAGTATTACAAGAGTTTGGTCATTTACATGAAATGGTACGAAAAGCCATTGCACCGTTTGAAAAAATTTTACATTGTAATATGCCTGATGAAGAAGTCGCTTTTATAACCGTTTTATTTGGCGGTTGGTTAACTCGTGAAGGTTTGATAAATCAAATCAAAACAAAAAAAATTGCGATTGTTGTCTGTGAAAATAGTGCAACTGTTTCAACTTATCTTTATTTAACTTTGCAGGTCTTACTACCCGAATTGCATTTTTCCGATGCGATGTCTAAACGTGAGTTTGAAAAATATAATCATTATTACGATATTGTGTTTTCAACATCCTATTTATCGACGGATAAACTTTTATTTATTGTTAATCCATCCGTTAATAATTTTCATAAAAATGCTTTTCGTAATCAGGTGATTGGCACTTTACAAGGAATTGATCCAAGCATAATTCAAGTTGAAGAACTGATGTTAATTATTGAAAAGTTCAGTAATATAAAAGAGAGAAAAGCCTTACAAAAAAAGTTAACCGCATATCTGTATAACGATGAAGTAAATGACAACCCTTTACGTATCACTCAACAGGAAATTCCATCACTTGCCGATTTAATGCAACCAGAACATATCAATATTGCGCAATCAGCCGATATTTCATGGCAGGACGCACTTGAATTAGCTGCAAAACCACTTCTAAGTAATCAATCCATAGAGCGTTATTATCTTGAAAGAATGGTTAACAAAATTCAATTTGAACAACCTTATATTATGTTAGTTGATGGTTTAATCATTGCTCATGCTGGTATTGATGATGGTGTTAATAAAGTTGCGATGTCTTTACTTAAACTTCCTAAAAAAATTGATATTTGTGGTTACATGCATGCCGATTTAATCGTTGTTCTTGCTACCAATAATCCACAAAAACATCTTAAAGCTTTAGCTCAATTAAATGAATTATTAGAGCTTCATGAAGGAGCTGCAAATATACGAAAAGCAAACAATAACCACGAAATTTGGAAATTGTTTGCAAACTATCAATGAATATTTTGCCAAAAATAGGAGTCATAAAATGTTAGAGATTCAAAAGCAGTATGTTGTCGATATGGCACAAAAATCCAGCGAATGGGGATTATGTAAACATAAAGCGGGTAACTCAAGTGTTAGAGATAAACAAACGGGCTATGTGCTTGTAACACCAACTACAATTGATAAAAAATTATTAACAATTCGGGATATTGTGGTCATGGATCTTGACGCTAATGTTATTGAAGCTGATTCAGGATTAAGACCTACCAGTGAATGTTTAATGCATCTTGAAATTTATAAGGCGCGTGAGGATGTTTTTGCTATTTCACATACGCACTCTATTTTTGCTACTTCATTTGCCGTACTCGCAAGACCTATACCTGCCGTAGTTTATGAATGCGCCATCCTTAATTTGAAAGATGGTGTTATTCCTGTTGCGCCTTATGGCAGACCAGGAACAACAGAACTTTCACATAGTGTTATTGAACCAATTAAGCGTGCTGATGCGATTTTAATGGAAAAACACGGCGCTATAGCTGTTGATAAAGATCCTTATGAGGCCGTATTAAAAGCAGCCTATATTGAAGAAATGGCCGAAATTTATTATCACGCATTACTTATTAATGATGGTAAAGATCCTGGCGGTTTTCCACCCGAAGAGTTGCAAAGTTGGGCGTATCCTGCACAAATTAAATTTAAACACTAATGTTTCATGTTCTCTAATTTTATAACGTAATAACTTAACATTACGTTATAAAATGCAGATGTTTTAATTTATTTTGATAATATTAATTTAAGGAATTTTTTTGTGTTGTTTAATAGGGGATTTATAGATTGTTTTTGGATCTCCATACGCTTGTAGAAATCCGCTGATAGTCAGCGGATTTTATTCTTTATTACATTTGAATTTTATTGCATATGAATATAGTCATTCATGTATTTTAAAATAAATGCCATTGAAACCGCACCAGGATCCATATGTCCAATAGTCCGATCACCTAAATTTTTGGCACGCCCAAATACTGCAACCATTTGTTTGGTTTTTTCTGCACCTTCCATCGCTGATTTAGCAATTATTGGCAATGCTTCATTGAGTGGAAGCGTGGTTAATTCATTGGCTGATTTTGTCCCGGCAGCTAATGCATCGACCATCGTTTTATCGCCGGGCTCTGCATTACCGCGTTGATATACCCCTTGCCAACCGTCATTAAGAAATTTTGCGAAGACTTCAGAATTCAATTCCATTGTGCCAGCAATACTTTTTCCGCCAGTTCTAAATAATGTTCCAAATATAGCGCCAGAAGCACCACCCATACTGGTCATTAATTTTGTGCCAATCTTAATAAAAAAATCACCTATATCAGTCGGTTGAAATTTTTCATCTTGTAGCAACTCAATAATAGATGAAAATCCTCGTTTCATCCCAATTCCATGATCACCATCACCAACAATCTGATCTAACGCTGTTAATTCGGGTTCGCTTTCGACCATTTTTTGAGCGGTAAATAACATCATTTTACGTACTTGTAATAAATTCATTTTATTTTCTCCATCCAAGCGTTTGACAAGGTAGATCATAAAGATGTTGCAATTCATCATCTAATTTCATTAGTGTGATTGAAAAACCTGACATTTCAAGTGATGTACAAAAATGTCCGACAGCAATATCGTGACTGACAATACCTCGATTATTAAGTTCAATGCCGACTTTGCGTGTTATCACTAGTAGTTCTGTATTACTAAGAGCGCCTAAATTGTTGATCAGTACGCACACATGGTCACCTGTTTGGAAAGGTAAATCATCACATAGGCGATCTATCATCTCTTTGACAACTTCATCACTCGATGTCATTGCTTGTCGACGTAATCCAGCCTCACCATGAATGCCTATCCCAATTTCGATCTCATTTTCCTCCAATTCAAAATTAAAATTATTTGACTGAGGTAAGGCACATCCATCAAGCGCGACACCTATAGTGCGAACGTTAGCGTTAGCTTTTGCAACAACTTGATAAAGATTTTCAAGATTGTATTTTTCAAATTGAGAAGCTGCACCTGCAATTTTATATAAAAACATAATACCGGCTACACCACGGCGGTCGGACAGTTTGGATAAAGGGGCTGAAGCAATATCATCGGTTGCTCGAATAGTTTTAGTGACGATGTTTTCTTCCGCTAATATTTCGGCTGAAATATCAAAATTCATTCCATCACCTGAATAGTTACCATATAAAAAAAGCACACCATTACCCTTTTCAGTCGCTTTGGTAAGTTCAATTATTTGGTCTGGTGATGGTGAAGTGAAAACTTCTCCTAACGCACAACCATCAATGCCTCCTTCACCGATAAAACCAGCAAAAGTTGGTTCATGACCACTACCACCACCCGAAATAACTACGACTTGATCGTTTGATATATGGTTACCATAAACAGCACAATAATCAGGAATAGCTGTTAATTTACCATTATAGGCATATACCAATCCTTGCATGACTTCTTGTCTTACGTTATTTGGATCGTTAAGTAATTTTTTGGGTTTACGCATTGATTTTTCCTCTTTATTAATCATATTTAACGACATTTATTGTAGGTAAAACTAAAAAGCCAAACGAATACATTTAATGACAAATAATATCCCTTTGATTGCTCATCATAGGGAGCAATCGCTTTCAACCACTCATTTAGCAAAATATAAATTAGCTTGTAAAAAAGTTTCAGGTTATGGGTATGTTTCAGTAAAAATCATATTATGAATTCAATAAGATAAAGGCTATTAAAACCCTTTAGTTTGTATTAGAAAAATTTTTGTTAAAAGATTCTGATAATGACAAAAATAATCCTTTGATCACTCATTATAGGGAGCAATCGCTTTCAACCACTTGTTTAGCAAATATAATATTAGCTTGTAAAAAAGTTTCAGGTTATGGGTATGTTTCAGTAAAAATCATATTATGAATTCAATAAGGTAAAGGCTATTAAACCCCTTTAGTTTGTATTAGAAAAATTTTTGTTAAGAGATTCTGATATAAATTGCTAACTTACATAATAAGGTTATAATCGACTTTAACGCATGATGATTTAATGAATAAATAGAGTAGAGAGTATGAAAAAACTTGGAGCGATCTTTACTGCATGCATTTTAATAAACATGCCAATTAATCAAGTGTTATCTGCACCTAAAACGGATAAAATTTCAATTCAATCATCTGATGAAGCCTCGCCACAATTTCAGTTACCAGAGCAAAGTCGATTTCTTTCTGTCGATTTTAAGAAAACCGAATCGTTTACTTCTAATCATATCCAAAATTTCACTGATAATTATGTCGCACTTTATAGTAATGACTTGAATGGCGCACGAATTTTAATTATTAATGAAGTTGTTGCCAATGAACAAGAGGCCATGCAAATATTTCTTGGGCAAGCTAAAACACGAGGTAATCAAAAACCAGAAATCAAGCTTTATAACAATGTGAAATATATTGATGGTATTGATTCAAAATTAAACAGGCGTTATATCCTGATTCAACAATTTGATAAGGCTAACAGTTTAGTAACAATAAAATCATTAGTTTATCTATTAAATGCTAAAAATAGTGATTTTTGTAAAATTGTAAATCTTATTGAACCACAGCAACTGGTTGGTGAATTAATAAATTTTGCTAAATAATAATTAATGTTGGCATTAGTATTTTGACGAGAATTAACCACAATAATGGTTAATGTTCTTATGTTTATGAATGATGTAGTTTTTCATAAAAATCATTGATAACTTTAAAATACCTTTGGTGAGTTATAACAAATACCAAAAATAGTACAAAAATTATTAGAGTTAAAAATTTATTTATGATTTTTGCTTATTTAAATAATAACCATTTATGGAGATTGGTTAATATATTGCGCTTGTATTTGTGCGCTGTTAGTATGCTGGCATAATTTGATAGATGAATGGTACTTATGCAAAACACATTTTCAGATTCTTATTTTCAACGTTTTAGCGGAATTGCACGGTTATATGGTGAGTCTGCATTAACTTCTTTTTCTCAGGCACATGTTTGTGTAATTGGTATTGGCGGAGTAGGTTCTTGGGTTGCTGAATCACTCGCGCGTAGTGGTATAGGGCAAATTACCTTAATTGATATGGATGATGTATGTGTAACCAATACTAATCGTCAGATTCATGCCTTAAAATCTAATATTGGTAAACCTAAAACATCCGTCATGGCTGAACGAATTTTGCAAATTAATCCTGAATGTATTGTCAATGAAATCGATGATTTTATTAATATTGATAATGTTAGCCAATATTTGGGAACTAAACAAAATCCTCGTTATAATTATATTGTCGATGCGATTGATAGTGTTCGTGATAAAGCGGCTGTTCTTGCTTATTGTAAGCGTCAAAAATTAAAAATTATTACAATAGGGGGAGCAGGTGGTCAAAAAGATCCTACGCAAATAAAAATTGCGGACTTAGCAAAAACCATTCAAGATCCTTTAGCTGCTAAATTACGCGAAAAGTTAAAAAATGATTATAAGCTAAATAAAGACAGTAAAGGTAAATATTCAATTCCGTGTGTATTTTCTACTGAACAACTGACTTATCCAACCCAAAATGGTCAGATTTGTTTTGCTAAAAATCAAGCAGACAGTAATAAAAAAATGGACTGTGAATCGGGATTTGGAGCGATAACAACAGTAACCGCAACGTTTGGTTTTGTTGCTGTTAGTTATGTATTGAACAAATTGTGTAACGGATGATTATCTCACTTTAAATTAAAAAAAATTTTATCTTTCTAAAATAAATACCTCCAAAAGACAATTAAGATTTTACTAAAGTAATTGTCTTTTGAGTTCCTATTGCAAATATTCTTCTTAATTTACATTCTAAAATGCCTAAATATATCTATTGATTAAAAAAAACAATCTTTTTTTGCTCATATATTATTGTATAAAGCGCAAATCTGATTTACGATAATGCCAATTTCGTTTTGTATTATGTCTAAGCACTAAAAAGTTTCAAGGAAGAGGCCAAACGATCCTAATTTATTTTTTATATTTCAAGGAGAAATCTATGGCAGTAACTAATATGAATGAGTTAAATGAGTTAATGGCTCGTGTGAAGAAAGCACAAGAAACTTATTCAAATTATACTCAAGAGCAAGTCGACAAAATCTTCGTAGCGGCAGCGACAGCCGCAGCCGCAGCTCGAATTCCTCTCGCACAACAAGCGGTTGCAGAGTCAGGAATGGGAATTGTTGAAGATAAAGTTATAAAAAATCTTTTTGCCGCAGAGTATATCTTAAATAAATATCGTCACGACAAAACTTGTGGCGTAGTGGCTGAAAATGAACCATATGGTACAATTACTTTAGCCGAACCTTTAGGGATCATTTGTGGCATCGTACCAACCACTAACCCAACCTCTACGGCGATTTTTAAATCGTTAATTAGTTTAAAAACTCGTAATGCAATTGTCTTTTCACCTCACCCAAGAGCTAAAAAATCCACTATTGAAGCCGCTAGAATTGTATTAAATGCTGCAATTAAAGCGGGTGCACCAAAAGATATTATTGGTTGGATTGATGAGCCATCTATCGAATTATCTAATGCATTAATGCATCATGATGATGTCGCAGCTATTTTAGCTACAGGTGGACCAGGTATGGTAAAAGCCGCATACAGTTCTGGTAAACCAGCACTAGGTGTTGGGGCAGGTAATACACCAGTAATTATTGATGAAACTGCTGATTTAAAACGCGCAGTTGCTTCAGTACTGATGTCTAAAACTTTTGATAACGGTATGATTTGTGCATCAGAACAAGCAATCGTTGTAGTTGATTCTGTTTATGATGAAGTTCGTAGTTTATTATCTGAATATGGTGCATATGTTTTAAACGCTAAAGAAACCAAAGCGGTACAAGGCATCATCTTAAACGATAAAGGTGCTTTAAATGCTAATATCGTTGGTCAACCAGCAGTTAAAATTGCAGAGTTAGCAGGATTTAAAGCACCAGCAGGTTCAAAAGTACTTGTTGGTGAAGTAACTAAAGTTGATTTATCTGAACCATTTGCTCATGAAAAACTTTCTCCTACTTTAGCAATGTTTAGAGCAAAAGATTTTGCTGAAGCGGTTGAAAAAGCTGAAAAATTAGTAGAAATGGGTGGTATGGGTCATACCTCTGTACTTTATACAGATCAAGATAGCAACCGTGATCGTATTGATTATTTCGGTAGTAAAATGAAAACTTGCCGTATTTTAATCAATCAACCTGCAGCCCATGGTGGTATTGGTGATTTGTATAACTTCGATTTAGCGCCATCTTTAACATTAGGTTGTGGTTCTTGGGGTGGAAACTCGGTATCTGAAAATGTTGGACCGAAACACTTACTAAACAAAAAAACCATCGCTAAGAGAGCAGAAAACATGTTATGGCACAAATTACCAAGTTCTATCTATTTTAAACGAGGCTCACTTCCAGTTGCTTTAAATGAAGTTGTTGAACAAGGCGCAAAACGAGTCTTTTTAGTAACTGATAAATTTTTATTTAACAATGGTTACTCAAAACAAATTACTGACCAATTAGAATCACAAGGCGTTATCTGCGAAACATTTTATGATGTTGAAGCCGATCCAACTTTAAGTGTGGTTCGAAAAGGTACTGAATCAATGACATCATTCCAACCTGATACTGTTATTGCTTTAGGTGGTGGTTCTCCAATGGATGCGGCTAAAATCATGTGGGTTCTTTATGAACACCCTGAAACAAAATTCGATGAGCTAGCATTGCGCTTTATGGATATCCGTAAACGTACCTGTCATTTCCCTAATATGGGTAAAAAGGCGAAACTAATTTGCGTTACAACCACTTCTGGTACAGGTTCTGAAGTGACACCATTTGCTGTGGTTACTGATGATGCAACTGGTCAAAAATATCCTTTAGCTGATTATGCAATTACGCCAAACATGGCCATTGTTGATGCTAACTTAGTAATGAATATGCCAAAATCACTTTGTGCAGCCGGTGGTTATGATGCGGTAACTCATGCTTTAGAAGCTTATGTTTCAATTATGGCAACTGAGTTTTCTGATGGACAAGCATTACAAGCGTTGAGCATGCTTAAAGCTTATTTACCTACAAGCTATAAAGAAGGCGCTAAAAACCCACAAGCACGCGAAAAAGTGCATAGTGCTGCAACATTAGCAGGTGTCGCTTTTGCTCAAGCATTTTTAGGTGTTTGTCACTCAATGGCGCATAAAATTGGTGCTGCATTCCATATTCCTCATGGGGTGGCAAATGCAATGCTAATTAGTAATGTAGTGCGTTTTAATGCAACCAATAAACCGACTAAACAAGGTACCTTTAGCCAATATGGTTATCCTCAAGCTGTTAGCCGTTATGCAGAGATAGCCGATCATTTAGGTTTAACTGCTGCAGCTGACAAAGATGAGAAGAAAGTTGAGAAATTAATTGGTTGGTTAGATCAATTAAGAAAAGATCTTGATATTCCATTCTCAATTAAAGAGTTTGGTGTGGATGAAAAAGCTTTCTTGGCTCAAGTGGACCAACTTGCTGTTGATGCATTTGATGACCAATGTACTGGTGCTAACCCACGTTATCCGCTCATTGCTGAATTAAAACAAATCCTACTTGATACATACTATGGTCGTGCATATCAAGATAAAGGGGATATTAGCGAAGATGTTGCTGTACATACAGCAGCCAAAGGCGTAGCAGCTACTAAGAAAAAAGCGCCAAAAAAGAAATAATTTAATACATTATTTTTGATTCAAAAAAAGCCTGAAATAGCCTATATTTCAGGCTTTTTTGTGTTTTTTGACTTTTTTTTAAGCAAACAAAATAAAATTTGTTTTTTTTGCTTGCAAGGTTAAATGTTCTAGTACATAATGCGCAGCACTTAGGCCGGCTTAGCTCAGTAGGTAGAGCAACTGACTTGTAATCAGTAGGTCGCCAGTTCGATTCCGGCAGCCGGCACCATTTTCCTAAGTAGACAAATTAATAAAGATTCGGGGTGGGGTTCCCGAGCGGCCAAAGGGAGCAGACTGTAAATCTGCCGTGTCACACTTCGAAGGTTCGAATCCTTCCCCCACCACCATTAATCTAATATTAGCAATAGCTAATCGAAGCATTTAGGTAGCCGAGTTTGAACATGCGGGCATCGTATAATGGCTATTACCTCAGCCTTCCAAGCTGATGATGCGGGTTCGATTCCCGCTGCCCGCTCCAATTGCTGATATAGCTCAGTTGGTAGAGCGCACCCTTGGTAAGGGTGAGGTCGGCAGTTCAAATCTGCCTATCAGCACCATTCTTGTTATTCTCCTAAACTTCTAAAAATATCGAATTTGCCTGCTTTAAAGCTTGTCACTATACGGCTTTATCTGTTATTATTCAGAGCTAATTTTAAGTTAGTATTATGTTGATAATTAAATATGATACTTGGTTAATGTGGTGAATAACCACCGATTTGTATTACATTTGAGGGACAATCGATGTCTAAAGAAAAATTTGAACGTACAAAACCCCACGTTAACGTTGGTACAATCGGCCACGTTGACCATGGTAAAACAACTTTAACTGCAGCTATTACTTCTGTACTTTCTAAAAAATACGGCGGTCAAGCTCGTGCATTCGATCAAATTGATAACGCACCAGAAGAAAAAGCTCGTGGTATCACCATCAACACTTCACACGTTGAATACGATACACCAACTCGTCACTACGCGCACGTAGACTGCCCGGGCCATGCTGACTATGTTAAAAACATGATCACTGGTGCGGCACAAATGGACGGTGCTATCTTAGTAGTAGCAGCAACAGATGGTCCTATGCCACAAACTCGTGAGCACATCCTTTTAGGTCGTCAAGTAGGTGTTCCTTACATCATCGTATTCTTAAACAAATGCGATATGGTTGATGATGAAGAATTATTAGAATTAGTTGAAATGGAAGTACGTGAACTTCTATCTCAATACGATTTCCCAGGTGATGACACACCAGTAATTCGTGGTTCAGCGCTTAAAGCGTTAGAAGGCGATGCAGAATGGGAAGAAAAAATTGTTGAATTAGCAGAAGCATTAGACAGCTATATTCCAGAACCAGAGCGTGACATTGATAAACCATTCTTATTACCAATCGAAGACGTATTCTCAATCTCAGGTCGTGGTACAGTAGTAACAGGACGTGTAGAGCGCGGTGTAATCAAAGTTGGTGAAGAAGTTGAAATCGTAGGTATCAAACCAACAGCGAAAACAACTTGTACTGGTGTAGAAATGTTCCGTAAATTACTAGACGAAGGCCGTGCAGGTGAAAACGTTGGTGTATTATTACGTGGTACAAAACGTGAAGAAATCGAACGTGGTCAAGTATTAGCAAAACCAGGTTCAATCACTCCACATACAGATTTTGAATCAGAAGTGTATATCCTAAGCAAAGATGAAGGTGGTCGTCATACTCCATTCTTCAAAGGTTACCGTCCACAGTTCTACTTCCGTACAACTGACGTAACAGGTACTATCGAATTACCAGAAGGCGTAGAGATGGTAATGCCAGGTG
Source organism: Gilliamella sp. wkB7 (assembly GCF_001693435.1). Taxonomy (NCBI): domain Bacteria; kingdom Pseudomonadati; phylum Pseudomonadota; class Gammaproteobacteria; order Orbales; family Orbaceae; genus Gilliamella; species Gilliamella sp. wkB7. The sequence goes on from NZ_CM004509.1 coordinate 2,087,345, forward strand.
ATAACATCAAAATGACTGTATCATTAATTCACCCAATCGCGATGGCAGATGGTTTACGTTTCGCTATCCGTGAAGGTGGTCGTACTGTTGGTGCTGGTGTTGTTGCTAAGGTTATTAAATAGTTAAATTATTAGCTACCATAGAAAGGGTATCATTTGATGCCCTTTCTTATCTGGTCTGTTTAGCAAAATGTTTTTAGGAAAAGAGCATTTTGGAAAATAGATAATATTATAAATAACATAATCGTAGGTTTTATATGCTAGTAAGTAACGAGAGTCAAGATACAAATACTATTCTAGACAAATTCAAATGGGGTTTAGTTTTAGTATTGATTGCGTTTATTGTTTGGGGCAACTTTTATTTTGCTGGACCTAATGATATATATCAACCTAATACGATCGTTCGGATAATTGCCGTTGTTGTGATTTCTGCATTAACTTTATTTATTGCATTCACAACTGTTAAAGGCAAATCCTTTATATTATTTTTAGAAGAATCAAGAAAAGAATTAAGAAAGGTTGTATGGCCATCTCGTAAAGAAACAGTACAGACAACCTTATTAGTTGCCGCCATCACAGTGGTTGTTGGTTTAGCGCTTTGGGGAATGGATTCTTTATTCCGTTCAGTAGTCTTTTATTTAACATCAATAGGACGTTAATATGAGTGAAACACAACAAAAACGATGGTATGTTATTCAAGCTTATTCTGGTTACGAAGCGCGTGTTGCACAATCATTACGTGAATATATCAAATTACATAATATGGAAGATTCATTCGGTGAAGTACTTGTACCGACTGAAGAAGTCGTTGAGATGAAAAGTGGTCAACGTCGTAAAAGTGAACGTAAATTCTTCCCGGGTTATGTTTTAGTAGAAATGATGATGAATGATGCAACTTGGCATTTGGTTAAAAGTGTACCAAGAACTATGGGTTTCATTGGTGGTACATCCGATAGACCAGCACCTATCAGTCAGCGCGAAGTTGATGCGATAATGAATCGTTTACAACAAGTGGGTGACAAACCTCGTCCTAAAACATTATTTGAACCAGGGGAACTTGTTCGTGTTAATGAAGGACCATTTGCTGACTTTAATGGTGTAGTTGAAGAAGTTGATTATGAAAAAAGCCGCTTAAAAGTATCGGTTTCAATTTTTGGTCGTTCAACACCTGTTGAACTTGATTTTAGCCAAGTAGAAAAAAGCTAAAATTTTTATCAGAGTTTATTTATTCTTTTACAAGTTAAAAAAAATCACAGAATTAATTCTGTGATTTTTTTATTTATCAACCGAGCAATAATATAAGCATCATATTTTATCGTATTGACGCTTATTATCTTATATTTCAAACTCTTCAAGCTGCTGCTGAACATCTAGCCATCTTAATTCAGTTTCTTCTAACTCGTTTTTCAATTGACTCTGTTTAAGGAGTAACTCAGTTAGTTCTGATTTCTTATCAGCCTCATATACAATTGGATCGGCCAATTGTTGTTCAAGTGTTTGCAGTTGATTCGTTAGTCGTGCAAGAATTTGCTCTTCTTTCTCAAGCTGTTTTTTCAATGGCTGCATTTGTGCACGTCGCTCTGCTTCTTTACGCTTTTGTTCTTTACGATCTAAAGCCGAAACATTTTGAATAACTTCTTTCTTGATAACCTCTTTTTCGATTTTGTCCTCTTGATCTATTGGTTGATTCTCTAATTTTTGTTCATTAGAAAGCCATTTTTGATAATCTTCAAGATCACCGTCAAAAGGTTCAACTTTATGATCATGCACTAAGTAGAATTCATCAGTTGTAGACCGTAATAAATGACGATCATGCGACACGACCACTAATGCTCCTTCAAATCCGATAAGTGCTTCGGTAAGTGCTTGGCGCATATCTAAATCTAAATGGTTAGTTGGTTCATCTAATAAAAGCAGATTAGGTTTTTGCCATACAATTAAGGCCAAAACAAGCCGAGCTTTTTCGCCACCTGAGAAAGTTTTTACTGGTTCTTTAACTTTATCGCCATGAAAATCAAAGCCACCTAAATAATTACGTAACAACTGTTCGGTATTTTTAGGATCAACAATCCGAGACAGATGCCACAGTGCTGATTCATCAGGGCGTAAATATTCTAATTGATGTTGAGCAAAGTAACCGAGTTGAACTCCTTGAGCAAGGTTTATATGCCCTTCTTTAGGTGCAAGCTCGCCAGCCAGTAATTTAATTAAAGTTGATTTCCCAGCACCATTACGACCTAATAGCCCTATGCGTGAACCAGGTACTAAGTTTAGTTTAATCTGTTCCAACACAATTTTTTCGTCATAACCAGCAACAACTTTTTCCATCATTAATAGTGGACTTGGTAAAAATTCCGGTTTTTTAAAGCTAAAATGGAAAGGATTATCAACATGAGCAGGAGCAATGAGTTCCATTCTTTCTAACATTTTAATACGGCTTTGAGCTTGTTTAGCTTTGGTTGCTTTAGCTCTAAACCTATCAATGTAACTTTGTAAATGTGCAACTTTAGCTTGTTGATTTTCATAAAGTGCTTGTTGTTGTGCGAGTTTAGCTGAGCGTTGGACCTCAAACGAAGAATAATTACCGGTATATTCAAATAAACTTTGCTGTTCAATATGTATAATTTTGTTGACCAACGGATCTAAAAAGTCACGGTCATGCGAAATTAAAATTAAGGTTCCTTGATAATTGCTTAACCACTTTTCAAGCCATATTACAGCATCTAAATCAAGATGGTTGGTAGGTTCATCGAGTAACAATAAATCAGAACGGCACATTAAGGCTTGTGCTAAGTTTAAGCGCATACGCCAACCACCAGAATAGGATTTTACTGGTAGTAATAATTGCTCATTAGAAAATCCCAAACCATGTAATAGTGTTGCAGCTCTTGGGCGAATTGTCCATGCATCAATATTGTCAAATTTTTCATGAACCAGCGCAATTTGATGACCATCATCTTGTTGATTGGCTAGGTCTAACTGTTTTTCTAATTGGCGATATTCCCGATCACCATCAATAACATATTCAATAGCGGGTATATCCAATGCAGGGGTTTCTTGATTTACCCAAGCCAGTTGCCATTGGCTAGGAAAAGTTAATGTACCTGCATCCGCTTCGATTTCACCTTTAATAAGTGAAAATAAAGTAGATTTTCCACTACCATTTTTTCCAACTAATCCGACCTTTTGTTTAGGGTTAATTGTGGCAGAAGCTTTATCTAAAAGTACATTAACACCGCGGCGAACTTGGATGGAATCAAATACTATCATGACTAAGTCACCTATGATTCAATATAAAATGTGTTATGCTAACAAAAAATGATGCTTATGCAAAATTATAATAGGAAATTTAATATGGTAATGAATTCTTATTGCCTGACCCGTAAAATTGCTCAACAGATTGTCGACAGAACCATGAAAATTATTGATTGTAATATCAATGTAATGAATGCTGACGGTTGTATTATTGGCAGTGGTGATTTAGAACGTATTGGGGAATTACATGAAGGCGCAATACTCGCAATATCGCAAAAAAGAGTTGTTTCAATAGACGGCACAATGGTTAAACGTTTGAAAGGCGTTAAACCTGGCATCAATTTACCATTAAAGCTTAATGATCGCATAGTTGGCGTTATTGGTTTAACAGGTGAGCCATCGGATATTAGACAATTTGGTGAATTGGTCTGTATGTCAGCAGAAATGATGATGGAACAAACACAATTATTACAGGAATTATCTTATGATAATCGTTTAAAAGAAGAATTAATTCTAACTCTAATTGAGAAAGAGGTTTTGCCTGAAAGTATGGTGCAATGGGTTAAGCGATTAGATATTAATTTACAGTTACCACGCGTAGTGTGCATGATTGAAATTGATAGTGGTCAATTGGGTATTGATACTGCAATGAGTGAATTACAACATCTACAAAATCAAGTACAGCATGTGAGCAAGCATAATTTAGTTGCGATTAAATCTATTACTGAATTAGTTATTTTAATTCCTGCCTTAAATCGTTATGGTCGATGGGATCTATCGGAACATAAAAAGAAATTAGAACAATTAGTCATCACCATAAAAGAATCTACTCACTTAGATATTCGAATTTCATTGGGTAACTATTTTGAACAGCACCCTTATCCATTAGTTAAATCTTATCAAACCGCTAAAACAACAATGTTAATTGGCAAACAAAGAATGCCGAACATACGTAATTATTATTATCAAGAACTGATTCTTCCTGTTTTATTACATGGCTTAAGTTATGATTGGCAAGCTGAAGAGTTATTATTACCTTTGAAAAAATTAAGGATGGGAGACAACAACGGAGTATTACAAAAAACATTGCAAACGTGGTTTAAAAATAATGTACAAAATGGTGATACGGCCAATGAGCTATTTATTCATCGAAATACTTTAGAATATCGATTAAATAAAATTGCTAAATTAACTAGTTTAAATCTAGCCAAATTCGATGATCGCCTATTATTGTATATTGGTTTACAACTCAATAGAAACGAATAAATTCTAAATACACTTCTTTATCATTTTATGATTAATGTATATTTAGAATTATCTTAAATAATACCTTAATATGTATTTTTTGGTTTTTTACGTTACTGGTGCGGGATTGAAAATAGCCAGTGGATTGTATAATTTCCAATGATCTGACCATGGTTGTTTTCGACCACTTGCTACATCCAAAATTAAATGGAAAAGTCGCCAACCTATATCCTCAATGGTTGCCTTACCTAAAGCAATATCGCCTGCGCTAATATCAATGAGATCGAACCATTGTTCTGCTACAATATTACGGCTAGACATTTTTATCACAGGTACCATTGCTAATCCATACGGGGTTCCACGGCCAGTGGTGAATACTTGTAATGTAATACCTGATGCTACCTGTTGTGCACCACACACAAAATCACTAGCAGGCGTTGCAGCAAAGATTAATCCTTTTTTGGTTGGTCTTTGACCGGGAGATAATACTTCAACAATTGGACTTGTTCCTGATTTTGCAATAGATCCCATTGCCTTTTCAACTATGTTATTTAAACCACCTTTCTTATTTCCTGGCGTAGTGTTGGCACTACGATCAACTTTTCCGGCAGCAAGATATTCATCGTACCATTGCATTTCTCGAATTAGTGCTTTACCAACTTCTTCATCGATAGCTCTTGGCGTAAGTAAATGAATTCCATCTCGGACTTCTGTTACTTCAGAAAACATAACTGTTGCACCACATCTCACTAATAAATCAGAAGCAAAGCCGACAGACGGATTTGACGTAACGCCTGAGAATGCATCACTACCACCACATTGCATTCCAACAATTAATTCTGATGCTGGCACCGTTTCTCGTTTACGTTGATTTAAACGTTGTAAATGCTTTTCAGCAACACGCAAAATATGATCAACCATTGCTTTAAAACCATGCTCATCTTGCAAAGTGACAAGGTCATCATTTTCTAGTTTAATCGGAATAGTATCATGTGTACCTTTAAGCAATCTTTCTGGCTGTAACTTTTCACATCCCAAACTAATAACCATAATTTCTCCGCCAAAATTAGGATTCTTAGCTAAATTATGAATAGAACGAATTGGCACAATAGCCGCCGGGGCATCAATGGCAACACCGCAACCATATAAATGGGTCAGTGGAACTACAGCATCTACATTGGGATATTTGGGTAACAAATCACGTTCAATGATTTTGGCTACATATTCAACAACTCCAGAAACACAATTAACACTCATGGTAATACCAAGTATATTACGAGTACCGACGGAACCATCTTTATTGCGATAACCTTCAAACGTATAACCTTCTAAAGGTGGTAATGGGGTCACTTTTTTAGTTGCTATTTCTAATTCATGTAATTCAGGAGCAGTGGGCATTTGTGTCACTGCTTCATTTATCCAGCAACCTTGTTTAATATCTGTTTTGGCATAACCAATGATTTCACCATAGCGTATTATGGTTTGACCTTGGTTTATATCATTTAATGCAACCTTATGACCTTGTGGTATATCTTCAATTAACTGTAATCCATTGTCAAAAATCGTCCCTTTAGGTAATCCATTGTTATTGACAACAATCGCAACATTATCAATTTCTTTAATTTTGATAAAGAGTGGTTTGTTAATTTGCTTCTCCATTACTTAACTCCCATTATGCTAATTAATTTTTTATCAATATTTATTAACAGCAACTTAAGTTTTATAACATATTTAATAATCTATTTGTTATATCTTAAATCCTTATAAAATAAATATCATTGTGCATATCCACAATTATTAGCATATAAATTGGCTAAATATCATAAGAATCACTATAAAAGTAGGTTTATATCACAAAATTATGCCGTTTTATCAAAATTTTGTGAAGAACGTAACATTGATTTGTGTATTTGCATATTAATAAATGTAATTTTCATTAATATTTTGTAATTTTGCCCAATGAAATTTCATGATGAACCCTCCATACTTATCTACCATTAGTGGATTACTTAGAAATGTAAAAAGTCTATTTATTTTCTACTTCAGCTAAATCTTTAATATTTAATTATTAACTGAGTGTTATCAGTTAGGAGCTAAACATGGAAATAAACAAAACCAAACAAAAAAGGACCAATGCCAGATGGATGACGGTCGTTTTTTTATTCATAGTCACAGCGATTAACTACGGAGATAGAGCAACATTAGGTATAGCTGGTAAAGCAATGTCGGGAGAATTGGGTTTTGATGCCGCTGCAATGGGATGGGTTATGTCATCCTTTGGTATTGCATACGTAATCGGGCAATTACCTGGAGGTTGGTTATTAGATAAATTTGGCTCAAAACGGGTTTATTTCTTTAGTATTTTATTTTGGTCAATTTTTACCTTGTTACAAGGTACTGTACATTTTTTTATAGGTGCTTGGGCACTAGTTATGCTTTTTACTTTCCGATTTTTAATGGGGCTTGCTGAAGCGCCATCATTCCCGGGCAATAGTCGTATTACTGCAGCTTGGTTTCCCGCGAAAGAAAGAGCAACAGCGGTTGCTATTTTTAACTCAGCCCAATATTTTGCAACGGTTATTTTTGCTCCAATTATGGGTTGGCTGACCCATGAATATGGTTGGCAATCAGTATTTTTCTTTATGGGTGGATTGGGTATTTTTGTCAGTGTTGTTACTTTATTTGTTATTCGTAACCCTAAAGATCATCCTTTAGCCAATCAAGCCGAAGTTGATTATATCGTTGAAGGTGGTGCTTTAGTGGATATGGATCAGAAAAAAGAAAATGGTAAGCAAGAAGGTCCAAAATTAAGTTATTTATGGCAATTATTGACGAATAGAATGTTGCTTGGTGTTTACTTAGGTCAATATTGTATTAACTGTTTAACATTTTTCTTTATCACTTGGTTCCCTATTTATTTGGCAACACAACGTGGAATGAATATTAAAGAAGTCGGATTTGCTGCTGCGGTGCCTGCTATTTGTGGTTTTATTGGTGGAATTAGTGGTGGTGTTATTTCTGATTTTATTATGCGCAAAACAAACTCTTTATCAAAAGCACGTAAAACGCCGATCATTTTAGGTATGTTATTTTCAATGACAATGATCATGTGTAATTACGTTGATTCAATTGGACTCGTTATTTTATTTATGTCAATGGCCTTTTTTGGCAAAGGTGTCGGTGCACTCGGTTGGGCTGTAATGGCTGATACTGCGCCAAAAGAAATGAGCGGTCTAGCGGGTGGGTTATTTAATATGTTTGGTAATGCATCAAGTATCATTTCTCCAATTATTATTGGTTATATTGTGGCATGGACAGGTCGCTTTGAATGGGCACTTGTTTTTGTAGCTGGTCACGCACTTGTTGCTGCTTTTAGTTATTTATTTCTTGTTGGTCCAATTAAACGAATGGAATTGAAAAAATAAGATTAAATATAACTAAATGAATTTATGAAATGGAGAATCGTAATATGAATACCCAATCCGTTCCTATTATAACCTCAATGCAAGTTATTCCTGTTGCCGGTTACGACAGTATGTTAATGAACATTGGTGGGGCACATGGTCCATACTTTACTCGCAATATTGTGATATTGACTGATAGTGCAGGACATGTTGGTGTTGGTGAAGCTCCAGGAGGTTCAACGATTGAAAATGCATTGAAAGATGCTTGTGCTCATGTTGAGGGTAGACCTATTTCGATTCTGAATCGTATTGTAAATGATATGCATCAAGGCTACTTAGATTCTGATTATGATACTTTTGGTAAAGGTGCATGGACATTTGAACTACGAGTTAATGCCGTTGCGGCCTTAGAGTCTGCACTATTGGATTTAATGGGGCAATTTTTAAATGTACCTGTGGCTGAATTACTCGGTGGTGGAAAACAGAGAGATGAAGTAACTGTTTTGGGCTATTTATTTTATATTGGCGATGATAAGAAAACTAATCTGTCTTATGACCAGCCCATCAAAACAGGCCATGAATGGTACAACGTTCGTCGTCGTCAAGCGATGACAGTACAATCGGTATTAGAATTAGCCGAAGTTGCAAAAGATCGTTATGGTTTTAAAGATTTCAAAATGAAAGGTGGTGTATTAGCGGGTGAAACAGAAATTGAAACTGTTATTGAACTAAAAAAACATTTTCCAGATGCACGAATCACCATAGATCCTAATGGCGGTTGGTTATTGGAAGACGCAATACAATTATGTAAAGGACTCAACCATATATTGACTTATGCTGAAGATCCTTGTGGTGCTGAAAATGGTTATTCAGGACGAGAAGTAATGGCAGAGTTTCGTCGTGCAACAGGTCTATCAACAGCAACGAATATGGTTGCAACAAACTGGCGAGAAATGTGTCACTCAATTATGTTACAAGCCGTTGATATACCCTTAGCTGATCCGCACTTTTGGACTTTAACAGGTGCAAGTCGTGTTGCTCAACTATGCCATGAATGGGGCTTAACTTGGGGGTGTCATTCCAATAATCATTTTGATATCTCTTTAGCGATGTTTAGTCATGTAGGTGCATCAGCCCCCGGTAATCCAACTGCACTTGATACCCATTGGATATGGCAAGAAGGTCAGTCACGATTGACTAAAAACCCATTACAAATCACTAATGGCAAAATTAAATTGCATGATAAACCTGGACTAGGCATTGAATTAGATATGCAACAAATCATGAAAGCCCACGAATTACATAAAAAATTAGCGAATGGTGCACGTAATGATGCTATTGCTATGCAGTATTTAATTCCTGGATGGCAGTTTGATCGCAAACGACCTTGTATGGTTCGTTAACGCAGAATTAGAGAAATAAAAATTTAAGAGGTTAATTTTATGAGTTTATCAACACCAATTATAACGGAAATGCATGTTTATCCTGTTGCTGGATATGACAGTATGTTACTTAATTTAAGTGGAGCTCATGCGCCGTATTTTACTCGAAATATCGTTATCCTAAAAGATAACTCTGGTAACATCGGTGTCGGCGAAGTTCCATGTGTAGGAACAGTTACTAAAACATTAGAAGATGCTAAATCATTAGTCGTTGGTCAATCTATTGGGCACTATAAAAATATTATGAATCGTGTGCGCTTTCAATTTGCTGATCGTGATGTTGGTGGGCGAGGCAATCAGACATTTGATCAGCGTTCAACAATTCATGTTGTTACTGCCATTGAAGCAGCAATGTTAGATTTATTAGGTAAACATTTAGGTGTCACGGTTGCATCATTACTGGGTGATGGGCAACAACGTGATGAAGTCGAAATGTTGGGATACTTATTTTATATAGGCGATCGTAAGAAGACGGATTTACCTTATCAAAGTCAAGATGATGAAAAATGTGATTGGTATCACCTACGACATGAAGAAGCATTAACGCCTGAAAAAATTGCGCAGTTAGCTCAAGCAACCTATGAAAAATATGGTTTTCGTGATTTCAAATTGAAAGGTGGCGTTTTATCTGCAGAAGATGAAGCAGAAGCCGTAATTGCAATAAAAAAGAGATTCCCAGAAGCTCGAGTAACACTCGATCCTAATGGTGGATGGCGATTAGATGAAGCAATTCGTATTGGTAAGTATTTAAAAGATACGTTGGCTTATGCAGAAGATCCTTGTGGTGCTGAACAAGGTTATTCAGGGCGAGAAGTCATGGCTGAATTTCGTCGTGCCACTGGTTTACCGACAGCGACTAATATGATTGCAACCGATTGGCGTCAAATGGGACACACATTATCATTACAATCCGTTGATATTCCATTAGCAGATCCTCACTTTTGGACTATGAATGGTTCTGTACGTGTTGCACAAATGTGTCATGAATTTGGTTTAACGTGGGGGTCACACTCTAATAATCATTTTGATATCTCGTTGGCGATGTTCACACACGTTGGCGCAGCTGCACCCGGTAATCCAACAGCACTTGATACCCATTGGATTTGGCAAGAAGGTAACCAACGTTTGACTAAAGAACCATTACAAATCACTAACGGTAAAATTAAAGTTCCAGAAAAACCTGGTTTAGGAATTGAAATTGATATGGATCAGGTGATGAAAGCTCATGAGCTATTTAAAACGATGGGTCTTGGCAACCGTAATGATGCAATGGCTATGCAATATTTAATTTCAGGCTGGCAGTTTGATAATAAAAAACCATGTTTGGTTAGATAATCAAACTATTATTATCAAAAATAACGCGATAATCAAAAAGGTAAATTATGAAAAAAATAACCTGCCACAATCAATTTAAACAAGATATGTTAGAACGTAAAAAACTTATTGGTTGTTGGGCTGCTTTAGGAAATCCAATTTCAACTGAAATACTTGGTTTAGCTGGTTTTGATTGGCTGTTACTCGATGGTGAACATGCCATTAATGATGTTATGACATTTGTGCCACAATTAATGGCATTAAAAGATAGTATTAGTGCACCGGTCGTTCGTCCAGCTTCGAATGATCAAGTATTAATTAAACGATTACTTGATATCGGATTTTATAACTTTTTAATTCCTTATATAGAAACGGTAGAACAAGCTAAACAAGCTGTATCTTATACTCGTTATCCACCGGAAGGTCTAAGAGGCGTTTCAGTCGCTCACCGTAGTAATGCTTTTGGAACAATTCCAGATTATTTCACCAAAATTAATCAAAATATTTGTGTAATGGTACAAATTGAGACTCAACAGGCAGTTGATAACGTTGAAGCAATCACTGCAGTTGAGGGTGTTGATGGTATTTTTGTTGGACCAAGTGATTTATCTGCTTCATTAGGACATTTTGGAAATCCTAAGCATCCTGACGTGCAAGCCGCAATAAAACATGTTTTTGAGGTAGCTAAAACACAAGGTAAAGCATGTGGCATTTTAGCACCGATTGAAGCTGATGCTCATCATTATATTGCAATGGGAGCAACATTCGTAGCGGTTGGCAGTGATCTTAGTTTGTTAAGAAACTCAACTCAAACATTAGCCGATAAGTTTTTAAAGTAACTAGTACTAGTTTAATTGTAAAAAAGGAGAGTAAAATGAAAATTGGTTTTATTGGTTTAGGTATTATGGGTAAACCGATGAGCAAAAACCTGTTAAAAGCGGGTTATTCATTAGTAGTTTGTGATAAAAATCAATCATCAGTTGATGAAGTTGTTGCTGCTGGAGCACAACGTGCTGTAAATGCAAAAGAAGTTGCTCAACTCTGTGACGTTATAATTACTATGTTACCTAATTCACCACATGTAAAAGAAGTTGTTTTAGGCGAAAATGGTATAATTGATGGTGCTAAACTGGGCACTACTATCATAGATATGAGTTCAATTGCACCTTTAGCTAGTCGTGAAATTCATGATGAAGTTGTTAAAAAAGGTTTGGCAATGTTAGATGCGCCAGTTAGTGGTGGAGAACCAAAAGCAATTGATGGCACATTATCTGTTATGGTGGGGGGAGATAAAACTATTTTTGATAAACATTATGACATAATGAAAGCTATGGCAGGTTCAGTTGTTTACACAGGTGAAATTGGTGCTGGAAATGTTACTAAATTAGCAAATCAAGTAATTGTTGCTTTGAATATTGCAGCTATGTCTGAGGCATTAGTATTAGCAACTAAAGCTGGTGTAAATCCTGAATTAGTTTATCAAGCCATTCGTGGAGGATTAGCTGGAAGTACGGTATTAGATGCTAAAGCGCCAATGGTTTTAAATCGTAACTTTAAACCTGGTTTTAGAATTGATTTACATATTAAAGATTTACAAAATGCTTTAGATACTTCTCACGGTGTTGGTACGTCATTACCATTAACTGCAGCTGTAATGGAAATGATGCAAGCCCTTAAAACTGATGGTATGGGAGAATGCGATCATAGTGCGTTAGCACGTTACTATGAGAGTTTAGCAAAAATAGAAATTAAATAATAAGGTTAAAATTGAGTATGGAGACATACTCAATAACTTTGACTAATTCCATAAGGATAGATATGAAAATTGTCATCGCTCCTGATTCTTTTAAAGAAAGCCTAAGTGCTATTGAAGTTGCTAATATAATTAAAAAAGGATTTTTAAACGTTTACCCACAGGCTGAATATTTTTTAATACCAGTTGCTGATGGAGGTGAGGGGACTGTTGATGCAATGGTTGATGCATTAAATGGTAATAAAATCACAGTATCTATTACTGATCCATTAGGCGAAAAAGGTTTTGCTTTTTATGGTATTTCAGGAGATGGACAAACAGCTGTGATAGAAATGGCTTCAGCAAGTGGCCTTGAGCGTGTACCTGTGAGTAAACGAGATGCTAAAATTACTACCTCATATGGTACTGGAGAATTAATCAAAGATGCTCTTGATAAAGGTTGTAAAAAATTTATCATTGGTATAGGTGGTAGTGCAACAAATGACGGCGGTGCCGGAATGTTGCAAGCATTAGGTGTTAAACTTTTAGATAAATATGGTAACCAAATCGGTTATGGCGGTATTTCATTAAGTGAACTAGATAAAATTGACATTAGTGAAATTGATCGACGAATTAAAGATTGTGATTTTGAAGTCGCTTGTGATGTTACTAATCCTTTAACGGGTGAAAATGGTGCTTCATTCATATTTGGACCACAAAAAGGAGCGTCACTCGCCGATGTTTATTTGCTTGATAAAAATCTTAAACATTTTGCCCAAATAATAAAAAATAGTTTTAATATTGATATTGAATCTACTCCAGGAACAGGTGCTGCTGGGGGAATGGGAGCCGCTTTATTAGCGTTTATGAATGCTAAATTAAGGCCTGGAATTGAAATTATTACTGAAACTTTAAATTTAGATACACTTATTTCAAATGCCGATTTAGTTATTACGGGTGAAGGACGATTAGATTATCAAAGTATCAATGGTAAGGTCCCTGTAGGTGTTGCCCGTATTGCTCAAAAATATCAAAAACCAGTTATAGCAATTGTTGGGAGTTTAGGTGATAAAGCAGAAACTATTTATCCTTATGGGATTAATGCGATGTTTAGCATTTTAAGTAAAGTTGCTACCTTATCCGAGGTTCTAGAGCCTACGGCAGCAAGAGCGAATCTTTTTCAGACATCAATGAATATCGCCTTAACGCTTAAATTAGGAAATACCCTTAAATAGTTTATTATACCCTTTATCTCATTATGATAAAGGGCATCATAATAGAATTATCGTTTAAGCACTGATAATGCTCGGCGAATAAATAACACACAAATAGTCACGAAAACCAAAAGTCCTAGATATTGAGGTAATACCCCTAAATCAGTTGGTATGGCAAGTGGAGCATCACTACCACCACTAGCAATGCTAATTACAATTACAACAGCTAAAATTACCCCGACTAAGCTCTCACCAACAATCAGACCTGAAGCAATTAATGCAGCTTTTCGATCGACTTTTTTATACTCTTCTTCTGGATTCAATTTAAGCGTTCTTGCTTTTGCATAAGCATTACGTTTTATAATCCATGATAATACTGTTCCCACGAAGATAGGCATAGTAATGCTTGGCGGTAGATAAATACCTAAACCAACTGCAAGAGCAGGCAATCGAAATTTAGAGTTATTAGCAGCTAAAACTAAGTCAATAATAATAATAACAGCACCAACTGCTAATCCTATTAAGATCATGGTCCAATCAAGATTATGTGAAAAAATACCTTTAGCAATGGTTGTCATAAGAGTTGCTTGTGGCGCTGCTAATACTTGGGATTGATCCATATCTGGACGAGGAACCGCACCAGTGAAGCCATAAGCGTTGTATAAAATTTCTAAGATAGGGGCAATAACAATAGCGCCAACAATACAACCGATTAATAATGCGACTTGCTGTTTCCATGGTGTGGCTTGGACTAAATAACCCGTTTTTAGATCTTGCAGGTTATCATTAGAAATACATGCCACGGCTAAAACAGCACTGGTGGTAAATAGTGCGAGGGCTGTTGCAAAATTAGTACCTTCTATAGAGTCCAACATGCCATTGATTTCGCCTAAACCAAGTAAGATAAGTGAAATAACAATAGCAGCCACAATCGCAATGCCTGAGATTGGACTCGCGGATGATCCAACTAATCCTGCCATATAACCACAAGCAGCAGCTACTAAAAAGCCCATAATAAATGCAAATAGAACTGCACATATGACTAATGACCATGCTACGCCTAATGATAATCCACTATCAGCAATAAACGCATAAAAGGTAATAAGTAGAATCATCAACATGCCTGCCATGATTAAGAATATCGTTTTAGGTGATAAATCTTGATCTATTGGGGCAATATCGCTCGCTGAAACATCAGAGCGCATGGTTTTGAATGAAATTTTTAATCCTTCGATTACTGGTTTGATTAAAGTAAGTAGTGTCCAAATAGCTGCGATAGCAATAGTACCAGCACCAATAAAGCGAATATCTTTAGCCCAAAATCCCATAGCAATTTGTGATAAAGGTTGACTTGAATCATAATCACTAATTAGACTTAAAATTGGAATGCCAAATAGCCAAGCAATAATTGTTCCAATTAAAACCGCTATACCTGACATAATACCTATCAAGTAACCAGCACTCAAAAGCGCTAAAGAAAAGCCCATCGGTAGTTGAAAAATGGATTTACCAGCAGTAAACCAATAAGCGGTGCTGTCTGACAAAATTCTAAAACCATTAGTAAATAAACTCACAATGGAGGCTACCACACCACCAAATAAAATATCTTTTAGTCCATCATTAGCGTCATTTCCTTCAGTCTTTGATCCAGCTTTTAATATTTCGGCAGCAGCAACACCTTCTGGATAGGGTAAATTACTTTTGACCACCATAACGTGACGCAACGGGATTGAAAATAGTACTCCTAGCATTCCACCTGCGGCACAAATTGCAAGTGTTAACCAAAATGGAAAACTTTGCCAATACCCAATCATTAATAAGCCAGGTAAAACAAATATAATTGAAGATAATGTACCCGCAGCGGAAGCTTGGGTTTGCACCATATTATTTTCTAAGATTGTTGATCCTGAAAACAGCCTCAATATTGCCATTGAAATTACTGCGGCAGGTATAGCCGATGAAAATGTTAATCCGACTTTTAAGCCAAGATAGACATTCGATGCAGTAAAAATGACAGTTATAAAAGCACCTAAAATAGTGCCTCTTAATGTAAGTTCTCGTAAATTATTCATATTATGTCATTAGGTTAATTTGATAAGAAGCTATTATATACTTAATTCGCTTTTATCGACTAGAAGTTCTATTAATAACAGAATATTTATACTTTTTATTATAATTTTCGATAAAATTTTTACTCGTTATATTAAAAATTTGTGTTAATTCGAGTGTAAAATAATAACCGTTTTTAACTTAAAAGCTTTACAATATGTGATCATTGTTAAAATCCTAGAGGTGTCGGTATCGTGAATGGACTAAAACGCCTACAAACTATTACTAAGCAACTTCGTGATCCTATTGATGGTTGTGAATGGGATAGAGTACAAACTTTCGCATCTTTAAAAAGTTATACTTTAGAAGAAACCTATGAAGTCTTAGATGCCATTGATCATCAAAATATGCAAGAATTAAAAAATGAATTGGGTGACTTATTATTTCAAATCATTTTTTATGCTGATTTAGCTAATGAGCAAGGGGAGTTCAATTTTGATGATATCTGTAATGCTGTTGCCGATAAGTTAGTCAGTCGTCATCCCCATATCTTTACCGATAAAATGAAAGAAAAACCTAATTGGGAACAATTAAAACAACAAGAACGTGATAAACGAGCACAATATTCAATATTAGATGATATACCCAATTCTATCCCAGCTTTAATGAAAGCCGAAAAAATTCAAAAACGTTGTGCATCAGTTGGATTTGATTGGAATGAATTACAACCTGTATTAGATAAAGTAAAAGAAGAAATTGGAGAAGTAGAACAAGAGCTCAATCAAACTGAACGCAATCAACAAAAAATTGAAGAGGAGCTTGGTGATCTGTTTTTTGCTACTGTTAATTTAGCCAGACATTTAAAGGTAAAGTCAGAACTCTGTTTACAACAAGCTAATAAAAAATTCGAACGGCGTTTTAAGCAGGTAGAATCAATACTCAAACAAAAAGATCGTGCTTTACCTAACGCAACACTTGAAGAAATGGAAGATGCATGGCAAAGTGTTAAGCAATTAGAACAAGATAATAAACGTTTAAAGTGAATCAAAATGATTAAACAAAAAAATGAATTGTATCAAGAAATCGAAGCATGGGCACAAAATGCTATTTTACACAGTCCAACTTGGAGTATTAACCAACTCGATTACTCCGAAAAAAGCATTACCGTTGTTGAGATGATCATTGGAGAAATGGCTGATAAAAGTTTTGGTCTGCCAGAAGAACAACTGAATATGATATCGCAAGAATATGGCTGTTATCTGTTATTAACTGCGCATAAATTATATGGTGGTCAGTTCTATTGGAATGATGAACTTCAACAACCTATGTTAATTTGCTGTGAACCTGATTCAACGATAGCATTATTAACGTGGAATAAAGTTAAAGGTCGTTTATTAGGAGATAAATCGGATCACATTGCTTATTTTCTAGATGAATTTGGAAAAGCTGTTTTCCAACCAGAAAAAGGTACCAATTTAGTTTATTTATAAATAACATTTGGATTAAATATTATTTAAAAAAGAAAAGTTGGTTAGCGAACAAGTTTTTCGATTTTAATTAATTTTGTTAAAAGGGATATTGAATATGAATTATACACTTTATATTGGCAATAAAAACTACTCAACATGGTCTATGCGTCCTTGGGTTGTGATGAAATATTTTGATATTCCTTTTAACGAAAAGCTTGTTAAATTTGATAGTTTTAATGATGATTCTTTGTTTAAAAGGACAATGTGCTCTGTTTCAAAATATGGCACTGTACCTATCCTAATTGATGAAGATTTAGTGATCAGTGACTCTTTAGCTATTTGTGAATATTTAGCTGAAAAGCATCACGACCTAGCTTTATGGCCAGCTGACCCCAAAAAAAGAGCAATTGCTCGAAGTTTAGTCGCTAAAATGCATTCTGGATTTCAAGCTATTCGAACTTATTTGCCGATGAATATTGAAGCTGAGTTTCCTCAAATAGGGCAAATAATATTACGAGACCATTTAGAGGTAAAAAAAGAAATCATGTTTTTAGATGATTTGCTATCCTCGTTATTAATTTCGAAAAAATCAAATTGTGACTATTTGTTTGGCGATTTTAGTATAGCCGATGGTTTTTATGCTCCTTTATGCCTAAGATTAAAAAATTATCATATAGCAACCAGCCCAATTCTTAACAACTATATTGATACTATTTGTAATACCAAAGGCATTAAAGATTGGATAAATGATGCATTACAAGAACAATCTTTTGTTGCGATGGACGAACCTTATCGTTTACATAGATAAGTAACGATAAGAAGAAATAACATGAAAATACCATCCCGTTTAACACAATACGCTATAAACATTATCGAAGATGAGTTTAACGGGGTAACATCTTTTTTATCCAGTCATTCAATAAAGAACAATAGTTTGAAATTTACTATTATGGTGAATTAGAAAATGGCTATATTACTGGTGTAGAGCCAACTTTTTCCAATATTAAAATTGTGACAAAATCCATTAATAGTAAAGAAGAAATATTGCTATTTGATGAAACGGTGCATGGATATAACGCAATGTTTTGTGATAGTCACTCTAATGAAGAAAAGAACAATAGATCACTTGAAAAACTTAATGTGCCTGCGTCAAAAATAAAATTAACATTTGGCTACAGTATTGACTATGATTCTGAGAAAGAACTTTATGACTTAGATGAAAATGGCAATGTGAACTTAATTGATGAGCGTAAAATCACGTGGCAACAGCTACTCTGCGATGGTGTTGATTGGTTATCAATTTCTTTAATTGATGAATATGGAAATGAACAACCAATAGTAGATGCAGAATTGGCTTAATTTTTTACATTATTCATTATTGGATAGACTATTGCTGAAATGAACTTATCTATAATTAAAAACCCGCTTATATTAAAGCGGGTTTTATTTTTATTAAAAAACTAGCAATTATACTTCTAAATAATCCAAGATACCCGCAGCAGCTTTACGGCCTTCGCTAATTGCCGTTACAACTAAATCAGAGCCACGGACCGCATCGCCACCCGCAAAGATTTTGGAATTGGTTGTTTGATAACCTTTTATTTCAGGTGCGATTATTCGTCCTTTATCGTCAAAATCAACACCATGCTCGGCTAGCCACGGCATTGCATGTGGTTTAAATCCAAATGCCATAACGACAGCATCGGCAGGAAGAACAAATTCAGAACCTTCGATAACCACCGGTGATCGACGACCTTTGGCATCAGGCTCACCAAGCTCAGTTCTTACCATTTTTACACCTGTCACTTGCCCTGTTTTATTGATTTCAATGCTAAGCGGTTGCACATTAAATTGGAATTGTACGCCTTCTTCTTTGGCATTTTTGACTTCACGTTTAGAGCCAGGCATATTGGCTTCATCACGACGATAAGCACATGTTACTTCGGTTGCACCTTGACGGATAGATGTTCGCACACAGTCCATGGCGGTATCACCACCACCTAATACGACGACACGTTTATTTTTCATGTCAACATATGGTGTATCTTGTGTTTGCTCATGTTTCATAATGTGCTTAGTATTAGCAATCAAAAATGGTAATGCATCATAGACACCATTTGCATCTTCATTTTCAAGCCCTGCACGCATAGATTGGTATGTTCCTGTGCCAATAAAGACCGCTGCAAATTCATTGAGTAAATCAGCCAGTTGTATCGTTTTGCCAACTTCGGTGTTCAATCTGAATTCAACGCCCATTTCGGTAAAAATACGACGGCGGTTAATTAATACTTCTTTATCTAATTTAAAGGCAGGAATACCAAACGTTAACAACCCACCAATTTCTGGATGACGATCGAAAACCACCGGAGTAACCCCATTACGTACTAAGACATCAGCGCAAGCAAGACCTGCTGGACCAGCACCAATAATCGCCACTTTTAATCCAGTTTTTTCGACATTTGATAGATTCGGTTTCCATCCCATTTTGAATGCTTCATCAGTGATATAACGTTCAATATTACCAATGGTAACTGCACCAAATTCTGCATTAAGAGTACAAGAACCTTCACAAAGACGGTCTTGCGGGCAAACGCGTCCACAAACTTCAGGTAAACTATTCGTTTGATGAGATAGTTCAACCGCTTCTAAAATTTTGCCTTCGTTAACTAGTTTTAGCCAATTAGGAATATAGTTATGCACAGGACATCGCCACTCACAATATGGATTACCACATGCTAAGCAACGATCTGCTTGCGCTTGAGACTGCGAAGCTGAAAAGCCTTCATAAATTTCAACAAATTCTATTTTACGGATGTTTAGCGATTTTTTAGGCGGATCAACACGTTGTAAATCGATAAACTGATAGACATTTTGACTCATTTCGTGTTCTCCTTACTGTGCCTGAACGCGTAGTTCTGCTGATGAACGACTACGATGACCAAGTAGTGCTTTTACATCGCTGGATTTTGGTTTAACTAATACAAATTGTTTAGCAAATTCTTGCCAATTAGCTAAGATTTCTTCCGCACGAGATGAGTTGGTCAGTTGAGCATGTTCCATGATTAAGCCACGAAGATGTTCTTCATGAATTGGGTAATCAGCAACATTTAACATTTCAACTAATTCTTTATTTATGCGTTTATCAAAATCACCATCAATATCTAAGATATAAGCAAAGCCACCCGTCATTCCCGCACCAAAGTTAACACCGGTTTTACCTAAAACACAAACAATACCGCCAGTCATATATTCACAACCGTTATCACCAATGCCCTCAACCACACTAATGGCACCAGAATTACGTACAGCAAAACGTTCGCCAGCACGACCTGCTGCGTATAATTTACCTCCAGTTGCACCATAGAGACAGGTATTTCCAGCGATAGTTGCTTCATGGCTTAAAAATGCAGAGCCTTGAGGTGGACGAATCACAATGCGACCGCCTGCCATGCCTTTCCCAACATAGTCGTTGGCATCACCTGTTAGGGTTAAATCTACGCCACCAGCATTCCATACACCAAAACTTTGACCGGCTGTGCCATTGAAGTTTAATGAGATTGGTTCTGATACTAAACCTTGATCACCATATTTTTTGGCAATATAGCCCGATAGACTAGTGCCCACAGAACGGTCTGTGTTTTGAATATCAAAGTAGAAACTTTTACTTTGGCGCGCATCAACAAACTGTTGGGTTTGTGTGATGATCTCTTTATTAAGCACACCTTTATCAAATGGTTTATTATCTTCAATGCAGTAAACCGGTTTACCTTCATGTGGTGTAGCTGTTTCGAGCAGACTTGATAAATCCAGTTTTTGTTGTTTAGCGGTAATACCGTCCAGTTCTAAAAGAAGATCCGTCCGTCCGATTAAATCAACAATACGACTTACACCGAGCTCAGCCATAACTTCTCGGGTATTACGTGCAATAAAGCGGAAATAATTCATGGCTTTTTCCGGTAAACCATGATAATGCTCACTCCGTAATTTTTCATCTTGGGTAGCAACACCTGTTGCACAATTATTAAGATGACAAATACGCAAGTATTTACAACCTAAGGCAACCATTGGTCCTGTACCAAAACCAAAGCTTTCTGCACCTAAAATAGCGGCTTTTACTATATCTGTACCAGTTTTTAATCCACCATCAACTTGTAAACGTATTTTGTGACGTAATCCGTTTGCAACTAAAGATTGTTGGGTTTCAACAAGTCCCAGCTCCCATGGTGAACCCGCATATTTAACTGATGTTAATGGACTCGCTCCTGTTCCGCCGTCATAACCTGAAATAGTGATTAAATCGGCATAAGCTTTAGCCACACCAGTCGCAATGGTTCCTACGCCTGGCTCTGAAACCAATTTAACTGAAATCATTGCATTTGGGTTAATCTGTTTTAAATCGAAAATTAGCTGAGCTAAATCCTCAATAGAGTAAATATCGTGATGAGGCGGTGGCGAAATTAGGGTTACGCCAGGGACTGAAAAACGTAATTTAGCAATATAAGGTGTGACTTTATCGCCCGGTAGTTGGCCTCCTTCACCTGGTTTAGCGCCTTGTGCCACTTTAATTTGAATGACATCTGCACTCATTAAATAACCCGGTGTTACCCCAAAACGACCTGATGCCACTTGTTTAATACGAGAAACTTTAATGGTGTTATAGCGCGCAGGATCTTCACCTCCCTCACCAGAATTTGAATAACCCCCTAAAGTATTCATTGCTGTTGCAAGTGATTCATGCGCTTCTGGGCTAAGTGCGCCAATTGACATTGCTGCTGAGTCGAAACGTTTAAACAATGATTCTTCAGGTTCAACTTCATCAAGTGCAATAGCCCCATTTTCAGGTGGATTAAGTTTTAATAAATCACGCAATGTAGAAACAGGTCGATTATTAACGATATCAGCATAACGTTTATAATCTTCATAGTTGCCATTATTGACAGCCAGTTGTAATGATTGTACAACATCGGGATTATAAGCATGATATTCGCCACCATAAACAAATTTAAGTAATCCACCTTGATCTAATGGTTTACGACGTAACCAAGCACTTTTGGATAAGTTAAATTGGTCTTGAGCAAAATCATCAAAATTAGCGCCACTGATACGACTAGTGACTCCTTGGAAGCAGAGATCAACCACATCTTTATGTAATCCGACTGCTTCAAATAGTTTTGAACATCGATAAGAGGCAACGGTTGAGATGCCCATTTTAGACATGATCTTATATAAACCTTTATTAATCCCATTACGATAATTCAAAATAGCTTCGCGGTAGGATTTATTAATAGTGCCATTATCAACCATTTTTGCTAAAGTTTCGTACGCTAAATAAGGATAAATGGCTGTAGCACCAAAACCGATGAGTACAGCAAATTGATGCGGGTCACGACAACTACCTGTTTCTACAATAATATTTGCATCACAACGTAAATTCTTTTCAACTAAGCGTTGCTGTACTGCACCTAACGCCATAGGTGCAGGAATAGGTAAGCGATCAGCTGCGATATTTTTATCTGATAGAATTAGTAATACTGTACCATTACGTACTTTTGCTTCAGCATCACCACATAACTGTTCAATTGCATCGCGCAAACTGCCGTCAATATCATAAGTCATATCAAGTTTTTCAGATTTATAGTAGCGAGACTCTAAGGCGATTAACTGCTCAAGATCTGAATGAACTAAAACCGGATATTTAAATGCCACACGATGTGCTTGTCCTTCTGCTTCAGCAAAAACATTCATTTCACGTCCAATGCTGGTAGAAAGTGACATTACGTGCGCTTCACGCAATGGATCGATTGGAGGATTGGTGACTTGGGCAAATTTTTGTCTGAAGTAATCATAAATAAGGCGTGGTCTGCTTGATAGTACCGCAAATGGCGTATCATCTCCCATCGAGCCTGTGGCTTCTTGACCGTTTTCACCTAAAACTCGAATACATTGTTCGAGCTCTTCACTACTATAACCAAATTGCTTTTGATAGGTAGCAAGTAATACATCATCATAGGTGCGTGAACCAATATTTTCATCGGGTAAATCTTCAAGAGGAATAAGTCGTTTCACGTTTTTAGCCATCCATTCTTTATAAGGATGACGTTTTTGTAGATCGTTATCAGTTTCTGATGATTGTAAAATACGGCCTTCTTCAGTATCAATTACCATCAGTTCGCCTGGGCCAACGCGTCCTTTAGCGACAACTTCGTCAGGTTGATAATCCCAAATACCAATTTCTGATGCGCAGGTGATGAGCTTATCTGTGGTAATGACATAACGAGCAGGGCGCAAACCATTACGGTCTAAATTACAGGCTGCGTAACGTCCGTCAGACATAACAATACCTGCTGGGCCATCCCATGGTTCCATATGCATTGAATTAAAATCAAAAAAGGCACGTAGGTCTTCGTTCATGTCAGGATTATTTTGCCATGCAGGTGGCACAAGTAGGCGCATAGCACGCACTATATCCATACCGCCCACTAAAAATAGTTCAAGCATATTATCTAATGAACTTGAATCCGAACCCGTAACATTTACGAAAGGTGCGGCATCTTGTAGATCGGGTATCAATGGTGTTTTAAATTTATAAGAACGTGCTTTTGCCCATTGTCTATTACCTTCAATGGTATTAATTTCACCATTATGGGCTAGATGTCTAAAAGGTTGGGCAAGCGGCCAACGAGGAACCGTATTGGTTGAAAATCGTTGATGGAATAAACAGATTGCTGTTTCCATACGCAGATCCGCTAAATCTAAATAAAATCGCGGTAAATCTTTAGGCATGCAAAGGCCTTTATAGATATTTACCTGATTTGAAAAACTGCATACATAAAAAGTATCATCTTGTACTCGTTTTTCAATACGGCGACGCACCATATATAAACGACGCTCTAAATCAATTTTAGTCCATCCAGCAGGGGCATTGACAAAAACTTGTTCAATTTGTGGTAGTGATGATAAGGCGATTTCGCCTAAAACACTTTTATCAATAGGTACTTCACGCCAACCTAAAATAGATAAAGTTTCATTAGCAAGTTCTTCTTCGACAATATCACGGCTAGCTTGAGCTTCTTTTTCGTCTTGACTTAAAAATAGCATACCAACAGCATAATTGGTAGCTAAACGCCAGCCAGCTTCTTGTGCAACTAGTCTAAAAAAACGATCAGGTTTTTGTAATAAAAGACCACAGCCATCACCAGTTTTACCGTCTGATAGTATGGCTCCTCGGTGTTGCATTCTGGCAAGCCCGTGTATTGCAGTACGCACCACTTTATGACTTGGTTGCCCTTCAATATGAGCTATTAAACCAAATCCGCAGTTATCTTTTTCATGATGCTGGTTATATAACATATCATTGCCTCTAATTCATCGCTTTTATAATTTAAGAAAAAATAGGCTTTAATCCCATAATGACTAAGAAATTAAAGAAAAATAGTATTTTGGTCAAATAAATATTACTTATAAGTCAATCTTCTAATAACTTATATCAAAGTTATTAATGAAGCTAATAATTGTATTTATTATTATGATTTTTAATCATTTATAAATAAATTAATTTTTTTTATAGCTATATTCAATTTATTAAGTATAAATTCTTCTTCTTTCTTGTAGAAAAGTGTCAGGTTAAAGTTACTTTTTTATTAATTTAAATATTAGTTACTTTTCTTAGAATCATTAATATGAATATTTTTTAAAAAATCATAATTAGAAAATCATTCTTAAATCTATATAGATAATTATTATTTATCTTTATGATTTGTTGTATGTAACAAATCACTAAATTCACGAAAAAATTAGCAAATAAATGTATAAATTGATCAAATATAGACTTAGATATACTTGATATTAGTGAGCTATTATTTGCTTTTAGTAGAGTAACGAGTTATGAAATATCTTTAATGTTTAAAAAATAAGCTTGCAATAATTATCAATTAATTGTTTAATTGTTTACTCAATCTTTACAGTTAGCAATTTAAATTTTAAGAATAGCAGTAGTTAGTAAGTCAATTTAATAAATAATATCTTTAATACTAAAGGAATGTTAAGAAAAAATGATGAAATACTTTGCTTGGTCTATTTCGCTTTTAGTCGGCCTTATGAGTTTAGGGCAAGAAATGTTATGGTTTAGAATAATTAGTTTTATGTTAGGAGGCGCTCCTTTTGCTTTTGCACTTGTATTGTTTTTCTTTCTACTAGGTATTGCTTTTGGAGCGAGTAAAGGTAAGACAATTTGCACCCGTTATTCTAATCTATTTTTTGCTGGTGGAATGGTTTTAATTTGTGCAGGTTTTATTGATATAGCTATTCCATTTATTATTTTACAAATATCTCAAGATCACGTTATGGTGTTGCCTTTATGTGTCTGTATTATATTGATATTTTTTGTGGCAGCTTTAAAGGCAATATTATTCCCAATTGTACACCATTTAGGTACGAATATTGCAAATGGTAAAGTAGGAGCATCTGTTTCGAAAGTCTATTTCTTTAATATTATTGGTTCGACGCTTGGTAGTTTATTAATTGGTGGTATTCTTCTTGATTATGTCTCTATTTCATCAATGTTTATTTTAATAGGTATCGTCTGTATTTTAATAGGTAGTTTGATGATAATAAAAAAATCAGTAAGTTCTATGATTACTGTTGTTATGCTTGGTTGCGGTTGCTTTTATTTAGTAGATAAACACACTGATTATATTTTCAAAAATGTATTTGGAAAAGAAGAAATATCTGTGAATACTTATGTTGAAAATCGCTACGGTATAATTCATATTGTCAACAATGATAAAGAAGGTATAAAAAATATTGTATTAGGTAATAATATGTATGATGGCATGATAAATATAGATCCAGATAATGATATAAATGACCTAAACCGACTTTATTTATTAGCTGCAGTTCACCCAAATCCTAAAAAAGTACTCGTTATAGGTGTTAGCGCGGGTGCTTGGACTCGTGCTTTATCAAGTTTTCCAACTTTAGAAACGATAGATGCTATTGAAATCAATAAAGGCTATATAGATATAATTAAACAATATCCTGTTGTTTCACCAATATTGAATGATCCTAAAATTAATATCCATATTGATGATGGTCGACGCTGGTTAAAACGAAATAGTAGTAAAAAGTATGATTTGATCATTATGAATACTACTTATCATTGGCGTTCAGGAACAACAAATTTATTATCCCAAGAGATGATGAAAATCGCGGAAAATTCATTAAATCCTGATGGTATTCTGGCATTTAATAGTACCCGTTCACCTGATACATTGAAAACAGCACAATCTGTCTTTAAATATGCTTATTGGGGTAAACTTGGCTTTATTTATGCTTCTGATTCGATGATTAAAATCGATGAAGTGGTAGCAAAGGATCGTCTTGATAAGTTAATTTTAGACGGTAAACCTTTGTTTAATGAAGAATCCAAACAGCGTGAGAACGGAGCATACAAAAAAACTTTATCGACACAACTATTAACGTTAGATGAGTTTGAAAAGCTTCAAAATTTGGGACGAGATCTGGAAATCATTACTGATAGCAATATGATAACAGAATATAAATATGGACTTTTGGGAAAAAAATAAGGAAAACTTTATGTTAAGCAAAAAACAATTATTTCTATTAAGTACTTTATTTTTTATTTCTGGAATGAGTGGTTTAACTTATCAAGTTGCTTGGCAACGAGCTCTTTATTCAGCTTTTGGTTCTGATGTAGAATCTGTAGCAATTATTGTATCAGCATTTATGTTGGGATTAGGTTTTGGAGCCCTTGGAGGGGGTAAAATTGTTGATAAATATCCAAATAAATCACTACAGTTTTTTTGTTTTAGTGAATTGGGAATTGGTTTATTTGGGGTAATTAGTTACCAACTTATTTTATTTACCGGTGATATTTTTGTTGTTTACAATATAATTATTATTGCAATTGTTAATTTCTTATTGGTGCTCATTCCTGCACTTTTGATGGGAGCTACACTTCCAATTTTAATTACTTATATTGCACAATTCTGGAAAAATATTGGTCAAACAACTGGACACCTTTATGCTATCAATACCTTTGGTGCTGCAATTGGAGCAGCTTTAACAGGATTCATTTTATTTAACTATTTTAATCTTCATATGGTAACGATATTTGCAGCTTTAGGTAATTTTATTGTTGCTACACTTGCTTATCTATTTTTTAATAAATCACAAATAAAAAATTAGTTGATAGAAAATTACATTTTATAAATATATTTGCATAATAAATCAGTGATAATTGTCGCTGATTTATTAACATATTAAAATATTTTTACAAATTTAGTGAGATACAATATTCCTTAATCCAAGTACTTTTAATATCAAGTTTGTCTAGATAATAATTTTTATACTAACAAATCATATTACGAGTTTCATCTTAGAGAAATTAATAATACTTTACGTCAGAAAAGAAATACAATTTTTGATTTGTATTTTATGATAATAAAAATAAAGTAATCTATTAAGAAAAATTTAATAATACAATTTAATTGTGTAAAATAATTCAAGTTATATATAAGTTTCAGTATAAATTTATCAACTAGAAACCATAATGTTATAATTTGTTTTTAATTATTGATATTAGTATTATGCAAACGAAAATTACAATTGTAGGTGCTGGAGCAGCAGGGCTGTTTTGTGCGGGATTATTAGGACAAAGAGGCTATGATGTCACTATAATTGATAATGGTAAAAAAATTGGCCGTAAAATATTAATGTCTGGTGGTGGTAAATGTAATTTTACTAATCTCGCTGTTGAAGCAAGTAATTATATTTCTCAAAATCCACATTTTTGTAAATCTGCTTTAAAACGATTCTCCCAATGGGATTTTATTCAATTAGTTAATGAATATAAGATTGCTTATCATGAAAAAGATCATGGTCAGTTATTTTGTGATAATTCAGCTCAAGATATTGTCGATATGCTTGCACAAGAGTGTCAAAAAGGACAAGTTAAGTTTATGCTAAAAACACAATTAGAAGAAGTTGAGTCTGTAGATAAAGGATTTAAGTTATATACTTCACAAGGTTGTATTGAAACCGAACAGTTAATTGTGGCAACGGGCGGACAGTCGATGCCAGCTCTTGGCATGACCTCTATCGGATACAAAATAGCTGAAAAATTAGCTATTCCTGTTGTACCAGTAAAAGCGGGACTGGTACCATTTACGTTACATAAACCGTTGTTAGAAGTATTATCCACTTTATCAGGAATTGCTGTACCGGTTGAAGTATCTAATAAACGAATCCGTTTTAAAGAAAACTTATTATTCACCCATCGTGGATTATCAGGACCAGCAATTTTACAAATTTCTAGTTATTGGCAAGCAGGGGAGCCAATCATTATTAACTTACTACCAGATAGGTCATTTGAATCAACATTTAAACCATTACTTGAACAAAATCGTAATCAAACCCTAAAAAATTGTTTATCACAGATTTTACCGAAAAGGTTGATTGAGACATTAATACAATTGAATTTGATAACTGACATAACGGTTAGGCAACTTAACCCTAAGCAGCAACAAGACCTTTATAATACATTGACTCAATGGTGTATAACGCCAAATGGTACGGAAGGATATCGAACGGCTGAAGTGACATTAGGGGGAGTCAGTACTGATGCGTTATCTTCAAAAACGATGGCGGTTAAATCACAACCGAATCTCTATTTTATTGGTGAAGTTGTTGATGTGGCTGGTTGGTTAGGCGGTTATAATTTTCAATGGGCCTGGAGCAGTGCATTTGCCTGCGCACAAGCCTTTGATTAAGATAGACTAGTTATCTATTACTCCCATTTGAATATGGTATTTTTTTACCTTATATTGTAATGTAGTCCGTGAAATATTTAATAGTTTTGCAGCAGCAATAATTTTACCGTTTGCTTGATTTAATGCATCAATAATAAGTTGTTTTTCATAATTTTCAACTTGTTCGGTTAAATTGTTATTGCTTGCAACTATGCTTGTACTTGGTTTTTCAAATTTAGTTTCAGATTGATTTTCTGGGTAAGGGCTGTGAATGTCAAATAGTTCGTCGTCAAGGATAATTTGTTGCAATTCTCCTGGTTCATTTTGTAAGACTATACTACGTACGATTGCATTTTCAAGCATTCTTACATTTCCCGGCCAAGGAGCAGACATAAGTTGTTGTAATGCGTGTTCGCTAATACCTGTTATCACAACATTTACATCTGTTTTATGTTTATCAATAAAGTATCGAGCTAATACAGGAATATCTTCTTTCCTTTCCCGAAGTGCTGGTAGTTTAATTAATCCCACATTTAATCGATAAAACAGGTCACTTCGCATTTTCCCCGTTTTTAATAACTCTGCTGGCGATTCATTCATGGCGGCAACAATTCTTACATCGGCATGTTGCTCTTTATTGCCACCTAATGGCCAGTAAGTCTTTTCTTGTAAAAATCTAAGTAATTTGCTTTGCATATCAAGTGGCATAGCATTAAGTTCGTCAAGAAATAGTGTGCCCCCATTAGCCAGTTCTAAATAGCCAGGATGATTTTCAGCACCAGTAAATGCACCTTTGACTGTCCCAAATAAGGTACTTTCAATCAATGTGGTTGGTAAAGCACTACAATTTAACGAAATAAACGCACTATTACGGCGATGGCTTGTTTGATGTATTAAATGTGCAAAAAGCTCTTTACCTGTTCCCGTTTCACCAACAATTAAAACTGGCACATCATTCGCCCCTAAAATATTTGTTTGATCAATAACTTTTTGCATTTTCTGTGATACAAAAACAATTTCAGGTAATGGTTGGTCTTTATTTTGGTATAACTTACTATTAAGTTTGAATACTTGATCTTGTAATTGTCTAACAGTTGATAAATTTCGTCCTATTTCGATCGCACCAATAATCTCTTTATGCTTGTTATAAAGCGGTACGGTGGTATGCATATAATCAACAAGTTTACCTACATGATTATAGTAGCTTTGATAATTATCCTGATATTCCTTACCTTGTTGTAAAGCTTGTAACATGGTACTATCTTCTTTCCTTAAATTAGGATAAACTTTAAGCATTGGTTTACCAATGGCTTGTTCCATAGGGTAACCATCAAGTTCTGCACTTTCCCGATTATAATAAATGTATTTACCTTCTTTATCGATAATAGCCATTGGCTGATGGATTAAATCAAAAAAATGTTTGAATATTTCTAATGATTGTAATAATTCAGGATCGATTGTCATGATATTAGTACCTTTTTAATTTAGCTTATTAGCTAAGTTTAGCTTACGTTAATTTAAATACCTTTCAACCATTAATAAATTTATGACAAATTTTTGTCATAAAAACAGATTTTAAACAATATGACCAATATTGTTTTTGTAATGATTTTTATAATAAATTGATTTTTAATAATTTATAAGTTGGCATGCTGATTGCATTGCAAGTGAAAAGCCATTTTGCTTGTTTTCTTGTGTACTTTTTATGTACTAATTAACTGGAGGTCTTATGTCCGACAAAATTATGTCAAATTATAACAAATTACGCTCAGATCTTATAACCAAAGATCGTCGTTTCAGTGCTCAAAACGGTAAATTATGTTTTGATGGCGTAAATTTAGAAGAATTAGCAAAGAAATATCCAACACCTTTTTACGTATTTTCTGAAAAAGAAATTGACCGTAATATTCAAGAAATCAAAGATTCGTTTAAAGCTCATCCAAATACTAAGATTTTCTATGCGTCAAAAACGTGTTCTGTAATGGGGGTGCTAAAAGCAATTAAAGATGCAGGTATTTATGCTGAAGCAAATTCAATGTTTGAAGTACGTAAATGTCTAGAGATTGGTTTTCCAGGTAGTCAAATCGTTTTCAATGGCGTGGTTAAAAAACCGGTTGATTTAGAATTTGCTATTCAAAATGATCTTTATATTATCAATGTTGATAGCTTATATGAACTCGATATCATTGATGAAATTTCACGTCGATTGAAGAAAGTAGCGAATGTTTGTGTGCGAGTTGAACCAAATGTACCATCAGCGACTCATGCGGAACTTGTTACGGCATATCATGCTAAATCAGGTATTGACTTAGAACAAGCGGAAGAAACCTGTCGTCGTATTCTTGAAATGCCTTATGTACATTTACGTGGTTTACATATGCACGTAGGGGATCAAGTACCAGAGTCAGAACCATTTGCTAAAGCAACAAAAGTGTTAGTTGATGAGTCACGCCGTTTAGAAGAAGTCCTTGGTATTAAATTGGATTTAATTAACGTTGGTGGCGGTATTCCAGTTCCATATAAATATGACGAAGAAAATGGTAATCCATTACAGGATAATATGTATGCCGGTATTACTGCACAAGATTTTGCTGATGCAGTGATTAGAGAAGTACATAAATGGCGTACTGATGTTGAAATCTGTATTGAACCAGGTCGTAAAGTAACAGGGTCAGCTGCTGTATTATTAACTGAAGTTGCTTGTGAGAAACGTAAAACAAATTACGATTTAGACGGTAACATTGAAGAACATGTTGAGTGGAAATTTGTTGACGCAGGTTATAGCGTGTTATCTGATAGTCAGCATTTTGATTGGTTCTTCTATGTGTATGATGCATCAAGAATTACTGAAGATCACGATCAATACATCAAACTTGCTGGACCTTTATGTGATGGTGGTGACTATTTCCATGTTGGTGTAAAAGGTGAAGAGTTCTTATTACCAAAAGACACTCAAGTTGGGGATATCATTGCATTCCTTGATGCTGGAGCTTATACCATCGAAAGTCAAACAGTTTATAACAACCGACCGCGTACTGCCGTTGTTATGATTGATAAAAAAGGTAAAGATCGATTGATTCGCCGTGAGGACACTTACGAGGATATGGTTGGATACGACGTGTATTAATCATGAGTTATCTGGGGCACTTCTTGCCCCAGATATTATAATGTGAGGCTATTATGAGTGATTCTAAAGATTCAAGTTTACTTGGTATTAAAGACATTGTATTTATGAATGTCATTGCCATACTAAGTTTACGTCAAATTCCTAATGTTGCTCCTTACGGAGCGTCAGCAATGGTGCTTTGGCTTCTTGCTGCATTTTGTTTATTTTTCCCTTTAGCGATGGTTTGTGGTGAACTTTCTACTGGTTGGCCAAAAGATGGTGGGATTTTTGTTTGGGTAAAAGAAGCGTTTGGTAAACGAGTTGGCTGGATAGTGGTCGTTTGTTTCTTATTCTCATGCGTTCTATTCTTCCCATTAATGTTACAATTTGGTTTTACTGCAATTGGTTACATGTTTAGTGCCGAGTTAGCCCAAAATCAGGTGTTTATTGGTGTTGGTTCCATGGTGGTATTTTGGATTTTAACATTAATGAATATCAAAGGTATGAAATGGACTAAAATTATAAACAGTGTTAGTGCATGGTTAGGGGTGTTTATTCCTGCTGCTATCATTGTGTTATTGGCAATTGTCTGGTTGATGACAGGCCACCCAATGGCAACTGATTATAGTCATGTTAGTGATTGGATTCCAGATTTAAGTAGCTGGGATACAATTGTCTTTTTATCAAGCATGATGTTTGCTTTTGCTGGACTTGAAGTTGCACCAATGATTGCTGGTCGTACTC
The DNA here is from genome assembly GCF_001693435.1 of Gilliamella sp. wkB7. Classification (NCBI taxonomy): domain Bacteria; kingdom Pseudomonadati; phylum Pseudomonadota; class Gammaproteobacteria; order Orbales; family Orbaceae; genus Gilliamella; species Gilliamella sp. wkB7. Next base: position 2,120,086 of record NZ_CM004509.1, read on the forward strand.
GTGATCCACAACGTGACTTCCCTAAAGCGATGGCTGTATCTGCAATAGTTATCGTTGGTATCTATATGATTGGTACTTGGGCAATTAATACCTTATTACCTGCTGCCGATACTGATATTGTTGCCGGTGTAATGCAAGCAATGGAGGCTGCTGCTAAAGAGCTACATATGCCTTGGTTATTACCAGTAATGGCAATTTGTTTATTCTTTGGTGCATTAGGTCAAATTAACTCATGGTTAGTTGGTCCTATCTATATGTTACAAGAAGCATCTAAAGAAGATAATTTGCTTGGTGAACGCATTGGTCGTTTACATCCTGTGTATCAAACACCAGCATTTGCTTTAGTTATTCAAGCAATCATTGTGACCGTACTTTGTTTCTCAACGTTCGTATCACCAAGTATTGCTGCGGCCTATTGGATGTTAACCGCATTAACAACCATTTGTTACTTTATTCCTTATTTAGTGATGTTTATTGCGTACTATCGCTTACGTATTACTCAACCGGATGTACCACGTAGCTTTAAGATCCCTGGTAAAGTATTACCAATTGTTTTACCTGGTTTAGGCTTCTTATCTACGCTATTTGCGGTGATCTTAGTGTTTATTCCACCAGCACAAATCGATATGGGTGGTTATGTTGAGTATATCGCGAAAATTGTTGGTGGTGCAGTGCTTGCAATTGTGTTAGCTGAATGGATATATCATCGCGCACAAAAACGTAATCGCTTGCAACAGCAATAAGATATAGAGGAGTAAATTTATGTACAAACCTGTATTGGAAATTGACTTAGGAAAATTAAAGGACAATGCACGTGTTGAGAAAGACCTACTTGCTAAACACGGCATTGAAGTAATGGCAGTTAATAAAGTGTTTGATGGTTGTGTTGAAACTGCAAAAGCAGTTCTAGATGGCGGTATTGATGTTATTGCTGAATCAAGAACATATAATTTGAAAAAATTAAAAGATGCTTTAGGGTGTAAAACCTGCCTGCTACGTAGTCCTTGTTTAAGCGAAATTAGTGAAGTAGTTAAATATGCAGATATTAGCTTAAACAGTGAAAAAACGGTGATTCAAGCACTTTCAGACGAAGCCGTCAAGCAACAAAAGGTTCACCAAGTTTTACTAATGGTTGATATGGGTGATTTGCGCGAAGGTATTTGGTTTGAACATATTGATGAAATTATTGATACGGTCAAACTCATTTTATCTTTACCGGGTGTAGAGCTTTATGGGCTTGGCACTAATTTTAACTGTTACGGTACTGTGCTACCAACAGTTAAAAATGGAGTAGACTTTTTAGAAATTGCGCGTAAAGTAGAAAAAACTTGCAATATTAAAATACAATATTTATCAGCCGGTAATTGTACTAGTTATCATTTATTAGACAAGGGTATCTGGCCTGAAGGACTAAATCACATCCGGATTGGTGGTTTACATGAATTTGGTATTGAGTATGTAGATATGAAATATCTTGATGAATTTCATCACTCAAATAAACCTGTAGAAAAAGCTTGTAGTGATATGTATAAATTATATGCACAAATTATTGAGCTTAATAGTAAACCAACCGTTCCAGTTGGTGAGTTAGGGGTAGATGCTTTTCTAAATAGTAAAACGTTTGTCGATCATGGCGTACGTAAACGAGCGCTGCTTGCTTTTGGACGTCAAGATGTACCGGCTGAAAGCTGTGTGCCGATCGATGATAACATTACTGTACTTGGTCAAACCAGTGATCATACATTAGTCGATATTGAAGATGTGACGCAAACTCTCAAAGTCGGTGATATAATTGGATTTGAGCTTGATTACACTGCCTTGCTAATGGCTTGTCAAACTAGTGGTGTAGAAAAACGGTTTATCTATTAATTTGTGTTAACTGCTGGGTAACCAGCAGTTTTTATCAATGATTAGGCGGTTTATACATGGCAACATCAGCATCACAACAAAGCCAAAATCCTAGTAATTTAAAAAAGAAACTTAAAAATCGTCATCTGCTAATGATTTCGTTAGGGGGATCGATTGGTACTGGTTTATTTATTGGTATCGCTGCACCATTAACAACGGTAGGGCCATTAGGGACTATCATCGCTTATTTAATGGCTGGTAGCATAATGTTGGCAACAATGTTATGTTTAGGTGAGCTTTCTTGTGCATTTCCCCATGCTGGCTCTTTTCAACATTATGCATTAATGTTTATTCCAAATCCGATTTGGAGTTATACCATTGGTTGGTTATATTGGCTTAGTTGGGTTCTGTCTATGGCAGCAGATTTAACAGCCGCTTCTATGATTGCCCACCAATTTTTTCCTGCTATTCCTATTTATCTTTTTAGTTTATTGATTTTAGTTGTTATAACCTCAGTTCATCTAACTTCTGTGCGTGCTTTTGGTGAAAGTGAGTATTGGTTTTCAACCATTAAAGTGCTGGCAATTATTGCCTTTATTGGTATTGGTATTTATCTTCTATACCAACAATATACTCAAACCCATATATTACCTACTTTTAAAACAGAACATGGCTGGTTTCCTAACGGTTTTTTATCGATTTTTGTATGTATGACCATTGTGACGTATTCGTTTCAAGGTGTTGAATTAATTGGTAGTGCAGCTGGTGAAGCTGAGTCACCTCAAACAGTATTACCTAAAATTATTACAGGTGTCGCATTTAGAATTATTCTGTTTTATGTATTAGCCATTGCCGTTTTAGCATTAGTTTACCCATATGGAACCGTACATGATGAAATTAGTCCTTTTGTTTGGGTATTTAATAAAGCGGGTATTACTTTTGCTTCTTACATGATGTTGTTTGTTATTTTTTGTGCTGCGATATCGGCGGCCAACTCAGCTATTTATGCCAGTTCACGTATGTTATGGTCAATGGCACAGGATAATTTAGCACCTAAATATTTTTCAGATGTCAATAAACGAGGAGTCCCAACTAAAGGTATCTTATTTATTGCCATTATTGCTTTAGTTTCATTATTTTCTAAATATATTGCTGCTGAAAAGCTTTATCTCTATTTAGTTGCAGGTACAGGACAAGTAGGTTGTTTTGCGTGGATTATTATCGCTTGGTGTCAGTATCAATTTCGTAAAGGCGTTAATAATGGTAAGTATCCTAAAGAGATGATTAAATTTAAATCACCATTATTTCCATGGTTAGCAGCGATTTCAATTATTGTTAATATTGTGATTATTGTTGGTGTATGGTTTGGTGAGTCGGGTCATTTTATTTTATTGTCAGAAGTTGTCTTAATTATCATTATTCTAGCTTCTTATTACTACAATAAAAAACGCAATTTAATCATTAATAACTAAGATTAATTATATTCAATTAATAGATAAATACTCATAAATTAATCTTAAATAAGGTATCAAATTCAATTGTTACGCTATTTTACATAATAACGTAACAAAAATTTGTCAATAGCGGTTGGCTATTTTAGAAAAGCCGATATGCCAGTGAAAACTACTTGTGCAGCAATTGCCGATATTAATAGTCCAGTTAGTTTTGATAAAATAGCAATACCGGTATTTTTTAATACTTTTGCAATACTTTTTGCACATAAAAGCATGGCATAAATGCCCGAAGAAGCAATAAACAATGAAACTGCACCAACCATATTGGCAGCAAAACCCACTGAACTTGTTCCCATAACAATAATTGTACCGATAGAAGCAGGACCCATGCAAAGAGGAATTGCAAGCGGTACAACACTAATATCCTCATCACTACTAATTTTATTTTTATCTGGAGAGTCATTCATCAGTGCTACTGCAGTGATAAACAGTAACGCGCCAGAACCGATACGGAATGCATCTAGGGTAAAACCGAAAACACTAAACATAGTATTACCAAAAAAGAACAACACAATGCCAATAATGAACACCGCACACGATGTTTTAAGCGCAATTTTTCGGCGTTGTGGTTCATCATTTTGTTTAGTACCACTTAAGAATGCACTTAGCACTGCTGGTGGAGTCATTAATGCGAATAACTTGGTTGTAGTGGCAAGAATCGCAACAAGATAGTTATCCATAATGTTACCTTTATTTGATCTAGATATTTCTTGAATTTTGTCAACGATTGTTGGCGGGAATGAACTTTTACTATATACATAAAAACGGTCACCATAAAGGTGACCATATTTAATTGGATATATTTAATCAGTTTATTAAATATTAACCAATTTGAATTAGTTAAGGCGTTCTTTGATACGCGCCGCTTTACCACGAAGTTCGCGTAAGTAGTAAAGTTTAGCTTGACGTACTTGACCACGACGTTTCACAGTAATTGAATCAACAATTGGTGAGTGAGTTTGGAATACTCGTTCAACACCTTCGCCATTCGAAATTTTACGTACTGTAAATGCAGAATGTAAACCACGATTACGAATTGCTACAACTACACCTTCATAAGCTTGAAGACGTTTTTTGTTACCTTCAACAACCCATACTTTTACTTCAACCGTATCACCCGGACGAAAAGACGGGATGTCTTTTTTCATTTGTTCTTGTTCTAATTGCTGAATAATTGCATTTTTCATAATTTTGTCTCTTACTAGTTATACTGAAATATTAATGGCTCTGTTCATCACGATATTCACGTTGGAATTCAGTGAGTAAACATTGCTCTTCATCAGTCAGAGCTAGATTTTCAAGAAGATCTTCTCTTCTCAACCAAGTTCGTCCTAGGGATTGTTTTAATCGCCAGCGACGAATCGCTTCATGGTGACCAGACATTAATACGTCAGGCACCGCCATTCCATCTAACACCTCAGGTCGAGTATAGTGTGGACAATCAAGTAACCCGTTAGCAAAAGAGTCTTCTTCTGCTGATGATTCATGATTTAATACGCCAGGAATAAACCTTGCTAATGCATCAATCATCGTCATCGCCGGTAATTCACCGCCACTCAACACGTAATCCCCAATTGACCATTCTTCATCAATTTCGGTTTGGATAACGCGCTCATCTATACCTTCGTATCGACCACAAATCAAAATCAATTTTTGATATTGTGATAACTCGCAAACACCTTGTTGGTTTAATTTGCGCCCTTGTGGGGAAAGATAGATTACTTTTGTATCGTTACCTGCTACTGTTTTTGCTGCATGAATTGCATCGCGAAGTGGTTGTACCATCATTAACATGCCGGGACCACCGCCATAAGGCCTATCATCGACAGTCTTATGCTTATCATGCGCAAAATCGCGCGGGTTCCAATATTCTACTGTTAACAGTCCGTTTTTTACGGCTCGACCAGTCACACCATAACAGGTAATTGCTTGGAACATTTCGGGAAAAAGGCTAATAACGCCAATCCACATATTCTTACCTTACCAATTAAAAAGCGGGATCCCAATCGACCACAATTGTTTTTGCTGTTAAATCAACTTGTTTTATAAATTGATCATCAACAAACGGAATTAAACGTTCTGTTGCTCCAAATGCATCTTTTAGATTTGCTTTTACCACCAATACATCATTCGAGCCAGTTTCCATTAAGTCAGTAACCTGACCCAAATCATAACCGTTAACTGTTTTTACTCGACAGCCAATCAAATCTTTCCAATAAAAATCTCCATTGTTAAGTTCTGGAAATTTTTCAGCATCAACATACACTTCAAAATTAGTTAATGCATTGGCCTGATCACGATCGTCAACGCCTTTGAGTTTTACAATCATATCTTGATTATGGGGCCTGAAGCTTTCTACGATTACCTCTTGCCATTTCCCAGCACGCTGGATATACCAAGGTGTGTAATCGAAAATGCTATCTGAAAATTCTGTAAACGAAAAAATTCTGAGCCAACCACGAATGCCATAGCTAGAACCAAGTTTACCTACAACGATTAGATTCTCAGTATTCATCATTACAGTTACTATTTATTACTCAATTAAGCAGCTTTTTGTGCTTGTTTGATCAATGCATTCACACGATCAGAAACTGTTGCACCTAAACCTACCCAATGATTTACGCGATCAAGATCTAAACGTAATTCTTCTGCTTTACCTTGTGCAATTGGATTAAAAAAGCCAACGCGCTCAATAAAACGACCATCACGTGGGTTACGGCTATCAGTGACAACTACTTGATAAAAAGGGCGCTTTTTAGAGCCACCACGAGCTAAACGAATAGTTACCATAACATCCTCTTAAATTAAAAAATAATCTTTCTTTTGCCCAACATGGACAAAATCAAAGCCCCGAAATTATACTCTTTCTAGAAAAAAGTGCAATGGCTGTTTGTTGAAGCTAGGCGTGATATTGCTTGCTTTGAATTTATTTAGTCATAAATGGATAAAAATAATACTGACGATGTTTTACTTTCTGGTCTATTGTGTTTTTATACCTCTGGATATAACTACTGTGTTTTCTTTTTTTTACGAATAAAAGCCCGTTTTAAAACATCAAAAAAACCTAATGACCTTACCATTTTTTGTCCCTCAATATAAACACGAATTGCTTTTAATGTTTTTTTGGGATCTTCAGAGGCAAAGGTGAAAGTACCGTCTTTTTTTGTTTGGATTGAATAACGAGGAATCCATCTGCCACCAAATAATACGGATGCAATAACATAATCTACTTCATCCCAAGGAATTTGGATATATTTACGAGGGTCACGCCGATGATAAAATTCAAATGCTTTATCACCAATCATTATATTGCCATATTCAGATAAACCAGTAAAAGCAGTTGCTTTCACGGTCAAATCAATTTTTGTGTTCAATGATTGAACCATCTATTACCTATTCATAACTAAGGTTGAATTGATAACACTATCCCTTTCATGCACACCGTGTTTTCGTCACATTGTGTGATGAAAAGGATAATAACTGTTTAACAGAAAGCATAATTTTATACTGAAACGTTATGCTTTCCTGAAACATTTTTACAAAAATAGTAGTTTATAAAAGACCAATCAAATGACCAGCGATACCTACTAAAAATAATCCAACAATGATAATAATTGGTGATACTTTTTTACGTAATAACCACATACAGAAGAATGTTAAGAGTAACGGAACAAGTCCTGGTATCAATTGATCTAAGTTATTTTGTAATGTGGTGACTTTTTCTTGAGTAAGAGATAATCCACTTTGCATTTGTTGTAATGCTTGTTGGATACCTTGAGCCCCCGCAGGTAGTGAATTCCAGTCAATAAATGCACCATTGTCTAGTTTGACTGTTGATACAATGGGCTGGAATTTTATTGATACCCACCTTTGTACCAAAGCAGCAAGTACAAACATCCCTAATATAGATGCGCCTTTAGTAATTTTTTGTAGTAAACCGCCTGATAGGTTATCTGTAATTTTCGAACCAGTACGATAACCAAATTCTTGGGTATACCACATAAAGCTCCAACGAATAATATTCCATAATATAAAGAATAAAATAGGACCCATAATATTACCACTAAGCGCTAATGAAGCACCAAGAGCACCAAGCATTGGTCGTACCGTAAACCAAAACACTGGATCACCAACCCCAGCTAAAGGCCCCATCATCCCAACTTTTACCCCTTGAATGGCAACATCATCAACAGCAGCACCGTTGGCACGCTCTTCTTCTAAAGCAAGCGTTACACCTAAAACAGGTGATGCTAAATATGGATGCGTATTAAAAAACTCTAAATGACGTTTTAGCGCTGCTGAGCGGTCTTCTTTTGTGGTATATAATTTTTTGATAGCAGGAATCATAGAATAAACCCAACCACCATTTTGCATACGTTCATAGTTCCAAGAACCTTGAAGGAAAGTTGAACGCCAAGCAACAGCTAAACGATCTTTTTTGCTTAATTGAATTCTATCTGTCATTTTCTTCTCCAAGTTCTTAGTAATCATTCAAAATATCATCAAGCGGATCACCTTTACTACCGCCATTTGATGAATTGCCGCGTTCTGAAAGACTGAGATATATCAGTGCTAATGCAATTCCTAACGCACCAAGGGCAATTAATGTTAATTGTGATAAAGCGGCAACCACAAAGCCAATAATGAAAAATGGCCATACTTCACGGTTTGCCATCATGTTTATTACCATTGCATAACCAACTGCAACAACCATACCACCACCAATAGCCATACCGGTTGTTAACCATTCAGGCATTGCATTTAAAGCTTCTTTTACTGTTTCTGCAGGAATGAAAAGTAACGCTGCTGCTGGAATGGCAATACGTAGACCTTGCAAGCAGATACCTAAAATTTGCAACCATTCGATTTTACGAATATTACCTTCTTCTGCTGCGGCATCCATCATATGAACTAATGGAACAGCGATAGTTCTTACAATCATAGTTAAAAATAATCCAGCAACCGCGAGTGGAATAGCTACTGCAATAGCTGTTGATACGCCAGCAATGCCTTGACCACCTAAAACTAAAATAATCGATGATGCGACAGCGGCTAGTGCGGCATCAGGTGCTACGGCTGCCCCAATATTTGCCCAACCTAAAGCAATCATTTGTAATGATCCACCTAATACAACACCCGCTTCTAAATTGCCAGTCACAAGTCCAATTAATGAACATGCAACAAGTGGCTGGTGAAATTGAAATTGATCTAAAATACCTTCCATACCGGCTAGAAAGGCAATAGCTATCACTAATATGATAGCAACGATTGATAATGTCATAATATATAACCTCTTAAATAAAACTAATTTTTTTGTTCAGCTAATTCTTCTTTCGCTTTTTTCAATAAATCATCCATATTACTATTGGAATCATTTGGTACTTTGCGAACATCAAATTTAACGTTTTTGGCTTTCAATTTTTCAAATGCATCAACATCATCAGCATTCATTGAAAGCACTTTATTAACCATGACTTTACCAACAGAATGTGCCATAGAGCCAATATTAAGAACATCAATATCGACGCCACCTTCTATCGCACGTAAAACATCTTGAGGGTTTTCAAATAAGAGTAAGGCCTTAGTATTGCCAAATCGAGGGTCATGCGATACTTCAATAATTTTTTTAATTGGTACAACGTTTGCTTTAACTCCAGGAGGTGCTGCTTCTTGAATAAGTTTTTTTCTTAATTCATCTTTAGCGACGGAATCAGAAACCACAATTATACGATTAGGATTGGTTGATTTAGTCCAAGCAGTTGCAACTTGCCCATGTAATAATCGTGAATCAACTCGCGCTAAGACAATTTTCATTTTACCATCACCAAGTATTGTTCCTTCAGGTATTGTGTTAGATACTTGGGTTGCTGGTGCATTTTGATTTGGTGCATCAACAGTTGCTTTGACGCCTTCTCTTGCTGGCTCAATAATTGCGGCAGCAATTTCTTTAGCGGTCTCCATTGAAAAACGTGAAGAGTAAGCTTCGATAAGCATTGGAAGATTTAAACCTGCAACGATCGCCCAATTACTGTGTTCACCACACAAATTATTAGCCTGATTAAAAGGTGTGCCACCCCATAGATCTACTAAAAATAATACTTCATCTTGATTGTCAAATGTTGCGATTGCTTCCTGCATTCGTTCTTTTAAACTTTCTGGACTATCACTAGGATGCAAGGTAATGGCTTTAACATTTTCTTGCTCTCCAAAGATCATCGATCCTGATTGTAGAATACCTTCAGCAAACTCCCCATGAGTAGCTAGGATAATTCCTACCATATGATTTCCTCCGGATTTTTATATTATTGAATAATATAAATGTGTTGTAAAATTACTCTAAAAAATTATTACTAATTCAGTTATTTGCTACAATAAAAAATGTCACTCTTTTACTATGCAAAAAAGCAAAGGTTTTTTAGTGTAAATCTGACTGCATATTTATTCCATTAAAGAATATATTTATTCCATCAAAGAATATATTTATTATATTATAAATTTTATTATTAAATCATTGCATTTGTTAAAAGTTGTGAAACAGATAATAGATTATGTTATTAAAAAACATCTCGTTATAATCAAAAAAAATCACAATAGTCAAAAATAAATAATTTATTATTTTCCCTAAAATTACGAATTTCTTGATGTTAGGATAATTGCTATAATTTTTTTGAAAAAATATTTAGACTATTGGTTACTGAATTTTATTTTATCGATTTGTAAACTTTTCTTATGATCTTTATTAGGCACAATATATGGTTATCAAATGATAATACGGAATATATTGTGCATAATATTACTTAACTTATTTAATCCATAATGATTTATTTTTATACCGTTGATCAAGTTCAGCACTAAACCAGCGACCGTTTAAAACTTCAGAAATGATGATATTTTTCGTTTCTTGATTAATTGATTGATCAACATCCATTTCATTAAGTACATCACTGTAAGTAAATTTTTTGCCTCCCATATACGCAATAGCTTTTACTTTATCTGCGTTCATGTATAAATAGGCATTATTTGCCTTACTATGGTCATCGGTCCAATTATTCCAATAAACTAAATTAGTTCCATTAGGATCACCTGAATGAATAAAATTATTAAGGTATTTTTTAAATGTCATACTTAATTGTTTGGCGCCTTGAGTTTTGTACGCATTACCAATGAAACCATCATAATTTTGTGAATTAGCATCCAATAATGGTAAGAAAACTCCATGAAAAGCACCAAATAATGCCATTTGGGAACCAACACTATTGGTGTCTTGACCAAATTCTATTTCTACCCCATAAATTTTGGCTTTATAAAAGGGAGCCATTTTCTGCGCAGAATCTGCTACATTAAATAGGTCATATAAACGTCCCCCATATTTATTGGTAAAATTAAATTCTTTAAGTTTTTTTCCTGTTGGTAAACCATTATTGAAAGCATCACTAAAATAAGGTGATGTTTGAGCGAATAATGAAAATTCGCCGGTGCCAGTTAACATAATCAATGGCACAGAATTATATTCATGCGTATTAAAACCGTCTTTAGGAATGACATATCCATCGTTGTATAAATGTGGAAATACGCTCATTCTTATTCCAGCATTTCCCATAAGTGATACTAGTCGTTGTGAAGATAAACTATAAAGATAATTTCTTACATCAGAGTGATTAGTTAATAGCCAATTATAAGCTTCTTCTTGGGTTGGTTTTATTTTATCTTCAACAACAAGAGGAGCGATAGCCTTAGCAAATACTTTTACGCTATCTTGTTTATCCGCAATAGTCATGCCACCACTAAAAGATATTGCCTTTTGGAATTTGTCTTTGAAAATAGGTGAGATTAACATTGTCATTACATCTCGCCCACCAGCAGAAAAACCAGATACGGTTATATTATTAGCGTCTCCACCAAAATTAGTTATATTATCTTTTATCCAATCTAAGGATTTTGCAATATCAAGTAGAGCATAATTTCCAGAATCTTCGAGTTTATCACCAGTTTGTAAAGCGGGAAGTGGATTGAATCCCAATGGTCCTAAACGATAATTAATTGAGACAAAAATACCGTCAATGTCATTTACCATGGTATTTCCTGTCATTTCCTCCGCTTTACCATTTTGATTATTTCCGCCGTGAATATAAACCAGTACTGGTAAATTATTCGATTTATTATTAGGTCGATATATATTGAGATTTAGACTGTCATCTGACCCAATAACTTTATTTTCTTTAATTTGAAATGCGACTTTACTTGCTTGGGTTGCATCTAATACGCCTTCCCATGGATCAGGATCAACGGGTTTTTTCCACCTGAGTTGACCAGTTGGTGATTTGGCATAAGGTATGCCCGTCCAAACAATAACGTTATTTATTTTATCGAATTGACCTTTTACCATACCATATTGGGTTTGAACCAAAGCGACATCAGCTGTTTGGTTGATATTGGCTTGATGATTATCAATGTTATGTGAATTATTTTGATTACTTGCAAATGTTGGGAGGGATAGAGCTAATAGACTAATTAAGACCGTGGCAATATTAAGTTTTAGTAATGATTTTTTCATAGATTTTCCTTTTATAAAATAAAACTTAAATAAAATTTGAACTAGTTTTTCAAAAAATCCATCAATTAATGAACATAGTTACATTTGAAATTAGAGTAAAATTATTGTTTTTATAAATGGTTATTTCAAATGCTGTGAATGAAAAATTAGACTTGAGTCACAAATTGGGTATACCAATTTGTGTTATTTAGCAATTTATGCAGGGTGGTTATTTATTGCTTTGCGAATAGAATCATTATTTTGTAACAATATTTTTTTTGCTTGTAACTCATCAATATCCGCAAGAATCATTAATATTGCTGTTTTACAATGTTTATTGCATTTATTCAATGCAGCTATTGCTGTTTCACGACTGCAATCGGTAGCTTGCATAACGATTGATATTTGTCGTTCAATGAGCTTGGCATTAGTTGCTTCAACATCAACCATTAAATTGCCGTAAACTTTGCCAATTTTGATCATGCTTGCGGTAGTTAGCATATTGAGTACTAACTTTTGTGCAGTACCAGCTTTCATTCTTGATGAACCCGTGATCACTTCAGCTCCAACAATTGGGGTAATAGCGATGTCTGCTAATTTAATCATTGGTGCCTTAGGATTACAACATAAACTAATAACTGTTGCTCCCAGTGATTTAGCATATTGCATACCACCTACTACATAAGGAGTGCGTCCACTAGCTGCAATACCGACTAAAATATCGCTAGTGCCAAAATCAATATTGGCTAAATCATTGATAGCTTGATTAGGATTATCTTCAGCTTTTTCAACGGCTTTAAAAATAGCTGGTGTTCCGCCAGCTATTAAGCCTATGACCTGCTGCGGTGGCGAGCCATAAGTAGGTGGGCACTCACTGGCATCTAAAATACCCAATCGACCAGAGGTACCGGCACCAAGATAAATTAATCGACCTTGTTTTAAAAAAGCTTGGCTGATAGCATCAACAGCTTGAGCTATATTATAAAGTTCTTTTTCAACAGCTAACGCCACTTGTTTATCTTCATTATTGATAATTTTAAGTATCTCTAATGTTGAACAGTTATCAATATGTTCGCTATTAGGATTGCGACTTTCGGTTATCATCTCTGAAAGATTAATTTTTTGCATGTTTTTTTAATCCTAACCATAACAATAAAATTACAACAGCAAATAAACCGCCAAAACCAACACCGATTGCTATAACAGGTAAATCCATAGCAACAGCTAAAGTGTAAAGCCCTAACATGACCATCATAGCAGTGTATTCACTTAAGTTTTGTACCGAAATCACACTGCCCGCGCCAACTAACTCTTTACCTATTTTTTGAATAAAAGCATTTAAAGGTACTAAAAAGAAGCCACCTAAAGCTCCAATGACAACTAACAAAATATAAGATGAAATAATATTACCTTGTAATGTAAAAGCAATTACCATAATTCCCATCATAATTCCTGCAGGAATACAACGTAATGTGTTATTTATTGAGACAAATGTACTAGCGAGTCCAGCACCAATCACAATACCAATAGCAACAATAGCATTAAGGTTGGTTGGTGTGGCATTATCGTGAATATCTAAAACGACAGGAACCCAACTAATCAACAGAAAACGTAAAGTGATACCTGCGCCCCAAAATAAACTTGTGCCTAATAATGTAAACAGTACTTGCTTGTTAGTAAATATTATTTTAACCGTATTAGCAAAATCTTTGACCATACTTAAAAATTGCCATTGAATATTTTGTCTTGCAGCAGGTAATTTAGGAATAAAAATGTTAGCAATAACAGCAAGTCCATACATAAATACACACGCAAATAGCGCCGCAGTTACATTAAGATCGGCAATATGTCCACCGGCTAATGACCCAAGCAAAATAGCAGCAATCGTTGATGCCTCAATTAATCCATTAGCTTTTACTAAATTATCACCACTGGTGAGTTCTCCCAAAATTCCATATTTTGCTGGAGAATATGCTGCAGCACCAATACCAACTAAAAAATAGCCTACAAATGGACTTAAGTTTAAACAGATACAACCGGCACCTAATAACTTTATACCGTTTGAAATCATCATAACTTTTCCTTTGGACATGCTATCAGCAAATTGACCGACAAAAGGGGAAAGTATAATAAAAGGCACAACAAAACCAATCTGTAATGCTGACTGGCTCCATTCTGGATAATGTAAATTTTTAATGAATGCCAATATGGCAAAGAAGATTGCATTATCAGCAAAAGCTGAAAAAAACTGCGCTAGCATGGTCGCAACCATGCCTTTACTTAATAGTGACAGTTGTTTCATATGATATCCTTAAGTTATTGGTCAGCCATTTTTCTCAAGGTAATAAAATCAATTTTACCTGTACCAAGAAGTGGTAACTCTTTAACAACACGAATATCACGCGGTATAGCTAATGCTGGAATGCCCAGTTCTTGGGCTGCTTGATTAAGTTGTTCGCGATTTAACTCAGGCGATGTAGTAAATAATACAATTGCTTCCCCTTTTGCTGCATCACTTTTTACTGTTGCACCGTGCATAGCTTCAGAATCGACTTTTTTAGCAAGAGCTTCAACACTTTCTAATGAAACCATTTCACCAGCAATTTTAGCGAATCGTTTTAACCGTCCTTTGATTGTTAAAAAACCTTGCTTATCAATAGAAACAATGTCGCCGGTATCATACCAACCTTTTTCGGGTTGACCTTGTTCATTGGTTGCGATTGGTTCTTCCAATTTACCTGGGTTTTCTACTCGTAAGTAACCTTTCATTACATTAGGCCCCTTAACGAGTAATTCTCCACCATCAGAAATACCTGGAATTGGAATTAATTTTGAGGTCATACCCGGTAATAATCGGCCTACCGTGCCAGCTTTAAATGCCATTGGAACATTCAGTGACACAACCGGTCCGCATTCTGTAACACCATAACCCTCTAGAATACGAATACCATATTTATCTTTCCATTGCTCACGTACTGCGTCAGATAGTTTTTCCGCACCAGCGACCACATAACGTAGGCGCATGAAATCATAAGGGTGTGCATAACGAGCATAATTGGCTAAGAAAGTAGGTGTACCAAATAAAACGGTACAGTTTTGGTCATAAATTATTTCAGGCACCATACGATAATGTAAAGGATTTGGATATAAGAAAGTACGGCTACCGGAAAATATTGGTAAAAATAGCCCAGCGGTGATACCAAAAGCGTGGAATAGCGGTAATGCAGACATAAAGCGGTCAGCGGGTGTTGGGTCAATAACGGTTCGAATTTGCTCGACATTAGCAAGTAAGCTAGCATGGCTATGCACAACACCTTTAGGATTACCTTCAGATCCGGATGTAAATAATACCAACGCTTCGTCATCACTGGTTTGAGCTTGTTTAACTAAACGTGGTATAAACTGGTGAACGGCAATGTAAAGTTTGTCGGTAAATGTTAAACTACTGCGTAAATCTTCTAAGAAACACCATTTAACATCTTTGATTTCTTCAAGTAAATAGTCGAGTTTTCCTTTTTGGATAAATTTACGTGAAGTTATAATGGTTTTGATTTCAGCAGCTGTAATTGCGCAGGTTAAACCTTTTGTTCCTGCGGTATAGTTGAGCATTGCTGGAATGCGGTTTTTAACCGATAAACCAAAAATGGTAGCAACGGTAATCGTTGCATTAGGTAATAGAACTCCAACACGTTCTTTTTTCTGAGTAAATTTAGAAAGAATGCAGCTAATACCAATAATTTGTTTAATTAAATTGCGATAAGTTGCTTCATTAGTTGTGGGATCTTGTACCATCCGTGATTTTACGCCGTAGCGTACTTGAGCTTCAAGCAGTGCTTCAAAAAGAGTTAATTTAGGACGACTTCCCATGCGAGCATTCATCATTATTTGATGAAGTTTTTCACCGGCAATATAGCGTCTTTCACTAGCTTTAGGTGCATCTGGCATAGGAATGGATGTTGGTTCAAGCACATGAATCGTTATTTTAGGGAATAAGTGACGTTTAAATAATCCTTTCAAGCGACTGGTTATGGTAAACTCAGCGCCTTCAATCCAGACAGGTACAATGGTTGCTTGTGATCGAGCTGCGACAAAAGCAGCGCCATCATAAACTTTCATTAAGGAACCTGTTACTGTAATTCTTCCTTCTGGAAAAATAACAATTGGACGACCTTTTTCAATTTCGCGAACTAAACGTTTAATGGCCATAGGACTAATTGGATCCATTGGCACAAAATCTACATAATGTTTGGCTAGGCGTACTAACCAATGGTTGATATAACCTGCGTAGATAGCAAAAACAGGTCTTACTGGTAAAAAAACGCCGATTAGAATACCATCAAGAAAAGAAACGTGATTCGGTGTGATAAGCAATCTGTCTTGTTTTAAATTGTTAAGATTCCCATGAACTTTTACATGGAATAACATCTTTAAAAAAAATTTTAATATTTTAAATAACATCTGATTTCTCAAGTATCGTGTAAAATTACACCGTGTAATAATAGTGAAAATAATTAAAATATACAAGAAATGTAAAAGCTAAAAAATAAATAAAATAAAACAAATTGTTATATGTTAAGATAATGTCGCTTGATTTTAAAAATAGATTATAGATACTAAAAAGGTAAATAAATAGAAAAGATTAATAAGGAATCAAAATGCTAATTTTGACAGCTAAAGATATTGAAAAATTCTACACCATGCCAGAGGCAATAGCTGCAGATAAACAAGCCTTAAAAATTTATACTCAAGGAAATAGTGATGTGCCATTACGTATCAATTTCGATATGCAAAAAGGACAATGCTTGTTTATGCCTGCTCATATAAAAGATAACGATATTGTAGGAATTAAAATAGTTTCGGTATTTCCAGATAATCCTAAATTGGGTAAACCATCTGTACCGGCTCAAGTCATGATGATAGACCCACAAACAGGTGAAGTTTGCGCTATGTTGGATGGTACTTTTGTAACCCAACTTAGAACAGGCGCAGTGCAAGGTGCTGCAACCGATCTTTTAGCTCGTAAAGATTCTAAGCGAGCCGTGTTGATAGGTACAGGTGGGCAAGCTGCTTCACAATTAGAGGCCATGTTAACCGTTCGTCCATTAACCGATGTGGCAATCTTTGGGCTGGATGCTAATAAAGGTAAGCAATTTACCGAGTTAATGAAGAAACGGTTTGAACATTTTTCTGCTAATCTGTATTTTTCTGAAAATTTTGATGAAGATATTCATCAAGCGGATATCATTACCTCTGTCACCACATCAAAAGAAGTGACTTTTAATGGTGATCTAGTTAAGCCTGGAACTCATATCAATGGAGTAGGGGCATATATGCCAAAGATGCACGAGATCCCAAGTAATATTGTAGAAAAAGCCGATATTCGAGTGCTTGATACGAAAGACGGTGTATTTGCCGAAGCTGGTGATATCATTGATCCTATTGAACAAAAACTCGTATCAAAAGATGATTTTTTAGAATTAGGTGATTTAGTTTTAAATCCACAGCTTTGCCGCCAAAATGAGCAGCAAATTACTTTATTTAAAACAGTTGGAACAGCAGTACTTGATGTTTATGTTGGTTATGATATTTACCTTAAAGCAAAAGAAAAAGGTATTGGCATAAATATCTAATAAAGTAACAACCTGAAATTTGTAAAAAAGTTTCAGGTTAACTATACGTTTAAGTAAAAAACTAACTTTTTAACTCTTCTTTTTGAGAACGTCCAAGCAATGCCATCGCTGCTTGTTTAGGATCTTTATTTTCATATAAAATTTTATAAATCTGTTCAGTGATAGGCATATCAACATGGTATTTTTGTGCAAGTGACCAAACTTCTTTGGTATTTTTACAACCTTCGACAACTTGGGCAATAATATCTTGAGCCTCTTGAATAGATTTATTTTGACCAAGTAATATTCCAAAGCGACGGTTACGAGATTGATTGTCTGTACAAGTTAAAACTAGATCACCAAGTCCTGCCATTCCCATAAAAGTTGCAGGATCAGCGCCTAATACTGCACCTAAACGCATCATTTCGGCAAGACCTCGGGTGATTAACGCTGTTCTGGCATTAGCACCAAAGCCTAAACCGTCTGACAGACCTGCACCAATAGCAATAACATTTTTTATTGCCCCGCCAAGTTGTACTCCAATAAAGTCTTTACTGCTGTAAACACGAAAACTTTTACTACAGTGAAATAGATTTTGTAATTCGGTTAAAAATTGCTCATTGGTTGATGCGACAGTTACTGCTGTTGGTGAACCAGAAGCTACCTCTTTGGCAAACGTTGGTCCAGAAATAACCGCTAATGGAATTTTATCACCTAGAATTTCTTTAGCTACATCTTGTAACAATCTGCCTGTATCAACTTCAAGCCCTTTTGTTGCCCAAACAATTTTGCTATCTTTACGTAAGAAAGGTTTAATTTGTTTTAGGATGCTGGCAAAAGCATGACTTGGTACGACAATTAGTAAAATAGGTGCAGCTAATACGGCTGTTTGTAAATTGCTTTCAATTTGTAACAGATCAGGAAAAGGTATATCTGGCAAAAACTGCTTATTTTGCCTGTCATGCTGCAAAACAGTCATTTTATCTGGGTTATGTCCCCACAATAACGTAGGGTGACCATTTCGTGCTAATAAGATAGCTAAAGACGTTCCATAAGAACCCGCTCCAATAACTGTCACAGCAGCATTTTTTTTCATAATAATCCAAAACTTTTTATTAATTCAAATAATATAACTATTGCAATGTTTCAGTTGATTCAGCTTCAGCTTGTTGCTGAATATAATTCATATACAACGCTTCAAAATTTACTGGTTCTAGATTCACTTGTGGGAATGAACCTTTATTTACTAAACTTGAAATCACTTCACGTGCGTAAGGGAACAAAATATTTGGACAATAAGAGCCGACACAATGTTGAACTTGGCCTTCATCAAATCCGATAAGTGAAAAAATACCTGCTTGAGTCACTTCACAAATATATACAATTTCTTCTTGCTGTTTTACCGTTACAGTAACCCGTAGTGCAACTTCATAGACGCCTTTATTTAATATTTGCGAAGATGAATTTAATTCTAAATTCATGTCTGGTTGCCACTGTTTAGTAAAGATTTCAGGTACATTGTTAGTTTCAAATGAAACATCTTTAGTGTAAATACGCTGAATTGCGAATTGTGTTTCAGGTTGTTGGGTATTATTTTGTTCTGTCATGATAAAACCTTATTTTTGAATAATATTATTTTTTTACAAGTGGTAAATTTTCGCCATTCCAGCCAGCAATGCCATCTTTTAACACAGACACATTTAAAAAGCCTTGTTTGATAAGTGTTTCACCAATGCTAGCAGACGATAAACCATTTTCGTCGATCAGAATTATGGTGTTTTCTTTAAATTTTTCAATTAATTTTGAACTGGAATTTTTAATATCGATAGGCAAAATATTATGAGCGTCAGTGATATGCCCCTTTTTAAAACTATCTGCAGATCTAATATCAATAATAACTGCATTTTCTTTGTTAATCATATGGATCGCCTGAGCATTATCAATAATTTTAACCTTTGATAATTTACCTTTAATTGTTAATACGATAATTGTGATAAATAGCGCAATCCAACCTAATGAAAGCAAAAGATGATTTTTTACAAAAGGTAGAATTTCGAGTGTAATAAAGTCCATACTTATATAATTACCTAATTTTTTAATAATAAGACAAGATTATAACGGTATTATGCATTGAAATACAGTGCTTAAAAGAGAAAACTTAATTTACATGCAACCATGTTAATTTAATTTTTCGATTAGAGTGATACATAGTTTAAATAGGTTATTTTAATTTTATGTTTTTTTATGAGGCTATTTTATTTGTGTAATTTGGTCCAAAATCTAATTTCCGTATTATTTTTATAATTCATGATGTTTGGTGATTAGATGGATATAAACTAAATAAACTAAGAAAAACGTCAATTTAAAAATCAGAAATAAATCTTGAATAATGATTAATATAGTAAAATTTATCTATTTTAGGGCATTACAAACGATCATTTTTAGTTCGATGAGTAATTTTGGTGCATTGATTTGGTGCTTGTTGCTTTAATTTAGTGCAATTCGTATATTTATGTTACTATTATTGAAGATAAATCCACTAAAATAGTATGGTCAAAAAATGGCATCATATTTGCATAATAATATACAACTCGGCAAGAATGCCTTTTAAACTGAACAATTATTTGTCCTCAATGGAGAAGATACATGTCTATACAAAGAGTTTTAACGCTAATTAAAGATAATGATGTGAAATTTGTTGATTTACGTTTTACTGATACTAAAGGTAAAGAACAACATGTTACTATTCCTGTTAGTCAAATTGATACTGATTTTTTTGAAGATGGTAAGATGTTTGATGGCTCATCAATTGCAGGTTGGAAAGGTATTAATGAATCAGATATGGTATTAATGCCAGATGCATCAAGCGCTGTTATTGACCCATTTTTTGAAGACACGACATTAAATATACGTTGTGATGTCTTAGAACCAGCTACATTGCAAGGCTATGATCGTGATCCTCGTTCAATAGCTAAACGTGCAGAAGACTTCTTAAAATCATCTGGTATTGCTGACACCGTTATTTTTGGACCAGAACCAGAGTTCTTTTTATTTGATGATGTACGTTTTGGTTCGCCGATGTCAGGCAGTTTTGTTCATATCGATGATATTGAAGCAGCTTGGAATTCGGGTACTAAATATGAAGAAGGTAACAAAGGGCATCGTCCCGGTGTAAAAGGTGGTTATTTTCCACTTCCACCAGTTGATTCATCACAAGATATTCGCTCTGAAATGTGCTTAATTATGGAACAACTTGGTTTAGTTGTTGAAGCTCATCACCATGAAGTAGCTACAGCTGGTCAGAACGAAATTGCTTGCCGTTTTAACACATTAACTAAAAAAGCTGATGAAGTTCAAATTTATAAATATGTAGTTCAAAATGTTGCTCACGCCTATGGTAAAACAGCAACATTTATGCCAAAACCAATATTTGGTGATAATGGTTCAGGTATGCACTGTCACCAATCACTTGCTAAAGACGGCGTAAATCTTTTTGCGGGTGATAAATATGCGGGTCTATCTGAAATGGCACTGTTTTATATTGGTGGAATTATTAAACATGCTAAAGCGATTAATGCATTTACTAACCCAGCCACTAACTCTTATAAACGTTTAGTACCAGGTTATGAAGCTCCTGTTATGCTTGCTTATTCAGCACGTAACCGTTCTGCATCAATTCGTATTCCTGTTGTTACAAGCCCTAAAGCTCGTCGTATTGAAGTTCGTTTTCCAGATCCGGCAGCGAATCCATACTTAGCATTTGCAGCGCAGCTAATGGCTGGTTTAGATGGTATTATCAATAAAATTCATCCAGGTGATGCAATGGATAAGAACTTGTATGATTTACCGCCAGAAGAATCTAAATTAATTCCACAAGTAGCAGGCTCACTTGAAGAGGCATTAGAAGCATTAAATTCAGATCGTGAATTCTTAACTCGTGGCAACGTATTTACTAATGATACCATTGATGCCTATATCGATTTAAAACGTCAAGATGTTGATCGTGTTCGTATGACGCCACATCCAGTTGAATTTGAATTGTACTATAGCCTATAAGTAAAAACTTTATGCCTTAACCATCACTATTTAGTGGTGGTTTCTAAAGGGGACGGAAATCCAACGATGACATTTGATAATGAATCTGATGCTAATCTTGTTCTCGATTCGATGATCACAAGTATTTTGTTATTAGATAAAAAACTCAATATTCTTTATGCTAATACTGCTGCGCAACAATTATTGGCGCAAAGTTCCAAAAAATTATTAGAAAGTTGTTTCCCAGATTTATTGAGCTATTTTTCTTTAGATATTGAATTAATGCTGAGTGCATTAGAAAAAAATCAGGGTTTTACGGATAACGAAGTTAATTTAGTTGTTAACAATGAATTACATATCTTATCGTTAACGGCACAATTACTAACAAACGGTCATGTATTGATCGAAATGGCGCCGTTAAATAATCATAAGCGGTTAAGTCAAGAGCAATTACAACAAGCCCAACAAAGTGCAGCTCGTGAATTAGTTAGGGGGCTTGCTCATGAAATTAAAAATCCACTTGGAGGTCTTAGAGGCGCCGCTCAGTTATTATCACGCGAACTACCTAAAAATGAATTGCAAGATTATACGCAAATAATTATTGAACAAGCAGATAGATTAAGGAATCTTGTCGATAGGTTACTTGGCCCTCAACAGCGATTGCAGCAAAAAGAACAGAATATTCATAAAGCAATTGAACGAATATATGCACTCCTTTGTCTGGAAAAGCCAATCAATGTTGTAATTTTACGTGATTATGACCCCAGTTTGCCTGAATTCATTCATGATTCAGAGCAGATTGAGCAAGTGATTTTAAATATTGCTCGTAATGCTTTACAAGCTATTGGTACTAAAAGTGGAACGATAACAATTAGAACAAGAACAGCGTTTCAAGTTACTTTACATGGTCAGCGTTATCGTCTATGCGCGCGTATAGATATTGAAGACAATGGACCAGGTGTTCCTGTTCATATACAAGATACACTGTTTTATCCAATGGTAAGTGGTTATGAAGGCGGTACTGGAATTGGACTTTCGATTGCACATAATATTGTCGATCAACATCACGGTAAAATTGAATTTAATAGTTGGCCTGGGCATACAGAATTTTCTGTCTATCTGCCAATTAAGCAGTGAGGTAAATTAAAATGAATGTTTGGATAGTTGATGATGATAGTTCTATTCGTTGGGTATTAGAAAAAGCATTAACCAATGCTCATTTTAATTGTATTACTTTTTCAAGTGGTCAAGAAGCGATAGATGCTTTAGTTACTAATCCACAAAAACCGGCAGTTTTAATCTCAGATATAAAAATGCCCGGGCTAGATGGCTTTACATTACTTCACCATGTTAAAGAACAATATCCTGACTTACCTGTTATTATTATGACAGCTCATTCAGATCTTGATGCAGCAGTGAATGCATATCAACGGGGAGCTTATGATTATATCCCTAAACCTTTTGATGTTGATGAAGTTATTCAACTCGTAGAGCGAGCTATACTACAAACTCAAAGTAAAAAAAACAGTAGTAATACCACCGCTAAAGCGTCCACTGGTATTATTGGTGAAGCGCCTTCTATGCAAGAAGTGTTTCGTATTATTGGTCGTTTATCTAAATCATCAATAAGTGTTTTGATTAATGGAGAGTCTGGAACGGGTAAAGAACTGGTCGCCAAAGCTCTGCATACTCATAGTCCTCGATCACAATCGCCATTTATTGCACTTAATATGGCCGCTATCCCTAAAGACCTCATTGAATCAGAACTATTTGGGCATGAAAAAGGGGCTTTTACTGGGGCAGCACAAATTCGTCATGGACGATTTGAACAAGCTAATGGTGGAACGTTATTTTTAGATGAAATTGGTGATATGCCTCTTGATGTGCAAACCAGATTATTAAGAGTGTTAGCTGATGGGCAGTTTTATCGTATTGGGGGATATTCACCCGTCAAAGTCGATGTACGTATTATCGCTGCAACTCACCAAGATTTAGAAGCAAGAGTCAGAGAAGGAAAATTTAGAGATGATCTGTTTCATCGTCTAAATGTAATTCGTATTTTATTACCCCCACTACGCGATAGGGCTCAAGATATTCCAAAACTGGCAGCACATTTTTTAAATACTACAGCAAAAGAATTAGGGGTAGAAAGTAAAGTATTCAGTGTTGAAGCCTTAGATGTATTATGTAAGTTTAATTGGCCAGGTAATGTTCGTCAGCTTGAGAACACTTGCCGTTGGGTTACAGTTATGTCTTCAAGTAAAGAAATACTTGTACAAGATTTACCTCCAGAGTTATTGCAATTAACTATACCTAAAAACGTCACAAGTCAGGAAGTTAGCATTCAACAGAGTAATCAAGTACAAAAAAATATTGATTGGCAATATCAGCTGGAACATTGGGCTAAAGAAGCCTTAATTGCTGGCAAGGTTGGCATTTTAACAGAGGCGGTTACTGATGTTGAGCGTATTTTATTAAATTGTGCTTTGAATTTTACTCGTGGACATAAACAAGATGCTGCACATTTATTAGGTTGGGGACGTAATACGTTGACGAGAAAGCTTAAAGAATTATCTGATGATAAGTAATTATTAAAAATATATGCGGTTTTTATAAAAACTCATTGTTTCAACTTTAAAAATTACTGTTTTTATCAATTTTTTTGGTATTATTTTGCTGTTTGTTTAAAGTTCATTGAACACTTATTTATTTTTAGTTACAATTCGGTGTAAATGATAATTATTATTATTTTATTTATCATTTATGCGCTTTTGAACTAAGCTAATAATTAGGAGTTACAATGTATTCATCTATCAAAGTTAAATTTTTAGTATTACTAGCCGCTTTATTTGCATTGGTTGGTTGTGATGATAAAAAAGATGCACCTGCCGCTAATAAAACATCAATTGTTGTTGAACATGCCCAAGGTAAAACCGAGGTACCTGAAAATCCAAAAAAAGTAGTAGTATTTAATACCGCAACATTAGATATTATCGATGCATTAAATATTCCTGTTACGGCCGTTCCTCAATCAGATGTACATTTCCCAGACTTCTTATCAAAATATGCAGATAAAACCTATACTAATGTTGGCACTCTATTTGAGCCAAATTATGAAGTGCTAAGTACACTTCAACCTGATGTAATTATTGCTGGTGGACGTGCAAATGATGTCTATAAAAAATTAAGTGATATTGCACCAACAATCTCGCTTGATCTAGATCCTAATAATTTCTTAGCTAGTTTAACGCAGCGTACTGAACAGTTAGGTACCATTTTTGGTAAACAAGAGCAAGCAAAAAAATTACTTGCTGATTTTAATCAAAAAATTGAACAGTTAAACCCAAAAGCAAGTACAGCAGGAACCGCTTTAGTTATTATGATTAATGGTGGCAAAATGTCTGCTTATGGACCAAAATCGCGTTTTGGATTTATTTTCGATGTACTAGGTTTTAAACCTGCAACAATATTCCAAGAAGCGGGACGTCATGGTAATGCAGTAACTTCTGAATTTGTATTAAGCGTTAATCCTCAATGGTTATTTGTCCTAGATAGAGACAATGCAATTGGTAATAAAGAAGCTCAATCAGCACAGCAAGTTTTGAATAATGAATTAATTCAGAAAACAGATGCATGGCAACAAAACCATATTGTTTATTTAGATTCTACATCAATGTATATTTCTGGTGGTATCCAAACTTATAGTCGTTTAATGGACCAAATAAGTGATGTTTTACAAAAAACATCAGCAAACTAAATAAACCATGACTAAAACAGTTTATTTTATTGCAGGCATTGTTTTTTTATTAGCAATGACTGCATTAAGTTTGTTTATTGGTGCAGGGCATGTAACGTTAGTCGATCTTTGGTCTGACAGTAATATGCGACAAATCTTTTTTGTTAGCCGTGTTCCTAGAACGGTGGCTTTACTCTTAGCGGGTAGCGCGATGAGTGTTGCAGGTTTAATTATGCAACTACTTACTCAAAATCGATTTGTCGAACCTTCTCTAGTAGGTACTACTCAATCAGCTAGTTTAGGATTATTAGTGATGATGGTACTTGCTCCAGGCGCAAGTGTTATGATGAAAATGGTGGTAGCAAGTTTATTTGCTATGGCTGGCACTGTATTATTCATGTTTATTTCTCGCAAAATTATTTTTAAATCTGCACTTATGGTACCTCTTGTTGGGATAATGCTTGGTGCAGTGATTAGTGCAATTTGTACTTTTTTTGCTATGTATTTTGATTTACTGCAATCACTTGGAGGCTGGGAATCAGGTGATTTTTCAGGTATTTTACAAGGTCGCTACGAGCTATTGTGGCTAGTTGGGGGCATTACCTTACTTGCATGTTGGAGCGCAGATCGTTTTACCGTTGTGGGATTAGGACGTGATTTTTCTGTCAATGTCGGACTTAATTATAACCAAGTCATGCTAACTGGACTTATTGTTATAGCTCTTATTGGTGGCATCGTCGTTGTCGTTGTTGGAGTATTGCCATTTTTAGGATTAATTGTACCTAACATTGTCAGTTTGATATTTGGTGATAACGTTCGTAAAACCATACCTTGGATATGTTTATTCGGAAGTGGATTGGTTTTATTTTGCGATATTATCGGGCGAGTTATTCGCTATCCGTTTGAAATTCCCGTTAGTGTTATTCTTGGTGTGGTAGGGGCTATTATTTTTTTAGTGTTGTTGAGTAAAAAACGTCATGCTAGTTAATCAAAAACGCCTTATTTCAAGTCGAAAAACAATATTATTATTACTAGGTATTGCCGTTTTTTGTGTTGTTTTTTTTATGACATTTAATTTAAAAGGTAATATTAGTTATATTTTAGGTCATCGGACTTGGATTGTCTTAACCATGATTTTAGTGGCTTTTTCTGCAGCAACTTCGACTCTGCTTTTCCAAACTGTTACTAATAATCGAATTTTGACACCCTCTATAATGGGATTTGAATCTTTGTTTGTATTGATTCAAACGGTGGTCGTCTTTTTTATTGATGCTCAAGGTATTCCTTATATTGGAATTATTGGTAAATTTATTTTTGAATCATTGTTATTAATTTTATTTTCTCTATTTTTGTATCGAGGATTATTTACCAAGCTCAAACAGAATCTTCATTTAGTTTTATTAATTGGGATCATTTTAGGCACGCTATTTCGTAGTTTTTCTAATTTGTTACAGAGGTTAATGACACCAACTGAATTTGCTGTATTGCAAAGCCGAATTTTTGCAACATTTACTCGAGCTGAACCTATGTTAATTATCTTTTCATTAATTATTGCCACAATTATAGGGCTTTTTTTATGGCGGATGCGGTTTAGGTTCGATGTATTAGCGTTAGGGCGTGATAATGCCATTAATTTGGGCGTCGATTATCAAAAAAGTGTCACCATTATTTTATTACTTGTTTCGGTATTAGTTGCAATATCAACGGCACTAGTGGGTCCTTTTACTTTTCTTGGTCTGCTTATTGCCAATTTAGCTTATAGCATTAGTGGTTCAAGCCAGCATCGTTTTTTATTACCAACAGCTTTTTTATTAGGTGTAATTTTTCTTGTTGGTGGACAGATGTTTTTAGAACATGTCTTAAACATGGTAGGTGCATTATCTATTGTAATTGAATTTATTGGTGGTTCATTGTTTATCTTCTTATTATTGAAAAAGGTTTCAATGTGATAGAAATTGATAATATTAGTAAAAAATATCAAACTATACAGGTATTAAAAAATGTGAGTGCAACAATATCACAAGGTGGTATTACAGCGATTATTGGTCCAAATGGTGCAGGTAAATCGACACTATTATCAATTATTAGTCGTTTATTGCTTGCTGATGAGGGGCTAGTAAAGATTCAAAATATGGATGTTGTTAATACGCCAAGCGATAAACTTGCAACTTATCTTTCAGTATTAAGGCAAGAAAATCGTTTTACCAGCAGACTTACTGTTTTTGAGTTAGTTGGATTTGGCCGTTATCCTTATAGCAAAGGGCGATTAAATAAAGATGATTTAGTACATATTAATCGGGCTCTTGAATTTTTGAATTTGACTGAATATAAAGATCGATTTTTAGATGAGCTTTCTGGTGGGCAACGTCAACGTGCTTATGTCGCAATGGTACTTTGTCAAGACACAGAATACGTATTACTTGATGAACCATTAAATAACCTTGATATGAAGCATGCTGTTGCAATGATGAAACAGTTACGTCGTGCTGCTGATGAATTGGGTAAAACGATTGTTATTGTCATTCACGATATTAATTTTGCTTCGGTCTATTCCAACTATATTCTAGCAATGAAAAATGGAGAATTAATTTATCAAGGAAATCCAGAGCAGATAATGGACTCCGCTATTTTAGAAGATATTTTCGATACTCCTGTTCAGATAGAAAAAGTTTATGATCAAAATATTGCAATCTATTATTGATAGATATTTAACTATTAATAATAAAAATATTAAAAATATTCAATCAAATATAGAAACTTTTGTTTACTATTTTCTCTGATTAATGTTAAATAAATGACAATACTTTTGCCGAGATAATAATAATGAAATTAGAGGAAATCGCACTGATAGCTGGCGTTTCAAAAACAACGGCTAGTTATGTTATAAATGGAAAAGCAAAAAAATATCGCGTTAGTGATCAAACAATTGAAAAAGTAATGTCAGTTGTTAAAGAGCATGATTATCAGCCCAATGCGGTTGCTGCAGGATTAAGAGCGGGTAAAACCCATACTATTGGCATTATTATTCCTGATTTAGAAAATATTAGTTATACTCGGATTGCCAATTACTTAGAGCAATTGATAAGAAAAGAAGGTTATCAAGTGCTACTTTCATGTTCAGAAGATGATCCCCAAATCGAAAAAGAGTGCGTTAAGCATCTTCAACAACGGCGAGTTGATGCGTTAGTGATTTCCTCATCATTTGTTTCTGTCGACGATTATGTTTTTTATGATGATTGGCAAAACTCCAAAATTCCATTATTCGCTCTTGATAGAATTTTACCCATTTCTAAATTTAGGAATATAGTGGGGGCGGATAAACAAGATTCTAAAACCTTGGCTCAAGCATTTAATGATGTTGTTCAGGGGGCTATGGTTTATCTTGGTGCCTCACCTAATTTATCAGTCAGTCAACTTCGTCTAGATGGATTTAACGATATTAGACTTGATAATTATCACCATGATAATAGTAATAAAGTTGATTTTTTATATGCAACTAATTATAGTCGTCATGACGCTGATATCGCTTTTAGTCAATGGTTAGAAAATCATGAATTGCCAGACGGTATTTTTACTACATCTTTTTCTTTGCTTCAAGGAGCTATTGACGCAATTTTAAGAAAGTTCGGTCATTTACCTGAAACATTAACTATTGCTACGTTTGGTGATAATGAATTATTGGATTTCTTACCTTGTAAAGTTATATCTCTTTGTCAAGATCATAAAGAAGTTGCTAAAATGACAATAAAAATGTTATTAAATTGTTTGCAAAATGAAAGCTATCAGCCAGGAATCACCGTTATTCCTAGGCGACTAATTTACCGTGGTAGTTTAAGTCGTAATCGAACTTTGTAAAACAGATTATTTTTTTTACAAAATATTTAGTTAAATTTTATACAAAAAGAAGATCCAGATCACATATTTTCTATTAATAGAGATAATTTATTTGATAATTAATATAATTCTCGTCATTATTGCTGAAACGATTCAATAACGTTATTTAAGCAAATAATATGAATTATGTTAGATGATTTAATATAGCAACCCAGAGGTATTTATTATATGTTTCATTTAGTAAAAGAAGATATCCATTTAAATGAACAAGCCCCTAACAAAACTGAGGCGATAAAAAAAGTAGCTGCTGCTTTAACCAGTGCAGGATTTGTTGAGGAAGGATATGTAGATGGAATGCTTGAACGCGAAGAGCAAGCAGCAACTTATCTGGGTATTGGTCTTGCTATCCCTCATGGTACAACTAAAACTCGCCATTTAGTTAAAAAGACAGGTGTGCAAGTTTTTTGCTTTCCTAATGGAGTTGAATGGGGCGATGATGGTGAAAAGGCTTATCTAGCCATCGGTATTGCAGCTAGCTCTGATGAGCATTTGGAGTTACTTCGTCAATTAACGCATGTACTTAGCGCTGATGGTGTTGAAGAACGCATTAAAAACATTAAATCAGCAGATGAAGCAATTGCTATTTTAACTGGTAAACCAAGCATAGAAGATAGCCAATTTCTTGTAAATGAATCTTCATTGTTGTTGGATATTCCAGCTGATAGTTTAGGAACATTACAAGCATTAAATGCTTCACGTTTAAAACAACAAAATGCTGTAAATACTAATTTTATTACTTGTGTGCTGGAGAATAAACCAAACTATTTGGGTAGTGGAGTTTGGTTTAATGATAGTAAAGAAGGTAATTTAAAAAATGCGATAGCGATCAGTCGTACAATAAGTGATTTAAATGAAGATGGTAAACCAGTTAAATTGCTTATCACCATGTCGATGATAAATGACGCTATTGCCGACGTTGTAAATAATTTGGCCTCTTTAGCATTTAATAAAAAATTAGATCTTTTATTGTCAGCCAATATCGATAAAATTATTGATTTATTGGTTTCTAACCATCCATCTACAGATTCAAATCAGCCTGAGACTGAATTGTCCGCTACAAATCAAACTTCAGATACAAATAATCAAGTATTAACTCGTGAATTTATTGTTCCGAATGCAAATGGTCTACATACTCGCCCATCATCGGTATTAGTTAAATTAGTGAAAGAATTTAAAAGTAAAGTCACTGTTGCAAATCTTGATGGTAAAGCAGAACCAGTTAGTGCAACAAGTTTAATGAAAATTGTTGCCCTTGGTGCTAAAAAAGGCAGTCGATTACAGTTTACAGCAGTCGGTGATGATGCAGCTCAAGCACTAGATGCAATTGGAAAAGCGATTGAAAGTGGCTTAGGTGAGGGAACTGAATAATGAATTATCGCGTTGCAACTATTACTTTAAATCCTGCTTATGACCTTTTAGGATTTTGCCCCAAAGTAGAGCTTGGTGATGTTAACTTAGTTCAAACTAATGCTTTACTACCTGCTGGCAAGGGAATTAATGTCGCCAAAGTATTATCAGATTTAGATGTTAAATTAACACTAGGCGGATTTTTAGGTAAAGAAAACCGTGATGGTTTTAATTTATTATTTAATTCACTTAATGTTGAAGATAAATTTCAAACTGTAGAAGGTCGTACCCGCATTAATGTTAAATTAACCGAAGAAAATAGCGAAGTAACGGATCTAAATTTTTCTGGTTTTACTATTACTGAACAAGATTGGCAAAGTTTTGTTACAGATTCTCTCGAATGGTTAAAAGATTTTGATATGATCGCCATTAGTGGTAGTTTACCAGCAGGAGTGTCACTCGACAAATTCACCAACTGGATGGAACAAGTTAAAACAATTTGTCCAAAAGTTGTCTTTGATAGTAGTCGCGATGCATTAGTTGCAGGATTGAAAGCTAAGCCATGGTTAATAAAACCTAATGATAAAGAGCTTGAAATGTTTGTAGGACGCAAATTATCAACGTTAGCTGAAATAAAAGCGGCGGCTATGGAACTTATTGATGAAGGTATAGAAAACGTTGTCATTTCACTCGGTAGCAAAGGCGCTTTGTGGGTAACTAAACATGAAGCATGGTTAGCAAAACCACCAAAATGTCAGGTAGTAAGTACTGTTGGTGCAGGTGATTCAATGGTTGGTGGATTAATGTATGGACTTATGACCAATCAATCAATTAAAGACACTTTAGTTTTCGCGTCAAGTGTTGCTGCGTTATCTGTTGGACAAGCCGGAGTTGGTATTGCTGATCGTCAGGCTGTAACCAATATGTTGGATAAAATTGAAATCATTGCTGGATAGGAGTATTCATGAATATTTACATAATTGAGGGTAGCAATGCAGGCCCTGTTAATGGACGTTTGGCTAAAGCCGAATTGGTTTTAGCTGCTACTTCATTAAATTTAAATATAGTCGATAGTGTAGCATCTGCAGACGTAACTGTTGCTATCGGCTCAGGTGATGTCAGTGATAAAACAGTTATCGGTAAAAAGGTTTATGTTGTTAGTGATCTTAATGATATTTTTGCCGATCCTAAACAAGTACTCATTGATGCACAAAGTAAAGCTTCTATTTTCGAACAATCGACACAAAGTAATACAAGCTCTGTATCAGGCAATGGTGTAAAACGTATTGTTGCGGTTACCGCTTGTCCAACGGGTGTTGCTCATACATTTATGGCAGCCGAAGCGATTGAAGAAGAAGCGAAAAAACGTGGATGGTGGTGTAAAGTTGAAACGCGTGGTTCGGTTGGTGTTGGTAATGAATTAACGCCAGAAGAGGTGGCTTCTGCTGATGTAGTGATTGTAGCATGTGATATAGATGTCAATTTAAGTAAGTTTGCTGGTAAAAAGATGTACCGAACTAAAACCGGTCCAGCTCTTAAAAAGACTGCACAAGAATTAGATAGAGCTTTTGAAGAGGCTACAATCTATCAACCAGCTAGTTCTGCTTCAACAGCTAAATCAAGTAACGAGAAGAAAGGTGTCTATCAACATCTATTAACTGGTGTCTCTTACATGTTACCAATGGTTGTTGCAGGTGGATTAATCATCGCGTTATCATTTGCTTTTGGTTCATTTGAAATGGTTGATGGCGTACAAAAACTGGTAGGTGAATCTCATTTAGCACAAATTGGTGGGCTTGCATTCTCACTCATGGTACCTTTACTTGCTGGTTATATTGCTTATTCTATTGCTGATAGACCAGGTTTAGCTCCAGGGCTTGTAGGTGGTTTACTTGCTGTTTCTACTGGTGCTGGATTCTTAGGAGGTATTGTCATTGGTTATTTTGCTGGTTATTTAGCAATGTTAATTACTAAGTATTTACCATTACCGAAAACACTTGAAGCATTAAAACCAATTCTTATTGTGCCATTACTTGCTACATTAGCTACAGGCTTAGTTATGCAGTTTATTGTTGGTACGCCGATCGCATGGCTAATGGGCGCTTTAACTGTGTGGTTGAAATCAATGGGAACTGCCAATGCAGTTCTGTTAGGTGCAGTTTTAGGTGGTATGATGTGCACTGATATGGGTGGACCAATCAATAAAGTTGCTTATGCATTTGGTACAGGCTTAATTTCGGCCCAAGTATACGCACCAATGGCAGCGGTTATGGCTGGCGGAATGGTTCCTCCTTTGGCTATGGGTATTGCTACATTAATTGCTCGTAAAAAATTTGCTAAAGCTGAACAAGAAAGCGGTAAGGCTTCATTAGTATTAGGTTTATGCTTTATCTCTGAAGGGGCTATTCCTTTTGCTGCGCGTGATCCATTACGTGTTATTCCTTGCTGTATTATTGGTGGTGCAATTAGCGGTGGTTTAGCGTTAGCATTTGGTTCACAACTTATGACGCCACATGGTGGATTATTCGCTTTAGCTATCCCAGGCGTTGTTAAACCTGTTGGTGGTTATTTATTATCTATTTTAATTGGTTCTCTTGTGGCTGGTGTTGGTTATGCAGTTCTAAAACAGCCAGAATCAACTGCAGAAATGGCTTCTAATTAAAATCACTTATTTAAATGCAAAATGCCATCAATTGATGGCATTTTTTATTTTTGAATTATTTTTTTACCCAACGTTGCAAATCTTTAGGGATAAAATCATCCATTTTTTGTAGAATCGATTGTGGCTCATCAGACACAATTAAAGTTTTATAAAAACTGTCTCTAACAAATCCTTCATCGACAGCATGTTGTAAAAAATCAAGCATAGGTTGCCAAAATTTGGCTGCATTATACAATGCAACTGGTTTTTCATGATAACCAATTTGCATGCCAGTCCAAACTTCAAAGACTTCTTCTAAAGTACCTGTTCCTCCTGGCATAGCGATAAAGCCATCAGCTAATTCAGAAAGTCGCGCTTTACGTTGATGCATATTTTCAACAATTTCTAACCGTGTAATGTTATGGTGTGCTGTTTCGGCTTTGACTAGCCGCTCAGGAATAATTCCAATAACTTCACCACCATGATCTAAAACAGAATTAGCGATAATACCCATTAAACCTTTATTTCCACCACCATAAATTAATCGTCTATTCTGGTTTGCAATTAACACGCCTAATTGTTCTGCAGCTAGGCGATATTCTGGACGATTACCTTCACTGGCACCACAAAAAACACAAATATTTTTTTTCATAACTATTTATTTACCTTAACTATATAATTTTATCTATTCTAGCATGTTATTATCGAATTTGATTACAAGCTGAGCAATTAAGTTTAATTAATGTTTTTCACATTGACATAATCATTATAGATCGTTACTATCTTACCCCAAGTGTTCCTCCATAGTTCAGTCGGTAGAACGGCGGACTGTTAATCCGTATGTCACAGGTTCAAGTCCTGTTGGAGGAGCCAACTTTCACCTAATCCCTTCCTTTTTATTATTTTTGCTTTCGAATATATTTGTATAAATACATCAATTGTTATCTCTGACTTTAGTAAATATTTCATTTTTTGATTTCGAATCAAAATTCATTTTAAAATAGTTATTATATAATTATCTACTTAATATCAATAAGTTAATTAAAAAATATAGATGGTTTTTATTGATTTCTGCTATTCGCTGGTTTACACTTGCTAAGTTAATTGAATGACATAAAAGTAATTTAAAAGGAAAGGAAATCAAATATGAAAAAAACACTTGTTGCTTTGGCAACTATCGCCTGTTTCCCAGTTTTTGCTCAAACTGATACAACAGGATTTTATTTAGGTGGTCAATTAGGTGCGAGTATTTTAAAAGCAAACAGTATTAAAGATACATTCTATGATGATTATGGATCTGACACTTTTAAAATAGGATCTTTTAACAAAGGTAAAATCGCAGGGGCATTAAATATTGGTTATAACTTCAAGTATGATTTTGACCTTCCTCTACGTACTGAGTTATCTTATACGATGCGTGGTAATTCAAATAAGAAATATAGTCACAGCTATAGTGATGTTGTCTGGCCTGACGATCATCTTAAAACTAGTGACAGTCACAAAGTTCGTATGCATACTTTAATGGTAAATGCATATTATGATATTGAAACTAATCGTTCAATTACTCCTTTTGTTGGAGCAGGATTAGGTGTTGCTTTTACTAAGTTAGATCAGAAATATTCAGCACATTATAAAAACGGTTCTTTGGACGCTTCTGGTTCAATTGGTATGTCAGATACAAAAACAAGATTCGCTTGGAACGTAGCAGCTGGTGCAACTTATAATATTGATGAAAATATTGATATAGATTTTACTGCACGTTATGTTAATGCAGGTAAAACTTCTATAAAAACAAATATTCAAGGAATGAACGTAAAAGGTAATGTAAAATTAAGTTCGATTGATTTATTAGCAGGTATTCGTTACACTTTCTAATATTATATTTTAACTATAAAAGGGCTTTTGCCCTTTTTATTTTTCTGTGTGTTTTTCTAAACTCAATGTAAATTATATTACAAAATCATTATCCATATCTTTAGTTACATAACATTATTTTTTTAATGTTTCCAGAAGAATTTTTCTCCTTGAGTTTTGGTTTATAAACTTATTTCTATCATTATGAAACCGCCAAATTATTGATTGGTTATCAATATCATAAAGTATAGAAGTAAACAGAGTAACTAAATTGATAATTTATTGGTTTGAAATTACTATTATGCAATAACAAAAAAGTAGTAAAAAAAAGAAAAAAATATGTTAACTGTTTGTAGTAAGGTAATTTTTTGTGGCGTATAATTTAATTCCCTTTTATTTAATATTTTAATGTAAATTTAAAATGAAACGAAACATAATAATTGCAGCACTCATGTTAACGAGTCTATCTTGTGCAGCAGATCATACTTCACATTGGGGATATGAAGGACAAGAAAAACCAGAAAATTGGGGTAAATTATCGCCTGAATATTCGACATGTGAAAACGGTAAAAATCAGTCACCAATCAATATTGATCATGCATTAAAAACAGAACATGAAAACTTAAAGTTTTCTTTCAAACCAAGCAAACAAGAAATTATTAATAATGGACACACTGTACAGGTTAATGTTTCTGGAGATAACCAGTTAATATTGGATGATCAAATTTTCACATTACAACAATTTCATTTTCATACACCAAGCGAAAATACTATTAAAGGTAAAAGTTATCCTATGGAAGCACACTTTGTTTACAAAAATAAAGATGGAGAACTTACTGTCGTTGCCTTAATGTTTAATAATGGTGAAGCAAATCCTGAAATTGCAAAGGCTTGGCAACAAATGCCAGCAGAAATAGATAATAAAACAATTTTAGAAAAAACTGTTGATATCAAAACATTATTTCCTAAAAAATTAGATTATTACCGCTTTAGTGGATCATTAACAACACCACCGTGTAGTGAAGGTGTAAGATGGATTGTATTAGAACAAGCAGTAACTGCTTCAGATGAACAAATTCAAAAATTCCATTCAATTATGCATCATAACAATAACCGCCCAGTTCAGTCATTGAATGGTAGAGTTATTGTTGATTGATTAATTTATTTATTTGACTGGCTTTAAAATAAATATTTATAAAGCCAGTTATAATAAATTTTAAAATTGATTAATTTATTAAATTTAAAAGTGAAATACAAATATTTTTACAACAAAAGTAGTTTATAATTTAATCATAACTATGTTAATTGATTGTTACATACATTTATTTAGAGTATTAACCTCATTATTAATCTGAAAATATTAGCTCTGAGTAAAATATATCAGACATTTCCTTATTTCCTAAATCACGATCAAGGAGAGCTTGTAATTGTTGATCAAATTCCAGATAATACTTTTTAAATTTTTCTTTATGATAAAGCCTTTTATATAAATATTTTCTGGCGTAAAGGCCATGATAAATATCTTCATAAGAATATTGCTTTTTTTCCCAATCTTTTAATGTAAATAATTGAACTTTTTCTTCAAATGAAAGTTTATTTGCTTTTTTAATTAGTACACATCGCGAAACAGCTATGCCATGAGGAATTTGTCGCGTATCACTTTTTCCTGTTTATATTAACCAAGAAAGAGTTTTCTATTATTACTCGTTTAGCAAATATTGCTATACAATAGCGATGAGGTCTTTTCCAATCAATAGGTTTATTCAGTTGCATCATAAATTTTTTATCTTCAATAACACATTGATTTTGTTCTAATAAATTTATACCAAGTGTTTTATATGTCTCATTAGTATCTCGTCGAAAAATAACTACAAAAGCACTAGTATAAGGCTCAGTTACGTCTAGACTCGAGCATCGAAATAATTATTTTTTACTAAAGATATGTTTACCCTTCTCCTATTTCCCATTTTAATCACCTTATAACATATAGACTGATATTCATTACATTTATCAAATATTGAACAAAGATAGTTTTAATTTTATGTTCATTTTAATGATGATACTACAACAAAGAACAATTTAATTCATTATGTTATAAAATAATAAATTATAATTTGTAATAATTAAAAAGCTCAACTTAATAGGTTAAATGCTTAAAAATTAAAAAACATCACATCAACAATTATGTTTTTAAAAAAACATATGATTAATGTTATAAACTGAATAATATTGAACAATATTTTGTTCGAACTGAATAAGACTACAATTAAATAAGCAGAGTATGCTAGTTGATAATCTTATCAATATGGAATTATTGAGACTGCTAAAATAGTAAATTTAAGTAATTAAAGATGATCGCCAAATTAACATAGGTCATAAAAAGCTAATTTGACGATACTGTAAAAGTTAGTAATATTATCGCTTATTAAGATTGTTAAAGATAACTTTAACTTCTTCTTTCAGACTTTCACCACAATAAACCATAGAAGTATCGTAATTTTCATATTGGGGTTCACGAGATGCACTAAACCAATTAAATGAACCAATACACAGTAAATTATCATCGCTTATAACGATTTTACTATGAACTCGTCGAACTAACTTGGTAGTGATTCCTTTTTCGTTTAATAGCTTTATAGCAATATCTAAGTTTTCT
The DNA here is from genome assembly GCF_001693435.1 of Gilliamella sp. wkB7. NCBI lineage: Bacteria > Pseudomonadati > Pseudomonadota > Gammaproteobacteria > Orbales > Orbaceae > Gilliamella > Gilliamella sp. wkB7. Next base: position 2,157,753 of record NZ_CM004509.1, read on the forward strand.
TTTTTCTTTTCTCGTTTCATAGGATTAATGTGTTGGATATTGAAATTTTCATCAGTGATTACGTTTACTTGGATACCTTTGGCTATTGCTTTGGTCATAGAATCAATGAATCCGGTTTGTTTAAGTTTTTCCATATTAATCCATGGGGAAATAATAGTGATATGTTTTACAGTACTCGCTATTGTTTCATTTAAAAATTTATCATGTTCTTTTACACCATTCAGAGTATATATTTGGGTATTAAGTTGATTTAAATCTTTTCTTTGTTTATATTCGAAATATAATGCATTTTCTTCATATGCAAATAAGTATTTGGCAAGTAATCCTCTTGGTGATGACGATGGTTGAATTTCAAATAGGTCCATATCACCAAAAACAAGAAAACTATCCTTAGCCCGTGAAACAGCAACATTTAACATACTAAGATCATTATCAATAAAACTACCATCTTCATGTTTTGAATATACGGGCGAAAATATGATAATTGCTCTTTCGGCTCCTTGAAGTGAGTGCACCGTACCGACAGTGATAGATTCGTCATTATATCCAGTGTTAATACCCTTATTATTCAGTATATTTTTGACGATTGAAACTTGAGCGCTAAATGGTGATACTATCGCTACTATTTGCTCGATAGGTTTGCCATAATGATCTTCAATACGTTGTCGATTTTCAACTAACCAGGCCGAAATTGTTTCCGCTTCTAAAAGATTGAATCGGCTTCCGGTATTTTTTTTCTCGACTCTTCCATCAATATGGAGATAGCCCATGAATGGAAATAAATTATTATCACTATAGCCTCTTTTAGGCTGTAATTTCCCTTGATAACTAAGCTCATTACAAAACCCTATAATTTTATCATAACAACGACGGTGTTCGTAAAGATACATACCTCTGGCTAAATCAGTGTCATAATGATAACGTGAAGAAAATTGTGCAATTTTCATTACGCTGCCTGAAGCTGAACATTTTCCCATTTCAGCAATTAGATCATATTCTGCGGTGATTTTTTCTTGTGTATCTCCTGTCAAAATTTTTTCTTCTAACATATTGCCAATGTCAATCGACGAAGTGATGTTCCATATTGGAGGAATTTGCGCAGTATCTCCAATAACGAGTGCTTTTTTGGCTAACGCAAAAGAAGCGGCAGCAACTTCAGGCAGTACTTGTCCTGCCTCATCGATGATAAGTAAATCAGCAAAGTTATAAGCATAGTTATCCTCGAATTTTGATCCATTATGTTTTGATATACACATATGTGAAGGAAGCATATAACAGGTCATAACGACACATGGTGTTAACATCATTCTACGATGCCAACGCGGTTCTACTGCTTTAATTCCTGTTTTCTTTTTCTCTTCATCAAGATTAGCAATTTCATCTATAGTCATCAACCAACGTCCTTCCCAGTAGTGAGTGGTTAATAGAAAAATGTCAAATCTAATTTGTGTATCCGCTAGATCATCAATTTGTGATAAATTGGGTTCTTTATCATTTTTATAACCAAGTTCAGAAGCAATGTTTAGCCATTTTGTTAAAATCTCTTGTTCTTGTTGGATAATTTGATTTACGTTATTAATTTGTTGTTTATAATCTTTCTGTTTTAATTTCTCTTTATTTAGTAATTCATTGATTAAATGGCTAATATTATCAATATTGATTGATTCTTTTTCAATATCAAAACCCTTTAATTTTTCCGCAAGGAGAAGTTTAATTTGGTAATAACGTTTTTTGCGAACTGCAGGAAGCCATGAAAATAATGAAATAAACAGAGATTCATTGGCTAAATACTTTTCCCATTCATTTAAGGCAAAGCTTAATTTATCTATTTCCGATGTTGCATTAGACAGTTTTAGGTTAAGATCATTAAGATGAATATCGATATCATCATCAGATACTAACTTACTTTTTTCACGAATTTTAAGTAAGTTATCCCAAGTTTGTTTTATGTCAATTAATCTGTGTGACTGTTCAACAAGCTTTTTATGTAGTAACGACGTGATTTTTTTAGGAGATGAACAATCGTCATTGGGGAAAGCTATTTTTGCTTTATCTAAATAAGAAGATAGAGCTTTTTTAATATACTCTTTCGATTCTACGTCACTAAAAAATTTTTGGGTATGATATTTATTTAGATCTTCATCTTTCTTAGTATTTGAAGGGAAATAAGCACCAAAACTATTTATATCAGGTAACCAGCGACCTGACATTTTTGGATCTGTCCCTTTGGAAAAATCTTTTCCAAATGCTTCAATGATGTTGGTAACGGCTTGGTTATTAGTAGAGGTAGCAAGCACAATAGGTGGATTTATTTCTTCAGCTAGCGCAGCTTTAGCCCATAGCGTTGCAATAATAGATAAAATTAAAGTCGTTTTTCCGGTTCCAGGTGGACCATTTACCGCTAAAATATCGCCATTATTTGTTCTGAGAAAATGACTTAATGCATCTCGCTGAGCTAACGCTAAAGGGAATTGATCTCCTGAATGACCTAATCTTTCATTAAATGTATCTTTAGTTGCAATTAACGGTTCTATATCACTTTCGGTTAAGTTAGCAAAACGCTTGAATAATGGAACTTCTGTTTTATTGACCAATAGATGATCGTAAAGAGCAAGGATATGTTTACTTGCACCAATAAACTTTGTTTTTTTTATGATATATGCATATTCTGCAAGTTCGTAATCTTTTTGCGTGTTGATCCATGAGTCAGCAATGCTATTTAATAGATTCACTGAATCTTCTAAATACAATTTCCACTGTCGTTGATATTCTTCATATCTTTTTTGTTTTTCTTCTTTAGTTTCATTTTTTTCTAGGTGGGACTCGTCATAATACATAGATGATGAGATATTAGCGTTTTTAGTTTTGTATTTATCATATTCTGATATTTCTCCAATAGAAAAGGAGCCATAGGCGAGAGGTTCAAGCAGATCTCTAGGGATTGTAGCTGAAATTGGAAATAAAAATCCCTCACGATTTATTTTTGCAATTATTACTAATGGCGTAACACAGTATGGACTACCTGCAATACGATCTTTACCATGTTTTATTAAGCGATTAAAAACGGTAGGACGTAAAACAACATCTACGGTATTGGTATCACGTTGTTCATCTTTAAAAAAATACTCCGTAGTGGTATTATCAAGGCGACCCGATGAAACATCATTCCATATACTAAAATTTTTAATATTTTGATCTTCAAGTGCACCTTTTCCTGATTCAGCATCTGCTAATGAATTCCGCCAATAAGAGGCAAATTTTAAATAATCATCGTCCATTTCTATTCCTACAAATAACCTAATAAATCTTTAAGCACTTTAGATAACCGATATTAAGTATAATCAAATCTATGAATAATCTCAAAATCTATTAAAGAAATTTGTAACTATTTCCGATTATCAGTGATTTTTGTTAATCCATTAAATTAATCAAGACTCATGCTAAAAAATTTTGGTAGGGCACAGAGAGTACACATCAGCCTATGGATTAGCGAGATCTGAAAAACATAGATCAAGGTCTAACTCATTTGATAATTCAAAAGATAAATATTTACTGGACAAGTTTTAACTAAATTTTAAAGCTCTTTCACATAAATAGCGAAGTTATGCATACTATAAACTGATTGAAACTTCTGCTCATGATTATTCGCACTTTAGGTATACAGTTTTTATGTATATTGTATTTATATTTCTAAGTATATATCTAAAAATTTTAGTTATAAATGTATCACTATTGGTGATTAATGAAAAATAAATCATGTTTAATATCTAATAGTTATTTGTTTTGATGTGTTTTAAAGGATTTAAAAGAATGTTACTGAATAGTTAATTGGGCTGGCGGGAGTTGAATTATTTAATAACTAATTTATTAATTGATATAAAATATTTTAATTTTTTTCGTAGTCCAATTTGGGGGCCAATGGGGAATTTTATTTACACTAGGTCTGTCACCAACTAAAATATCTATTTTCACATTACAGAAAATTACTGACAAATATGCTTTAAGAAAAAAGGTTGCTCTTAAATTATCTCCTCAAAACTAGTGGCAAAATAATTAATTCCGTTAATATATAAGTGTTAAATCGTCACTCTCGCAAAAGTAAACTATCTAAGAAAAATTAACTTTTAATATATAAAATTATCCTTCATATCGGCATCATAAAAAATAATGACATGCCGTTATGCTGAATATTTATTTTGTATAAGGTGATGATAATGAAACTAAAAGAATTAATTATTCACTAAAGAAAACTCATAGTGGCAAAAGAACAGATATCTGCGTAAAGTCATTTTTGTGTAATTTCATAGATGATTCAAAGCCTTTCCAAGCAATAAAAATAGAAAGTATTGATCACTTTTTTACTACGATGAAAGATGCTGATTTTGCTCATGTTTATGGATAAAATAATTTTTTTATTTTTCAGCTTACTATTTTCATGATGATAGATTTTCTGTTGGAAGAAATTATTTTATAAAAGAATCTGATTTAATGAAAGTTGCAAAATTATTTCATTTTTTACAACTAAAAGGCTTAATCCTCCCAATGGTTTCATATCTTGAATTACATGAAAAGATAAAGTTGAATGGCTTTGAAGATAGAATTAAGAAATTTAAAACTCGTTGGAAAAACGAAATGAGTATATTTAATGAGTTATCAAAAGTAAGAGTGGAATCAACGACAGTTGCAAGTTCAATATTCATTAACTCTACTGGATGTTTACTTTGCGGTGATAAAGATTATTACACTGTAACATCAACAATTAATGTAGAAAAAAGCTTTATGATTGGATTTAATCTTTGCAATCTTCATCTGAAAACGGCTCAAAATGAAGATAGTTTCATTGAATATTTAGCGACTATTTCTAAACAAAAATTACCTTTTAAATCCTTACCATTAGATATTAAAGAACATATTGCTCTTATTGTAGAATGGTTACCTAAAGAATTAAATTGTTATATTGAAAATATTAATAATAATACAATTACATTAATTAGATCTTCAGGTATAAATGTAATATTTCGCCTTGATTCATTAACTAATTATGCCTATATGATTATTAATTTAGCCGGTAAGGAGGTTGCTCGTATAGATTCGGCTAATTACCATAATATTAATTATGGTCCTGATCATATTCACTTAAATTTATCAAAGAAAAAACGTAGTTGTAATTAGTTTTACAACTGGTAGTCCATTACTTGATATAAAGAAAATACTTAAAATAATTGAACAAGAAGAAGCCAGAATAAAGTAATAACCCAATTAATGTTGCATCACTTATATGAAAGATCTTAATTTTTCTGGAAATTGTTTTTCAAAAATTAATGAAATTGGCAACTTATGGTACAAGATTCACGCTACAATTGAGTAGTGTTTTTTTTATTCAAAATCGATTACTTGTTAAATAAAAATTTTTATTTTAATGTTAAATGATTTTTCAGGTTTCCTAATTTTTTCATTAAATAACGTTTATTTAAATGAACCATCTAGAATGCCCAATTAATACTTGGTATTTTAGTTAAGAAATCATAATAATGATATTATTTTTCTAAAATTCATTTCGATTATTTTTTCAACCTCTAAAATACTGATATTCCATAACCCTGATAAAAAAGGGTATAACTTATTTACATCCCAAGGCATAAGGCTCTTTTTGTTATATGTTCCAAATGGGCCATCGGTTTCTGTGAGAATTTTATCTCGTGGTATTATTGAAATTACTTCTCTGCCATTTTGTCCTTTAATCATAGCGGGTCCAACAGAAAACCAACAGCCTTGCTGAATTGCCTGTTGTAGCTCATTTTTACTTCCAGAAAACCAATGTAAAATTGGAATTCCATCTATTCTTTTTAGCTCAGATAAAATTTCTAATACAGCTTTTCGCGAGTGAATGGACATCAGTCTTCCACCATCACGATTAACTCTTGATAATATGTGGTGAAAAACTTTTAATTGTTCTTTATAAAACGATTTATATTCATTGCTTCCATCTAAACCAATCTCTCCAATATACTTAGATTGGGGGAAAAGCATATCAAAAATATCAAGCTCATTAATCCTTAAATGAGCAAGTTCTGGATGTAATCCAAGAGCAGTTTTTATCTTTGGGTAACCTAATGCTAATCGTTGAGTTCCTAGCCAAGCTTTCGGAGTTGTTGTAACAGAAAGGGCATAAAGCCCTTTTTGTTTACAAGATTCAACTATATTTTTAGGATCAGAGTATAGATCTAAGTGGCAATGCATATCAATAAGCAAAACAATTCTCTCTTTTTAATAATTCTTCCACTTCTTTTAGGCCTCTTTTAAAAATATCTTCATATTGAGGTAATAATTGATGTTCAAGAGGCCCGCTCTTACTAACCCAATTTTTTACATTAACATTATCCAATTGTTTTATAGCTCTAATCAGTGAAAATAAATCATCCCTACCATTTTGGTTATTCTTTACAAATTTTGCCAATGTATCATTTTCACCATAATTATAAAGAACAGATTCTGTGATATGCCCTGTATTTAGCGAAGCTTGCCTTATTAAACAAGGAACACAATAGCCACATTGTTGATTTTTTCTTTTCCAATGACTACAGGATACTGTGTCATCAACAATTTTCTTTAATAATGTTAAGTTACGACATGAAAGAACCATCTCTCCTTTTGTTTTGAATTGATAAGGGTTTTTAATTGAAATATTAAAACCAATTTGATCTAAAATATTTTGAATTAATCCTATAAAATATGGATGAGTTGTTCTTGTACTTAACGAACCAATTCTTCTGTTTGTTAAAGGCGCATTTAATGAAATAAAACCATTCTCAGGAACAAACAAATTGATATTTTGAAGATTATTAGTTTTTTTGACTGCGTCACACCCAATCACTGCTAATGCTAAAAAAATTATACTTCTCGTTCTCATACTTATATCAGTTTTTCTACCACTAGAACGAGGATTAGCAAACGCGGCAAAGTGAGAGAGCCTTCCTTTAAGATGATGGGCAATAGAATTTTGTTTCTTTTTATCCCCTTTATAAGAATAGCTGACAAGTAATGGCTTATATTTTTCCTCTAAAAGATCAATAACGCCAATAGCACTATCTAATCCTCCGGAAAAGAGAGACACAGAATCTAAGCCATTTAAGTTTACTAATGTATGACGACTATTACCAAAGGGCTTAGGAGGAAGATAACCGCCTGTAGAGAAATTCAAATACCATATATCTCCACTTAAAAAGTGTAGCGCTTTAGTTAAGATTGGTTTTATTGAATTCCACTGAACATGGTTATTCACAGGGATGTATAGTTCAATATTCCTTGTCCAGCCATCACAAGTTGAGCCTCTATCAATAAATGTATCTGCAGCAATAACAGATAGAGCGATAGTCAAAAAATCCATTACTTCTTCAGATAGAGGAACACCTAATCTCTGTATTTTATTAATGATAGGACTACCTATAGTTGCCACATCGCTACGTGGAACTACTCCATCTTTTTTTATAACAGCATCTCGGTTATAAATTTGAACAGGAATTACATCATCAGATGATAGGGGTAATTGTTTATAATCGTGGTTTATATACATTTTCATTATAGATAATTCTCCCATTCATTCCAAATATCAACAATAACTTCTTTTTGGATTTTATTGATTTCTTTTACAGAGAAATGATAATCTTTTTTGTCTATTTTAGGCCTCATGTAGTTATCTACAATAACGTTAATCACTTCCCTTAAATCGGTTTCTGCATCCTGTAATTGTTTAGTTGTATCAGCATTATTCCAGCTTTGACCTGTATCACCTGTGATTTGTAAAAATATACTTTCAGATAAATAATTAATCATAGTGGCAATTATAAGATCATCTGTAATTATATCAGCTTTAAAATTATCACTACCTTCAAAAGCTTCTGAAAGAGCTTGGTTTATTGCACTATTAATTTTTTCGGAATCACCATCATTTCCAGCGAGAAAATGAGATATTCTCGCTATGACTTCTTCGCAAGTACGCCCTATAAAGTCGGATAGTGTGAAAACTTCCCCCTCACTAGTTATAGTTCCACTATCCAATAAACCAAACAGATTACCACCAGCTTGAATAACTGAACTCATTCTCTTACTAGCAGTTTGTCCCCCACCTGTAGCTTTCTTTGAATATTGCCCTAAAGCTTTTCTTAAGTTATTTCTATCTCTATTTTTTACATATTTTCCCATTGACGTTCTAAAGTCTTTTAATTGTGCTCCTTCACCACCTGTCATAGGATTTGTATTATCGGCCCATGGAGGGACTAATGGTGCTCCATTTTTAGGCCCTTTACTCGATTGCGATGTCCCCATTTATATCCCCTTATACCATTCTCGATTTTTTAGGTCTGTTTCCATCCATTTAGCTTTTTCAACTAAACCATCAATAAAACGACATAATATATTAGCTGCACTTGATGATCTTTCTGCTAACAAGCATGCTCCAGCATAACCTCGTGGGCGTTTATTCCACTCTGTGATTTTTCTTAATGAATTAACAAGAGCCTCCATTATTGGAACATGCTCATCAAATGATAGAGTATCTAAGGCTTTTTTAGCCGCTAGAGAACTAGTTTTATCTGTACTTAATAATATATCTAAGGCTTCACGAGCTTTAGGTGATAAATTATTATTATATATAGATGTTAAAATCGTCTCTCTTGAAAGGTAAGTTGCTGCAGTCAAATCTTTGTCATATAAAGAAGGTTCTAACTTAGACCAACTTTCGATAAAGTCTTTAGTTGATTCATCTTTACTCCATGATTGAGGAGTATCTGGATGAAATTCTTTTTTATTAGTAACTTCTAAAGATTGAAAAACCAGTTTAGATTTTTCGACTGAATTGATCAAATTATATAAATCATTAGTTGCATCTTCATTTACGCATCTTTCAAAAATAACTAACTTAGTGATAATATTTTCATCTAGCGGAATACCTCTACGTTTAGCAATTTGAACTCGCATTTTTACCACGTTTAATAAACGTTTTACAATACGAGGATTACCATGAATGATTGGTGAATTAACAAGAAGTGGAGATATTCTATCAACTAGATCATAAGATCTAGCTATATCAGAGTTCAAATTTTGTTCTAACAACTCTAACACGTCTTCTTTTGAAATAGCTTTAGAACGCCAAGACTCTTGTAAGTTTTTTTCTAGGGTCTTTCGTAGAAGTTCTAATTTATTTTCATTCAAATTATATTCTTGAGCATATAACATAAATAAGTAGGAACGGATTTCTAATAAACCAACAGTTGGTACTCTGATTGGAACTTGAATCAGTTTATCAAGATAATCAACATGATGTCTTTCAGATGCCCCTTTAAAATGCTCAGCTACCGCCGCTCTGATCATTCCTTCATCAGCGGCAATAATAAAAGCAGTATTAGGTAAAAAAAGAAATAACCTGATAGATTCTAATGTATGAATCGCATTAACAGGTAGACATCTATCTAAGTTATCAATATTTACTATTAATGTAATATTCAATTCTTGTAGTATTGCACTATATTCTTTCCTAAAAGCATTAATTTGTTGTGGCGGAGTGTGCTTCTTTTCTGGTTTGAGTAATGACTTTCCTGTTTTTACGAGGTCGGTACCAACCTCAGTCATCGCTTTATATTCATTCTCATTCTGTATTCCATCAAATACATTATTGACTACATTTAAAGATTTGGATACCAATCCAAAAGTAGGGATTCCTGCAGCAAGTAATCCACCCTCAACAAGCAAGCCTAAACTTCTAACTGCATCGACTCTCTTTAAAAGATTTAATGTTTTATCTATTAACCTTTCATTACCTTTTGCAGCTTCGTGTAATTTAGTAGCTATCGTTTCTAGTAATGCAGCCCTTGCATCGTCATATCCTTGATACAACCATGCATCAAAATTAATCACTAGTTTTTTCTTGTCAGTATTATTGACTGTTACTTCTTTTTCAATTAACCTTAATAAGGTTGACTTACCAGCACCCCAATTACCAAAAATACCAATAGAGACAGGAAGCATTGATGGTGAATTTAATATGTTGGTTACAATACTTGAAACTTCACCGAAATTTAAGTAATCATCATTTGACTCGATATCTGACCACATAACTTATTCCTTATAATAATCAGATTTATATGCTACTAGACTTCAATTAAATCCAATTTAATGGGATATGATTGGCCTAATGAAATATAATCAATTTTATTTAAATAAGATAAATTTTATTAAATTTTTTGTAAATATAATTTTACCTACTTTTGCGTAAAAGTATACCTATGTCACATTTTATTAGAAATGGTAGCTTATCTTTTGTTCACACCGCCAAATAAATCCTAACCACCTCAATCCGCTCATGCCCAAGTTCCCGATTACTTGCCGAGCCCATTGATCTTTGATTTGCTGCTCTGGTGTGAGTTCTTTACTGCTTACCCCACTGCTTTCGGTGACTGTCAGCCAGTTAGCGCTTCATATCTTATCTGTGCATAAGCGTGCCGTAAGCCGAATGTTTGTTGTAAGCGTAAACTCATTTGCACATAAGGATCGCTAATTTGTGTCAGAGTCTGCCCGTCAAGGTGTGTCACTTTATTTTCTTGCGTTACATATTGCCGATGCTCGATGCCAAGTTGAATATTATCTTTGGGGATCACGCTATTTTTCCGACTTTTTCCGCCCACCAACGTAGGTGTGCCATGCGGTTTTTAATGGTGTTAATCGATCAATCTTGGGCTTGCCACTGTGCAACTAAATAGTTATCGTGCTTAGCTGTTCAGCTTGAGTAGCATGACTACCATCTTATCACGCTTTTTCATAAACTCGTTTTTTCCACCAAGCCATTAATTCCTTGCGCTGTTCAAGGTAAGTAGAACGATTATAGGCACACTTGAATTCGTTTTTGTCGTTATGCGCTAGGGCGGTTTCAATCACATTGGGATTAAATTCTGCTTCGTTCATGGCGGTACTTGCGATCGAGCAAGCCATGCGCCATCAGTTGACCGCCATAACTGATACGCTTTAACGCGGCATTGGCGGTTTGCGGATTGAGAGGTTCGTCGCGATTGATACGGCTAGGGAACACATATTGGCTACCGCTACTGAGTGATTTTAATTGTGCTAATAAACCTAACGCTTCATTGGATATCGGTACGGTGTGGGCTTTTTTGACTTTCATGCGTTCGGCAGGGATGTGCCATAGTTTGTTTTCAAAATCGATTTCAACCCATTTTGTTCCTGCCGCTTCCGACGATCTGACTAAGGTGAGCAGTTGCCAAAGCTGTAAAGCGCGTGTGGTGACTTGTAAGTTAGACATGCTGATATCACGCGCATCAGTTGCAGCAATATTTCTGGCCTTACCGTGGGTAAGTTTTACTTTTTCAGCTTTTCAAACGCCAGACTAATGGTAGAGGCAGGATTCTCTTCTAGCAAATCAGTATTGATGGATAGATCATAATCTCATTAATACGCTGGCTTAATCGCCGAATGGTTTCGAGCGCGCGCCAGATATCTTTTGCATAATAGGCGGTAATGCTCTTTTGCTTAAACTCAAACCATTTTTTGGCGACATTGATAAAACGGCTCTCTTCGGCAATTTTAGCTTGCTCTTCTTGCTGCGCGACTTTGGCTTGTGGATTGATCCCTTTGACTAATAAGGACAGGTATTCGTCACGTAATTTCTGGCATCGTCTAAACTCAGATAAGGATAAATGTCAAGGCTGATATTGGTGTGTAATTTGGTATTTGGACGTTGATAGCGAAAATGCCATAATTTTTTACCCTACAGTTTGATCAAGAGAAATAATCCGTCACCATCATGCAGGGTGATTTCTTTACCAATGTCGCGTTTCTTTTGGATCTCGGTATTGCTTAGGGGCTTGGTTACTCTTCCCATTAGTACACTTCCTATAGGTCATAAGAAAATTGGTACACGGAATAGTGTAAAATAGAATTGTGTACCTAAAAATGTACCAATTTGAGTTGGACTCCCTCGGATTAGTTTGGATAGGGTTGGAAACAAAAAGCCGGCAATTATTTATTTTTCAATGAATTACATGCCTTAATGGGCTGGCGGAATCTTAACTGAGCCATAAAAACACTTGTCAATACAGGGTGTTTTATTTCAATAAACTGAATTGTATACCTAAACGTATACCTAAAAAGAAAAGTGCCCCTCAAATTGTGTATTTTTAGTACTCACTTATTTTTGATTTAAAGTTGATTTTTCGCGGATGTAAAAATCTGTCTGAAGAGGCGGTACCCAAATTTGATTGTTAAAGAAATTAACTCACCCCCATTAAAATAAAATTTTATAAAAATCTATGCATACTATACATGATTTCTTGTAAGCCTTATTGTATAAGGGTTCGCGCTATGTATAACTACATTTTAACCCTACATAACTCTACATTTTTACTATACATAATTCAGTGATGTAAAAATTTATTACTAGATTAGCTAAATAATGGACTGTTTATTTTTTATGATTTTGATTATTCCAAGTCAACTATAATGTTATACTTATGTAAGTAAACCCACATGCAGTTAATTTGTATTTTCTATATCCAACATCTTTAGGAGATTATAATGAATAGAGAAACATTATTTAACTATGCCAAAAAACATTTTCATTCAGAACCTAACTATCTTTGGGAAAATTTACCTAACTATGCAGTATTGCGCCATCATCAGGATGGCGATAAATGGTATGCTATTGTTATGAATGTATCTGGCTCAAAACTTGGTCTAAAAGATGATAAAGAGATTGATGTTCTGGATATTAAAGCAAGACCTGAACATATAGGTTCTTTAAGGAAAAAAGAAGGTATTTTGCCAGCATATCATATGAATAAAGAGCATTGGATCAGCATTATTCTTTCTGGACATTTATCAGATAAAGAAATATTCGATTTACTTACCGAAAGTTATCACTTAACTTCAAAGTAATTTTAGCCTTAGCTTTAATATATTTGTTTATTTCCTTAAGTATCTATTTTGTATAATACAAAAAAACCGCCAATCAAGGCGGTTTAAACATTAAAAAACAATTAGCTTTAGGTAGGATCTTCTGCTTTAGGTAACCAGTCTTTATCGGCGTTTGAATTAAGCTCTAAGTTGGTTTTAATTCCTGCTGTATAGCGCTTCTTCATGTATTGCTTGCCGTTCTCGTTTAATGCGTAACTTAAAGATGTGCCGAACTGAGTTAAGGATAAGGGATTATTTAGCCCTGTGTTACGAATGTATTCGATATAAGCATGGTAAACATACTTTCTTGGATTGAATGGAACAATTCCTAGATTACCTACTGACATACCATTAGGGCAGTCTAACGCGTCAAAATAGCTACAGAAATCGACTAAATGGTCAGATTCTCTTTTAATAGCCTTTGCTTCTTCTGATTGTTGCTGTTTATGTAATCGTTCTTTAGCATCATTAGGGTTAGTGAACTCATTAAGTAGCAACCTCACAATTGAGGGCAGCTCTTGCTCTATTTTGCTAACCAAGTTTAAATCTCGCTCTGTTTCAGGTATAACCTCGCCAAAGTGAAATATTACTCTTCGCCTTGATATGCCCCCGTTGCGCTCATTAAATCGCATGGCTTCGTTGTTGATTACTAACACTACTGCTGGAATCTTACAGGAATAGGGCTGCTTGTGTTTAGGGTCAATTGCGACTTCATCACCGCCAGTAATCGCTTTTAATCCTGCACCACTGCCCATATATCGCGGTTGGTCTGGTAATATGACTAATGAGTAACCCACGATTAAGGCTCTGTCCCTTGCCTTTTCTAATGCGTCCATAGTGCCTATTACAGTATTGTTTTTACCTGATAACATCGTCGAAATTTCAGCAAAAACACTTTTACCGCTACCGCCTGCGCCTGTAACCTCTAAGAATAATTGCCAGTCATGACGATTAGCCAATATCATATATAGCGCAGCTAAGATATTTTTAGCCTTATCTTGATTGCCTGATGCTCTTTTTAGCCATTTAGCAAAGTTCGGTGCGTGAGTTTCGAAAGATTCATTTTCTTTGGCAGGGTAATAATCAATATCATTACTTACCAATAACCAATCTTGCTTATTGTGTGGTCTGAAAGTTTGTGTCTTCAGCTCATAAACACCATTTTTAAAACAAATTAAATCCTTTTGAGAGCTTCCCATTGCAGGTAAAGATAGTCTGAGGGTTTCAACCGCAGAACTTATGCGCATAGGGTTAAATGGCTCACCTGATTGATTAAATAAATCGGCTAATGTTCGCATCAAAACTTTATCGCTAATGGGTTGCCATGCATTAGCTTGATAGTAATAAATTTCATCGGTAGTAAGATTAATAGCAAGGTTATTATCATAATATTGATTAAGCAGTTCGGCGCGCTGATTTGATGCCATTTGCGATAAATTCATGTTTTGGGTTTCAAGTTTTTTCAAGTTTTGGTTGTTCGTATTTGTTAAGGTTTGAACGTTAATTTTTGATAAGTTTTTATCGAATAAAGCTGAAGTTTTCTGAAGTCCGAATTGTTGTCTATAATCATCCCAATCACATTTATAATCAGTGTCAGGGATTGTGTAATAACCATTTACCGCTTTAGCCGCTTCTATCGCTTTTTCTTTACCTGTGTTTTTATGATTACCTATATCATTATCACCCGCAATAATAATATTTACGGTAGTATTAACCTCACGAATAGCGTTAGCCACATGAATAAGGTTGCCTGCATCAATAGCAGATATCACCATTGACCGATGGCGGAATTCCGCTATCGATATACCTGTGGCTAATCCCTCGCAAATAATAATCTCGGTAGCTGTGAGTAATTCTTTTTTTACCTCGTCAGGCTTGCCCAAATTTGGGCTAACCCATATAAAAGCACCTTTCTTATTTGAGCCTCTCATTAAGCGCTTATTTCCGTTTGGCTCGATAAATTGACCGCCTGTATATTCACTGTTGATATTAATCAAAGGTACAAAGATACGCCCATCATCTAGCAAGGTTAAATCGAACGTTAACCCTTTTTCAGTGAGGTAATCCGACTGCCCTAATATTGCTTTAGATAGTAAATATTCAACCTTTTTAAATATGGTCTTACTCTGTAGGTCGGATTTCAAATCCGAGCTTGTGGCTTTATGATTATTTAAATTTAAGCATTCAGCTACCTTACTACTAGCTTTTTTAGAATCACAATGATAATAGTTTTTGATAAGTTCTAAGCCGTCACCGCTACCGCATTGATTGCAGATATAAGTACCGCGCCCATTTTTATTATCAAACCTAAATCTATCTTTACCACCGCAGACAGGGCAAGGACAATGCTTTCCATTACCCACCTCAATGCCTAATGAACTAAAGATTGATTGCCATTTACCCACCGCTTCGGCTGTAATTTCGTTTATTTTCATTACCGCCACCTTAGTGAATTGTCGCGTTAGATTCAGCTTTGATATCTTCGACTAAACCAATAAACAATGTTGAAAGCAATTTTTGCCCGAACGGAGTTAATGAAATAGGTTTATCTGCGTTTTCTGTGTACATGTCTTTTAACGCGCCATAAGTGCGATTTAATCCCTCGCTTTCGCCGAAATTCTCAATCAGGTATTGCTTAAGGTTGATTTTTAACCCTAGTACAATTAAATCTTTATTAATATCAATTTTAGTACCCTCATGAATAAATACTTGACTATCATTTTTGTTAATCTGCTCAATTAAAAACAAACTTGCTACTATTGCCATAACTGAATCAACGATGATATGGTGAATTGCGGTTATTTTTTGGTTATTATTCATTATTGTTAACTTCCTTATGATTAAGTTTATCGTCAAGTAAATTAATTTGATTGGAAGCAAAGCAAGCAACGTTTTTTAATTGTGCTAACAAGTAACCAATGTCGCGTGTATCGTCTTTAAATTGTTGTTCCTCATATTCTTCACATTCAGAAGCCCAAAATAACAAATTACCAATAGCACCGATTCCCCATAGAATTGATTGTCTGAGTTCCTCTAAGTGTGCTTTTGCGTGTAATAAGTTTTGTGGTTGGATATCAGCCCGATATAAATTCAAGACAGATAAAAGGTTAGGTAGGTCATATTGTCCATTTTTAGAACATACGGTATCATTACTACTAGCCATAATCATTACCTCGATTAATGTTATTGTGGTTAGATCCCTCAAAGTAGGATCAGTACTTTGAGGGATTGCTTTTTTAAGATAATTACGTATATAATGGTAACTACCACTATAATCTAATCTATCACACTGGTAATTACCAATGCAAGAGAAAAAAGAAAAAAAAGATTTCGACCGTTCAAACAGCACTATGAAGCATATTCGTTTTGAAGATGATCTATTAGAGCAAATTAACCAACAAGCAAAGAAAGATAATGAATCTTTTTCTGGCTGGGTTAAAATTGCTTGTAAAATGAGATTAGTGGAATAATTTACTATTTTAATACCACCAAAAAGTGGTATTTGTTTTCTTGTTTTTCTTTTTATGGACTGACAAAACCAACATTTTAAATTCAACCCTATGTAATGAGTTTCCCGACACATATGCGCGCGTGTAGTGATATCAATAAAATCTTCTCTAACGTGTCGAAAAATTACATCGCAGAGATTCACAGGGCGATTATTTAAGGGCTGGGTATACAGATGTATAGCTAAATTGTTATATAAGCTTGTAGTCATTTTTAAGCCTCTTTGCCGATTAGTAGCTTTGTGATAGCTTGATTAGTCGTCCATTCGGTAATTTGTTCATTATTTGCACTTTGATTCCTGAATTCTAATGAATCAAAGATTAAAAAAACATCACCTTTAATTGTTGTTTCTTTTACTGGTGCTAGATTTATAAAATTAGTCATGATCAAACCCTCTAACGTGTCCTTAAATTATTAATCGTTTTATTAGAGGTAATTAAATCAGACAACGCGCTTATTCTTCGTTTAACTTCCCTTATCGCTTCTGTGGGTGAGTCTATCTCATTAAATACCGCTGATTCGATTTGTTGTAAGATGATTAGCGCCCCTAATTGCTGTTCATTAGCTATTTGCCTCTCTCCTGAGTATAACCCTGTAAATCTGTTTTCAGCTTTGGCGAGATTAATATAATGGTACTTTTTGACACCTTGCATCATTGATAAAGCGTAACGGCTCTGATGATAGAAAGGTAAGTATTCGCGTTTTACTTTTTCGCGTTCTCGGCTATTAGCGAAGGCTTTGGTTACTCGCACTTTAAAATCAATAATTTGTTTATGATTTTTACCTCTTGCAATTCGACTAATTAAATCGAATTGATTCTCATTGAGTAGCGCATAAGTAATTGTCACAGCTCCAACGCCTCTTTTTCTCGATGCCTTTTGAAAAGGCAGTGAGCCAAATTCTTTTAAATCATTCTTATTCGAACGGATCAAATTCATTAAACTTTTATGAGTAATTCCCATTTCTTTAGCTACTAAACGGCTGTCAATTCTTGGTTCTTTGGATTGCGTCAATTCAATATCGTTATTTTTAATAATTAAATCTGTCATATTCCTTCTCTCTTAACGTGTCAGAAAATTACCCTTTAATTTAAATTTAGGTAATAAGATAACGTGGCTCAATTTTGAGATTTGCTTTAAAATCAATTAGTTAATTTGGTGTTTTAGCTAGACACTTAACGCGATATTGGCTATCATTGGAAGCGTCATTATTCCAGTGTTAGCCCTTTATCATTTCGCGATATAAAGGGTTTTGCTTTATCACCATTAAGCCACATCACGGCGTTCTACTCTGCGAGATTCTAGCCAAGAGTAAATTTCATCAGCACGATACCCAACGCGACGCAAGCCAATTCTTATCTTTTGTGGGAAGGTTTTGTCTTTCAGTTCTAGCGTATAAAGACTAGTGTCAGATTTGAAGTGAAGTAAATTTTTAACTTCTTTTTTAGATAGGATTGTATTTGTCATTTGTTACCTCGTTATAAAAGTGATTAAAACGGGGTAACTGTATCAAAAAGACAAGAGATACTGTATGGAAAAACAGTTATTTTGTTTTTCTGAGAATTTTACAAGATACAAAATTCTCTACTAATAATTATATATCTAGTAGAACAGATGTTGTAATATTTTTTAAATGCTCGTTTTTTTCAACAAATAATTTATATAATCGTAAATATTCAACCGTAAAGAGATTCTCTGCGAATGGTTTTATAGTGTCTTTAATTACATAACTATCTTTGAATTCATCTTTAAAAACTAAAAATGATAACAAAGTGTCACTGATAGTATATGAGTTAAGTCTACACCATAAAAGAATATCTATTATCGGTAATGCTCGGTAAGATATGATTTTTTTCAGTGATTGAATGCCAATATTGACTTTTGGTATTTCGGGTTCTTTTATTTGTAATGACTTTCGCCATATTGGTAAAAATTTTTCCATACTTTTTAATATTTCTTCATCAGAATACGTTTTTATATTACATCCAATAATTAAAGGAAAAACAGAAATGT